>CAINTJ010000084.1 GCA_903853385.1 uncultured Gammaproteobacteria bacterium
CGACTGGCTGTTGCTGGGTGGACTACTACCGTACATGCTGATGGTATCGCTGACTTCCTGGGTGGTGGTGCGCTATACGCTGCCCTTGCTGCCCTTGTTTGCTGTGGTGATTGCCGAAATCATTGTGGTGGCTGCGCGTCAGTTGGGTGTGAAGGTGGTGGCGCCGGTAATGGCAGTGACGGTGGTGGCGACCTTGTGGGCATTGCTGGCATTCCTGCACATGGAAGCCGGCACCAATGTGCGGGCATTGACCCAGCAATGGGTTGACCAGAACATACCCCGCGATCAGTGCATCCTGATGGTGAAAGCCTACGCAGCCGAGGAGATGTACAACCCCAACTTCAGCAACACCCGTTGCAACGGTACCACCACACTGGAAGCAGCCCCGGATTTTGCTGCGATCTTTGCCAGAGATCCCATCGAATACGTGCTGTTGCACGAACACCACTATGCCAGCATGGAGCGGCTGGGGAGTGCCCACCCTGATCACAACAGCAGCAATTTCTACCAGGCATTGATGGCGGCAGGTTTTGTGGTGGTGCACGAAGAAAAAACCCGGCCCCTCCTGTTAGGTGCCGATTTTTCCGCGTGGTTCACGTCTATGGACATGAGCTATGTGAACCCGGGCTTTCGTCTCTATCAACGGCCCGTCCGTGACGGTAAAGGCACTGCCAGCCGTTAAGGCGCTTTCAGTTTGCGCCAGGCATAGATCACCATGCGCAGCAGCAACAAACCGTGACGAAACCTGCTGATCTGGGTTTCACCATAAGTGCGGGCCCGGTAGCGGATCGGGATTTCCAGCAATTGCAGGTTCATTTTACTGGCGCCGAATAACAGGTCGAAATCGCCGAATGGATCGAAGTCGCCGAAATAAGTGCGGTTGGCTGCCAGCTTTTCATAATCCTTGCGCCACAACACCTTGGTGCCGCACAGCGTGTCCTTGAGTCGTTGACCGAGCAGCCACGAAAAGGTCATTGCAAAAATCTTGTTGGCCAGCAGGTTCAGCAGCCGCATGGCCTGGTCTTCCATCGGATAGACCAGGCGGGAGCCGTTGAGAAACTCGGCCTTGTTCTGCACCATGGCCTGGTAAAAGCGCGGCAGATCTTCCGGTGGTACGGTGAGGTCGGCATCGAGAATCATCAGGATGTCGCCGTGCGCCGCAGCAAAGCCCATGCGCACGGCATCGCCTTTGCCACGACCTTCCTGAATCATCAGCTTGATGTCATGGTTGGGGTTGGCGGCCATCACACGCTTGATTTCGTCGACAGTGCCATCCTGTGAGTGACCATCCACAAAGATGATTTCCTGATGACTGCCGAAGGCCGGCATTCTGCTGATGGCATCAGCAATGTTGCCGCGTTCGTTACGGCATGGAATTACAATGGTGGTTGATGCTGCTTGCGTTTGGCTGGCAGCCAGCGGGCGCGCCACCATGTAATTGGCAAGGCAGGCCGCATTGATGCCTGGCAGGCTGCCAATATGATTGATCAAGCCGGACAGTAGCGGAATGTAAAAAGGCCATAACAAGCGCCGCTCGGTTTTCACCACCCGGAAATTGGTGAGTGCCATCAAGTTGCGCAAATCATCAGGCGCCAGCCAGCTTTGCTGCGGGTTCGGCATTTTCAATCCGGTTTTTTCGCCCAGCACCAGCACTGGTTCCCACAGGAAATTGTAGTTGGTGATGATGAGCCGCGTTTGCGGCTTGCACAGCCGGTGGACCTGCTCCAGGCAGGTTTGTACATCGTCAAGAAAGCCGATTACATCCGACAGGATAATAACGTCAAACTCTTCGCCTTCCAGGCTGGTGAGATCGTGCGCATCGCCTTGACGAAAATGCAGGGCCGGATATTTTTGTTGTGCCTGCTTCACCATCGCACCACTGATATCGATGCCAACCCCGTAGGCAGGTTGCACTGCCGCCAGCAGGTCACCGGTGCCTGAGCCGAGCTCCAGTACGCGGCGGTTACTGCCGCACAAGTAGCTCACATAGCGACAGACGTCATCATGGTAGTAATGGTTGCGTTGCCGCCAGCGCAGTACTTGGCTGGCGCTGCGGTCATACCAGGCGGCAATGCGTTGCGTGTGCGTGCTTGTCACCAGCCAGCGCCTCCGCGCGCCGGGCTGTAGTCAGACGCCCAGCCAGTAGGGGCTGAGTCGGGCACGTTGAACAAAACCGCGTGGATTTCCTGGATATAGCCACGCTTCATCGCAAAAAATTCACCGACGATGCGGCTGTCGGCCGTGGAAGTGCTTTTGCTTTCGGCTCCTTCCTTGAGGCCGAAACGCACCATCGACAATACGATGCCTCGCTCTTCATCAACTACGGCATAGCGGCGATCCCACAGATTGCGACCCAGAAAACTGCCTTCATCGAAGCCCTTGGCAGTGGTGTTGAAGACGCCGTTGCGTACCACGCCAGTGGTTTGCAGGCCATTCTCGAAACGCAGGGTGTCTGGCAGCAGATCAGCGGGGTGATAGTTGGGGGTGCCGTTGGTCTGGAAGGCGCGCCAGTAGCTTTCTGCGGCAGCGATCAGGCGGTAGTAGGAGTCACGTTCAGGTTCGCGAATCGACAGCAGCAAAGCGGGTGATACGCCTTTGGCCAGCAGGACTTCCGGACCCCACAAGGCGCCGGCTTCGCCCTTGTTGGCTTTGATGGTTTCAATTTCGGTTATGACACCTGCTTTAACTTTCAGCCGCACGATCAGCATCGTCAGTGACCCGTCCGAATTTTTTATCACTGCTTCGGCGGCGGTATCACCCAGCCGGGGATTGGCAATATCCCAGCGATAAGGCACGCTGTCGGCGCTTTCCCAGAAA
>CAINTJ010000085.1 GCA_903853385.1 uncultured Gammaproteobacteria bacterium
CAACAACGACGAAATCTTCCTGCGCACCAGCATCAACAAAACCGACAGCTATGTGCAGGAACAGCTGCTCTACACCATTCGCATCTATTACTCGATCGGCTTTGACCAAGGCGCACAGCTGAGCGCACCTCAAGTCGAAAATGCCGTGGTCCAACAGCTGGGTACTGACAGCAATTTCCAGGAAACAGTGAAAGGCATCAGTTACCAGGTGACCGAGCGCCGTTTTGTGATGTTTCCGCAGAAGAGTGGTGAGTTCAAGATTCCGCCGGTGCTGTTCAATGCCACCATCGGACGCCGCGGCGGCATCAACCTGTTCCTGAACTCGCGCACTGCCGTGCGGGAAATCAACCTCACCAGCGACAGCCATGTTGTCAATGTCAAAGCCCAGCCTGACAGTTTCGACGGCCTCACCTGGCTGCCCGCCGCCAGTCTCAAGCTGGAAGAGGACTGGACCGGCAAGCTCGACAACGTGCATGTGGGCGATGCGGTAACACGCAACCTCACGGTTACCGCTGCCGGGCTGAGCAGCTCACTGCTGCCGGCGATTACCTACAAGGACATTCCCGGCCTGCGTTTCTATCCTGACCAGCCCGTGCGTGAAGACAGTGCCAAAAGCGAAGGTGTTACCGGCAAGCGCAAGGATGGCACGGCCATTGTGGCGTCGCAGCCGGGCGACTTTTTGTTGCCGGAAATGAAACTGCCCTGGTGGAACACCACGGCTGACCGCATGGAATATGCAACGCTGCCGGCACGCACCATCAAGGTATTGCCGGCATTGAATGCGCCGGATGCCAACAGCATCAGTCCCGGCGTCCTGCCAGCGGCCACAGCCGCGGGCGCTGGTAGCAATGCCGGCGAGCCCGGCGGCGCCGGCAGCAATCCGCTATGGATCAGCACAACGGTGCTGTTTGCCGTGTTGTGGGCCTTCACAGTGTTGTTGTATCTGCGCAATCGCCAGCAACTGGCCTATGCGCAAACCACTGGCACGGCTCCTGCGGTAGTGCGCATGCCGGCGACTGAAGGCAGCGCCAAAGCCGGCACCAACTCACTGCCCGATGCCGGTACCATGTTGCGGGTATTAAAAACCGCCTGTGACAACGGCAACCTGGCCGATATCCGCAAGGCTCTGCTCAAGTGGGGACAAGGCACCGTCAAGGATCACGACCTGCTGACGCTGGAGCAACTCGCCCGCGCCTGTAGTGATGAGCAGTTGAGCTGCATGCTGCGCATACTGGATCAAGCGCTTTACGGCACCAGCAGCCAGCAGGGTTTCGACACGCAAGCGCTCTATGCCCGCGTGGCAGCGCTGCACAAACAAGGCATCAACCACACCGGCACTATCGACAAGTTCGCGCTGCCGCCGCTCTACAAGAGCTGAAGGCAATAGTGTTGTTTACACAGCTGCCAGGCGCTGTTTGACAACCAGTGCCAGTGGCACCGTGAAGAACAGATGCGACATAAAGCCACCGATGATCACAGCCGGGTCAAAATAGTCGGGATGATTGTCGGACACGACCATGATCGCAGCATGCATTACGATCCATGCCGCCACCGCGTAGAACAATGCAACAAAGGTCGCTTCAAAACCGCGGCGCCGCAACCACGGCCACACCAGCGCAAACAAGATGCCCCAGGCCAGCGCGAAGAAAAAATGAATGGCGGTACCCAACACATAGGCGCCAAAGCCCAGCGATTCCTGCACCGCGCTGCCAAACACCAGCCCGGTCGCGTTGCGCGGAATGCCTGCCAGCGGCATCTGATGTTGCACACCCACCCACACCAGTGCTTCATAGATCCAGATAAGCACGCCACCGCTCACGCCGCCAGCAATGCCGGCTTGTAGCACGGCCTTGCGGTTAAAAGTTGTCGAAACAGCAGTATCGTTCTTCATGGTGGCACCCCTTGCAGCAGATGAATAAGGATCAGTAGTGGTCCACATCATAATCCATTCATCCGCATCCCTGGCATGGGCACTGTCTCAGTGAGCCGCTTTTTTCAGCAGCCAGACTGTCTCTATCGCGGTCACCCGGCCCTTCAAACCACCGGCGGCTGTCTGGGTGGCAAGTGTGTGCACTGCATGGCTGGCAGCATAGTGTTGCCTGACCTCGTCCGGGCTCAGCGAAAACGGCGGACCCTCCATCAGCTGCTGGTTGTATTCATAGGTAATCAGCAATTGGGGCGCAGCGCCGGTAATGTTCAGCAGCTGGGCCGTGTAGCGCTTGCGCATGTCTGCCGGCAACGCCACCAGCGCAGCCCGGTCATAAACCGCAGCGACCGGGCCCAGCACTTCCGCACTCAGCTCGAAGATGTCACCCACGAAGATGTCGAGGTGGTGAGCGCGGTAATGCAGCAGGGGTCCGGCTTTGACAATCTCCGGCACCACACCCAGCTCCTGGAACAACTGCTGGATCGAGAGCTCACTCAGTTCGGCACCGACCACACGATAGCCCTGCGCGAGCAGCCAGGCGATATCACGCGTCTTGCCACACAGCGGCACCAGCACGCGGCTGCCGCTGGCCAGCTTCAGCTGGTCCATGTGGTTTAGCAACAGCGGATTGGTATCGCTTTCATGAAAGGCAATTTCGCCCCGCTCCCATTTTTGTAGCCAGTAACTTGCTTGCATAGCTGCACCTTTCGTTCAGTAAGTTAATCAAAGAAGCGGATGTCCTGATTGTGTGCACTGCGTAATTCCTTCGAGTAACAAAACCAATACTCGCGAATCTTCAAAGCATCTGGCCTGAGCTATTGCAATATGACAGCACCTACCAGCGCCGCAACACCCGGTTCCACCACATGGTAGCGCCAGTGACAAACATCACCGCCGGCAAGATGCCGAAGAAGGCCCACACTGCTTTCACCGATTGATCACACCAGCCCGGCTCACTGCACGGCAGACCAATGCCATTGATGCGGCCGAAATGCAGAAACGCCAGCCAGTACAGCACGGTGTCCATCACGCGCTGACCGGCATTGTGTGCCGTCTCCGGCTCTATCCATTCAGCCAGTGCACTGAAGGTGTCGGGATAACACAGGTAAAGGCCGCTAAGCCCGAAGATCACCACGAACGCAAAGCTCCAGAAGCCGACCATGCTGTGCAAGTCCCAGATGAATCGCCGCCAGCCCACGCCGCGCTGGACAGTCAAACTGCGTTTCCACCGGGCCAGGCCCGGCCACCACAGCACAAAGCCGGTAAGCGCTACCAACAGCACCGCAAACGCGCCGACGCCGTTGACCTTGCGACCGGCGGGGCCGGCCAGCAGATCATCGTGCAGCTCGATCAGCGTCGAAACCGCCTTGAAACCGGCATCGCTGGTAGCCGCCACATACAACTCATTGCGATAGACCAACACACTGCCGGTGACGCTGATAAAAAAGATATAGAGCCCGACGCCAATGCCGCTCCACAAATGAATCTGGAACAAGGCGCGCCGCAACCACCAACGCTGCGGCTGACGCAGCCATAGCTGCCAGGTACTGACGGGGGTTGAATGTGCTAGTTCCATTTCTAATTTTTCTGCTACAGCATGGCTGGCTTGGTTGACCGCATGAATCTTGAAATCGTTAACTGGCTGCAGCGTTAGTACGCCGAAACATTCTGAGCCAGAATACACAGCACTGTAATGATGATCCTTATTGGTGCTTGCACGATTTGGTTGCTTGGGCTTGTGAGCTCACAGTAAAGCTGGGTAGTCAGGCTAACAGGCATTGCCTGCCTATACATACTATAGAAAGGCGGTTTTTTAATAGCGTGCCTGCTTGAGCATACCGCACGGTTCTGTATTTTCTATAGCTATCTTTTGCCAGGAAAACTGCAAACCAGTCATCTGCGAAACTAACCAGCCTCAAAAATCCGCTGTGCATGCATGAAAAAACCCCCATGCACGGCATGAGGGTTAGGTGGTTCGGGTTTGGCTGTCAGCTTAAGCCGACTTCAAAAACTTCTGGGTCACCACACCGCTGATCGCAATCTGGCGCGGCTTCATGGCTTCGGGAATTTCGCGTTCCAGTTCGACATGCAAGAGGCCGTTGCTGAGACTGGCGCCGGTGACTTTGACGTGATCCGCGATGCGGAACTGGCGCTTGAAGTTGCGTTCGGCAATGCCCTGGTGCAGGAAAGTGCGCTTGGTCTCGGCTTCTTTGCCGGTCTTGGCGGCCGCTACCGTCAGCATGTTGTTTTCGCTGGTCAGCGAGATTTCATCCTCGGTAAAGCCAGCCACCGCCATGGTGATGCGGTACTTGTCTTTCTCAAGTAATTCGATGTTGTACGGGGGATAGGCCGGCTGGTTGCGGTCATTATTGGTGACGGAATCCAGCAAGGAGGCCAGGTTGTCAAAACCGATGGTAGAACGATAGAGCGGGGACAAATCGAAAGTAGTCATAACATATCCTCATCAAGCGATAATGGTTCAGGGTTAAGTGGGTAGTTGCCGGCTGTCCGCGCGGACCAGTTGGCACTTGCGCCAGATCTCAATGAGCTCCTGGCGCAAACACTAGATAGAGCCACCCCCAATCATTTCAAGAGGATATTTTTAAAATTTTCAGCCTTGAAAAGCGGCTGCGAGCCTCAATGTTTGCAGGCCGCGCTACGCAGGAACTGCAGCGTCTGCGCGAGCAAGAGCCGGCGCAACGACCAAAAAGAAAGGAAGCCAAAGGAATTTCACGCAAGACTTGCGAGCATTGGAAAAAATCAGTGCAAAAGAATTTCGCACAATATTGGAGAGCCTTGGGCCGATAGATGCTTTTGAAACTGTCTGAGGCCATGGATGGCCGAAGCAAGCCTACAGGGACGTATTAACGGTGTGTTTCAGCAGCAGCTATCGGCCCAAGGCTGTGCACCAAAGAGAAAGCGCTAAAGCAACTTGGCCACATGCACTTCCACCCGCAACCCGTCCGGATCCCAAAAACTGAAGCCATTCGGCAGGATATTCTCAATAATCCCGCCCGCCTTGAACACCGCCTCTGCCGCCGCCCCAAGATCAGTATTGGCAATCAGCACCGAAAAATAATTCAGCCCCGGCACCTGCCCCACCGGCGCCTGACTCAAGCGCAAACGCGCACTACCCAGCTCAAACCACAACGAGCCCGCCGACATCACACCGGTCTTGCCGAGCAAGCGCGCATAGTGCAGCGAATCCACTTCCAGATTGGTGACAGTGATAAATACCTCATCCAGCACCAGCGGATGAAACAACGGAGTAACTTTGCCAGCAAGCGCCTCAGGCGAGGCCGTGTCCTGCTGCAACAACAGCCAACCGTCAGCAGCCGCCACCTGCACACGCGTGCCATCACGGTCATCCACCCGCAGATCGCGCCCACTCGGATAATCCTGCCAGCTCAGCTCTTCATGCTTGAGCCAGCTGTGCATGCCGGCCAAGTTGAAATCTCGCACCCCGAAGCACACATGATCCACGCGTGCGCTGATCTGCTGCTCCATTGCCAGATAGCCGCTGCCAAGGTGCAAGTATCGGCGCTCGGTCTTGCGATTTTTCATCACTTCACTGCCAAACAAGCCGGTATAGAACTTCAGTGAGCGCGGCAGGTCAGTGACCAGGAACTCGACATGATCCAGCGAGGTGTAAACCGGGGCAGTGTCTGCCCGCACGCCGGCTGCGCCCACCAGCAACCACAAGTTCAGCAAAAAGCCGACATAACGGGGGGTTCGCAAAGTCATGGTGTGGTTATCCTGGAGCGCGGGGCTGCGGCAGCTTACAAGTGGCAAGTGATGTCAGAATTCTGTGCAGAAACCACGGCAAACTGCAACTTATAAAAGCCGGAGACGAGCAAGTCCGGGGAGCTGGTACTGCCCGCAATTGCGCCAGTGATTTGTCGAACAACCCGGTATGTCATGGAGCGAATTCAAAACAGGCAATGAAGTCGAAGGGTTCACCGGGCTCGCACGAACAATGAACAATGAACAATGAACAATGAACAATGAACAATGAACAATGAACAATGAACAATGAATTTTCATAGTGAACAAGTACCACTGTCATCTGGGCTGCTATGACAAGCCAGCATCAAGTCACCGAGCCCTGACGCATCCCCGTCAAGACGTGACAACAGCAGGTACTCCAGGGGATTGGTGTCCTCGCTCCAGCTCATGTGATCTTGCTCCTCTTCATTCCAGGAGTTCCGCTGTATCCGCAGCCCTTTGGATGCGGGTGTTGGCTGCCTTACTGGACTGGCAGACCTTCTTCCTGCCAGCGCAGCAAGCCGCCCTTGATGCTGGCCACCTGTTCCCGGCCGGCACTGCGCAGGATGGTGCAGGCCAGCGTGGAGCGTTTGCCGGAGCGGCACAAGGTCATCACCGGCTTGTCAGCCGGCACTTCCGCCAGACGATCGCGCAGTTCGTTAACCGGGATCATTACTGCGCCTTTGATACGGGTGCTCTCTTCGTCGGCTTCCACACGCGTGCGTACATCCAGCACATATAGCTGATCAAGATGCGCCGCCACCCACTGCGGCGAAATTTCCAGCACCCCGCTGTAAGTGGTGACCACCGGCGCCCAGCCTGGCTGTTTTGGCAAGCGGTCATCACTGGGGCGACCCGCTTGCAAATTGGCCGGCACGGCGATAGCCAGCTGTTTCGGATGCGGCAACTTCATGTTTTCCATGTAGCCGACGAAATCGCCTTCGTTGGCGGCCCCGCCTATGCGCGGGTTCAGATGTTTTTCCTCACCGATGCTGCTGGCGGTGCGGCCCACATAGTCATGGCCGGGATAGACCACGAAGTCATCCGGCAACGTGAACAGCTTGCTGGTGATAGAGCTGAACAGGTTGTGGGCCGAGCCTTGCTGAAAGTCGGTGCGACCACAACCGCGGATCAACAGACTGTCGCCGGTGAACACCATTTTTTGTTCTGCCAGTACCAGGCTTATACAGCCATTGGTATGACCGGGCGTGGCCAGCACCCGCAGCATATTTTTGCCGAAATGGATGGTATCGCCGTCGCCCAGTTTGCGGTCGAGCCCTGCTATGCCGGAATGCTCCGACGCAAATATCTTGCTGCCAAGCGAATGCTTCAACAGCCAGGCGCCGGTGACGTGGTCGGCATGACAATGGGTGTCCACACAGGCCAGCAGCCTGAGATCAAGCTCCTGGATCAAGGCACGATCACGCTCGAATTGCTCATAGACCGGATCAATCAGCAGCGTCTGCCGTGAATCAATATCGGCCAGCAGATAAGTCCAGGTGCCGGAGCTTTGGTCAAACAGTTGTCTGAATAACAGGTCATTGATCATGCGCATATCCTTTTCACGGGCAAATCAGGTGTTGGACAAATCCGGCTTCCATCTTACCCGATGGTGCCACTGCAGATTGCCATAACAAGGTGTTTAATTGATCCAGAGCAGGCCGACCAGGCGCTGCAGCAACTAGAACGACGCAAAGGAGCCGATGCCGTAGCTACCGCTTCCGCGGCCGCCATGAACGTGGGCCGTGACAATGCCAACGGCCTCGGCCTGCAGTTGATGTGTGCTGCGTCCTTGCCAGCATGGAGCACCCACACTTCTTAACAGTTCAGCGGATGTTCTGAACCCATTTTTTAAAAAATACTTCATTCCTTGGTGGAGTATTAATTCAAGCATTGCGGTGAATTTACCAAGGATTTATTGTTCATTAATGCATGATCACTACTGTGCACCCGCATTGATTCAACTCAAACCGGGGACACTTGCATGCTTGCTTCATACGTTGATTTTCCTGCTGCAATACCAAGACTGTCGCGTCTTGCTCTGGCCGTGCTGCTGGCAGCCGGCACCAGCGAATTTGCTTGTGGCCAGTCCACCGGCACGCGCGCTACCGAGCACATGGAAGAAATCATCATCGAAGGCGTTGGCAATATCAATCTGGCAGGCGTCAGTAACCAGAATGCAGCCAAATCACGCGTCAGCATTACCGGCGACATGCTCAAGAATTCGGCCTCCGGGCAGACCTTCTTGGATGCTCTCAATCAAGTGCCAGGGCTTAATTTCACCAACAATGATCCCTATGGCAATTCCGGGGGCAATTTGCGCTTGCGAGGTTTTGATGGTGCGCGTGTTTCGCTGACCTTCGATGGAATTCCACTCAACGACACCGGCAACTACGCGATTTATACCAACCAGATGATTGACCCTGAGCTTATCAAGAACTTGGATGTGAATCTGGGCACCACCGATGTCGACAGCCCCACCGCTTCCGCGATAGGCGGCACCATCAACTCCACCACGCGTCTGCCCGCTGAAATGACTGATGGCCTGCTCTCGATGTCAGGTGGTGAGGACAACTTTCAGCGCTATTTCGGCATGTTGGATACAGGCGCTTTTGGCCCGTGGCAGACGCGCGCCTATCTGGCTGCTTCCTATGCACAGAACGACAAGTTCAAGGGGCCCGGAGAAATGTTCAAACGGCAACTGAATGCACGCATTTACCAGGCGCTCGACAACGGCAACTTCATCTCGCTGTCCTTGCACTACAACGTCAACCGCAACAATTTCTATCGCAATGCAACACAAGCAGCCTGGGAGCAGTTCGGCCGGCTGTACGACAACAACATCAGCTGTGTGCGAGCCGGCCGCACCAGCGGCAGCAAGGATGACGATAACGCCACGCTGGTGGCGGCAACCACGGCACTGCCTGCCAACGACAACATTGTGAATCCCGGCGCCTGTACCAACTATTACAACTTGCGCATCAATCCTTCCGACACCGGCAACCTGCGCATGAGTTCACTGTGGAACCTGAGCGACAAGCTGCGGCTGACACTGGATCCGTCCTATCAATATGTGCTGGCCAATGGCGGCGGCACTACCTTAGTCAACGAAAATCCCGGCACCGGTGCCGACCGCCGTGTCACTGGCGCGACCGCTTTGGCCGGCTGGGATCTCAATGGTGATGGCGACATTCTCGACAGCGTACGCTTCTATACTCCCAATACCACCAACACCAACCGCATCGGGCTTAACGCATCACTGATCTGGGAGCTTTCCCAGAGCCAGGTGCTGCGTTTCGCTTACGCCTATGATTACGGCAAACATCGCCAGACGGGTGAATACGGCCTGGTTGACAGCGCAGGCAATCCTGAAAACGTCTTTGGGGGTCGTGACGGCCTCAAGGTTTATACCGCCGATGGCAGTTACCTGCGCGGCCGCGACCGCTATTCTGTTGCTGAACTCAACCAGTTCTCAATCGAATACCGCACCGAGCTGCTCGATGACAAGCTGGTGCTGAACCTCGGTCTGCGTGCGCCGTATTTCACACGCCAGCTCAATCAGTATTGCTACTCGCAGAATGCTTCGACCAACGTGCTGTGCACGACACAAGCACCCTCAACCACACTGGCCAACGGCAACGTGCGTTTTGGCACCGCCACTACTGAATTCATTCCACCTTACTCTGGCACAGCAAAATTCGAAAAGATGCTGCCCAATATTGGTGTGACCTATGTGTTGACAGACACCCAGACTGTTTATGCTTCCTATGCCGGCGGCCTGTCGGCGCCGCGCACCGACAGCCTCTATGCCGTGAGCCGGGCCGCCAATGGCAGCATCGCCCGCGCGAATCCGGAACCAGAGCAAACCGATTCGGTTGATCTGGGCTGGCGCCTTAAAAGCAAAGGCTTGCTGGCTTCTGCCGCTTATTGGCAGTCACACTACAAAAACCGCATCGTGTCGTCGTTCGATTCCGATCTGGGCTTTTCGGTCGACCGCAACGTGGGCTCGGTCGACCTGCGCGGCTTCGACATGCAAGCCGGCTGGGCCCTTACCAACTGGATGACGGCAAGTGCGATGGCCTCGTGGAACCACAGTGAAATGAAAGACAACCTCGCTATCAGCGCCACCACCACTTTGCCTGTCGCCGGCAAGCAAATCGTGGAAACGCCAGTCTGGACCTACGGCATGCGCCTGGAACTGGCTCCAATCGAGCACATGACGCTCGGTCTGGAAGGCAAGTGGGTGGACAAGCGTTTCACCACCGATCTGAATGATGCTGCAGTGGGCTCCTATGCGGTGTTCCATCTGAATGCTGCCTATGAGTTCCCGGCCAGCGCGAGCGGCTCCATGCTGAGATTGCAGTTGAATGTGTATAACTTGTTTGACACACAGTTCTTCGGCAGTATTTCGTCAACCACTGGAGCAGTGGCATTGCCAGGCTTCACACCTTCACAACCTACGCTTGCGCTGGGCGCACCACGCACTGTGAGTGCCAGCATGCAATTGAGCTTCTGATGCGCTTGTTGAAACTGCCAGGTTCTGCACTTGCCCTGGCGCTGTTGCTGAGTGCTTGCAACAGTGTCACGGTAGGTGATCACGATGCACCAGCCTCAGCCACGGTGGAAGTACAGTTACTGGCCCTGAATGACTTTCACGGCGCACTGGAAATGCCGGTATCCGGACTGCCGCTGTCGCCGGTCGACCGCCATCCGCTCAGCAGCGGCGGTATCGCGAGACTGGCAACCCTGATCAAACAACGTAGCCTCGGGCATCCCAATTCAATGGTGGTCGGTGCCGGCGATCTCATTGGCGCCAGTCCCCTGTTGTCGTCCAGCTTCCATGACGAGCCGGCCATCGAAGCACTTTCCGGCCTCGGCCTTGCTTTGTCAGCGGTTGGCAATCACGAGTTCGACAAGGGCTTGGCCGAATTGAGGCGCATGCAAAGCGGGGGCTGTAACCCGCAGACTGGCTGCATCGGGCCGGCACCATTCACGGGAGCCGGCTTCCAGTATCTGGCTGCCAACGTCATTGACGACAGCACAGGCCAGACCATTTTCCCAGCTCACGCCATTCGTGAATTTGACGGCATCCGGGTCGGCTTCATCGGCGTCACGCTGCAGGCAACACCGACCATCCTGACGCCATACGCCCGCAGCGGCCTGCATTTTCTCGATGAAGCTGCCACCATCAATAGCGAAGCGGCAGCACTGCGCGCTGAAGGCATTGAAGCGCTGGTGGTATTGATTCACGAAGGCGGCTCCACCAAGAACGGCCCTGATGATTGCGCCAGCCTGAGCGGCGCCATCACCGGCATCATGCCGAAGCTGGACAAGTCCATTGATGTGGTAATCAGCGGCCACACACATCGCGCCTACAACTGCAGGGTCAACGGCATGCTGCTCACTTCTGCCGGCCAATATGGCACGCAACTGAGCGACATTTCACTCACACTTGATCGCAAGAGCCATGATGTCGTTGTTGCCAGCGCACAGACACTGGTGGTGGCAACCGACACTGTCACCGAAGATCCTGCCATCGCCGCGCTGGTCGCAAGCTACAAGGTTCTGGTCGAACCGTTGATGGGACGCCAGGTTGGCATCATCACTGCACCCTTGACCGCCGCCAAAACCCCGGCAGGAGAAAGCGTGCTGGGCAATGTCATTGCGGATGCGATGCTCGCAGCCGCGCAGCGCATTACCGGGCAAAGCATGGATGTTGCTTTCATGAATCCCGGCGGTGTCCGCGGCGAACTGAAAAGTGCCGGCGCGGTCAACTTTGCCGATCTCTTCACGATTGAGCCGTTTGGCAATGCACTGACCGTGCTGAGCATGACGGGTGCTGACATCGAAGCCGTGCTGCATCAGCAATTCGCTGGCGAACCTCGCCGTATACTGCATGTCTCTGCAGGCTTGCGCTATCAATGGCGCGCATCAGGCGAAGGCAAAGCGGATCTGGTACCCGGATCCATCCACATCAATGGTGAACCACTGCAGTCGCAACGCCGCTACCGGATAGTCACCAACGATTTCATGGCCGCAGGTGGCGATGGCTTTACCACTTTCGGTGCCGGTGTGGACGCCACGCTGGCCGGCGGTGATCTGGAAGCACTGCAGGAATACCTCGGTTTGAATAGTCCATTCACACCTCCACTGGCCGGTCGCATCATGCTGGCACCTCCACGCTAAACCGTTTCAGCATAGATCAAACGTGAATGAAGTAGGCAAGATCCGGCTTTCCTCCACCCCCCATGCTGGCTTAGGCTTGAGCTGACTTACCCAGCCCAAGGGTTGTTCAGCATGTCAGCCAGTTTGTCCAAACCACGTTGTCCCTGGCCCGGCGAGGATCCGCTTTACCAGCGCTACCATGATAAGGAATGGGGCGTGCCGGTGCGCAGCGACAACAAGCTGTTTGAATTCATCATCCTCGAAGGCGTGCAGGCCGGCCTCAGCTGGATCACCGTGCTGCGCAAACGCGAAAATTATCGCAAGGCCTTTGATAATTTCGACTGGAACAAGATTGCACGTTATGACGACCACAAGCTGGCACAACTGCTGCAGAATCCCGGCATTGTGCGCAACCGCCTCAAAGTAAAAGCCGCCGTCACCAATGCCAAGGCCTTTATCAAAGTGCGTGAGGAATTCGGTACCTTCAACCAATACATCTGGGCTTTTGTTGATGGCCAACCCATCCAGAACCGGCGCCAGACCATGCAGGACATTCCGCCGCTCACCGAACTGGCCAAACAGATTTCCCGGGATCTGAAAAAGCGCGGCTTCACTTTTGTGGGCCCTACCATCATTTATGCGCATATGCAGGCCACCGGCATGGTGAACGATCATCTGACCAGCTGCTTCCGCCACCAGCAGCTGTCGTGACCATTACCCAGGCACCCACCTCACTCATTCATTTCAATTGTCACCACCTTGGTCACACTGCTTTCACCAGGAAAGTTGGAGAACATTGCGGTTATCAAATACGGCATGATGTCTGGCAGCTGGCTTTGTTGGCCGCGGCTCTGCACACGCCCTTAGAACAAGCGGGCTTTGCCAGGATCAGCCGCAGCAACCCTGATACTTTCTCCTTGCGGCAGCTTGCCCTCATGAAACGAAACGACATCGGTGCGCAGGTAGGAAGTACGGCTGGCCAACAGCAAAACCACGGCGGTCAACTGCAGTTTCAGCAACATGTGATTACGCATAAGCACAACTCCAATCAGCTTCTGCATCACTGCTTGACCGCCCAACTGCCATCGGCAGTGCGGCAGGCATCGCCCCGCACCTGCTCCTGCTTGCCGCCTATCATCGCATCAATAGTATATTCGCGGCA
>CAINTJ010000086.1 GCA_903853385.1 uncultured Gammaproteobacteria bacterium
GCTTTATCCTCTTTCCAGAAAAGGTTTTGCCTCCAGTGCGGGCATGCGGCGCATTCAGCCCAAATTAAATCAGTTGAAAGAGCGTTACGGCGATGACAAGCAGAAATTCATGCAAGCGCAAATGGAGCTTTGGAAAAAAGAAGGTGTTAGTCCTTTCAGTGGTTGCTTGCCAATGCTTGTGCAAATGCCAATATTTCTGGGAATTTACTGGGTATTAAATGAAAGTGTTGAATTGAGGCAAGCCCCTTTTATCCTCTGGTATCGGGATTTGTCAGTGATTGATCCTTATTTCCTGTTACCCATTTTACTGGGCGGCGTTAACTATCTTCAGCAACACATGAATCCCACCCCGGCTGCGGATCCCATGCAGGCAAAAATGATGAAGTTCACGCCTGTGATCTTCACAATCTTCTTTTTGTGGATGCCGGCCGGGCTGGTAATTTATTATTTATGCAACGGGTTGCTGGGCATTTTCCAGCAGTGGTATTTCAACGTGCGGCATAACAAGCCGGCCGCCAACGCCAGTTGATTTATGCACACGCAAAATGACACGATCTGTGCTCTTGCCTCAGCAACTGGCAAAGGTGGGGTCAGTGTAATTCGTGTATCCGGCGCCAAAGCGAGAGCCTATTGCCAGAGTCTGACTGATCTGACCCCAGAGCCGAGAATAGCCTTATTTTCAAAGTTCCAAACTTCCACCGCAGAGCTGATTGACACTGGTTTAACCCTTTTTTTCAAAGGCCCTCACTCATTCACCGGCGAAGATGTTTGTGAATTTCACTGTCATGGCAGTCCCGTAGTTGTCGATCAAATACTCACACAACTAGTTAACCTGGGTGCACGACTGGCACGTCCTGGTGAATTCTCCGAACGAGCCTTTCTGAATAACAAAATCGATTTGGCACAGGCCGAGGCCATTGCTGACCTCATTGATAGTAGTACTGTGCAGGCGGCAAGGCATGCGGTTCGCTCGCTGCAAGGAGATTTCTCCAAACTGGTATATGAGCTGGTACGGCAAGTAATTGAGCTGCGCGTGTATGTAGAGGCCTCCATTGATTTTGCCGATGAAGACATCGATTTTCTTTCCAGGGGTAACATCCTTGCCCGACTGCAAACCCTGGTTTCGACAATAAACACTACTCTCACGCAAGCTCAAACCGGAAGCCTGTTAAGAGAAGGATTACGTGTAGTTATTGTAGGAGCACCCAACGTTGGCAAATCTACTTTGCTGAATGCTCTATGCGGACATGAAGTAGCAATAGTTACGCCGATAGCAGGCACAACCCGCGACATGCTCCAACAGATAATCAATATCGATGGCATTGCAGTGCATGTCACCGATACTGCTGGGCTGCGTCAAAGCGATGATCCAATAGAGGCTGAGGGCATCCTGCGGGCACGCAAAGCCCTGGCTGAGGCTGATCATGTGCTCTTGCTGTTCGACGCAAACGACAGGGATGTATTTAGAACTCTTCCTGTTTGGCAGGAACTTTCCGGATTGCCTCTGCATCGACTATCGTTGGTGTTCAATAAAATTGACCTTTGTCATTTGAAGTCTGCTGTTTATCTGGATTCGGTTCCTCAACAACTATTTCTATCCGCCGCCACACGTGACGGTCTGGAATTACTCAAGGAGTACCTGAAAACCTGCGCAGGTTTGGTGCCTGGATCTGATGGTGGATTTATGGCGCGACGGCGACACTTGGCAGCTTTGACAACAGCCCGGGATTCATTAATGAAAGCAGTACATTGCCTGGAGTATTTAAATGCCGGTGAGCTGGTGGCTGAGGAGTTACGGACTGCTCAACAGCATCTCGATGAGATAACCGGCAAGTTCACTACGGATGATCTACTTGGGGCAATTTTCAGCAGCTTCTGTGTAGGTAAATGAAGCTAACAACCTGTGGATAGCTTCTTAGCAGAGTCAGGACAAGCTGTTAGAAGAAGTACGCATAACGTGTCCACTGATTGTTGATTACTTTTAGTTTTTGAGGCACCCCATAAAACACCTCGGTTTTATACAAAACTGTAACCGGTAATACAACAACAGCAACTACGTTCCTAACAATGTTTGAAATAAAACAACTCCTTGAATTCTAAGTAGTCTTAGGTGATTTGCACAGTAAACCACCCCCTTAATAACAGTAGTAAATAAATAACATAAATATAATATTCATATATAGATGTATAGACATCCCAGTGTATGAAAAGACAACTCTGAACTGTCTGCGTTCAAACCACGTATAATTAACCCTTTTGCAATAGTCGGTGAGACACACATGGGCTTTCAGGAACGCTTTGATGTAATCGTTGTGGGTGGAGGCCATGCCGGCACCGAAGCTGCACTTGCGTCTGCCCGAATGGGTGCCAAAACTTTACTGGTCAGCCATAACATCGAAACACTGGGCCAGATGTCATGCAATCCTGCCATCGGCGGCATTGGTAAAACCCATCTTGTCCGTGAAGTTGATGCCATGGGTGGAGCTATGGCGAAAGCCACTGATCAAGCCGGCATACAGTTCAGAATCCTCAATGCCAGTAAAGGCCCCGCAGTCCGTGCCACGCGGGCACAAGCCGACAGGGTGCTGTACAAGGCGGCGATCAGGGGCATTCTTGAAAACCAGCCAAACCTGCTTATCTTCCAGCAGGCCATCGATGACCTGATTGTTAGCGGTGACCAGGTCGAAGGTGTTGTGACCCAGATGGGACAAAAGTTTTATTCCCGCAGGGTTGTGCTGACAACCGGGACTTTTCTGGGTGGCAAGATTCATATTGGATTAAACAATTATTCAGGCGGCCGTGCTGGCGATCCTCCATCAATTGCATTAGCTCAACGATTAAGGGAGTTGCCGTTACGAGTAGGTCGACTCAAAACAGGAACCCCGCCCAGGATTGATGCTCGCACAGTAGATTTTTCCGTAATGGTTGAACAACCCGGCGATGCTCCTACGCCGGTGATGTCTTATTTGGGTAAAGCGGAAGAACATCCACAACAAGTCAGTTGTTTTATAACCAGCACCAACGAGCAAAGCCATGAAATCATCCGAAGTGGACTTCATGAATCACCGATGTATGCCGGAGTTATCGAAGGTGTAGGCCCAAGATACTGTCCCTCAATTGAAGACAAGGTGGTTCGTTTTGCCGATCGATCCAGTCATCAAATATTTGTTGAACCAGAGGGCCTGACAACACATGAGTTATATCCTAACGGTATCTCGACAAGTCTGCCGTTTGAAACGCAGCGCAAATTAATTGCCTCCATTAAAGGTTTCGAGAACGCTCATATTATTCGTCCCGGTTATGCGATCGAATATGATTTCTTTGATCCGCGTGATTTACAGCCAACTTTCGAAACCAGCCATATCAAAGGATTGTATTTTGCCGGCCAAATCAATGGCACTACCGGTTATGAAGAAGCTGCAGCTCAAGGTTTGCTCGCAGGTGTAAACGCTGCGCTGGCAGCGCAAGAGCGAGATCCCTGGAGCCCGGGAAGAAATGAAGCCTATATTGGCGTACTGGTTGATGACCTACTGACACAAGGCACGCGCGAACCTTACCGCATGTTTACCTCACGCGCGGAATATCGACTTATGCTTAGACAAGATAATGCTGATTTCAGGCTGACAGAAACCGGAAGAAAGCTTGGTCTGGTTAACGATGAGCGGTGGCAGGCCTTCAATGAAAAGCGTGAAGCGGTAGAAAAAGAAAGCGCCTGGTTGAAAGAGCAGTGGGTGCAGCCTGAAACAGAATTATCACGTCTAATTGAGCCATTGTTAGAACATCCGTTGACGCATGAATACCGGTTGAGCGAAATATTGGCTCGACCTGCGGTAGGTTATCACCAGCTTGGCAAGGCATGTGTTGATGCCGGACACCGTGACTCGATGCCCACCGATGAAGTCGCGGAACAGGTAGAAATACGATTCAAATACCAAGGCTATATAGATCGGCAATTAGAAGAGATACAAAAAATAAGTCGCCATGAAATCACCAGGTTGCCTGAAAATTTTGATTATCGATCCATCCCTGGCTTGTCCAACGAGCTCAAACAAAAATTGTCGGATCAACGACCAGATAGCATTGGACGGGCCTCAAGGATCCCGGGAGTAACACCGGCAGCCATTTCTCTGCTCCTGGTTTATTTGAAAAGGCACCAGGTGCAAGCCGTGGGTACTGCCAGTACTGATGGAATCAGCAGGATTGCATGACATTACCCAAAGATAATTCAGAGTCTGATGAGGCCAGGGCACAATTACAAGTAACGCTGGCCGACGCAATCAAACAGTTGAAACTGGATGTAACAGAACTACAACAGGCCCAACTGCTCAAATATCTTGCGCTGCTGCATAAATGGAATAAAGCCTACAATTTAAGTGGACTGCACACCCTGGCGGAAATGCTGACCTTCCATATTGTGGACAGTCTTACACTTCTGCCCTTCACCAAAGCTGAGCGTATCGCCGATGTGGGTACCGGGCCCGGGTTGCCCGGGATGGTATTGGCTATTTGCCAACCTGAAACAGAATTCTTTTTGATAGACAGTAACAGCAAAAAAACCCGGTTTATTTTTCAGGCAGCTGCCAATCTTGGATTAAGCAACGTCCATGCAGTCCATGCCCGTGCTGAAGGCTATGCAATAACCCCGCAAGTTGCTATCGTCACCAGCCGAGCCTTCGCGTCATTAAGTAAGTTCATTGAATGCAGCCAGCACCTGCTTTCTGCGACAGGACGGATGCTGGCAATGAAAGGACAATACCCCCAAACTGAAATTGACGAACTTCCAGCCGGGTTCATGCTGTTTGGCAGCCATCCGCTGCAAGTACCAGGCACGACCGTTACCCGCCATTTGCTGGATATCAGGCGAGTAGGGCCGCGGGATCAATAACATCAAGTACTCATACAGGTAGCGGTTGTGACCAAGATTTTTGCTGTTGCCAATCAAAAAGGTGGAGTCGGAAAAACCACAACCAGCATCAATCTGGCCGCGTCCCTGGCAAGAATGCAGAAAAGCGTGCTGTTGGTGGATCTAGACCCCCAAGGCAACGCCACGATGGGCAGTGGTATTGACAAGAATCAGCTTGATCTGGGGACCTATGAAGTACTTACCCGCCAGTGCCTGCCTGGACAAGCCGTAGTGAAAGCGGAGCAAGCGGGTTATTCGCTAATGCCTGCCAATGGCGATCTCACGGCAGCAGAAGTCGAATTGCTGGGCATGGACGACAAGGAATTCCGTCTAAAATCAGCCTTGGCGGAGCTTGTCAACAACTTTGATTACATCATCGTTGATTGCCCACCTTCGCTGAACATGCTGACGCTGAATGCTTTGGTAGCTGCAGATGCGGTCCTGATCCCCATGCAATGTGAGTATTATGCGCTCGAAGGCTTGTCAGCCCTATCCAATACGATTTCCGCAATACAACAAGCACTCAACCCTGCTCTTGGAATTGAAGGCATCATCAGGACCATGTTTGACCCCCGCAATAACCTGACGATGCAAGTCTCGGATCAGCTCAAACAGCATTTTGGCGACAGCGTGTACCGCACGGTTATTCCTCGTAACATCAGGCTGGCGGAAGCGCCGAGCCACGGATTGCCAGTGATTGCCTATGACAAGGGTTCAACCGGAGCCCAGGCTTATCTGGCGCTGGCAGGAGAAGTGCTAAGACGCAGCATGCCTGCAGACACAACGGCGCAGCCAATCAAGCAAGGGTATGAGGCATAGCATGGCAACCAAAAAAATGGGGTTGGGAAGGGGACTTGATGCCCTGCTGAGCGGAGTAAAGAACAGCAAATCAGCAAACCAGCCATCGGCAGAACACCGATCACAACTGCTGGCAGCCTCTGATCCCGTAGCGCCAACAGCGCAGGACGGGGTGTTAAGACAAATACCGGTGGAGTTTATTCAACCAGGTAAATACCAGCCGCGGCTGGATATACGTAATGAATCGTTGGAGGAGCTAGCTTCCTCCATCCGGCAACAAGGCGTGATGCAGCCGATAGTGGTACGACCCATAGGCAACAATAAATACGAAATTATTGCTGGAGAGCGCCGCTGGCGCGCAACACAGCTGGCTGGGCTCGACAAAATTCCGGTTCTAGTCCGCGACGTTCCGGATAACGCAGCCATTGCGATGGCGCTGATTGAGAATATCCAGAGAGAAAACCTCAATCCGATGGAAGAGGCCATTGCTTTGAAAAGATTGCAGGATGAATTCTCACTAACCCAGCAAGAGGTAGCCGATGCGGTGGGTAAATCCCGCGTAACAGTCACCAACCTTATGCGGTTGATGAATCTGCAACCGGAAGTGAGGACCTTTTTGGAGCATGGGGACATAGAAATGGGCCATGCCCGCTGCTTGTTGGCCTTGATAGACCAGCAACAGGTTGCGGCCGCCAAAACGGTAATTGCCAAAAGTCTGTCAGTGCGCCAAACCGAAGCTTTGGTACGCTCGTTCCAAGGCAAAGCAACGGCAGAAAAAATCAACAAGGATAAGACAATCGACCCCGACATCCAGACTTTGCAGAACGAGCTGGCTGAAAAGCTTGGTGCCGAAGTACTGGTTGAGCATGGGGCTAAAGGCAAAGGCCGTGTAATTCTGAAATACAGCTCGCTGGATCAACTGGATGGCATTCTGGCACACATCCACTAGCTCCAGCACCGACACACGGTAAAAACCAAAATCCGCACCAAAATCAGACACATTTGTGTTGCCGGCCAAACTGGCAGCCAATATAATGCGCCGCCTTCAAGGGCGGCCCTTGTGCCATGCATAACTACCCGATTTACAGAGTTGCGCTCTATCAAAGTCTGCTATGGTTAATCATGTTTATGGTTGCCATAACAACGCTTGGGAAGGTTAGTGGGTACTCGGTAGCGCTGGGCGGATTGATATCGCTGTTGCCAGGCATTTATTTCATGTTTCGCTATTTTTTAGTAAGTGGGGCCCGGGCAATGGAACAAGTAGTAAAAAATGCCTACATCGCGGAAGCGATAAAGCTTGGATTGATTAGTCTGGGCTTTATGACGGTTTTCAAGTTGGTGAGCCCGCTAAGCCCGGCCAGCGTGTTCGGCGGTTTTTTGGTGATGCATGTTGCCGGGTTGGTGGTTTCAGCCAGCAAGATCAACGACAAACGTAAATCATAATGGTACTGGTATAGTCAATGGCAGAAACAGCTGAAGCAAATGTGAACGAAATTGCGGCTGCGGCGCATGGAGAACATGCTGCGGCTGGTGCTGAAAAGTATGCAAGCGGCAGCGAATACATTGGCCACCATTTGAACTTTCTGACCTACGGCAAGCGAGCTGATGGTCAATTGGGCTTGGCCCACACGGTCGAAGAAGCCAACGCCATGGGCTTCTGGTCCATACACGTTGATACCATGGGTATTTCCGCATTGCTCGGCCTTATTTTCCTTGGCGTGTTCCTGCTGGTGAGTCGTAAAGCCACCTCCGGCGTGCCGGGCGGACTGCAAAACGCCGTAGAGTTTGTGGTGGAGATGGTACAAAACAGCATCAAAAACACTTTTCACGGCAAATGTGACTTTTTGGGCCCGGTCGCTCTTACCGTCTTCTGCTGGATTCTGTTGATGAACCTGATGGATCTGGTGCCAGTGGACATGATCCCGGGAGCGGTCCAAATAGCCGCCGGCAATCCCCACCTCTTTTTCAAGGCAGTACCCACCACCGACGTCAATATCACCATCGGCTTCTCTCTCAGCGTATTCATTCTCATTCTCTATTACAGTATCAAGAACAAAGGCATAGGCGGCTTCGTAGGTGAGTTGACGCTGCAGCCGTTCGGCAAGTGGGCAATACCACTCAACATCGTAATGGAGCTTCCGGCGTTCCTGGCCAAACCGGTTTCGCTAGCCTTGCGACTTTTCGGCAACCTGTTTGCCGGCGAAGTGATTTTCCTGGTAATAGGCCTGATGGGTTACTGGCAGTTGCCGTTGGCCTTGCCTTGGGCCATCTTCCACATCTTGGTAATACCGCTGCAAGCCTATTTGTTCATGATGTTGACAATCGTTTATATCAACCAGGCCCATCAGCACCATTGAGCCGACCACCGACTTTTTAGCAATAACCTTTAATCAACCCTGGAGACAACAATGGAAACTATATTCGCCTACACATTGCTCGCAGCAGCGCTGATCTTTGGCATCTGTGGTGCTGGCACAGCGATCGCGTTCGGCATCCTCGGCGGCAAGCTGATCGAAAGCTCGGCACGTCAGCCCGAACTGGCTCCGCGCCTGCAGACCCAGTTCTTCCTGATTGCTGGCTTCGTGGACGTAATCTCGATCATCGGCGTAGGTATGGCGATGTTTTTCATCTTCGTCCAGCCGTTCCACGTTTAATAAAGCAACCAGCGAAAAATCTTTTCCGGTTAGAGAAAGCTGTTCTGGAAGTTGTGGCGAGTTTATCCCCGCCCCAACTGTGAGGTGAGTACGACTATGAATCTGAATGCAACCATCATTGGTCAAATAATCGCATTCTTTGCTTTCGCATGGTTCTGCCAGGCACTGGTCTGGCCGCCCATCGTCAATGCGTTGTCGGATCGTCAGAAGAAAATAGCTGATGGTCTCGAAGCAGCGTCGCGTGCAGGCAAGGATCTGGAGCTGGCACAAGAGCGTGCTACCGACATGTTGCGAGAAGCCAAAACCCATGCTGCCGGCATCATCGATCAGGCCAACAAGCGTGCGAACCAGATCGTTGATGAAGCCAAAGACAAGGCTCGCGAAGAAGGTGTGCGCATCAAGGCCGGTGCCCAGGCAGAAATCGAACAACAGGTCAGCCAGGCGCGTGAACATTTGCGGCACCAGGTGGCGGTGTTGGTGGTGGCTGGCGCAGAGAAGATTCTGCAAAGCACTGTCGATGCAAAAGCCCATGGCGAGCTCCTGAACAAGCTGGCTGCCAGTTTGTAAGCCAAGAGAACACAATCCATGGCACAACTTACTACACTGGCCAGGCCCTACGCGAAAGCGGCGTTCAGCACTGCTGAAAGCGCTGGTCAGCTGGGTGCATGGTCTAAAAGTCTGGATCTGCTGGGCACTCTCGTGCGCGACAAAAAAGTGTCCGGTTTTCTTTCCACACCTTCGCGCAGCACGGGCGAACAAGCACAGACGCTGATTGATTTGTGTGGCACCGAACTTGATGCCCCTGCGCAAAATTTTGTGCGCGTGCTGGCAGCGAACAAGCGGCTGGATTTGCTACCTGAAATTGTCCAGTTGTTTGAACAGCTGAAAGCGGAACGGGAAAAAAGCGTAGACGTTAGTGTGGTGTCGGCGTTCAGCATGGATCAGACAGCTACCGATCAACTGGCCGCCGTGCTGAAGCAGCGTCTGCAGCGTGAAGTGAAACTCACCACCAGCGTGGATAGCAGCCTTATTGGTGGAGTTGTGGTGCGCGCAGGCGACCTGGTCATAGACAGCTCTGTGCGCGGCAGATTGAAGAAACTGGCTGAATCAATGAGTGTGTAATTGGCTGCGATAGCAAATACCAAATTCACCAGACAAGAAAGTAATAAATAAAGTACCCAAGAATTTTACCGAGCAAGAATTCAGGAATTAAGTTGAGGAATCCAGCATGCAGCAACTGAATCCATCAGAAATAAGCGACATTATCAAACAGCGCATTGAAAAGCTGGATGTAAGTGCGCAGCCCCAGAATGAAGGCACCATCGTCAGTGTGTCTGACGGCATCATCCGTATCCATGGCCTTGCCGACGTGATGTATGGCGAGATGATCGAGTTCGAAGGTGGCGTTTACGGTATGGCGCTTAACCTTGAGCGCGATTCAGTCGGCGCGGTGGTGCTGGGTGACTACCAGAAGCTGGCAGAAGGCCAGACTTGCCGCTGCACCAAGCGTATTTTGGAAGTACCAATTGGTCCCGAGTTGGAAGGTCGCGTAGTTGACGCGCTGGGTAATCCTATCGATGGCAAAGGTCCGCTTAATACCAAGTTGACCGACGCGGTTGAAAAAGTTGCCCCCGGCGTTATTGCCCGCCAGGGTGTATCACAACCGGTGCAGACCGGGCTGAAGGCGCTGGACGCCATGGTGCCGATCGGCCGCGGTCAGCGCGAACTGATCATTGGTGACCGTCAGGTTGGTAAAACCGCCATCGCTATTGATGCGATCATCAACCAGAAAGGCACCGGTATTAAGTGTATCTATGTGGCCATCGGCCAGAAGCAGTCTTCAATTGCTGCAGTGGTACGCAAACTGGAAGAACACGGCGCCATGGAGCACACGATAGTTGTGGCTGCCGGCGCCTCTGATCCTGCTTCCATGCAGTTTCTGGCGCCCTATACCGGCTGCACCATGGGCGAGTACTACCGTGATCGTGGCCAGGACGCGCTGATCATTTATGACGATTTGACCAAACAGGCCTGGGCTTACCGCCAGATCTCCTTGTTGCTGCGCCGTCCCCCGGGCCGTGAAGCCTATCCTGGCGACGTGTTTTATTTGCACAGCCGTTTGCTGGAACGTGCAGCACGGGTAAACCCTGACTATGTAGAGAAATTCACCAAAGGCGCCGTTAAAGGTCAAACGGGTTCGCTGACTGCCCTGCCGGTTATCGAAACCCAGGCGGGTGACGTGTCCGCCTTTGTTCCTACCAACGTTATCTCGATCACTGACGGCCAGATCTTCCTGGAAACCAGTTTGTTCAACTCGGGTATTCGTCCTGCCATGAACGCTGGTCTGTCAGTATCACGTGTGGGTGGTGCGGCTCAAACCAAGATCATCCGCAAGCTTGGTGGTGGTATCCGTCTGGCACTTGCCCAGTATCGCGAGTTGGCAGCATTCGCCCAGTTCGCGTCTGATCTTGACGATGCGACCCGATCTCAGCTTGAACATGGTCAGCGCGTTACCGAGCTGATGAAGCAGAAACAGTATTCACCACAATCCGTGGCTGAAATGGCAGTAGTAATTTTTGCCGCCAATGAAGGCTATCTGAAGAAAGTGCCATTAAACAAGATTGCTGATTTTGAAGCGTCGTTGTTGTCGTTCATGAATGGCAGCCACGGTGAATTGATGAAGACCATCAATCAGAACGGCGACTACACCGATGCAACCGCGGCATCGTTCAAAGCCGCACTTGATAACTTCGTTTCTACTCAGACCTGGTAACACACCATGGCGGTCGGCAAAGAAATTCGCAACCAGATCAAGAGTATTAAAAATACTCAGAAGATCACCAGCGCCATGGAAATGGTGGCTGCCAGCAAGATGCGCAAAGCGCAGGAAGCGATGCAGCGAGGCAAGCCCTATGCGATCAACATCCGCAATGTGGTGAGTCATATCGCAAGCGCCAATCCTGAGTACAAGCATGAGTACATGGTGGCGCGACCGGCAAAACGGGTCGGATTCATCATTGTAGCCTCCGATCGTGGCTTGTGCGGCGGTCTCAACATCAACCTGTTCAAAGCCATGCTGGGTTCAATGAAGTCGTGGCAAGAACAGGGCGCAGCCGCAGATATCTGTACGATTGGCGCCAAGGCCGCATCGTTCTTCAACAACTACGGCGGTAACGTCGTTGCAGCAGTGCGCAATATCGGTGAAAGACCGTCGGTGGCGGATGTGATCGGTGCCGTCAAGGTAATGCTCGACAGTTACTTGAGCCAGAAAATCGATCGCTTGTATCTGGTCAGTAATGAATTCGTCAACACGATGACACAAAAGCCGACAGTTGATCAGCTGCTGCCGCTACTGCCTTCCGATGAAAACGAGCTGAAACACCATTGGGATTACATCTACGAACCTGCACCGAAAGAATTGCTGGACGGCGTGTTGACCCGCTACATCGAGTCACTCGTATATCAGGCTGTTGTCGAAAACAACGCCTGTGAACAAGCTGCCCGCATGGTTGCCATGAAAAGTGCCACCGACAATGCCGGTGACATCATCAATGAATTGCAGCTGGTCTATAACAAGGCGCGTCAGGCCGCGATTACCCAGGAATTGTCAGAAATTGTCGCCGGTGCGGCCGCGGTATAACGGCCACACCAAACACCAGAATTTTCAATAAAGTTAAAAGCGCCCATCAGGCGAGAACCATAGCGAACAGAGGAACCGAACATGAGTAGCGGTCGCATAGTCCAGATCATCGGTGCAGTTATAGATGTGGAATTTCCACGTGATTCCGTGCCCAAGGTGTATGACGCCCTCAAAGTGTCTGACAAGAACATCACACTGGAAGTTCAGCAGCAGCTGGGCGACGGCGTTGTGCGCACAATCGCGATGGGCTCTACCGAAGGTTTGAGCCGTGGCCTGGTCGTGAGCAGCACTGGCGCACCAGTGAGTGTGCCGGTAGGTGAAGAAACCCTTGGCCGCATCATGGACGTACTTGGCAACCCGATTGATGAGTGTGGTCCTATCGGCGAAAAGGAACGTATGCCGATTCATCGCAAAGCGCCTACTTATGATGAGCAGGCTGCTTCGGATGAATTGCTGGAAACCGGCATCAAGGTTATCGATCTGGTATGCCCGTTTGCGAAAGGCGGTAAAGTTGGTTTGTTCGGTGGTGCCGGGGTAGGTAAAACCGTCAACATGATGGAATTGATCAACAACATCGCGACAGCACGCGGCGGTCTTTCCGTATTCGCGGGTGTGGGTGAACGTACTCGTGAAGGTAACGACTTCTACCACGAGATGCAGGAAGCCAAGGTAATTGATACCGAAAACTTCAAGAATTCCAAAGTGGCAATGGTATATGGCCAGATGAACGAGCCGCCGGGTAACCGTCTGCGCGTGGCATTGACCGGACTGACCATGGCCGAAAAATTCCGTGACGAAGGTCGCGACGTATTGTTGTTTATCGACAACATCTACCGTTACACGCTGGCAGGTACTGAAGTATCAGCCCTGCTGGGCCGTATGCCGTCGGCGGTTGGATATCAGCCGACACTGGCCGAAGAGATGGGTCAGTTGCAGGAACGTATCACTTCCACCAAAACCGGCTCGATCACATCCATCCAGGCCGTATACGTACCAGCGGACGACTTGACTGACCCGTCACCAGCCACCACGTTCGCGCATTTGGATGCGACCGTGGTACTGTCTCGCGCCATTGCGCAGCTGGGTATCTACCCTGCGATTGACCCGCTGGATTCCACTTCCCGCCAGCTGGATCCACTGGTGATCGGTCAGGAGCATTACGAAACTGCCCGTGGTGTACAAACCATCCTGCAGCGTTACAAGGAATTGAAAGACATCATCGCCATCCTTGGTATGGACGAACTGTCAGAAGACGACAAACTGGCCGTGAACCGTGCCCGTAAAGTTGAACGCTTCTTCTCGCAGCCGTTCACCGTTGCCGAGGTATTTACCGGCTCCAAAGGCAAATACGTGACGCTGAAAGACACCATTGCCGGCTTCAAAGGCATCCTGGCCGGTGACTATGACAATCTGCCAGAGCAGGCGTTCTACATGGTAGGCGGCATTGATGAAGTGGTCGAAAAAGCTGCCAAGATGGCTGCCAAGTAAGCAGCAAATCCGGTCTGATAAACCTCGCGCAACAGGATTGAAACCATGGCAATGACGATGCACTGCGATATAGCCAGCACCGAAGCGCGGATTTTCTCTGGTCGCGTCGAATCATTGGTCGCTACCGGTGTGCTGGGCGACATGGGGATCTTGCCCGGCCATGCCGCCCTGCTTACTGCGCTGGTGCCTGGCCCGGTGCGCCTGGTAACCCAGGCGGGAGAAGAGCAGATTTACTACGTTTCCGGCGGCTATCTGGAAGTGCAGCCTGGCGTAGTGAACATTCTGGCGGATACAGCGATTCGCGCTGACGATATGGATGAAGTGCAGGCAGAGCTGGCCAAACGTGAAGCAGAAGAAGCGGTCATTAATCGGGATGCTGCATTCGAATATTCCCGGGCTGCGACCCAGTTGGCGGAAGCCACTGCGCAAATCCGTACAATCCAGCAGCTGCGCAAGAAGCTGGGTAAATAGTACTGCCAAAATCCTGCACCTTGCAGGATTTAGAGAAAGGTGGCACGTGAACACCTGAGTTTTTGCTATCCTTGCTTCTCTCCGAAACAGGCAAGGAAATCCCATGCAGACAATCAATGTAGTGGTGTTAGCTGCTGGCAAAGGCACCCGCATGTTTTCCAGTCTGCCCAAAGTGCTGCACAAACTGGCAGGTAGACCACTACTGCAACATGTGCTCGATACAGCGGCACAACTCACTGATACAACAACCCAGATTGTGATCGGGCACGGAGCAGATTTGGTGCGCCAGGTTGTGGCAGACCAGAAAGTAAATTGTGTAGTGCAGGAACAACAGCTCGGAACGGCCCACGCGGTACACCAGGCGCTGCCATATCTTGAACAACACGCAATTGCGCTGGTGCTCTATGGAGATGTGCCGCTGGTGCAGGTATCAACACTGGATAAATTGCTGAAGGCAGCAGGCCAAAACAGCATGGCAGTGCTGACTTGCAATGTCGCCAATCCAACCGGATTGGGCCGGATTATACGCAATGAAAATGGTGAAATTTCGGCGATTGTCGAACACAAAGATGCAACAGCATCGCAGAAAGCCATCAAGGAAATAAATACCGGCATGATGGCGATTCCAGTGCAACGGCTGCGACAGTGGCTGCCAAGAATTAAAACCAATAACGCACAGGGCGAATATTATTTAACCGATATCGTGGAGCTGGCTCTGGCTGATGGATGCCAGGTGCACACGTCAGTGTGCGACGATGAACAGGAAGTGGCCGGCATCAATAATCGGTTGCAACTTGCAGCACTGGAGCGGCATTTTCAACAGCGAGAAGCAAGGAAGTTACTTTTGGCGGGGGTAACATTGCGGGACCCAAGCCGGTTTGATCTGCGCGGAACATTGACTGCAGGTCAGGATGTTGAAATCGATATCAATGTAATTCTGTCAGGCACGGTAATCCTGGGCAGTAATGTAATTATTGGTGCCAATTGTGAACTAAAAAATTGCCAGATTGGTAATGGCACGGTCATCAATGCCAACTCGGTTATTGAAGGCGCGGTGATCGGCAACC
>CAINTJ010000087.1 GCA_903853385.1 uncultured Gammaproteobacteria bacterium
CTGGCCGATCGCGATGAACCCACACTGTTTGCCCGCGACCTGACCGGCGCGCTGACTTTATGGGTGGAAATCGGCACTCCCACCGCCGAACGCCTGCATCAGGCCAGCAAGGCCGCGCCGCGGGTGGTAGTTTATTGCCACAAGGATGCGCGCCAGCTAGTCAGCAAACTGCGCGAAGCCAGTATCCACAAGGCTGGATCGATTGAGTTGTACGAACTCGACCGCGAAGTGCTGGCACAATTGGTCAAACGACTGGAACGGCGACTGACGCTGAGCCTCACCGTGTCCGAGCGCCATATTTACTGCAGTATAGGTGCTGAATCCTTCGATTTTCGCCTCGAAAAGCTGTCGCTGAGCCCGGCCTGAGCGCGAATTTTTAGCCGAACCATCCGGTTTGGTTTACCCGCCACGCCGCGAGGGCTAAAATGCGGCCTCTTTTTTCCTCAACATAGGTAGCGCCCCGTGGCCAACGAAACCGACAATATCAAAAAATTACTCGACAACTGTTCCGTGGAAGTAACCCCTGGTGGTGCCAAGAAAATTGAAAACTTCCGCGACCTGCTGCATCCAGGCACCACGGTGTTCGTTACCTTCCTGCCCGGTTCCGATTTCAACGACACCGTTGCCACCGTAAAGCGCCTGTCTGAAGAAGGCATGAAGCCGGTGCCGCATTTCGCTGCCCGCTCCATTCCCAATCTGAAATTCTTCGAAGAAAACCTGAAAATCCTGCAAGCCGAAGCCCAGGTGGACGAAGCCCTGTTGATCGGTGGTGGCGTCACCAACCCGGTCGGCGATTTCTCCGACTCCATGCAGATCCTGCGCACCAACCTGTTCCAGAAATACGGCATCAAGAAATTGGGTGTAGCCGGCCATCCCGAAGGCTCACCTGACATCAAACCGGAAGAAGTTACCAAAGCCCTACTGGAAAAAAACGCCTACGCCAAAGAGCACGGCATCGATATGTACATCACCACCCAGTTCTGCTTTGAAGCCGAACCGATCATTGAATGGGATAAACGCATCCGCGCCGAAGGCAACACGCTGCCGATCCATATCGGCATTCCAGGCCTGGCCACCATCAAGACGCTGCTGGCGCACGCCACTGCCTGCGGTATCGGCCCTTCGATGCGCATCATCACGCGTCAAGCCGCCAACATCACCAAGCTGCTGACCACTCGCATGCCCGACAAACTGACCCGCGATCTCGCCAACTACCAGGCCACCGATCCCCAGTGCGGCATCAACCAGGTGCATCTGTACCCGCTGGGCGGTATGACCAAATCCGCCAAATGGCTGTACGCGGTCAAAGACGGCAAGTTCAACCTCAATGACGAAGGTTTTGATCTGACTATTGAAATTTAACCACGCAATCTGCGTTGCCGATCACTAACTTTTGCTGCCAGAGTGATCCGGTTCTCAGAATACAGACGGGCAAGTGATTACTATAATTCCAAGTTTCTCCCCGACAGTTGTCAATCACTTGTGACGTTTGGTAACGTCATCTTTCAAACCCGGCTCTGCCGGGTTTTTTTTGGCTGGTACAGACAGCACTGCTCAGTGATTTGGATTGATCCGCTGTGATGCCACGCGTTACTCCAGCAGGCTCAAAGGCGGATCCTGGCAATCCACCAACCACTGCGCAAGGGTACGCCCGGCCAAAGGCCAGGCGTCACCGGCAATTTCGATCCATGGCCACAACACAAAACGGCGCTCATGCGCGCGCGGATGCGGCAGGATCAGTTCGGGCGTTGCGCATTGCTCGCTACCGAAAGCCAAAAGATCAAGGTCAAGGGTACGCGCTTCGTTGACCTGGCCAGTGCGTACCCGGCCATAGCGATTTTCGATGTGCTGCAATTTGTGCAACAAGGACAACGGCGTTTCGTCCGGCAAGGGCAGGATTGCGACGACCGCATTCAGATAGGACGGTGAATCCGGCGGGCAGTCTTTGGGTTCGGATTCATAGATGCCGGAAATCACCGGCAGGTGTTGCGAGAGCGGAATCAGCGCCGCCATCGCGCGCCGCAGCGTGTCTTCCGGACTGCCAAGATCACTGGGCAGGTTCGCACCCAGAGCGACGAAAGCATGACCATGGGTGAGCTTCCGGCGCATCGCAGTGTTCACCCGTGATAGCGGGCCGACAGCTCGTGCACCGCATCAATGAAAGCCTTGGCATGGTCAGGGTCCACATGCTGGTGAATGCCGTGGCCAAGATTGAACACGTGGCCGGCACCGTTGCCGTACTGTTGCAGAATCAATGCCACTTCTGTGCGGATGCGCGCCGGCGGCGCATACAGTGTAGAAGGATCCATATTGCCTTGCAGCGCCACCTTGTCACCGATGCGGGCGCGCGCAGCGCCGATGTCGATGGTCCAGTCGAGCCCGACACAATCGGCACCAATGTCGGCAATGGCTTCCAGCCAGAGTCCGCCATTTTTGGTGAACACTATCACCGGCACCTTGCGGCCTTCATTTTCTTTCTGCAGACCCGCCACAATCTTGCGCATGTAAGCCAGCGAAAATTCCTTATAGGCATGCGGACTCAACACGCCGCCCCAAGTATCAAAAATCTGCACGGCCTGGGCGCCAGCGCGTATCTGTGCATTCAGATAATCAATGACCGACAGCGCCACTTTTTCCAGCAACGCGTGCATTATCTCTGGTGTCGCCATCAGCATTTTTTTGATGATGGCGAAATCCTTGCTGCCACCGCCTTCCACCATGTAAGTAGCGATGGTCCACGGGCTGCCGGAAAAACCGATCAATGGCACTGAACCGTTCAGCTCGCGCCGGATCAGCTTCACTGCGCTCATCACATAGGGCAGATCACGTTCGGAGTTGATAACTGGCAGCGCAGCCACATCGGCCTCAGTTCGCACCGGCTTGTGGAATTTTGGGCCTTCGCCTTCACCGAAATATAAACCACAGCCCATCGCATCCGGCACGGTGAGAATGTCGGAGAACAGAATGGCGGCATCCAGCTCGAATCGACGCAGTGGTTGCAGCGTGACTTCACAAGCCAGTTCAGGATTGGTACACAGATTGAGAAAGTTTCCGGCCTTGGCACGGATGGCGCGGTACTCGGGCAGATAACGACCTGCCTGCCGCATCATCCACACCGGCGTTACATCCACAGGTTGTCTCTGCAAGGCGCGCAGAAAGCGGTCATTAAGCAATTCAGCCATGCTGCGTCCCAGTCAGTTATACGATATCAGATATGCAAATAGTCAAGGATGCCGTCAGCCGCTTTACGGCCTTCCCAGATTGCTGTCACCACCAGATCTGCGCCACGCACCATGTCGCCGCCGGCAAAGATTTTGGGATTCGACGTCTGGAACGCGCGCGCGCCTTGCTCAGGCGCCACTACGCGACCGCGCGCATCCACCTTGATGCCGAACTCAGTGAACCAGAGCGCAGGGCTCGGCTGGAACCCGAAAGCTACCAGCACTGCATCGGCCGGCACAATTTGTTCGCTGCCTGGCACGGCTTCGGCCACGCGCCGACCTTTGGCATCAGGAGGTCCCATGCGGGTTTCCACAAATTTCACGCCGGTGACTTTGCCTTCACTGCCGACAATTTCCACCGGCTGGCGATTGAACACAAACTTCACGCTTTCCTGACGCGCATTTTCCACTTCGCGTTTGGAGCCGGGCATGTTGTCTTCATCACGACGATAGACGCAGGTCACTGTGATGGCGCCTTGACGCACGGAAGTGCGGTTGCAGTCCATCGCGGTATCACCGCCACCGAGCACGATCACATGCTTGCCTTCCATGCTGACATAGGACTCCTTGCCTTTGTAACCCATGTGATGATTGGTATTGCCGATCAGGTAGGGCAGCGCTTCATAGACACCGTCCAGAGTTTCGCCGGGGAAGCCGCCCTTCATCGCGTTGTAAGTTCCCATACCGAGGAACACGGCATCAAATTCATCGTGCAAGGCCTGGAAGCTGATGTCCTTGCCTACTTCGGTATTGAGCCGGAACTCGATGCCCATGTCCTCGAAAATTTCGCGGCGCTGATGCATTACACTTTTTTCCAGCTTGAACATCGGAATGCCGAAGGTCAAAAGCCCGCCGATTTCCGAATAGCGATCAAATACCACCGGTTTCACTCCGGCCCGCACCAGCACGTCGGCACAGCCCAGACCGGCCGGGCCGGCACCAATGATGGCGACCTTTTTGCCAGTGGGTACCACTTGGGAAAGATCTGGCCGCCAGCCCATGGCCAGCGCGGTATCAACAATATATTTCTCGATGTTGCCGATAGTCACCGCGCCGAAACCGTCATTGAGGGTACAGGCTCCTTCGCACAGACGGTCTTGTGGACAGATGCGGCCGCACACTTCCGGCAAGGTGTTGGTCTGATGACACAATTCTGCTGCCTGCAGAATGTTGCCTTCCATTATCAGCTTGAGCCAGTTGGGAATGTAGTTATGAACCGGGCACTTCCACTCGCAATAGGGATTGCCACATTCCAGACAGCGGTCAGCCTGGACTTCCGCATCTTCCTGTTTGAACGGGCTGTAGATCTCCACGAATTCGGTCTGTCGCACGGACAGTTCCTTCTTCTCGGGATCGGCACGCCCGGTCTTGACGAACCGGAACGTGTCTTTGGATTTGACGATGATTTCTGACGATGATGATGACATTCGCGACTCTCTGCTCACCAATTGCGCTCACACATTGCCGTTTGCACGGCAACGATGTTTATTGCGGATTCAAGGTAACGTGCTGCAGCAAATTTTTCATATTGGCTGCCAGCGGCTTCACCAGCCAGAACTTGCGCAAGTAATCCATGTAATTGTCGAGGATGTGCTGGCCCCAGGCACTGCCGGTTTCGGCTACATACTCTTCAATCACACTGCGCAAATGATTGCGATACTCTTCCATGAACTCATTGCGCAAACGATGTACTTCAATCAGCTCATGGTTGTACTTGTCGACAAAGTCCTTGTCGAGATCCAGCACATAGGCAAAACCGCCTGTCATGCCGGCACCAAAATTATGACCGGTGCGACCCAGTACCGTAATCAAGCCGCCTGTCATGTATTCACAGCAGTGATCACCAGCGCCTTCCACTACTGCATGCGCACCGGAATTGCGCACACCGAAACGTTCGCCGGCAGTGCCGGCAGCAAACAATTTGCCTCCGGTCGCGCCATACAAACAGGTATTACCGATGATCGAAGTGTCCTGGCTTTTGAAGGTACTGCCTGGCGGCGGCACCACGACCAGCTTGCCGCCTGCCATGCCTTTGCCGACATAGTCATTGGCTTCGCCGACGAGATGCATGTTAAGGCCACCGGCGTTCCACACACCCCAGCTCTGACCGATGGAGCCATTCAAGCGCAGATTGATCGAGGCATCTGCCATGCCCTGGTTGCCATAGCGTTTGGCGATTTCACCAGACAAACGTGCACCAATCGAACGGTTAAAGTTTTTCACCTGGTAGTTGAAGATGCCACCGGTACGATTTTCAATCGCCGGCAATATCTCCTTCACCATGTGCTCAGCCAGCTCACCCTTGTCCGAAGGCGGGTTACGACTGACACTGCAGTAGCGTTCCTTTTCGGCCGGGATATAGTCATTCTCGAACAAGCGAGAGAAGTCGAGGCTGGCCTGCTTTTCAGTCTGGGCCGGTACCCGCTCCAGCAGATCAGTACGACCGATCAGGTCAACCAGATTGCTGATGCCAAGTTTGGCCAGCCACTGGCGGGTATCCTGCGCCACGAAACGGAAATAGTTCATCACCATTTCCGGCTGACCAATGAAATGTTTGTCGCGAAGATCCTTGTTCTGGGTGGCAACGCCGGTGGCACAGTTGTTCAAATGACAAATGCGCAGGTATTTGCAGCCCATCGCCACCATCGGGATGGTGCCGAAGCCGAAACTTTCCGCGCCGAGAATCGCCGCCTTGATTACATCGAGCCCGGTTTTCAAACCGCCATCTGCTTGCAGACGGATACGGCCACGCAAATCGTTGGAACGCAGCGCTTGCTGCACTTCCGACAGCCCGATTTCCCATGGCGTGCCCGCATATCGAATCGAAGACAACGGACTCGCGCCAGTGCCGCCATCATGGCCGGAAATCGTGATCAGATCGGCATAGGCTTTGGCGACACCCGCGGCGATGGTGCCGACACCAGGGCCGGATACCAGCTTCACCGATACCATGGCTTCGGGATTGACCTGCTTGAGGTCGAAGATCAGCTGCGCCAGATCTTCGATTGAGTAAATGTCATGATGCGGCGGCGGCGAAATCAAGGTAACGCCCGGCACGGAATAACGCAGCCGGGCAATCAGTCCGTTCACTTTGCTGCCTGGTAACTGGCCACCTTCACCGGGCTTGGCGCCTTGTGCAATTTTGATCTGCAGCACTTCGGCATTCACCAGATAATGTGGCGTTACTCCGAAGCGGCCTGAGGCCACCTGTTTTATTTTGGAGCTTTTATCCGTGCCGAATCGGATCGGGTCTTCACCACCTTCACCGGAGTTGGAACGTCCTCCCAAACGGTTCATGCCCTGGGCCAGCGCTTCATGTGCTTCCGGTGACAAGGCCCCCAGCGACATGCCGGCGGAATCAAAGCGTTTCAGGATGGCTTCAATCGGTTCCACCTGTTCCAGCGGAATCGCCTGCACATCGTCACGCAAGCCAAACATATCGCGGATCGCGGAGATGGGCCGGTTATCCACCAGCTGGGAGAACTTGCGATAGTCTTCAAAATCACCACTGCGCACGGCATCCTGCACGGTTTGCACCACATCCGGATTGATCATGTGATATTCGCCGCCATGCACGAATTTCATGAGGCCGCCTTGCGTGATTTTTTTGCGTGGCAGCCAGGCGTCATGCACCAGACTTTCCTGGTCATGCTGCAAGTGAACAAAACTTGCACCCTTGATGCGGCTGAGTGAATCGGGGAAACACACACCCGTCACATCATCGCCCAAGCCTACAATTTCGAACAACTGGGCGCCACGATAGGAACTGATGGTACTGATGCCCATCTTGGACATGATCTTCATCAGGCCTTTGTTGATGCCTTTGCGGTAATTCTTGTGGGCTTCCAGAGATCCCATCTGCAGCATTTTGGTGTTGATCATGCGATCAATCACGTCATATGCCAGGTACGGATACACTGCCGTGGCGCCATAGCCGATCAAACAGGCAAGCTGGTGCGCATCGCGTGCACTGCCGGTTTCCACAATCAGGTTGGTATCGCAGCGCAGACCGATTTTACTCAGATGATGGTGAATGGCACCGGTGGCCAGCAAGGCATTGATGACCAGCTGGCCTTGCGGCGGCATACGTTCGGATATGAACAGCAGCATTTTGCCGGCGCGTGCTTCTGCTTCCGCCAATGCCTTGATGTCATGGACCGCCTGCTCAAGACCGGTCTCGGGCGCATAGTTCAGATTGATATCGGCCGATTCATAACCAGGCCGCTGCAAATGGCGCAAATTATAGAATTTGTCGGGCGATAGCAGTGGTGACTGCAGAATGAGACGATCCGCGTGTTCAGCGGTTTCTTCGAAGATGTTCAGCTCGCGACCCATGC
>CAINTJ010000088.1 GCA_903853385.1 uncultured Gammaproteobacteria bacterium
CCGGAGGGGCCATCCAGGGCTTTCACATCCGCGACCAGCTGGATCAGATAGCCCGAAACAAAGCGCGCGGCAATTCCCAGATGGCGCAACAGCTGCACCATGAGCCAGGCCGAATCGCGGCAGGATCCGGAGCGCGTGGCCAGTGTTTGTTCGGGAGTTTGTACGCCGGGTTCAAGGCGGATCAGATAGCCGATATCTGTTTGCAATTGCTGGTTAAGGGCCACCAGATAATCGATGGTTTGGGTTTTCACGCGCGTGATACCGGCCAGATAGTTGGTAAACAATGGTGAAAGCGGGCCTTTTTCCAGATACATGCCGAGTTCGGCAGTCTGTTTGTCGTCGTAGCTGAACGGGTAATGCTCGTGACTGGGCTCCAGAAAGAAGTCGAAGGGATTGAGCACGCTCATCTCCGCCACCAGATCCACTTCAATGCGGAAGCGACGAGTGGGTTCCGGGAATACCAGCCGGGCCAGATAGTTGCCTTGCGGATCCTGCTGCCAGTTGATGAAATGTGTATCAGGCGTAATTTTCAGCGAATAACTCAAAATGCGGGTGCGACAGTGGGGAGCTGGCCGCAAGCGCACGATTTGCGGGCTTAAGGCTACCAAGCGGTCATAGCGATAATCGGTGATGTGATTGAGAGCTACATGAATGGACACGGCTGACTCCTGAAACTGCTGTGGAGGGACTCACTTTAACCAAGATGGCTTCATGGCAACAAGCGATTGAGAGGCTTATCTAGCAGTTCCCGTGCCGGCGAGGCACCCTCGATGATTATTGACAAGTTTCATGTTGGAACTCCAACCGCATGCCACAGACAAGCTTCGGTTACGAGGAATGGATTTTGGCCTGGATGGCAGCCAGCAATTGCTCAGGAGTGAGTTTTGATTTTAGCAGCACTGAATCAACCTTGCCCAATTCCACTGCGGTATTTTCCTGTCAGGTCAGGATCCTCTTCAACATGCAACACCTGGCAGGATTCCAGCTGGTGGGAGGATGACAGCAGTTCCAGCAGGTGCGAGAGTCGGGTTTTGTCCACCGGTTTTGGCAGCCAGACGATGTCGGAGAAATCGCCATTGATCATCAGCTTGCCATCTTCGCTATAGGCAGAAACCACTATGATCGGAACTTCTGCGGTAGCCGGTTCCGATTTGAGGCGTCGAATGATGTCGATGCCGTTCATGTCCGGCAGCTGCAGATCCAGCAGAATGCCGGCATAGCGGCAAGCCTTGATGGCCGCCAGAGCTTGTGCACCCGTGGTGACAATATCGGCATTGAAGCGGGCATTGCCGAGCATTTGCTGCAGCAACAGCGAGGCATCCGGTTCATCTTCTACTAGCAGCAGTCTGGGACCATCGGCATGACCCGGTGCATGCGAAACCATTTTTGTGTTGCAAACCGGTAATTCCAGATAAAAGCAGGCGCCTTTTCCAAACACTGAATCATAGGATAGCAATCCGCCCATGCGCTCAGCCAGTTCGCGACTTATCGCCAGGCCGAGACCGGTACCGCTTTGCCGGCGCGAATCCGATGCATCGGCCTGGGCAAATTTCTGGAAGATGCGAGCGTTAAATTCTTCCGGAATGCCGCGACCGAAATCACGCACACTGATGCGCACTTTGGAATTTTGCACCGCCACGCTGATTTCCACCCGGGAACCTTCGGGTGAAAACTTGATGGCGTTCGACAGCAAATTGCTGAGGATCTGCAGCAAGCGCTGGCTGTCGATGCGCACTTCAACAGCGGGTGCTTCCTGCATTATCTCAAGCTGGACCTTGTGTTCCGTGCCATAAGTGCGCGTGCCTTCCACTACCTGGTGCACCAGCGGCATCAGTGGTTGCACCTGCAAATCGAAATTGACTTTGCCCGCAGCGATTCTTTCGATGTCGAGCAGATCATTGATCAGGTGAGTCAGGCGGCGGCTGTTTTTATAGGCGATATCGACCATTTCCTGCACAGCGGTTGATACTTCACCCAGCGCGCCACCTTTTACCAGCCCCAGGGCGCCAGTGATGGAAGTAAGTGGAGTGCGCAACTCGTGGCTGACAGTAGACACAAACTCGGATTTCATCTGCTCGATTCGCTTGCGCTGCGTGATGTCGCGAATGATGGCCACGAAACGGGGGGATTCATTGGTAACCGCAATGTATTGCAGAAAACATTCGACCGGGATCTTGCTGCCGTCGGCTTTCTGATATTCCGATTCAAAAGTAAGCGAATCCACTGCATGGTTGACCAGCGGTGCAATGCGGGCGCGGAAGCTTGCTTCTGTCAGTGCGTGGTTCATTTCCCAGGGATGTTTACCATGCAGTTGCCCGGCACTGCATTCATTAAGGCGCAAGGCCCCCGTGTTGGCGTAATAGTAGGTCAGCGTGTTGGCGTCGATCATATATACACTGTCAAGGGTGCGATCAAGTGTGGTGCGGAACTGGTTGAGTTGTTGTTTGCTGGCTTTGAGTGCTTCATTGGCACGCCGGGTTTCCAGCAGATTCTGTCGCGTGATACTGGCCAGACCGAGCAGCGTTGCAAAGAATGCCGCCATCACTCCGCCAGCAGTAAGAACGAAGGTTGGCAGATAGCTGCGCAGATCCGCTGCCAACGCGGAATCGTCCTTGATTTGCAGGCTCCAGCCGCCTTCGCCAACTGCCATCGGGGTGGAAGCAGACAGGCCGGTTTCCTCGCCAAGCCTGATAAACAGCGGGCTGCTATAGACCGCGCTGGCGCCGAACTTCACCTGGAAGGCAAGGGCAGGATCCAATAGTCGGAACGTCTCGAACAGCGTTGATATCTGGAATTCGGCCAGCAGTACACCGTCAAACTGGCCGCCAGTGAAGAGCGGCCTCAGCATCATGAAGGTGGTTTCCCGGCTGTTCGAAGCCGGCTTGGTAAAGCTGGTCTTGTGCTTGTCATGTGCGAGTTGGAAAGCGGTTGCAGTTTCACTGTGGCGGGTGAGATCAGTACCCGCATCCAGTGTGCTATCGGCACGGGCTCGTTGCCACTGTACCAGGCCGGCTGCATCAACCCATGACAGTGAGCGTAAGCCGGGCAAGGTGTTGAGCTCGGCACTGGCATCCTGCATCCACAGATTGTTGGGAGTGCCCTTGCTGGCTTCCCAGCGCAAGCCCATGCGCTCAATGGCATTTGCATGTTCGTGGTAGGAATTGATGATGCCGGCATTCAGCCAGTGCAGGTCGGTTGCCAGTGATGACTGCACTTGTTCATCCTGCTGGCGCGTGAGACCGCTCCACAACAACAGGGTGACTGTGGCCACCACAATGAAGCCGGCGGCGGCGGATGACAGATGATTGTGTTCATGCTGCTTGCGGCTCAAGCCGAGGCTGCACACCAGCAGACCGGTGCCGAGTACGAAAATCCCGAAAGCACTATGCAGCGCCATGAAGGCGGAGGCTTTCCAGCCGAACAAGGGTTGGATGTC
>CAINTJ010000089.1 GCA_903853385.1 uncultured Gammaproteobacteria bacterium
CGGCATCAGGAGGTGTGTAGCTGCGATCCGGAGCATAAGGATAAAGGTGGCCCGGGCCAAAAATATGGCAATGCGCATCAGTCGCATTGGGAGGCAGCTTGAAGCGAGGGGTCTTGGTATTGGGGTCAGGTGCACGGCAGGTCTTGGTCATGGTGGTTGGAGTTCCAAAACGGGAGGCCGGCAAACTGCTAAAACAGTCAGGATGCCGGCATCGGGTCAGACAAAAAGTTGAGCAGGTAATTTACCATAGACCTACGAGCTGCACCTCAAAATCAGTCGTCTTGTCACCCGGTAACCCCAGTAAAACCGCAACAGCCGCTAGTGCCCGGGCGGGGCGCTATATTTCCGTAATCAATGCACCTTTTTCCCTGTTATTGGGCCATCATTTCCAGTAGGCTGCCGGCGCTTTCCTGTCTGCCCTGCGCCTTCGTCCAGCATCCCGGACCCCAGCCCCGGATCCCAGCACCGATGTATTTAACTGTCAAAACCATCCACATGACCTGTGCGCTTATCAGCTTTACGGGGTTCCTGTTCCGCTCTTACCTGATGGTGATCGAGTCGCGCTGGCTCAACCACAAGCTGTTACTGATTGCCCCGCACGCCATTGATAGCGTGTTCCTGTTGAGCGGCGCCACTATGGCCTTCATGGTCAACTTTGGGTTATTCAACCAGTTCTGGCTGACCTCCAAGTTGACGCTCTTGATGTTTTACCTGTTTTTTGTCGGTATGACCCTAAACCGAGGGCCTACCAAGGCCATCAGGGTGGGCACGTTTTTCTGCGCAGTTTTTACTTTTGCCTATATTGTCGGTATCGCCGTCCACAAAACCCCGCTCAGCTGGTTTTCCTGAACTGATCATTGCCTGCACGCCCTTTTCCCGGCCGGGGCTTTACTGCAATAATCCGGGCAGCTGACAGCAAGCCGCTGTCCTGCCTCCGAAGGGCCTGCCGCGCACATGCAAGTGATCAAGACACTGCCGCTTAAGCATTTGCTGATTTTTTGCTTGGCCGCTGCGCTACCGTTATTGCTGATGAGCCTGTTGTTCAACTTTCCGCTGGCCAGCGGCGGCAAGTATTTTCCAGGTACCAGCCAACTTCTGCTGGGCGAGATCATCCATTCTGCGTTCCTGGTGGCTGCCAGTGGCATCCTGCCGCTGATGCCGTTGCTGTTCTCAATCAAGCACAAGATGTTCCGGCTGGTGCCGAAAATAATCTTTGCCGTGTCCGGTTTTGTCTGTGCCTGGTTCGCACACGCCATCGCCGGAACTACCGGAATGTTGTTTTATGTCGTGCTGGTATTTATCACTTATGGTGGCGGCACCTTACTGATTTTTGACTGGCTCAGCAGTGTTACCCGTACCTTCTTGACGCTATTGCGCTGGTCGGTTGCTCTGTTTATTTATGTCACTTTACAGTTACATCTGAACCTTGAAGTTGACATTGCCCACTGGAAGCAAACCACTGCTGCAGTGGAATTCGGCGCGCTGTATTTTTATATTCTGACTGTGCTGGAAGTAGTGCTGTATCCGCCCCTGACCTGGTACCTGGAGTACCGGCTGCAGGGTGAACAGCGCTATTCGCTGGCGCTGGATGGATTCGGTCAGACACTGGGCTGAGCGCAACTGCTTAGGGTTTGCGGTCGTAAACCCTTTCCAGTTTGATTTCTTCGGTGAATGTGCCCGGCTTGATGGTAAAGAGGGCCTGCAACCGTTTGTTGCCTTCTTTTTTGCTGCCGTCAATCAGTGTGTAGGTCGCATAGACGTAGCCGCCGTCACGGGGATGCATTTCCACCTGGAAACGCTCGCCTTCCCAGCGTCCCATCAGAAAATCCTCAGAGGCTTCCAGGCCATTAAGGCTGACGCTATGGCTGTGATTGTCGGTATAGACCACCGTTTTGTAGTCGTCGGCATATTCGAACAGGTAACTGTCATCGTGCCGGGAGATAGTCAGTAGCGGATCGTAGGAAAGCCGGTCATAGATTTCTTGCTCAGCCGGACCCCCGCGATATTTGTCCTTGCGACGGTCAAACCATTTGTGGGTCATCAACTTCGCCCCTGATTTTTTCATGGCCTTTTCGACTTCATCGTCGGTGTCGTCACTCAGCTTTTCGTTGATAAGCCAATGCCCGGCCAGCGACGGTTCTGCCTGCGCCATCCCGCGGCTTGCGAGCAGCAGTGTTGCGGTCAACAGCAGTATATGCAGCGAAAATTTGATCGGGTTCAAGCGCGGATCCTGTTAATCGGGAACAGTGGCTACTGCAGCCAACACTGCCTGTGCAGCGCGTTCTAGTCAATCGTCATGCATGCTCTCTGGCAAGTTTGAATGTCCTCAGGCAAACTCCAGCCACTTTTCAGAAAGGAACGGGCCATGAAAACCAAACAGTCTGCCTGGCAACACAAATTCAGAAGTTTGCTCTGTGTGTCCTTGCTGGCGGTATCCAGCTGTTCGGCGCCGCCAGAGCAGGCCAAGTCAGTGACGGGGGAAGCCGCGGATCTCGCGGTGCTACAGCAACAGTTGCAAGACCTGCAGGCGCGGGCAGAGCAGGTAAAGGACGCCAATGCCATCAAGAAGTTGCAACGTGCCTATGGCTACTACATAGAGAAAGGATTGTGGGATGAGGTAGTTGCCTTGTTTGCCGACGATGCCACTCTCGAATTGGCCCGGGACGGTGTTTATAGCGGAAAAGACCGCATCCGCGACTATTTCTACACGCTGGGGCAGGGCAAGCAGGGGCTGCATGAAGGTCAGCTTAATGAACAGCTGCAAGTGATGCCGGTGGTTACTCTGGGCCTGGATGGCAAGACTGCCAAGGCCCGGTGGCGCAACATCCTGCTGGTGGGTGAGCTGGGCAAGCACGCCGAACTGGGAGAAGGCCCATTTGAAAACGAGTATGTGAAAGACAACGGTATCTGGAAGCTCAGCAAAGTGAAATGGCAACAAGCCTTTCTGGTGTCGTACGCCGGGGGTTGGGCCAAAAATGAAGACTTTAACAAGGGTATCTGGGTTTCCGGCCGCTTGCCTCCCGATGCTCCGCCCACTGAAGATCATGGCTGGTGGCCGGAAACCTGGTTGCTGCCGTTCCATTTCCCCAATCCTGTTGCTACCTATGTACCACCAGCGACAACCGATGCTTCTGCCAAACTGGGAGACAAGCCATGAAGCCGCTTCCACAGTTGAAAATAATGCGCAAAATCGGCCGGGGTGCATTACTGGCAAGCTGTATGTCAGCGTTGGTCCTGGCTGCAGACATGCCCATGCCGTTGCAGCAACTGGCGCAGCAAGTTGCACAATTGCAGGCAGAAGTTGTCAATCTTGAAGCTGAAAATGAAATTGAAAATTTACAGGGTATTTTCGGCTTTTATTTTGACAAGAATGAATGGCAGCAAGCCGCCGATCTCTTTACCGATGACGCCACGCTCGAATGGGGTGGCTCCGGTGTTTATGCCGGCAAAGCCCGCATACTGGCTTATTTGAAGAGTTTGGGAGCCAAGGGGCCGCAGGAAGGCTTGCTCAATGAACAGATGCAATTGCAGCCGATTGTCAGTGTGGCTGCGGATGGTCAGAGTGCCAAGGCCCGCTGGCATCTGTTTTCGCAGGAGGCAGTGCACGGCATCAACCACTTCTGGGGCACGGGCGTGTATGAAAATGAATATCGTTTTGAAAACGGCGTTTGGAAACTCAGCAAACTGAAACTGTATTCAACCATGAAGACCCCGTATCAGGATGGGTGGGGAGTCACGGCTTTGCCGCGCAGCAAAGCCAGTACTACCTTGCCGCCGGATCAGCCACCCACTACTGACTACAAGAATTATCCGTCAGTGTTTGTGGCACCGTTCCATTACAGCAATCCGGCCATTGCAGAGCCGCTACATGCGCAACCCGCAGCCGCTGCCAATTTGACTGACATGGCGGCGGTGACTGAAGCACTGGCCTCGCTCGAAAAGCGGATAGGACTTTTGCAGGACGCTGATGCGGTTGAGCGGCTGCATACCATTTATGGTTACTACCTCGCGCATAATAAATGGGATGAATTGACCGGTATCTTCACCAGTGACGGCACCATCGAAATCGCGTTGCGCGGTGTCTACAAGGGCCGGGAAAGCGTGCGTCGCAATCTCAATCTCTATGGTGTGCAGGATGAATTGAAAGGCACCTTGCACAACCACATGCAATATCAACCAGTGATCCACATTGCACCGGATGGACAAAGTGCACTGATGCGTTCACGTGCGTTCAGCCTGATGGGCAATTATGGTGGCACCGGCCGTTTCATGGGGGGTACCTATGAGAACCTGTTCGTCAAGCGTGATGGCGTGTGGCAGTTGCACCTTGACCATCAGCTCAACACGTATTTCGCCACCTACGATGTCGGCTGGAAGGACCTGCAATGGATTGCTGCCCCTGGTATCAGTCAGACCAATCCGCCCGACGCGCCACCTTCCATGCAATTTGAAATGTATCCGCGGCCGTTCCTGCCACCGTATCACTACAAGAATCCGGTGACAGGCAAGTAAGCGGCTGACGCGGGCAATGCCGGCCTATTTGGCCGGCATGATACGCAGGATCACGCCGTCTTTCTGTTCGGTAGCGACGTAGATATAACCGTCCGGACCCTGTTTGACGTCGCGCATGCGCTGATGCAAATCACTCAGCAGACTCTCACGACGCAGCTCTTCGAATTTGTCATTCAACAGGATGCGTTCGATATGGCCGGTACCATTGACTTCACCGGTGCGCAGCGAGCCGACGAACACGTCACCTTTCCATTTTGGCAGGACATCGCTGGTGTAGAACAGCATGCCGGACACGGCAATCGCGGGGACCCAATACACGATAGGGGGTTCATAACCCAGATGGTTGGGGCCTTCCGATTGCCATGGCCCTTTGTAATCTCGGCCCAGACTGACTTTGGGCCAGCCATAATTGGCTTTTGGCTTAATGATGTTGATCTCGTCGCCGCCATTGGGACCGTTCTCGTTCTCCCAGATATCGCCAGTCACTGGATGGATCGCGAGACCGAGCGCGCTGCGATGGCCCCACGAATAGACTTCCGGCCGGGTGTTCGGAGTACCAACATAGGGATTGTCTTTGGGTATTGTGCCGTCGTCGTTCAGACGCAGCACCTTGCCGCCAATGGTGTTGAGATCCTGCGGATCATTGCCACTCATGGTGGCGATCAGCTTGCCGTCTTTGGCGAAGGCCAGCCGCGATACGCCGGCACCCTTGCCTTGGGAGTCCCAGATGTCAGAGAAATTTTCCAGCTTGCCGTTATTGAGTTTGCCGCGACCGATGGCAATGCCGCCACGGTTGCTGCCGGCAATGGGCTTGGTATAGCTGAGATAGACGTACTGGTTTTTCGTGAAGTCTGGATGCAGCGCGATGTCGATGTAACCGTGGGAAGTGCCCAGGCCACCGGATTCACCAGCAAAAACCGATGGGGGACCGCCTGGAATGTCAGTGCTTTTGCCGTTGGCAATCGACAACAGTTTGCCCTTGCGGGTAACCAGCAACAGCTCGCCTTTGGGGTTGAATGCCATCGCCATCGGGTATTCGATATCGCGTGCTACCACTTCCACCTTGATGTCCATGTTTTCACCGGTGTGATAGAGCCATGGGCCGGCACCCAGTTTGATGTCAGCCAGTCCGGTAGGTGCCACCGGTACGCCGTTGGCGAAGGGTACTTGCTGTTGAGCAGTGGCCATGCTGCCAA
>CAINTJ010000090.1 GCA_903853385.1 uncultured Gammaproteobacteria bacterium
CTTCCGCATATCTTCCACATGATTTTTCCTGAAAACAGGAATCCTCTCAATTTGCGGACTGCCAGCTGGGGAGTGCCTTTGTATGTGTTGCTGGCAAGCCTGCCGGTGATGCCAGTGCTGTGGGCCTATAACTTTCTCGGGCAGCAAGAAAATCTTCAGTTCGCACCATTAATGATCGCAATCATCACCAGGTCGCCCACCATCGCGTTAATGTATTTCCTGGGCGGTCTCGCGGCCGCGACCGGCCTTACGGTTGTGCTGGTCCTGTCTGTGGCCAACATGTGCATGAACCATATCCTGCTGCGCACCAGCAAACCTCCGGCCGACAAAGAACTCTATTCATGGCTGATGTTCAGAAGGCGGGCAATCATCGGCTGCATCCTGCTGTTTAACTATCTCTACTACCTGGCAATTGCCGATAGCCCCCTGATCCAGGACAGCGGCTTGGTCTCGTTCATAGCTTGCCTGCAGTTTTTACCCGGCTTGCTGCTGTTACTCTACTGGCCACCGGCCAACAGCAAGGGTTTCATCAGTGGCTTGGCCGGGGGCTCGCTGGTGTGGCTGCTTATGGGACTGGAACCCTACCTGCAGCAGCTGCTCATTGGCCAGCAGACTGCAACTGTGGCCACCATCAGCTGGAACATCGTCACCGCCACTTCACTGTTGACCAATTTTTTTCTGGTTTTTCTGGTGTCCGCTTTCACCAGTACCAATGCTGAAGAACGCAAAGCTGCTTTATTGTGTGCTCCGGATGCCAGCACCACCAACCTGCATGTATTAAGTGCGCGGTCAGTGGTTGATTTCATCAGCAGCCTCTGTGACCCGATGGGTGCCGATGCTGCTGGTCGGGAGGTAGCACAAGCGTTACGGGACTTACGCTTGCAAAGCGATGAAAAGCGCCCATTTCAGCTGTTGCAGCTGCGCACACATCTGGAAGCCAACCTCTCCTCCCTGCTAGGTCCCACGCTGGCGCATGAACTCATCGAACAGCATCTGCCGTTCGTTCCTGCCGGCTATTCAACTGCGGGGGTCTTAAACCTGCTCGAGGCAGAAGCGGAATCCTGGCAGGGCGGTCTCTCCGGTATTGCACTTGATCTCGATCTGTTGCGGCGTCATCACCGTCAAATTCTGCAGAATCTTCCGATGGGCGTTTGCGAGCTGGATGACAAAGGGAGAATCGTGATGTGGAATGCCGTCATGAGCAAACTTACCGGATTGCCAGCGGATCTTATTGCCGGCCACACCTTGTCGGTATTGCCACAACCCTGGCAAAAATTGTTGCAGGAATTTACGCACAATCGCAATACCTTGCGCCTCTCGCGTCATCCGGTTCACCTGGATGGCAAGCTACGCTGGTTTTCACTGCATAAATCCATCCTTGCAGTAGCTACTACCGGTGCGCGCGCGGGCAAATCCCCAAACAATTCAGACCAGATCATTCTGCTGGAAGACCAAAGCGAGACCGTTCTGATGGAAAAAGAACTGGCCCATTCAGATCGCCTGAATTCCATTGGCAGGCTCGCAGCCGGCGTCGCCCATGAAATTGGCAATCCGGTAACCGGAATTGCCTGCATCGCACAAAATCTGAGAGATGAACATTCGGAGCCGCAGATTCAGGAATCCGCGCTGAAGATCATTGCCCAAACCCGGCGGATTGTCTCCATCACCGATGCGTTACTGCGCTTTTCCCACAGCGGATCCATGCAAACCAAGCCGGCCAATCTGGAGCCGGTAGAACTGTATAAAGTCACCCAGGAAGCGATCAATCTCTTTACTCTGCAGCACAATGGCCCCGAGGTTCGCCTGGCTAACAATTGCACGGCCGGGCTCTGCATAAACGCCAATTATCAGCAGCTCTTGCAGATCCTGCTTAATCTGCTAGGAAACGCTCGCGATGCCAGCAAGCCTGGCGACGCCGTCTCCATTGCGAGCTTCCGGCAACAGGACATGGCGACATTGGTAGTCGAAGATGAAGGCAGCGGCATTCCTGCCTCGCTGCGGTTACGGGTGTTTGAACCATTTTTTACAACCAAGGACCCCGGCAAAGGTACCGGGCTCGGCCTGGCCCTGGTATACCGGTTGGTGACAGATCTGGGCGGATCGATTCAAATCGAGAGCAATGCGGAGGCTGACAATGCCAATCTGGGAAGAATGGGAACACGAGTAATTGTTACATTTCCCTGTTATGATCCGGCGACTTTGGTAACAAAATATGCAGAAATCAACTAGCAATACCTGATTTCCTTTTCCTACATCAGTAAATTGTTACTTACTCACACGCATGGCTCATATCCTTCTGGTTGAAGATGAAGACGTAATCCGTAGCGCTTTGCGTCGCTTGCTGGAGCGTAATGGCCATGCGGTCAGTGAGGCAGGCTCAGTGCAGGAAGCCTGCGACCAACACCATCTCGACGATTTTGACGTCATCATCAGCGATTTGCGCTTGCCAGGATTGCCCGGCACGGAATTGATCAAACGCACACCGACGCCAGTACTCATCATGACCAGCTATGCCAGTCTGCGCAGTGCAATTGACTCCATGAAAATTGGGGCAGTCGATTACATTCCCAAACCGTTCGAACATGACGAGCTGTTGTCTACCTTAAGCCGCATCATCAGCAGTGGCCAGAAAAGCCGCAATCAATCCCGCATGCAGCCACGACCTAGCGAAGAACCGGTATCTGGGATGGTTGGCAGCTGTCCCGAGATGCAGGAACTGTTTCGCCGTATCCGCAAAGTGGCCCAAACCAATTCTTCTGTGCTGATTCAGGGCGAATCCGGCACCGGCAAGGAGCTGGTGGCCCGGGCTCTGCATGAATCCAGTTCCCGCCGCGATTCCAACCTGATTTCGGTGAACTGCGCCGCAATCCCTGAAAACCTGATCGAGTCGGAGCTGTTCGGCCATGAAAAAGGGGCTTTCACCGGAGCCACCAATACCCGCACTGGCCTAGTGGAAGCGGCCAATAATGGCACCTTGTTCCTTGATGAAATCGGCGAACTGCCGCTGGAAGCCCAAGCCCGTCTGCTGCGGGTGTTGCAAGAACATGAAATCCGCAAAGTAGGTTCCGTGCAGTCACAGAAGGTGGATGTAAGACTGGTGGCTGCAACTCATCGTGATCTGAAGCAGTTTGTGAGGGAAGGACGCTTTCGCGAAGATCTTTTTTACCGCATTAATGTCATGCCCTTGCATATCCCGCCGCTGCGCGAGCGCGGCAACGATATTCTCGATCTGGCCGACCGCATCCTGTCCAATACCTGCAAACGTTTGGGCCACGAACCCATGCGCTACAGCGCAGATGCAATTCAAGCCATCACTACCTATCCCTGGCCCGGCAATGTGCGGGAACTTGAAAATGCTGTCGAACGCGCAGTTATTCTTTCTGAAACCGACGAAATTGCCATAGATCTGCTGGGACTTGATGTAGAACTGGTGCGGTATGACAGCAAAGCCGCATATGCAGCGGCAAACCCGGCGCGCAAAGTTCCGGAAACCATGGCTATTGAGGGTGATCCTACTGAAGATTTGTCATTGCAGGATTATTTCCAGCGCTTTGTGCTGGAACACCAGGAGCAAATGAACGAGACAGAACTGGCCAAAAAATTAGGCATCAGCCGCAAATGCCTGTGGGAACGTCGCCAGCGCTTCGATATCCCCCGCCGCAAAAAAAGCAATTAAGAGTCCCGGCCAAGCATCAGCCCGCCGTTACAGTGTTACGCTTCAAGTAACAAAAGCCGGCTCTTTAGTAACACATTCCCAGCATTGCCGCCTTTCAGTCTACCCCCCATGTCAATGCAACTAGTTGATTATTAACGTCAATCACATTTATTGCCAATTTGGCACGAATGCTGCCTAGCTTTGAGGGCCCAGCAAGAACAATTCCAATAACAATAAAACAAAAATTGTTGGGGCACGAAAGGGAGACACCGTCAGTAATGGCGTTCATAACTGGATAGAACTGAAAATCAGCAGCAGTTATCAGGTTTCCCATCTGCAAGGGGGGAGTTCCGACAGCTTTCGGTCACCTGACCAACAATAACTATACGGACTGGATGTCCGGCGCTTAACAACAAAAAGCGAGCAAATTGAACCCGGGGGGGCCTCCTCCCGGGTTTTTTGCTTTTGGATTCCCGGCTTTTACAGAATAACTGCTGCTTACTGTACTGGCGGCAGTGTGTAGAATGCTGACCCATAAGTATTGGCAGGGCAGGATTTACTATCACCGCACCCACATTCCAACCCGCAGATCCGACCACTGGGGGCACAACACTGGCCCCTCGCGTTTACAGTCGCAGCGAACATGGCATATCCCGGCAGTCCATCAGCCCCGGCTGCCTGAAGGTGCTCTATGGCCTCATTGAGGCCGGCTACGAAGCCTACATCGTGGGAGGCGGAGTGCGCGATTTGTTGCTTGGGCTCAAACCCAAGGATTTCGATATTGCCACCAATGCCCACCCTGACCAGATCAGAGCCGTCTTTCGCAACTCTCGCATCATTGGGCGCCGCTTCCGTATCGTGCATGTGCATTTTGGCCGCGAGATTATTGAAGTTTCCACTTTCCGCGCCGCCCACAACATCGACAATGTTGCGCTGGTGGAGGATGAAACCCTTTCGCGCGCGGACGCCAAGCTGGATTCTGTACGGGCCACCAGCGGACTGATCTTGCGCGACAACGTCTATGGCACGATCGAAGAAGATGTGCAAAGACGCGACTTCACTGTCAATGCGCTCTACTACACCGTGAAAAATTTTGTTGTGCACGACTATGTCGATGGCTTTGCTGACATTGATCGCCGCTGCCTGCGGATGATCGGCAACCCCACCGAGCGCTATCGCGAAGATCCGGTCAGGGTACTTAGAGCCATACGGCTGGCCGCCAAACTCGACTTCTCAATAACTGCAGAAACTGCAGCACCATTGCCACTGTGTGCCCAATTACTGGAATCAATCCCGCCCGCCCGGTTATTTGATGAATTCCTGAAACTGTTTGTGTCCGGCAACAGTTTGCCAACCTATCGCTTGTTGCGCCGCTATGATGTGTTTCAGCATCTGTTCCCGCAGACCTGGGCGGCGATGCAAACCAACACTGCTTATTGCGACCTGTTGCTGGAAACGGCATTTGCCAATACTGATGGCAGGCTGGCAGAAGGGAAAACCATAACGCCTGTGTTCATGCTGGCAGTGTTACTGTGGCCAGCCTTGCTGGCAAACCTGCGCAGCAATGGTTCCGGCCTGGCATCAATTACAGATACACAGGAAGCCGGCCAGAATATCATTGACGAACAAGTGCAACGACTCGCAATCCCCAAACGCTTCAGTTTCCCGGTGCGGGAAATTTGGGAATTGCAGCAAAAATTTGCAGATCGCCGCGGCAAACGCGTTGAGTTGCTGGTCAATCACAAACGTTTCCGTGCTGCCTTCGACTTTCTGTTGCTGCGCGAACAATGCGGAGAAAACCTGCAGGGACTTGGCAAGTGGTGGACCACTTATCAGGAAGCTCAACCTGAACAGCGCGCCGCGATGGTGGCAGCACTGCAAACTCCGGCAGCCCCACATGCCAATTCACGCCGGCGCAAAGTAAAATCTCCTCGACCCAATCTGACCCCTACCTGACGGAGCAGAATTGCCAGTGCCCGACTCCACTACCAATGCCGCCAGTCTGCCCAGGTACATCGTCGTGGAAGGACCTATCGGCGTGGGCAAAACCTCGCTCGCGAAAAGGCTGGCACTCAGCTTCAATTACGAAATGCTGCTGGAAAAGAGCGAGGAAAATCCATTTCTCGACCGTTTCTATCAAAATCCGAAACAGCATGCCCTGGCCACTCAACTGTTTTTCCTGTTTCAGCGCGCCCAGCAACTGCAACAGTTACGACAAAACGACTTGTTCGAGCCTGTGCGTGTTTCGGATTTCCTGATTGAAAAAGACCGGCTGTTTGCCAAGCTCAATCTCGACAAAGACGAATATCATCTTTACGAAAATGTGTACGAGCATTTGACTATCGATGCGCCAACACCGGACCTGGTGATTTACCTACAGGCACCGGTTGAAGTGCTGATGCAACGCGTCCAAAAACGCGGCATCGCTTCCGAGCAAATGATCACAGAAGAATATCTGGCCAACCTGACAAATGCCTATACCGAGTTTTTCCATTATTACGACAAAAGCACACTATTGATCGTCAACAGCGCGGACGTCAACTTTGTACGCAACGATGAAGATTATGAGCTGTTCTTGCGTCATATCAGGGGCATGCGTCAGGGCAGCCGCAACTATTTCAACCCGCGCCCGGGCTTGCTTTAGTACAGAACCGGCGTTCCCGCTATAATCACCAGCCCCAAGCCAACCATCGGAATTTTTTGTGAGCGGCCCTACCACCCTTTACACCTTGCAAGACATGAAACGGCGCGGCGAAAAATTTGTCTGCATCACTGCGTATGACGCGCTGTTCGCCGGCCTGTGCAGCAGTGCCGGTGCAGAAGTGTTGCTGGTGGGGGATTCGCTCGGCATGGTGCTGCAGGGACACGATTCAACGCTGCCAGTCACGATGGAAGACATGGTTTACCACATGCAGTGCGTCAAGCGCGGCAACAAGGGCGCATTGCTGATGGCGGACCTGCCGTTCATGTCCTATGCCTCCGAGACACAGACCCTCGACAACGCTGCGCGCCTGATGCGTGCGGGCGGCCAGATCGTCAAACTCGAAGGTGGTGCCTGGATCGCTGAAACTACACGTCAGCTGACCGAGCGTGGCATACCTGTGTGTGCGCATATGGGACTGACACCGCAATCGGTGAACCGCATCGGCGGCTTCCGGGTACAGGGCCGTGATCCCGGCGCTGCCAACACCATCATCGAAGAAGCCAAACTGCTCGAAGAATACGGTGCCAACATGTTGCTGCTTGAATGTATTCCAGCGGCACTGGCCCGCACAATCAGCGAAAGCGTGTCGATCCCGGTAATCGGCATCGGTGCCGGCCGTGATGTCGATGGCCAGATCATGGTAATGCATGATGTGCTGGGCATCTCGCCGATTACTCCGCGTTTTGTGAAAAACTTTCTGCCGGAATCCAGCGCGGGAATTCCGGGCGCCATTGCCGCCTATGTTGCCGCCGTCAAAGAGCAGCGGTTCCCGGGCCCCGAACATTCCTACCACTAGCTGTTCCCAAGAAGCGCAGTCCATCATGACACTGCAAATCGACACCCTGCCCGAACTGAGGCAGTTGCTGGCTGAACAACGCCACCGGCGCCGCACCATTGGCTTGGTGCCCACCATGGGCAACCTGCATGCTGGCCACGCCTCGTTGGTAAGTGCTGCAAAATCACAATGTGATTATGTCGTCACCAGCATTTTCGTGAATCCGCTGCAATTTGGCCCCAATGAAGACTTTGCCCGCTACCCCCGCACCCTGGCGGCAGACAAAGCGGCACTGGCCCAAGCCGGCTGTGATGCAGTGTTCACGCCTGCAGTAAGTGCGTTGTACCCGACCGGGCTGGAGCAACAAACCCGCATCAGCGTTCCTTATTTATCATCCCTGTATTGCGGCAAGACCCGCCCTGGTCATTTCGACGGAGTCTGCACCATCGTGTGTAAATTGTTCAACATGAGCCAGCCTGACGTGGCATATTTCGGCCTCAAGGATTTCCAGCAGTTTTTCCTCATCAGCCGCATGGTGGCGGACTTGCAATTGCCGCTGCGCCTGGCGGGTCTACCAACCGTGCGTGAAGCATCAGGCCTGGCGCTGAGTTCCCGCAATGGCTACCTGAATGCAGAGCAACGGGCGCAAGCGGCAGCCATTTATGCGACCTTGCAGCAAGTCGCCCAGCGTATCCAGGTGGGGGAGCGGGACTTTCTGCAACTTGAACGGCTGGCACTGGCAAGACTGGAGGCAGCAGGCCTGCGCCCTGATTATTTCCAGGTAGTCGACCGCCACAGCCTGCTGCCAGCCCAGGCCCACAGCCACCAGCTGGTATTGCTGGCCGCTGCCTACGCCGGGACCACCCGCCTGATTGACAATGTGACAGTCGAAACCCCTTTGGCAGGCTGATTTACCCGCGTTTGCCCTAGGCCTCCCTCTGGGGGGATAATGCGCGCCCCGTTGTTGAGGGTAGTCCCATGCAAACCCAGATGCTGAAAGCCAAACTGCACCGCGCCTGTGTCACTCACTCCGAGCTTGATTATGATGGCTCATGCGCGATCGACAGCAATTTGCTGGATCTCTCAGGCATTCGCGAATTCGAGCAAATCCAGATCTACAACATCGCCAATGGCGAACGCTTCACAACCTATGCCATTCGGGGCGAAGCCGGTTCCCGCATCATTTCCGTGAACGGAGCCGCTGCACACAAGGCTGCGGTAGGTGATCGCGTCATCATCTGTGCCTATGCCGCCTACAGCGATGTCGAGCTGCTCAACCACAAGCCCAAATTGCTGTATCTTGATGAACTCAACCAGGTAGTGCGCACCAGTAACACTATTCCGGTCCAGGCCGCCTGACCAGATCCCTGCGACCCTGGTCGCAGCTTGCACGCTCGTTGAAAGCCTTGCAAACTCGCCACCTTTCGTCATTGCCGAGGTCAATATCGTGTCTGGCAGCAAGATCTATCCGGTTTCCCCCATGCTCAGGGGCAAGACCCATCTGGACCGGGCAACCTACGATGCTCTCTACGCAGAATCCATCAATTCCCCCGACACCTTTTGGCCACGCATGGCCTACCAGTTTCTCAACTGGCTCAGCCCTTTTACTCGCCTGCACGATGGCGACATGTCCAAAGGTGAAGTCCGCTGGTTCATAGGCGGCCAGCTCAACGTCACCCTCAACTGTATTGATCGTCATCTGCCGGCACGCGCCCACCAGACTGCCATCCTGTGGGAAGGCGATGAACCAGGGCTGCAGCGCAAGATCAGTTACCAGCAACTGCACGATAGCGTATGCAGACTCGCTAATGTGTTGCGTGCGCGCGGCGTCAAGAAGGGTGACCGCGTCTGTATCTATATGCCGATGATTCCGGAAGCTGCGTTTGCTATGCTGGCCTGTGCCAGGATTGGCGCCATTCACTCCGTCGTGTTCGGCGGCTTCTCGCCCGAATCCCTCAAGGATCGCATCCTCGATTCCGATTGCCGCGTGGTGATTACCGCTGATGAAGGCGTGCGCGGCGGCAAACTGATTCCGCTCAAGGCCAATACAGATGAAGCCGTATCGCGCTGCCCCAACGTCAACACCGTGCTGGTAGTGCGTCGTACCGGCAATTCCATATCGTGGCTGCCGGGACGTGATCTCTGGTATGACGAGGCAACTGATGCACAGCCAGCGCATTGCGTCGCCGAACCCATGGATAGTGAAGACACACTGTTCATTCTCTATACCTCCGGCTCCACCGGCAAACCCAAGGGGGTGCTGCACACCACAGCAGGCTATCTACTGCATGCGGCGATGACGCACAAATACGTATTTGATTACCACGAGGGCGATATTTACTGGTGTGCAGCCGATGTCGGCTGGGTCACTGGACATACTTATATTGTGTATGGGCCACTTGCCAATGGTGCGACCACCTTGATGTTTGAAGGAGTGCCCACTTATCCTGATTATTCACGTTTCTGGCAAGTGATCGACAAGTACCAGGTTAATCAGTTCTATACAGCACCTACCGCGATCCGCGCACTCATGGCACATGGCAATGAGCCCGTGCTGCGTACTTCACGCGAGTCGTTGCGCATCCTGGGCAGTGTGGGCGAGCCGATCAACCCGGAAGCCTGGGAGTGGTACTACCATATTGTTGGAGCAAGTCGGTGTCCGGTGATGGATACCTGGTGGCAGACCGAAACCGGTGGCCACATGATTACGCCGTTGCCAGGTGTCACAGATCTCAAACCCGGCTCGGCGACACTGCCATTTTTTGGCGTATTGCCGGCATTGGTGGATCCGGAAGGCAACATTCTGGAAGGTGCCACTGCGGGTAATCTGGTTTTGACCGCGTCATGGCCCAGCCAATTACGTACTGTGTACGGCGACCATCAGCGCTGCATTGATACTTACTACTCCACCTACAAGGGTTACTACTTCACCGGCGATGGCGCCCGCCGCGATGAAGACGGCTTCTGGTGGATCACCGGGCGCGTGGATGATGTGCTGAATGTCTCAGGCCATCGGCTTGGTACTGCCGAGATTGAGAGCGCACTGGTGCTGCATGCTCACGTTGCTGAAGCTGCCGTGGTTGGTTACCCGCATGCGATCAAGGGCCAGGGCATTTACGCCTACGTGAGCCTGATGGCGGGCGTGACGCCTTCGGAAACATTGCGAAAGGAATTGATGGCAATGGTGACGAAAGAAATCAGCGCCATAGCCAAGCCCGACATCATCCAGTGGGCACCTGGCTTGCCGAAAACCCGCTCAGGCAAAATCATGCGCCGCATCTTGCGCAAGATTGCAGCGAATGAAATGGAGAATCTGGGCGACACCACTACGCTGGCCGACCCGGCAGTGGTACAAAACCTGATCGATAATCGCATCAGCTAGCCAGAGGCATCCAACGCAGCCTCTGGCCAAGCTCCGCTTTATTTCGACTTGTCAGTGAGCTGCAGAAGCGCCGCCCATCAGTTGCAGGATCTCTGCGGTCTTCTGCTGCATCAAGCTGATGCTGCCGCGTGATTCAACATTAAGCCGAATCACCGGCTCGGTATTGGACATGCGCAGGTTGAAACGCCAGTCGGCAAAACTGACGCTGACACCATCGGTGTAATCAACATCCAGCGCCTGCGGCTTGTAATGGGCCAGTACCAGGTCGATTACGGCTTTGGCATCTGACACGGTGCGGTTGATCTCACCACTGGCCGGAAAGCGCGCGATACATGCCTCCACCAACTGTGACAAAGTCTGGCCGCTTTCACCAATCAGCTCCAGCACCAACAGCCACGGAATCATGCCGCTGTCACAGTAAAAGAAATCACGGAAATAATGGTGGGCGCTCATTTCGCCGCCATAGATTGCGTCTTCCTTGCGCATCATTTCCTTGATGAATGCATGGCCTGACTTGCACTGCACGGTCTTGCCGCCAAACTCTTTCACAACCGCTTCGGTATTCCACAACAAGCGCGGATCATGAATGATCTTGCTACCGGGATGTTTTTTCAGGAACGCTTCTGCCAGCAAGCCGACGATGTAATAACCTTCGATGAAGCCGCCTTTCTCGTCAAAAAAGAAACAGCGGTCAAAATCACCGTCCCATGCAATCGCCGCATCGGCGTTATGCCCGATCAGCGCATCGATGGTGGGCTGGCGATTTTCTTCCAGCAAGGGATTGGGAACGCCATTGGGAAAATTGCCATCGGGGTGATGGTGAACCTTGATGAACTTGAACGGCAGATGTGGCTCCAGCAGATCTATGATGCGGCCGGCGCCACCATTACCCGCATTGCATACCACTGTCAGCGGTTTCAATTTGCTGACATCAACATAGCTCAGTAAATGCTGGATATAGGCAGCTTTCGTATCAATAGCCGCTTCCTTGCCACGCGTGGCGATCGGTGCAAATTCATTGCGCTCAGCCAGCAGCTTGATGTCGTTGAGCCCGGTGTCGGCACTAATCGGACGCGACCCTTCGCGTACGAATTTCATACCGTTGTAATCTTTGGGGTTGTGACTGGCAGTAACTGCAATTCCGCCATCCACGCCCAGGTGGCTGGTGGCAAAGTAGATTTCTTCAGTGCCACACAGGCCAATGTTGAATACATCCACACCGGAATCCATCATGCCCCGGCAAAGAGCAGCGCAGATACTCTGGCTGCTCAGGCGGATGTCATAGCCGACCACTATTTTTTTCGGCTTGAGAAACGCGGCATAAGCTCTGCCTATGCGATAGGCAATGTCCTCGTTGAGCTGATCAGGAATACGGCCGCGCACGTCATATGCTTTGAAACAGGAAAATGAATCCACAACTACTCCGAATGACTGATCAGTCTTTGTAAACGTTTTCATAAAAAAAACGGGTTGCTTCCATGAAGCCCGGCACACTGCCACAATCAAAGCGTCGCCCCTTGAAGCGATAACCCAGTACCCGCCCCTGTTTGGCCTGCGTCAGCAACGCATCGGTAATCTGCACTTCATTGTTACGGCCCGGCGGTGTTTGGCGGATTATGTCGAAGATATCGGGCGTGAGAATATAACGACCGATGATGGCGAGATTGCTGGGCGCTTCTTCCGGCTTTGGTTTCTCCACCATATTAGTGATGCGAATCAGGCCTGGAGAAATTTCATCACCTGCGATCACACCGTATTTGTGGGTTTCATTGCGCGGCACCTCTTCAATGGCAACAATGGAACAGCGATAATATTTGTAGAGCTCTACCATCTGGGACAACACACCCTTGTCGGTGCTGTAACAAAGATCATCGGCCAGCACTACTGCAAAGGGTTGATCGCCTATCAGTGTTTCGCCGGTAAGAATCGCATGACCCAGGCCTTTCATCTCGATCTGGCGTGTATAGGAAAACACCGCCTGGTTCATGATGCGGCGTATCTCCTTGAGATAGCTTTCCTTGTCGCTACCGGCAATCTGGTCTTCCAGCTCATAGTTGATGTCGAAATGGTCTTCGATGGCGCGTTTGCCTCGGCCGGTAACAATGGCCATACCGGTCATGCCGGCATCCAGCGCCTCTTCGACTCCATATTGAATCAGCGGCTTGTTGACAACCGGCAACATTTCTTTCGGCATCGACTTGGTCGCGGGCAGAAACCGCGTTCCATATCCGGCGGCCGGGAAAAGACATTTCTTGATCAACGCATCACTCATGCTTGCCTCTTTTGGGGTTCATTCCTGGGTCAACGGTGCCAACTTGCTACAGATTCCCGGGGGACAGTCAACAAGACAGCAACGGCTTTGTCATTATAGCCAGTGCACTATATAAAATATTAAGGTGCATCATAAGTTATCTAGATATAATGTTCCTTTTCGTCAGGGCTTTTATCCCTGCAAGTACATCGCAATACCTTATGAGTTCTGTATTCACACCTGCTAGCAGTTACAACCGCGACCAATTATTAAGTTGTGGCCATGGCCATATGTTTGGCCCGGGCAATGCCCGCTTGCCTGTCGGCAATATGCTGATGGTGGATCGTATTGTGGAAATAAGTGCCACAGGCGGCTCGGAAGGCAAGGGCAGCATACGGGCCGAACTCGATATCCATCCTGACTTATGGTTTTTCGCCTGTCATTTTGAGGGAGATCCCGTCATGCCTGGCTGCCTGGGACTTGATGCCCTGTGGCAACTGGTAGGATTCTACCTAGGTTGGCGTGGCAATCCCGGCAAGGGCCGCGCTTTGGGTTGCGGGGAAGTCCGATTCACCGGTGAGATCCTGCCCAGCAACAAGAAAGTAGTGTACGAACTCGATGTAAAACGGCTTATTGAGCGAAGACTCATCATGGGGATTGCCGATGGCCAGGTATCGGTGGATGGCCGGGTCATATACACCGCCAAGAGCCTGCGGGTTGGTCTATTCAAACCGGATGAAGTCATGGCGGACTGAGTCAGGGCCATGTTCTGCCCCGGGTTTACCTGCAAGTAATTTAAAAAACAGATAGTTGAATGCGAGGATGTCGTTAATGCGACGAGTGGTAGTCACAGGAATGGGCATCGTGTCCTGCATCGGCACAGAGCAGGCATCCGTGCTGAATGCGTTGCGAGAGAGCAAAAGCGGTATCGTTTACCGTCCGCAATATGAAGAGCGTGGCATGCGCAGCCATGTCGCCGGCGCCATTGATATTGATTACACCAGCATGATTGATCGCAAGGATGTGCGCTTCATGGGCTCTGCTGCCGCCTATGGCTACCTCAGCATGCAGCAAGCCATCGCCGATTCAGGCTTGCAGCCTCTCGAAGTTTCCAATATTCGCACCGGATTGATCATGGGTGCCGGCGGCTCCTCGACTGAAGACCAGGTTGAAACTGCTGACATCCTGCGGGAAAAAGGCATCAAGCGGGTCGGCCCCTATCGAGTGACCCGCACCATGGGCAGTACGGTTTCTGCCTGCAATGCCACCCCATTCAAGATCAAAGGCGTGAACTATTCCATTTCCTCTGCCTGCGCCACCAGCGCTCACTGCATTGGCAACGCCATGGAGCTGATCCAGTTGGGCAAGCAAGACGTGATTTTTGCCGGGGGTGGCGAGGCAGAACACTGGACCTTGAGCTGCATGTTTGACGCCATGGGAGCGCTTTCTACCAAGTTTAATGCCACTCCTGCCCGCGCCTCCCGTGCTTACGACGTGGATCGTGATGGTTTTGTGATTGCTGGCGGCGGCGGGGTACTGGTAATTGAAGCCCTGGACCATGCCCTGGCCCGAGGTGCCAAAATCTACGCTGAACTGACCGGCTATGGCGCCACCTCCGATGGTGAAGACATGGTAGCCCCTTCCGGTGAAGGCGCCACACGCTGCATGCAAATGGCAATGAGCACTGCCCATCGCCCCATTGATTACATCAATACCCATGGCACCAGCACCCCGGTGGGCGATGTGAAGGAAGCTACCGCGATCCGCTCGGCCTTTGCCGGCAAGACCGTTCCTGCTATCAGCTCCACCAAGTCACTGACCGGCCATTCACTCGGCGCTACCGGGGTACAGGAAGCCATTTACAGCTTGCTGATGATGCAACACAGCTTCATCGCAGCCTCTGCCAACATAGACAACCTCGATCCCGAAGTTGCCGATCTCCCAATTGTGGCGACACGCATCGATAACAAACGCCTGGATGCAGTAATGTCCAACAGCTTCGGCTTTGGCGGCACCAATGCCACCCTGGTCTTCGAACGGTATGAGGGTTAACAGGGTCGTCAGTACCACCTCGTTGTGGTGCTGCGCAGTTTTGTATTCAATTTCACTGCCAGCACAAACCCTGCTTACCCCGAGGCCCGCACCCAAAACCCTCAGCTCTGAACAGCTTAACTCCCGCCCGGGCAGCCTGCTGCACTCAGCTGATCCCGGCATCTTGTCGGCAGATGCGGCCTTTAATTTCACAACTTTGACGGAATCCCGTAGCGTGTCGCTGAGCTGGAGCATCCAGCCCGGTTACTATCTTTACCAAAGCCAGTTCAATTTCAGCGACAGTGAAGGCCGGCGTTTCTCAGTTGAACTTCCACCGGCGACCAAAATCGTGGATGAGTTTCTGGGTGAGAGCATGGTCTACTTTGACTCCGTGCAGCTTCGATTACCCTTAGTTGGCAAGGACGGCAAATTTCCGGCCACCTATAGCTTCACTGTGCAGTTCCAAGGCTGCGCCAAAGACCGCTACTGCTACCCGCCGCAAACCAAGGTCATTACGGCGATGGTTCCCTGATAGCCGGGCCACTGCGCATTAGCCGGCATTATCCCGTTAACTTAACGTCGGCCCAGGGAACTTGTTCAGCATTCGCGTGTCACAGTTTTCAGACGCATTCAAGTCTTGCGATTTACAGTAATTGACCAATAATTTGCAGAAGTTATGTACAAAATTCCGGCAATTGCGGAAAATGTGCCAGAGTTCGGAGAAAGTCACAATGGCAAAAATACTGGTGCTGAACGGCCCCAACCTTAATTTACTCGGCACCCGCGAGCCCGAAGTCTATGGCAAGCTGACTTTAGGGGATATCGAAGCACGTTTAAAGAAGATGGCAGCAGATTCCCGGCATGATCTGGAATTTATTCAAAGCAACTCTGAACACAGCCTAATCGAACGTATCCATCATGCCCGAACCGAAGGTGTCCTTTTTATCATTATCAATCCGGCTGCCTTCACGCATACCAGCGTGGCATTACGGGACGCATTACTGGCAGTGGCCATTCCTTTTATAGAAGTTCACTTATCCAATGTGCACGCGCGCGAGAGTTTTCGTCATCACTCCTACTTTTCGGACATAGCCATAGGCACGATTGTAGGCCTTGGCGCCCAGGGCTATGAGCTGGCTCTGCAAGCAGCCTTCGCCCGACTTTGACCAGACTGGGTGCCGTTAACCAGTTCGTACACTGACACACACTCATCACAACCAATAATCACCAAACAGACCAACTGATTGCCATTTGAGGTAACCCATGGACATTCGCAAAGTAAAAAAATTGATCGAGCTGCTGGAAGAATCAAACGTGGCGGAGATCGAGATCAAGGAAGGTGAGGAAACCGTCCGCATCAGCCGCAACTATCCACAGAACTCGCATCCGCAACAGCAGTATTATCTGCAACCGCAAATGGCGGCTGCACCCGCGCCAGCCGCCGCCCCTGCTGCAGCCCCCGAAGCGGCCAAACCTGCACATAAAGGCGAAGCAGTGAAGTCCCCGATGGTCGGCACGTTCTACCGCTCACCTTCCCCTGAATCTCCTCCCTTTATCGCAGTAGGCCAAACCATCAAGGCTACTGATGTCATCGGCATTATTGAAGCCATGAAAATGATGAACCAGATTCAGGCGGGCAAAGCCGGCGTGGTGGAAGCCATGCTGGTGGAAGACGGCCAACCGGTGGAATTCGACCAGCCGCTCATCATCGTGTCCTGAGCCGGAGCCCAACCTCATGCTGGAAAAAGTCCTCATTGCCAACCGTGGCGAGATTGCCCTTCGCATCCTGCGCGCCTGCAAGGAAGTCGGCATCAAAACCGTGGCAGCCCATTCCACTGCCGACCGCAACCTGATGCATGTCCGCCTTGCCGACGAATCCGTCTGTATCGGCCCACCGTCCTCGCTGGAAAGCTACCTCAACATTCCGCGCATCATCAGTGCAATGGAAGTGACCGGGGCTGACGCCGTACATCCCGGCTATGGCTTCCTGTCGGAAAATGCCAACTTCGCCGAACAGGTGGAGCGTAGCGGTTTCATCTTCATTGGCCCACGCCCGGAAACCATCCGCGCGATGGGCGACAAGGTCAGCGCCATCGATGTGATGCGCAAGGCCGGAGTCCCCACCGTGCCGGGTTCTGACGGTCCGGTGACCGAGGACACCGATTGCACGCTCGCCATCGCCCGCAAGATCGGCTATCCGATCATGATCAAAGCTGCTGCCGGTGGTGGTGGTCGCGGCATGCGCGTGGTGCACGAGGAAGCTGACCTGCTCAGCTTCATCCAGCTGACCCAGAACGAAGCCGGTGCCTTCTTTGGCAATAACATGGTCTACCTGGAAAAGTTTCTCGACAACCCGCGTCATATCGAAATCCAGGTGATTGGCGATGGCAATGGCAATGCCATCTGCCTGGGCGACCGCGATTGCTCGATGCAACGCCGTCACCAGAAAGTGGTGGAAGAGGCGCCGGCACCCGGCATTCCGGACGAGGTGCGCGCCGGCATCGTTAAATCCTGCATCAAGGCCTGTGAAGACCTCAAATACCGTGGCGCCGGCACGCTGGAATTCCTCTACCAGAACGGCAAATTCTACTTTATCGAAATGAATACGCGCGTGCAGGTGGAGCACCCGGTGACCGAACGCATCACCGGCATCGACATCGTCAAGGAGCAGCTGTGCATCGCCGCCGGCTTGGGTCTGTCGGTGACACAGGACCAGGTCAAGCTGACTGGCCATGCCATTGAATGCCGTATCTGCGCTGAAGATCCCAACACCTTTCTGCCCTGCCCCGGCAAGGTCAATCTCTATCACGCGCCCGGCGGCATCGGCATCCGTGTCGACTCCCATATGTACAGCGGCTATACCGTGCCACCTTACTATGATTCCTTGATTGCCAAATTGATCAGCTATGGCCCTGACCGCAATACCGCCATTCGCCGCATGCAAAACGCGCTGGAAGAAATGATTGTGGACGGCATCAAGACCAACATTCCACTGCAAGGTGAAATCATGCGCGACCCCGGCTTCCGTGCCGGTGGCACCAATATCCATTACCTGGAAGCCATGCTGAAGAAGAAAAACGGCAACGGCACCGGCAACGGACACTAAGCGCGCATGAGCTGGCTGCAACTCAGACTGGAAACAGTCAGCGCCGAAGCGGAAGCCCTGGAAGCCGTGTTGCAGCAGCTTGGCGCAGTGTCAGTCACCCTCACTGATGCTGAAGACCAGCCATTGTTTGAGCCTGCCGTGGGAGAAACCCCACTCTGGCAAAAACTGGTACTTACCGCGCTTTTCCTCGAGGACAAGACCAGTGAAGCCGCCACTGCCAGCTTGCTGCATGAATTTGAGCAGCTGTGGTTACCCCACCCCCTGCCGCCTCTTCGCCACAGCATACTAATGGACAAGGATTGGGTTAGAGCCTGGCTGGATGATTTCAAGCCGATGCAGTTTGGCGCGCATCTATGGGTATGCCCAAGCTGGTGGCAGCCAGGCCAGACCACCATGCCAATACCTGCTTCACAATGGCAACCCGATGCTGAACAAACCCTTTACTGGGCTTCACTGAACCAGCAGCAACTGGCTGCGATGCAGCAGCCCGGCAACACGGTACTGCTGCTGGATCCCGGTCTCGCGTTTGGCACCGGCACCCACCCCACCACTGCTTTATGCCTGCAATGGCTGGATGCACAGCCCCTCACCGGCCTGACACTGGTGGATTATGGCTGCGGCTCCGGAATTCTTGGGATAGCTGCATTATTGCTGGGTGCTGCCAGAGTCTACGGCATCGACAACGATCCCCAGGCCCTCACGGCCACTGCCGACAACTGCGCGAAAAATCATCTGGAGAGCCGGCGCTTTCCCATTTTCATGCCGGCTGATTTCATGCAGCAACTGGCCAGTGGCGCCGTGCAGAAAGTCGACGGCATGATGGCGAACATTCTGGCTGGCACCCTAATACAGCTCGCGCAAGTGCTGGCATTGCAGGTGCGAAGTGGCGGCTGGATTCTGTTGTCAGGCATTTTGCGTGAACAAGCTGACGCTGTGGTTAACACTTATGCTGGATGGTTCAGCGAGTTTGCGATTACTGGCGAAGGTGACTGGGTGCGCATCACCGCTACCCGGCTCCCGCATTAACCAAATTTTTTTTGCCACTTGCCGCACGCTTCAGCAGCAAGACTGCATTCGCTCAATGACAGTCTGCATCACGGCCATTGATTGCGCATTGCAGTATCAACTTTCCGTCGTAATCAAAATTGTTCATGGTCCATGGACTGCCAATGCCGCCGCTGCGCTCAAGTAAGGTATAGCCAAACACGCCGGCTATACCACGGCCTTGCTTGATATGAATGCCTGCGATGCTCTCACCATCAGAGCGTGGCGGAACCTTGGCGGACAACTCATCACCACCATTACCCATTACCAGCTGCAACGGGAATGGCTCCACATAAGACAATACTTCCAGCGCATGATGATGACCTGACAAAATTGCCTGCACATTGGCCGGCATCGCTGTACTGGCAGCCAGCGCCAGCGTTGCATTGTCACCGGTCGGTTTGGGCGTGGTTTCTTCCAGGGCCAGCACAGGCCGGTGCTGGGCAAGCCATACCGGCGTCTTGATGGCAGCCAGGCCTTGCAACTGCAACGCAAAGAATGCCGCCTGCTCGCGGTTGGCAACTGCCTCATCGGCCGAGGATACGTCCAGCACCGCCAGCGCCACGCCACCCAGGTCAACCAGAAAGGGTTGTGCTGACTTCAGGCACCCGCTATCGGAGTTCCATGCATAAGGATCGAGCGTGCGCGCCCAGCCCCTGCCGCCACGTTCGCATTCTTCATGATTGCCGCGCACCATTACCCATGGAGCAGTGCTGAGCAGCGCTCCCACCGGCGAGAAAAAATCTTGCTTCCATACGTCCCAGTTATCGCCGAAAGGACTGCCGGCACAGCCAGCATTGCCGGCAGGACAGGGAGTCTCACGATAATGAAAATCACCGACATGGATGATCAGATCAGGTTTGATACGGGCGGCCAGCGCCGAGCCTTTGCGAAACGGCCATGCTTCCGGATCATTGCACGCTTGCACGACCTTGCCTTTAAGCCGACAGCCAGTATCGCCGATCACCAGGATACGCCGCGGCACCGCTTTGGGAAGCTGCAGGCGGACACCGGCAATACTGAGGGTTTTGACCTGTGCAGACAGCGGTAAAAAACAGACCGTGACCGGATAATTATCTTTAGCGCTGGAACGGATTTGCATCGGCACATTCTTGCCATCAACCTTGGCAACAGGACAGCTGACTCCTTGCGTAATTACGCGTGCTTGCAGCCCATCGCTTGCATACTGTACCCATTGGTAGGTTTGCGCGGCTTCAGTATTCCCCGCTGCCAGCAGCCATACAGTGAGCAAGCTGCGTAAAATGATCACGGGCCTGGACATCGACATTCCTGGCTTGAAAAAAACAGTCATCATCGACACTCCACCCAGATTTGATAGATTCCCATTATTCCCGCCAGTGCTACTGGTGGCGAAGGATAGCTTGCTTCGGCAACCGCTCGCAGGGCAGCACGATCCACCACGCCCAGGGTGCTGGATTGAATTACCCTAATTGCCGATACCTTGCCATCCTGCAGTTTGAATTCAACCCGGGCGCGCCCCTTGAAACCCAGCGTGACCGCTGCTGCCGGCACCTGGAACCTGGCTTGTACAGCCATCGTCAAGGCAGCGTTATAGGCTATCGAGGGATCTTCCGATTCCACCTTGGGTGCAACTACTGTTTCTTGCGGTGCCGGCGCTTTGGATTCAGCGACCACTTGCGCTGATTCAGGTTCGGACTTGCGCTCAGGCAATGGGTCGATAACAGGAGCTGTTACTTCCGCCTGATGTTTAACCGGCACCGGTCTGACGGGCTCAATCACCGCTTTTACTGGCGGTACCGGCTTGGGAAGTTCAGGCTCAATCACTGGCGGCTTGAGCTCTTCTGTAACCGGCTCAATGACAAGCGGTATAAAAGTCTGGGTAGCTGGTGGCACGGTGTGGGTGGCACTCAGCACCGCAAGCACGAGCAACGCTTCAAGCAAGGAAGCCATTCCTGCAGCTTGCCAGGTAAAAGTAGCGGGGATCTTTGCTGCAGTCATCACAGTCATTGACCAGGTCTGGCAGCCAAACCTACTTGGGTCACGCCGGCATGCCGTACTGCATCTATCACATGCATGACTTCCTGCATCGTTGCGTCTTCGCCGCCGGCGATGGTCACCATCAATTTGTCAGGCTGCCGCTGGCGGGCAAGGCTCTCGATTTCGGCCAGCGTGAGCATGGCGCCTTCCACCCGGTAAACCCCGGGGGCATTGATCTCTATCAGCAACTTGGGTGGCGGCATGGCGGCAGCCGTAGTGCTGGTCGGCAACCTGGACAGCTGTCCGCTGGTAGGAATCATGCGCAAGGTCATCATCGCAAAAAACACCAGCAGAAAGAGCATGATGTCGATCATCGGAATGATTTCGATCCTGGCCTTGCGGGTTTCAAAATAACGCATTGAGAAATATTCCGGCAGAGGTTCTTCAGACTATCTTCAGTTTCGCGCGCACCAGCTCTTCCGATGCTGCCGTGCCAAAGCGGCGGTTGAGCAACATCAGTTTTAGCACTTCCAGCTGGTGCACTATCAGCCGCACCTTCACATTGAGGCTGTTGAAAAACAACAAGCCAATCATTGCAATAAACAAACCGGATGCCGTAGCAATCAAGGCTTCGGCAATGCCACCCGTTACCTGCGTGGGAGCATTTTGCACATCCCCCAACACCGAGAACGCGCCAAACATACCGATAATGGTGCCGAACAAGCCCAACAGCGGTGCTAGTGTGATCACTGTATCCAGCATCCACAGTGAGCGATCCAGCAAGGGTACTTCGCGCATGAGTGCTTCTTCCAGATGACCGGCACTGGTATCGCGTCCCGAATCTTTCGGCTCAATCATGGCTGCCTGCAACAAGCTGCCATGGGGCAGATGCTGATGAGAAACCAGCGCAGCTTGCAGAAACTCTGCATCCACGCTGGTGACACCATGCAAGCGATCAATCAGTTCCTGGCCACTGCGTTGCATCTTGAACAAATACCGCGTGCGTTCAATGATCACCGTCAGTGCAATCAACAGCAGCACACTCATCAAATAGAGTGTGCCACCTGAGGCATTGGCCAGACTGATCAACTTCTCAATGGTCATGATCAGAACCCTGCGTTGAAGGAAAACATCACACTGCGCGGCGCCTGGAAGATGAAGGTGTCACGCTTGTCATCCAGTGCCGAGCTGCTGCCGGGTGTAATCGATACCGCATTACCGCTATCGGCCAGATTGAATACATTCAGCTGCACTTTGATCGGGTGCTTCGACTTGCCTACGTCCTTGAAGGTGTAGGAGATTCCCAAATCCAGGGAAGCATAGGAATCGGTTTTGTAAAATTCGTAATAGGCATCATTACAAGTCGCTGCACAGCTGTAGTCTTTCTGGTAAACCGCACCGGCAATCTTGTAGGTAAGCGAAGCTGACCATGCACCTTGCTTGTACAGACCGCCGAATGCGGCAGTCATGTCTGGTGCACCGCTGATTTGCTTGCCGGTATCAGTAGCAGTGGCATCATTGATGGATCCGTTGGCGGATACTGAAAAGCCGTTACCAATCACATAGGCCATCTGGGCTTCCACACCCTGATAAGTAGCTCCACCGATGTTCACGAATCCAGCCAAATCACCGGCCAGGCCATTGGAGACCATCTTGTTCTTGAACTCGATGCGGTACACATCAAGGTCCCAGGTAAACACATCGGATTTGCCGACAATACCCAGCTGATAGTTGGTGGATTGCTGTGGATCAGTACTGTTGTTCTCGGGCTTGGCAATGTAGAAAGTATTCAAATCCGGAATCTGGAAACCCTTGGCATACTGCGCATAAACCGACATGGAATCACCCAGGCGCTGATTGATGGTCAGGTAAGGCAGGGTTGAGGTGTAGCTCAATTCCTTGGCATGGTTGAGTTCACGGGTGGTCTGTTCAACTTGCGCACTCACGCTGCGGGTAATATCCACGTATTTCACACCCGGGGTGATGGTAGTGGAAGCAGTGGCGGCCCATGCGAATTCCGCAAACGGCTGGAAATTGCTGATCTGGGATTGTTGGTCGAATTTCACGCTGTCGATCGGGCGATTGCTGTAGTTCAGATAGGCAGCATTCACCTTGCTTTCACTGCGGCTGTAGCTATTGGTGGTCAAGTCCAGATCATACTGGTGACGATCGGTTCTGGATTCTTCATACCAGATGCCGGCATTGAACAGGCCAAGGCTTGTCTTGTCAGATAATTTGAAGATGCCGCCATTGGTACGGTACTGGTTTTGCTTGTCGATACCCGGAATATGCCCAACCACCTTGACCCGGTTCAGATCGCTGGTGAAGCGCGGATCAGCATAGGTGGCCAGCGGCAATGAGGTGCCGGTCCATTTGGGATCGGTTGAGGACATGGTCTGGTTGTCATAATAATAACTGTACACATAGTCATCGGTGGACCAACTGTCTGTCAGCGCACTGCGAACGCGGAAATAGGTGAAATCAGTTTCTTTGGTGGTGTGGTTGAAACCATCAAAGTTCATGCTGCTCGGATCATTGTTCAGCTGGAAGTTCCTGCCAAATGCGGCAATCTGGTCCTTGGTGGCACCTTTGTTGCTATCTGGTTGCGCATAATCGATTTTGTTAATGGTGGTAAAGAAAGTGACCAGCGTATTGTCGCCAACCGGCTTCTCCAGTTTGGTGGCAAAATTGGTGCTCTTGACCTTACTGTTGCTGAGATAGCCGTCAGAATTAAGCTGCTGCAAGTTCAGCTGCGCGGTGGCGCCATCCAGACTGGCAATACGACCACTCTCAAAGCCGGCGCCAATCAGGCGGGTATTCCAGGTGCCCAGTGAGCCAAAGATATTGGTGACTGCCTCGGCGGCAGCTTTCTTGGAAAACATGTTGATGGAGCCACCAAACGTGGCATAACCCAGATTGCTGGCATTGCCGGGGCCACGCTCAACGCTGGCGCCGCCCACAACATTGGCCGGAAAGAAGGAAGTGGAGTGATGGGCAGGGTTGTTGGTGTCACCCCAAGGTATGCCATCAAAAGTAATGTTGTACTGGTCATCACTGAATCCACGCAGTGTGGACTTGGTTTCGCTCAAGCCCGGGCCGTTGGCAGAGTCGCCGGAAACGCTGGGGGCGATGTTCACAATGCGGGTGTACTCGGCAATGGGAGTCACTGACAAGGAAATATAATCCCTGGTTATCAGCGACTGTGGCTGGGTAGCTTCCAGACTGGCTTGCACTGGCGCAACGGTGGTGGCGGTTCCCTTTTCAGCTTCATCCTCACGGAAGGCGCCAGCTGTAGTAGCACCGCTGACCGTGCCCAGATCAACAATTTTGGACTGGGTTTGCGCAATTGCACCGTGGGTAATTGCCAGCAGCGACATGGCAACAATATGAGCGAGCGGTTTGATTTTGAAGCAGGTTGGTTTCATAAATATCCCGGGAGTCTTTACAAGAAGTTCTGATGGAGTACAGCTCAAAAGTTAACTGCGCCATGCTAGAACCCTGCTGTTTAGGTCTGAGGAGAATTTGGTAAATTTTTTGCCAAGAACTTGCCAAGGATAAGTGAATAACAGTCTGCCCCGCTCCCGGAGCAACCTGTCTCCCGGTAAAGTACTGGCGGGGCAACATTGATTAGCGCCGCAAATTTATGGTTTTTACCGCCATAATTTTCCAAACCTTTCACTCTGCTTTATTTGCCATCCCTATAGTGCCGCGAATATTCGCAGCGAGGATTGCATGTATGTTGCAGCACAATAAGTGGATACTGCTCTTGGCATGGCTGGCGGCGACGGCTCAGGCGCAGCCAGCTGCAACAGAAACGAATCTGGTGCTCGTTACCCTGGACGGCGTGCGCTGGCAGGAAGTGTTTCGCGGTCTCGACCAGCGGCTGGCAGACAACAAGGACTTCAATCTGCTGGGTGAAGCCCTGACCACCCGGTTCGAGGCAGCAACTCCGCAAGACTCTGCCGCCAAGCTGTTTCCCTTCCTGCACACGGTAGTGGCCACTGAAGGCACTCTCATTGGCAATCGCGATGCCCACTCGTGTGCACACGTTACCAATCCCTGGACTATCTCCTATCCTGGCTACAACGAAATCCTGACTGGTGCGGCGGATCTTGCCATTGACAGCAACGAAGCCAAACCCAATCCCAATGTCAGCTTTCTGGAATGGTTGAACAAGGAGGTGGCCCCATTCAAAGGCAAGGTTCTGGCCTTTGGTTCCTGGGATGTATTTCCGGCCATCTTGAACAGCGAACGCAGTGGCATTCCGGTGGATGTAAAAATGAAGGCCAGCACTGCAGGAGAGGATGCCCAATTGCTGGGGCGACTTTCCGCTGACCTGCCGGTGATGTGGCCAGCCATCCGCTATGACGCCTTCACCCATCGCGCTGCGCTGCAGGCTTTGCATGACAAGAAGCCGCGTGTCCTCTATATCGCCTATGGTGAAACCGATGATTTTGCCCACGATGGCCACTACGACCAATACCTGCTCGCTGCGCACCGCACTGATCGTTTTCTGGGCGAACTGTGGGACACTTTGCAAAGTGAGCCGCAGTACCGCAACAACACTGTCTTGTTTATCACCACCGATCATGGTCGTGACGCCGAACCACTGGCGAGCTGGCAGAACCATGCCAGCTCCGCTTCGCTTGCTGACCATCAGAAATCCTTGGCAGCCTATGATGAAACCAGTGTGGGTGCTGATGCGGTATGGATGGCCGCCATCGGAGCTGGAGTGCCGGCCCGCGGGCCAATCGCCACTACCAGTTGCGCAGGCAGCAACCAGATTGCTGCCACCTTGCTGCAATTGCTGGGTTTGCAACCAAAGCAATTCAGCGCCCAGGCTGGCGTAGCGATTACGGAATTTTTGTCAGGCCTGCCATTGCTAGCTCAAGTAAATCCCTGAAATCGCGGCATGCGCCGGCAATCTGTACGAATTGCCCTTTTTAAAGCGATAAAGTCGCGCTAAAGTGTTGCCATCACACGCCGCGGATCAGTAATGGCAGCGCTTAATTCCGAATTGTTGCATCCACAGGTGTTGCAGGCCGAGCAGCTGGATGCACAAGGCCTGTTTGATGACGCCATCAATGCCTTGGCACTTGCCACTCAGGCCGGCAACATCGAAGCCAAGCTGCGTCTTGGCAAACGCTTGTTCAGCGGCCACAACGCACCCTATTTGCCGCACGAAGGCATCAATTTCATTGTGGAAGCCAGTGGACAAGGCAGCGCTGAAGCAGCGTGCGTGAGCTCGGTGCTGCTGGCGTCCGGCATTATCGGCACTCGCAACTGGCCACTGGCCTTGCAGGCGCTTGCCACAGCCGCTGCCCGCGGCTGGATGCCGGCCCAGCAACAGCTGATGCTGCTACTGGCGCCCGATGCCACCGCCTCAACCCCATCAGCAACTCTGCCACGTTCAGCCCAGGAGTGGCAGCAAGCAGGCCAGAGCATCAATCTCGCACACTGGCAACAGGTTCCGGCAGCCACTACTGTGCATGCAGATCCCTTGTTGCGGTCATTTCCATCGTTTGTACCGATAGCCGTGTGTGATCGACTGATTGACCTGTCCCGTCACCGTTTGCAGCGTGCCGAAGTCTATGACCCGCATCACCGCCGCAACATCCGCGCCAGCACTCGCACCAACTCGATCGCCCAGTACCGCCTGCTTGAGCATGAGCTGTTGCATTTGTTGCTACAGGAAAAGATGGCGCGCGCCTGCGGTGTGGATGTCAACCAGATGGAAGCCACTGCCATCCTGCATTATTCCCCGGGCGAGGAAATCACCAACCATTTTGATTTTGTCGATCCCAACACTCCCAACTATGCACAGGAGATCACTGACAACGGCCAACGCATCATCACATTCCTGATTTACCTGAACGATGATTATGCAGAAGGAGAAACCATGTTTCCGCGTCTTGGCATCAAACACAAAGGCCAGCGCGGCGAAGGTTTTTATTTTGTTAATTGCCTGCCTGGACAAGAGCCGGACCTGCGCACCTGGCATGCAGGCAAACCGCCGGTGCACAGCAGCAAATGGATCGTTTCACAATTCATCCGCAACCATGCGATTGTCCGGCTGTGATCGGATTGACGGCTCCTAAGCTGTTGCTACAAGTCGCCGAGGCAGCAACAGCAATGTTTGCACAGCTGGAACCGCCCCAAATATAGAACGCATGGAAGAAAATTTATATACGAATACTGATTTGCTCAGATATGCACGCGGGTGCCCAGCTCAATGACATGGGTGGGGGGTAAGGCAAAATAGCTCACCACACTGCCGGCATTGCGGGTAAGCGCCGCAAACAGGCTCTCGCGCCACGCAGCCATGCCCTTGCCCGGGCTAGGTACCACGGTTTCACGGCTGATGAAGAACGAGGCCTTGAACAATTCGAATTTGAGACCTTGCTGATTACACAGCTCCAGGGCTTTGGGCACATCGGGCTGCTCGGTAAAGCCGAAGTAAATCGCGATCTGCCAGAAATTACTGCCCAACTCGTGCACCCGCAGGCGGTGCTCGAGATCTACCGTGGGTTCATCGGTAAACTTGACTGTGACGATCAGGTTTTGCTCGTGAATGGTCAGATTGTGCTTGATATTGTGCAGCAGGGCTTGCGGCACAGTAGTGGGGTTGGAGACCATAAATACTGCAGTTCTGGGTGCTATGGGGATCGGGCCGTTTTTAAGGGCGCGCACAAAATCAAGCAGATTGGGGTCACCATCGCGGATTTGCTGCATCAACAATTCGCGCCCCTCTTTCCAGGTCCACATGGTCATGAACAAGGACCCGCCCAGAGCCAGCGGGAACCAGCCGCCATCCGGGATCTTGAGTGAACAGGCAATAACCAGCATTGCGTCGATGACAAGGAAGAAGGCGGTGGCGCTCGCGGCCACCCACAACGGATAACGCCATTTATAGCGCACCACAAAAAAGGTCAGCATCGTATCGATCATCATCGCGCAGGTGACTGCAATGCCGTAGGCGCTGGCCAGTGCCGAAGAGGAGCCAAAGCTGAGACACACTATCAGCACCGCGGTGAGCAATATCCAGTTCACTGCAGGTATGTAGATCTGTCCGGCCTGATTGGAAGAAGTGTGAACAATGTGCATGCGCGGCAGCATGCCCAGATGGATGGCTTGCTGGGTAACGGAATATGCGCCGGAAATCACCGCTTGTGAGGCAATGATGGATACCAGCGTTGACAGCACCACCGCCGGGATCAGCATCAAATCCGGGAACGAAAAGTAAAAAGGATTGGTAACAGCTTCGGGATTCGACAACAACAAGGCGCCCTGGCCGAGATAATTCAAAATAAGTCCGGGCCACACCAGGCTCAACCAGGAGATCTGGATGGCCTTGCGACCGAAATGCCCCATGTCGGCATAGAGTGCTTCGGCACCGGTCAGTGCCAGTACGATCGCTCCCAGCGGCAGGAACACGCTAAGGCCTCGCTCCATCAGGAATTCGAACGCATAGGCCGGATTGATCGCCAGCAGGATATGCGGCACGCGCAGGATCTGCGAGATTCCCACAATGCTGAGCACAATGAACCAGAGGGAAATTACCGGCCCGAACAGCTTGCCCATTTTTTCGGTGCCATTCCTTTGCACCAAAAACAGACCCACCAGAATGGCAATGGAAACCGGTAATACATATTCGTTCAATGCCGGCGTCACCAGCCCGATGCCTTCGACTGCGCTGAGCGTGGTAATGGCCGGGGTGATGATACTGTCACCATAGAACAGCGCCGCACCAAAGGTGCCTACTGCCAACAGCCAGGTTTTGCTGCGCGCATCCTTGGCGGCAGTCGCCAGCGCCATTGCCAGCAAGGACATGATGCCGCCCTCGCCTCTGTTGTCGGCACGCAGCACCAGTGTCACATATTTGAGGGTGACAACCAGAAACAAGGCCCAGAAAATGGTGGATACCGCCCCCATGATATTGGTTGGCGTGAGTGCGATATGATTATGTTCGGCGAAAACTTCTCGCAAGGTATAGAGCGGGCTGGTACCGATATCGCCGAACACCACGCCGATTGCAGCCAGACTAAGTGAAGCGAGACGCTGTTCGGACTTATTACTCATCAGCTCTGTGGCCTATGGGGAATGAAGGACGGCAATTTTCCCACAAATAATTTTGTACGAAAGGTTTTTATTAAGGAATAATCCTGTACATTCCCCCTTGCTAATTGCCAGGGGATCTATTGCTTCCCAACGCCTGATGACCTCTCTCTTCACCCAATGCCCGCATTGCCAGACCTCGTTCCGGGTGTCAAACGCACAACTGAACGCAGCGCATGGACTGGTGCGCTGCGGTTCCTGTCTGGGCGTTTTTTCCGCCAGTGCCAACGAAATCCGCGTCAAACATCCCGACGGCTATGTGGTGGAAGAGCTGGAAACAGCCCAAGCAGCAGCTGCAATGGATGAGATAGATGAGATAGATGAGGTCGAAGCCGAATCACTCTCAGCCGAAGCAGTGATATGGCACCGACCGGGTGAGCCCCATTTCACCTTCGGCGATCTCAGCCTTGATGAACTGGATAACGACTACGAAACTGAACATCAGGTTGAGCTGACTGCTGGCGCGTATAAGGCCGCCCCCATAGACGCTGCCCCGCCATCCCCAGAACCGGGAGAGCCGGTTGTCGCCCCCTTTGTGGAAGAACATGAAGCAGACGAGCCCGCAGCCTCCGCCCCCATGTCCAGCGCTGACAATGTGTCCGCCGAAAAGCAGGCTCTGCATGCGCGACTGGGCAAACTGAGCTTCGATGATGCGCTGGATCCGGTATCCGCCGCTGATTTGCAGGGGCTCGACGCAGTACCGGTTCTGCTTGTCCACCGCTCCCGTTTCCACACCCGCGTCGTCACGGGCTTGCTGATGGGGGCAAACCTCTTGCTGCTGCTGGCATTGCCCTTGCCATGGCTCTACACCCATCGCAACGAGTTGGCGACGCATCCGCGCTTCAGTTTTCTGGCCGGGCCGGTATGTCACTATCTTGTGTGTGCCCTGCCACAAATCACGGTACCTGCCACGCTGTATTCACAGCAATTGCTGATACGCAGCCACCCGAAAGCGCCAGAGGCGCTGGAAGTGAGCTTTGTTTTCCATAACGATGCCAAACAGCCGGAAAATTTTCCCCAACTGGAACTGGCCTTCAGCGATATCAACAACCATGTACTGGCCAACCGCTTGTTTACACCGGATGAATATCTGCCACCGGAGCTGCGCCAGATGCCTGCGCAAAGCTCGATGCAAATCCAGCTGGAACTGGCCGATCCTGGCAAAGCCGCGGTGAACTACAAAGTGGAGCTGTACCCGCTGTAAGCGATTGGACTGCAAGCAAGCGCGCAGTTACCATTGCCACCTAGCCACAACACCTGATTTTCCCGTGATTCAGATCGGTCCCCATCAACTGTCCTCCAGGGTGGTGCTCGCCCCCATGGCCGGGATCAGCGATCGCCCGTTTCGGCGCCTGTGCCGGCACTTTGGTGCTGCAGTCACGGCTACTGAAATGCTCAGTGCACATGTACAAATGCTGAACCCGTCCGGCAGTGCATTGCGGGGCATCCATCGCGATGAATCCTCACCGCGCGTTGTGCAAATTGCCGGCGCAGATCCAGTGACCATGGCCGCAGCGGCCCGACTCAATGTTGAACAAGGCGCCGAGATCATCGACATCAATATGGGCTGTCCGGCAAAGAAGGTACTGAAACAGGCGGCAGGCTCTGCCCTGCTGAAAGACGAGCCACTGGTGCAAGCTATTCTGGCCAGCGTGGTGGGGGCAGTGTCAGTGCCGGTAACGCTGAAAATCCGCACTGGCTGGAGTCCCGACCAGCGCAATGGCGTCAACATCGCGCGCATCGCTGAAGACTGCGGCATCATGGCACTGGCAGTGCATGGCAGAACGCGTGCCTGCATGTTCAATGGCCATGCCGAATACGACACTATCGCGGCGATCAAGGCGGCCATCACCATCCCGGTCTTTGCCAACGGCGACATCAGTTCTGCCGAAAAAGCCAAATATGTGCTTGATCAAACCGGTGCCGATGGCGTGATGATCGGACGTGCTGCCCGCGGCCGGCCCTGGCTGTTCCGGGACATAGAACAGTTCCTGCGTAACGGCACCATGCCACAGCCACTGCCACTCGCGCTGATTCACCAACTGGTTGTGAAGCATGTGGAAGATCTGCACCAGTTCTACGGTCCGCATACTGGCCTCGGCTTTGTACGCAAACATGTGGCCTGGTATCTGGAGCACTACCAAGGTGCCCGCGAGTTTCGCAGCAGCTTCAACACGCTCGACCATGCCAATGCCCAGATCGATAGTTTGCACGGATTTTTCCAACGGTTGCAGCAAACGGAAATCGCCGCATGAATACCAAAGCACCCACCTCGACGCCAACTCCGGCCGCTCCTCTTGCCAACATGCCGCTGCGCACCAGTGTGCGCAATGCCTTGCGCGATTACCTGGACAATGTTGACAGTGAGCTGGTGACCGACCTCTATGCGCTGGTACTGTCAGAAGTGGAAGCGCCCATGCTGCAGGTAGTAATGGAAAAAGTGCGATTCAACCAGAGCAAAGCTGCCAAACTGCTTGGCCTCAACCGCGGCACATTGCGTACCAAACTGAAACAATACGACTTGCTGGATTAATCATGAGCTCCCTTTCGCCTGCTCCAACCAATAATGCTCCCACTCCGGTAACACGTGCACTGCTTAGCGTATCCGACAAAAGCGGCATCATCGACTTTGCCAGCGCACTGCAAGCCCAAGGTGTCGAGCTGCTTTCCACCGGTGGCACCTGGAAATTACTGAAAGATGCAGGTCTCACAGTTACCGAGATTGGCGACTACACCGGCTTTCCGGAAATCATGGGCGGCCGCGTAAAGACGCTGCATCCGCGCGTGCATGGCGGCATCCTCGGTCGCCGCAGCATCGACGGTGAAGTCATGCAGCAACACGATATTCCTCCGATTGATCTGGTGGTGGTGAACCTCTATCCCTTTGCGGCCACCGTGGCCCAACCGGGCTGCACGCTGGCTGACGCCATCGAGAATATCGATATTGGCGGACCCACCATGTTGCGGGCTGCCGCCAAAAATCATGCCTGGGTAACCGTGGTGGTGAATCCGGCTGATTACCCCGCCGTGCTCGCCGAGCTGCAGCAACAAGGCAACATCGGTGCTGCCACACGTTACCGGCTGGCCGTCAGCACCTTTGAACACACCGCCGCCTATGATGGCGCCATTGCCAATTTTCTCGGCGCTCGTGATGAACAGGATCACAGCCGGCCGTTTCCGCAAACCTGGAACAGCCAACATGTGCTCAAACAGACTCTGCGCTATGGCGAAAACCCGCACCAGCAAGCGGCGTTCTATATCGACCGCAACCAGAGTGAAGCCAGTGTTGCCTCCTCGACGCAACTGCAAGGCAAGGAATTGTCCTTCAACAATATCGCCGATACCGATGCCGCGCTTGAATGCGTCAAAGCCTTCAGCGAGCCGGCCTGTGTCATCGTCAAACATGCCAATCCGTGCGGAGTAGCCATTGCTGACAACTTGCTGACAGCCTATGAGCGCGCGTATCACACTGATCCTACTTCGGCCTTTGGCGGCATCATCGCTTTCAATTGCGAGCTTGATGGCGCCACGGCGCAAGCCATCGTTGACCGCCAGTTTGCCGAAGTCATCATCGCGCCCTCCGCCACCACAGACGCAAAATCAGCCATCGCTCGCAAAGACAATCTGCGTCTGCTGGTGTGTGGTGCCTTGCCGGCCCGGCCACATGCCGACTGGGATTACAAGAAAGTCACCGGTGGACTGCTGGTACAAAACCGCGACCTTGGCACTGTCATTGCTGCTGATCTGCGCGTGGTCAGCAAACGCCAACCCACTGCCGATGAACTGCGAGATCTGCTGTTTGCGTGGAAAGTCGTGAAATTCGTCAAATCCAATGCCATCGTTTATTGCAAACAGGGCCAGACCATCGGCATCGGCGCCGGCCAGATGAGCCGCGTTTACAGTGCGAAAATCGCCGGCATCAAAGCGGCCGACGAAGGTTTGCAGGTAAGCGGTTCGGTGATGGCCTCTGATGCATTCTTTCCGTTCCGCGACGGTATTGATGCAGCCGCAGCGGCCGGCATTACTGCGGTGATCCATCCCGGTGGCTCCATGCGTGACGCCGAGGTGATCGCCGCCGCTGACGAAGCCGGCATTGCCATGGTATTTACCGGCATGCGCCATTTCCGTCATTGATATTCAGCAGCATTCGCAGGAACCCAGCATGAAAGTAATGATCATTGGCAGCGGTGGACGCGAACATGCACTGGCATGGAAAGCAGCACAGTCGCCGCGCGTCACCCAGGTTTATGTAGTGCCCGGCAATGCCGGCACCGCGCGGGAAGACAAGGTTCAAAATGTGTCACTCGACGTCACTGACTTTGCCGCGCTAACCGAGTTTGCTGCCATCAATGACATCGGCCTCACGCTGATCGGGCCGGAAGCGCCGTTGGTAGCCGGCATCGTCGATTATTTCCAGAGCAAGAATCTGCCCTGCTTCGGACCACGCAAAGGCGCGGCCCAGCTGGAAGGCTCAAAAGCCTTCAGCAAGGAATTCCTTGCCCGTCATAATATTCCCACTGCTGCTTTTGCCAACTTCACAGAAATTGAACTTGCGCTGGCCTATCTGCGCGCCCAGCAACTGCCCATCGTCATCAAGGCCGACGGTCTCGCGGCTGGCAAAGGCGTGATCATTGCGCAAACCTGGTCCGAAGCCGAGGCCACTGTGCGTGACATGCTGTCAGGCAACAGTTTCGGCAGCGCTGGTCATCGGGTGGTGATTGAAGAATTTATGGTCGGGGAAGAGGCCAGCTTCATTGTGATGGTGGATGGCAAGACTGCACTACCCTTTGCCACCTCGCAGGATCACAAGGCCCGTGATGACGGTGATCGCGGCCCCAACACCGGCGGTATGGGGGCCTATTCACCCGCACCCGTGGTGACAGCCGCCGTACATGAACGCGTCATGCGCGAAATCATCATGCCCACAGTGCAAGGCATGGCCGCTGAAGGCAATACCTATGTCGGCTTTCTCTACGCCGGCCTGATGATCGACCAGCACGGCGCAGCGCGCGTGGTGGAGTTCAACTGCCGTTTTGGTGATCCGGAAGCACAGCCGGTAATGATGCGTTTGCAAACCGATCTGATCGATCTGTGCGAAGCCGCCCTATCCGGTCACCTGCACTTGCACACCATAGAGTTCGACCAACGCGCCGCCATCGGCGTGGTGCTGGCCGCTGGCGGCTATCCTGACCACTATGACAAAGGCAAGGTAATCTCCGGCCTCGACACCCCCGCCCCCATGAATAGCAAACTGTTCCATGCCGGCAGTCGCCTGGAGCAGGGTCAGGTGGTGACCAACGGCGGCCGCGTACTGTGCGCGACCGCACTTGGCAACAGCGTGTCAGAAGCGCAGGCTACTGCCTATCAACTGGTGGCCAACATACAGTGGGATGGCATGTGTTTCCGCCGCGATATTGGCTGGCGTGCGATTGCCCGCGAGAGCAAACAACCATGAACCTTGTCGACAAACTGATTATCCAGGCCGACCAGGCCCTGCGCACCCTGGTGCCGGGCTCTGTTGCGGCCACCTCCCCCAATCCGGCCGATCAGGCACCCAAGCCTGTACTGAATGACAGCGCACAGCGGCATGCGGCCAGTCTGATGCGCATCAATCATACCGGTGAAGTCTGTGCGCAGGCGCTTTATCAGGGTCAGGCGCTGACGGCCAAACTGACCGAAGTGCGCACCAGCATGGAAAAAGCCGCACAGGACGAATGTGATCACCTGGCCTGGTGTGAAACCCGCCTGCACGAACTGGACAGCCGTCCCAGCCTGCTGAATCCGCTGTTTTACGGGCTAAGCTACGGGATTGGCGCCATGGCCGGACTGGCCGGCGACAAATGGAGCCTTGGCTTTGTTGCCGAAACCGAGCAACAGGTCTGCAAACACCTGCAGGATCATTTGCAGCAACTGCCCGCCGAAGATGGCAAAAGCCGGCTGATTCTGGAGCAGATGCTGGCAGACGAAGATCGCCATGCGGTCAATGCACGCGCTGCCGGCGCTGCCAGCTTGCCGGCGCCAGTACAACAAGCCATGGCACTGATGGCCCGCGTGATGAAAGCCGCCACCTACAAAATCTAAACGAGCTGCTCCCTACTCCACAATTTCGAAAGCGTGCGTCATCACCACCCCACCCTTTTGCAGCATGATGGACGCCGAGCAGTATTTTTCGGCCGACAATTCCACCGCCCGCGCCACCTTTCCCGCATCCAGGCCTGTGCCCGCCACAATGAAATGGAGATGGATTTTTTCAAACACCGCCGGCACCGCGTCAACACGGGTGGCTTCAACCCTGGCTTCGCAACGGCTGACCTGCTGACGGCCTCTTCTCAGGATGTTGACCACATCCACCGACGAACACGCCCCCACGCCCAGCAGCAGCATTTCCATGGGGCGGAACCCCATGTTGCGGCCGCCAATGTCCTCAGGGCCGTCCATGACCACCGCATGACCGCTCCCGGATTCCCCGACAAACATCGCACCGTCTACCCATTTCACAGTTGCTTTCATCACTCTCTCCGTAGTTGCGTTACAAGGTTGCGGGTCAATTCAAAATTATCCCACAGCAGACAATGATTGCACGCACCCGGAAAATAGAACCGCCCATCAAAGTGTGATATATATTCACACTAGAATCTGCCATTCCAGACAGAAAACCCAGGTGCACTATGGTGTTGATGGCCATTACCCCCCCATATCAGCGACCTTGAGAATTTTCTCAGTCATTCACACCGCCGCCGCTATCCCAACAAGACCACCATCATTCATGAGGGTGACAAATGCGAAACCCTCTACTACATCGTCAGTGGCTCGGTTTCTGTCGTTCTTGAGGATGAAGATGGCAAGGAAGCGGTCATCACCTATCTGAACCCCGGCGATTTCTTCGGCGAAATGGGCCTGTTTGAAACATTGGAAGCGCGCAGTGCCTGTGTGCGCACCAAGACCGAATGCGATATCGCCGAGATTTCCTATGTCAGTTTCACCGCCTATTCCCGCCAGCATCCGGAAATCCTTTACACCATAGGCAAGCAGATGGCGCATCGTCTGCGCAGCACCACCAAACGTGTGGCCGACCTCAGTTTTCTGGATGTCACCGGCCGTATCGCCAGCCAGCTGCTTGAGCTTTCCAAACAGCCCGACGCCATGACACATCCCGCCGGCATGCAGATCAAAATCACCCGTCAGGAGCTGGGACGTATCGTCAATTGTTCAAGGGAAATGGCAGGCCGGGTGCTGAAAGACCTGGAAGACCAGGGCCTGATCGAATCCCATGGCAAGACCATAGTGGTCTACGGCACACGCTGATCCCACAACCAATGCCTGCCAGCAATGCCTGTTAAAAAAACAGGACCAGCAGCCAGGTCAGCCCCAGCAACACCAGGCTGAGAAATACAGCTGCAGAACCAAGATCCTTGGCCATGCCCGATAATTCATTGTGTTCATGGCCAATGCGATCCACCACTGCTTCCACAGCTGAATTCAATATTTCCACTATCATCACCAGCAAGCACACACCCACCAGCAATGCCTTTTGGGTGCCGCCATGGCCCAGATACAGGCCGAGTGGAATCATCACCAACGCCAAGGCAGCTTCCTGACGGAACGCCGCTTCCGAATGCCAGCAAGCCCTGAGCCCCTTCCAGGAATAACCCAAAGCCGAAATGATACGGACAATACCGGTCTGACCTGGTTTAGCCATTGAAGAAAAGCTCCTGCAGTTTGGCGCCGGGATCGGCTGCTCGCATGAAAGATTCACCTACCAGAAAGCCATAAACCCCATGCAACATCATTTCTTCGACATCCGCGCGCGCCAGAATGCCGCTTTCGGTGATTACCGAGGTATGCGCGGGGATTTGGTCCAGCAGATCATAGGTTGCTTTGAGACTGGTCTTGAAAGTATGCAAATCACGATTATTGATGCCGATCAGTGCCGGCTTCAGTTGGAGTGCCAGCGCCAGTTCTTCCGGATTATGCACTTCTACCAGATAGTCGAGGCCGCAGGCAGTGGCCTCGGCCGCAAGCTGCTGCAGTTGCGGCTCCGTGAGAGCCGCTACAATCAGCAAAATGCAATCGGCACCCAGCACGCGTGATTCAACAATCTGGTAAGGATCAACCATGAAATCCTTGCGAAGCACCGGCAAATTACAGGCATCACGGGCCTCCTGCAGGAATTTGTCGTGCCCCTGGAAGAAATCAACATCGGTCAGCACTGACAAGCAGGTGGCGCCATGCTCGGCATAGCTGGCTGCAATCGCGGCCGGATCGAAATTTATGCGGATCAAACCCTTGCTGGGGGAAGCCTTCTTGATCTCAGCAATTACTGCGGGCCGTTTGTGCGCAATCTGTTTCTGGATTGCATTCACAAAACCACGGCATGGTGGCAGTGCATCGAGCTGGGCCCTCAGGGCGGCGACAGGTACCTTGGCAACGCGCTCGATGACTTCTTCGCGTTTGCGATCAAGAATTTTTTTGAGAATGGTTTCCAAAGTTTTCGTTCCGCAGTGCTGCTTCTGGTGATTGAGTTCAGTAGTGATCCAGAAAATTCTGCAACAACTGATGTCCATGCTCGGTGAGGATGGACTCAGGGTGAAATTGCACACCTTCTACTGGCAGCGTCTTGTGACGTACGCCCATGATTTCTTCGATAGTGCCATCCGCATTCTGTGTCCAGGCTGTCACTTCCAGGCAATCAGGCAACGTGTCTTGCGCGATGACCAGTGAATGGTAACGAGTGGCATTGAAGGGATTGTTAAGGCCGGCAAACACACCCTGCCCGGCATGATGGATCGCCGAAATTTTGCCGTGCATTACCCGTTTGGCCCGAATGATATCGCCGCCAAAGGCTTCGCCGATACTTTGATGGCCAAGGCAAACTCCCAACAAGGGAATTTTTCCCGCGAAGTGCTTGATGGCAGGCACGGAAATACCGGCCTCGCGCGGCGTACAGGGGCCCGGCGAAATCACAATATGCGATGGTGCCAGTTTTTCGATGTCTGCCAGGGTGAGCTCGTCGTTGCGAAACACGCGCATATCGGCACCCAGCTCGCCGAAATACTGCACGAGGTTGTAGGTGAAGGAATCGTAGTTGTCGATCATCAACAGCATTACTTGAGCCCTGACTCCGCCAGTTTGACGGCATGAAACATTGCACGCGCCTTGTTCAAGGTTTCTTCCCATTCCGAACGCGGCACCGAATCGGCGACCACACCGGCACCGGCCTGGATATACAGGGTGTTGTCCTTGATCACAGCCGTGCGGATGGCAATGGCCATGTCCATGTTGCCGTTCCACGCTAGATAACCCATGGCGCCGCCGTAGATGCCACGCCGCACGGGTTCGTATTCGTCGATGATTTCCATCGCGCGGACTTTGGGCGCACCACTCAGGGTGCCCACTGGCAGCGTAGCTTTTAGTACATCCAGTGCGCTCATATTGTCGGCCAGCGTACTTTCTACAGTAGAAGCAATGTGCATCACATGCGAGTAGCGCTCAACAAACATCTGCTTGGGCACATGCACGCTGCCGATCCTTGATACGCGACCGGCATCGTTGCGGCTCAGATCAATCAGCATCAAATGTTCCGCGACTTCCTTGGCGTCAGCCAGCAGCTCTGCTTCCAGTGCTGCATCTTCTTCCTGGGTAAGGCCGCGTTTGCGGGTGCCGGCCAGTGGCCGCACAGTGATGTGACCGTCTTCGACGCGCGCAAGAATTTCCGGCGACGCACTCACGATATGGAAATCACCAAAATCCATGAACACCATGTAGGGCGACGGATTAAGTTGGCGCAGGGCGCGATACACATTCAACGGTGCCCCACTGTAAGGCAGGCTCATGCGCTGCGCCAATACCACCTGCATCACATCACCGGCAGCGATGTAGTCCTTGATTTTCACTACCGCATTTTCGTAGGCAGCCTGGCCGAAACTCGACACGAAATCAGCTTCAGTAACAGTGCGGCCTGCAGTCAGGGCTGGCGCTTTCGGCGCCTGCTCCAGTTGCGCCATCAATGCATCCAGGCGCTGCTCTGCCTGCTGGTAAGCCTGCGGCTGCGCCGGATCGGCATAAACTATCAGCGTGAGACTGTTGCGCAAATTGTCGAATACGGCGACTTCTTCCGACACCATCAGGACGATGTCCGGAGTATTCACGGTATCGATAGGCGCGGTGCCTGCAATCTTGTGCTCAACAAAACGCACCGTATCGTAACTGAAATAACCTACCAACCCGCCATTGAAGCGCGGCAACCCGGCCAATTCGGGAATACGATAACGCGACTGGAATTCAGTAATGAAGGCAAAGGGATCATCGGTGCTGCAGCTTTCCACAGTCTTGCCGTTGGTCTGCACAACAATGTGGGCGCCAACGCCTTCTGCGACTGTTTTAGCAGTAGCAATGAGAACTGTACTGGCCGGCAATCCGATAAATGAATAACGGCCCCATTTCTCACCGCCCTGCATGGATTCCAGGAAATAACTGTAACGACCCTGCGCCAGCTTCAGATAAATGCCCAGTGGCGTCTCAAGGTCGGCCAGTACCTGCCGCACAACCGGAATACGGTTGTAGCCAGCCAGCGCCAGCTCGCTGAATTCTCTGGCATTCATACGCTGGCGAGTTCCTTGCGCATCGCGGCAACCGTGGCTGCGTAGTCCTTGCTGCCGAAAATGGCCGAGCCCGCCACAAACATGTCGGCACCGGCGCGGGCAACTTCCGCGATGTTGGCAACGGTAACGCCGCCATCCACTTCCAGCAGTATGTTACGACCGGAGGCCTTGATCAGTTCCCGCACCTTGCCAAGCTTGGGCAAGGTGGTGTGGATGAATTGCTGGCCACCGAAGCCGGGGTTAACCGACATCAGCAGAATCAGATCAAGCTTGTCCATCACATGTTCAAGACAGGCAGTGGGAGTTGCGGGATTGAGCACCAGTCCGGCCTTACAGCCGAGATCGCGGATCAATTGCAGCGAGCGGTCTATGTGATTGGAGGCTTCCGGATGAAAAGTGATGTAGCTGGCACCGGCCTTGGCGAAGTCCTGGATCAGGCTGTCTACCGGGCTCACCATCAGATGCACATCGATAGCAGCCTTGATGCCGTAGTTGCGCAGCGCCTTGCACACCATGGGCCCAATGGTGAGATTGGGTACATAGTGGTTGTCCATTACGTCAAAGTGAATGATGTCGGCGCCAGCGGCCAGCACAGCATCGACTTCCTGGCCCAAACGGGCAAAGTCGGCTGACAAAATGGATGGGGCTATCAGGTACTCGCGGGTGGCCATGCCAGAGGGTCGGTTGTCTGCGGAAAGTGAACGCCATTGTACCCGGAAAAGCGCTGCTAGTAGGAGCCACAATCACATGCCCGCAGCTCACTATAACTGATGATTACCTTTGCCCCGGGAGCATCACCGCTTGTACTATCGGGAGCTTTCAAATAAAGAAGATGCACCAATCGCCCCGGGGGGATTCAAAATGCGTAAACCTTTACTTTCCATACTGTCAGCAGCAACGCTGCTGGTGGTGGCCGGCTTTGCAGGCCCTGGCTTCGGCCAGGTCGATACGGCCCGCCTCAAGGCTTCCTCAACTCCTGCCAATGCAGGCCAGTGGATGGCCTATGGCCGTGACTACAGCGAGCAGCATTACAGCCCGCTCAAACAGATCACCCCTGACAACATCAGCCAGCTGAATCTGGCCTGGTTCGGCGATCTGGCCGAAAAGGGGGGCAGCTATGAAACCACCCCGGTGGTAGTCGACGGCACCATCTACGTCACCAGCCCCTGGAGCAAGGTCTACGCGTTCGAAGCCAAGACCGGCAAACTGCTGTGGAAATACGATCCCCAGGTCGCAGGCTCCTGGGCTGTCAACCTGTGCTGCGGCATCGTCAACCGTGGCGTTGCCGTGTGGAAAGACAAGGTGATCCTGGGCACGCTCGACGGCCGCCTGGTCGCCATCAATGCCAAATCCGGCAAGAAAGTGTGGGAAAAACAAGTCACCGATCCGAGCCTGACCTTGTCCATCACCGGCGCGCCGCGCATCGCTGACGGTCGCATCTTCATCGGCGAAGCCGGTTCCGAATTTCATCAACGTGGTTACATGGCGGCCTATGACGTCAACAATGGCAAGGAATTGTGGCGCTGGTGGGCGGTACCGGGCGATCCGAAACTCGGCTTTGAACAACCCGAACTGGAAATGGCCGCCAAGACCTGGAGCGGTGAGTGGTGGAAGACCGGCGGCGGTGGCACTCCCTGGGATGGCATTCTTTACGATCCCGAAACCGATCTGGTGATCTTTGGCACCGGCAATGGCGCGCCCTGGCCAGCTGAAGTGCGTTCGCCCGGCGGCGGCGACAACCTGTTCACCTCCTCGATCGTCGCGGTGGAAGCCAAGACCGGCAAATACCGCTGGCACTACCAGGCGGTGCCGATGGACAGCTTTGACTTTGACAACACTGCACCGCTCGCCACCGCTGACCTGATGATCAACGGCAAGAAGACCCATGTGGTGATGCAGGCACCGAAAGACGGCGTGTTCTACGTCATCGAAGCCGCCACCGGCAAAGTGGTCAGCGCCCAGATGTTCGTACCCACCGGCAACTGGCTGACCGGCTTCGACAAAGCCAACAACTGGCGACCAATCCTCAATCCGGATTCCAACTTCGGCAAAACCGAAAAGGGCTGGTTCATTGTGCCGTTCCAGACCCACGTCTGGAATCCGATGGCTTTCAACCCCAACACCGGCCTGATGTACATCCCGACCCGCTACGCCAGCTACGGCATGGTGGCGGAGGCCGGCGCCAAGATGGGCAACCAGTTGCTGTCGATCAACCTGCAAAAGAAACCTGAAATGCCGGCCCCGAAACTGGAAGGCGGCGGGTCATACCTGCTGGCCTGGGATCCGATCAACCAGAAAGAAGCCTGGCAATCGCGTGAAGGCTCGGGTAATTCCGGCATCATGACCACTGCCGGCAACCTGGTGTTCCAGGGTACTGGCCAGGCCAATTTCTCGGCCTTCCGTGCCGATAACGGCCAGAAAATATGGTCCACGGAAACGCAGGCCGGCATCGCGGGCGGCTCAGCCAGCTATGAAGTAGATGGTGAACAGTATGTGGCAGTGGTGGCTGGCCAGGGTGGCGGACGCGGCGGCTACTGGGCACCGAACTATGCGCGCCTGCTGGTGTACAAGATCGGCGGCAAGGCCCAACTGCCGCCGACCGTCAGTTATACCCCGCCGACACTCAATCCCCCGGCCAACTTCGGCGACGCGGGCTTGCTGGCCGCTGGTGAGAAACATTTCACCGAGCACTGTGCCAGCTGCCATGGCGTCAACAACGGCCGCCCGGTCAGCAGTCTGTTCCCCGATATCCGTTACGCGGCGGCACTGAACAGCAAGGAACTGTTCAAATCCATCGTGGTCGACGGCATCCTGCAGAACAACGGCATGGTGTCATTCAAGAAAGTCCTGAAACCGGAAGAGGCTGAATCGATTCGCGCGTTTGTGGTGAGTCTCGCCAACCTGGCGAAGGATGCACCGCCAGTACCGGCCTTCGGTGGACCGGGTGGTCCACCGCCTGCTGCGGCTCCGGCTGCCGCTGCACCGGCGCCGGCGGCGCCAGCAGCACCCGCGCCTGCTGCACAGCCGGCCTTGCATCAGTAAGGTAAACCCGCCCGACTGCACAAGTCAGTGCAGTCGGGCTGCTTCCTGAAGCAGTTCACATCACAGCGCTTTCAACAACCGCAATAAATCGCACCCCCCGTGCCTGCCACAGGCTGCAAAGTTCTGAGTGTTAATTCCGATAAGTGAGTAACATTCAGGGCGGATCAAATTTGAAATTTTCACGATGCCTTTACTCGCCATTGCTCTGGTACTGCTGGCCGCCTGCACTCATGCCACCTGGAACCTTGCTGCCAAACGTGCGGCTGGTTCCCGGCACTTTGTGTTCTGGTATTCGGCGGTGACCGTGCTGCTGTATCTGCCGGTGATAGTGTGGCTGCTGCTCACGACCCGTCCGGTGTTCACTGCCACACATTGGCTGGCCCTGGCGGCCACGTCGGTGCTGCACATCGGTTATTCGCTGAGCTTGCAGGCAGGCTATCGCAATGCCGATTTGTCGCTGGTGTATCCGCTGGCGCGCGGCTCGGGGCCGCTGCTGTCGTTCTTGCTCGCTGTCACCTTGCTGGGCGAGCAGGTCAGCTGGGTGTCGGTGGCGGGAGTATTGCTGATCGTCAGTGGCATCGTGCTGGTCACCGGTTTGTGGCTCGCCGGCCATCGCGCCAGGGGCAAGGGCATCGTGTACGGACTTGGCACCGGCTTGTTCATCGCCGCCTATACCATCAACGATGGCTGGGCGGTGAAAACCTTGCTGATTTCACCGTTCTTTGTCGACTACTCTGGCAATCTGGTGCGCGCGCTGGTGATGACCCCATCGGCCTGGCGTGACAAAACCCGCTGCCTTGAAGAAATACGCAGTTTCCGTAGGCCCATCCTCATCGTCAGCTTGCTGGGCCCGCTCGGGTACATACTGGTGTTGTTTGCGATGCAGCTGGCGCCAATCAGTCACATAGCGCCGGCGCGGGAACTGTCGACACTGGTCGGTACCTGGCTGGGCGCGCGCATGCTGCAGGAGAAATCAGCCCCCACCCGCCTGATCGGCGCGGTGTTGATTGTGGCCGGCGTGGTTGCACTCGCAGTGGCTGGCTGAAGTCTGCACGGGCCATGTGCGCCCATTGAAATCGTCGCTGCCGCCCCCATTGACTGTTTGTACTGACTCTTTTTCGAGGGATGATCCATGATGCGTATTCTGTTGTTTCTGGCCACCAACATCGCGGTAATGGTGTTGCTGTCGATTGTGCTGAAGCTGGTGGGCTTCCACGGCTTTATGATGGCCAATGGCACTCAACTGGATCTGCAGCAGCTGCTGCTTTATTCCGCTGTCATCGGCTTCGGCGGCTCGTTCATTTCGCTGATGATTTCCAAAATGATGGCGAAATGGTCGATGGGTGTGCAGGTAATCGACCAGCCCAACAACGAATTTGAAACCTGGCTGCTGCGCACCGTCGCGCGCCTGGCCGAACAGAGCAATATCAAGATGCCGGAAGTCGGCATCTTTGACCAGGCCGCACCCAACGCCTTCGCCACCGGCTGGAACAAGAACGCCGCGCTGGTTGCGGTCAGCACCGGCCTGCTCAACAGCATGACCCGCGATGAAATCGAAGCCGTGCTCGGCCACGAAATCAGCCATGTCGCCAACGGCGACATGGTGACACTTACCTTGATCCAGGGCGTGGTCAACACCTTCGTGGTATTCCTGTCGCGCATCATCGGCTTCTTTATTGACCAGGCCCTGCGCGGTAAAGACGACCGCGACCGTGGCCCTGGCATGGGCTTCTTCATCGCCTCGCTGATCGCGCAGATCGTGCTGGGAATTTTTGCCTCGATGATCGTGGCGAGGTTTTCGCGCTGGCGCGAATTCCGCGCCGATGCCGGCGGCGCCCAGCTGGCCGGCCGCCAGAAAATGATCGCGGCGCTGCGGCGCTTGCAAGCCGGCCACGAAGCTGAAATGCCGGCCGACATGGTGGCGTTCGGCATCAACACCGGCCGCATGGGCCTGCTGTTTGCCAGCCACCCGCCGCTGGAAGAACGTATCCGGGCTTTGGAAAACCAGAGCTAAGCGTTTGCCAATTACTTTGCCAACTTCTGGGTGACATAAGCAGCAACGTCTCTTAACTGCTCAGGCGTCAGTGCCACTCCCAGCGCCGGCATGCGGTTGCGCCCCTGATTCACCAGCGACAACACAAACTCCGCGGCCTTGGCATTCTCCAACGAAATACCACCACCGTGGCCGCCGCGGCCTTCTTCACCATGGCAGTTCGCACACACCGAATTATAGGCAAGCTGGCCTGCTTTCAGATCAGCCTTGCCGGCAGCCGGCTGCTTGCTGGCCGCTGCTGCCTGCGCTGCACCGGCCGGCAAGGCCTGTTCCAGTTTTCCGTTCAACGAGAACAACCACAGTGAATCGCCGTGCGGCGACGGCCCCAGTGAATTACCGGCCGCATAGGCCAGCACATATTGCACGCTGTTGTTTTCAAATATTGTCACCGGCGCATTCATGCCGGCACCGGTCTGGAATTCCCACAGCACGTTGCCGTCCTTGTTGTCCAACGCCACCAGCCGGCCATCATTGCGCCCGACAAAGACCAAACCACTGGCGGTGACAGTGACGCCGCTGTTGCAGGGATCTTTCCAGTGGCGCTGCCATACCAGCTTGTTGGTGTGCAAATCCATCGCGGCAAACACACCCATGTTCCACAGTGGATAGCCGAGAAAATCGCCACCGGTATAGTTGGCGCCAGGCTGCGGCTGCTCGGGACCGATGTCATTGGCTTTGTAGGCAAACGGCCGGTCATTGCCGCAGATATACATGATGCCACTGATCGGATCGACGGCACTGGGTGGCCAGTTGGCACCCCCCGCCAGACCGGGCGCGACTACCACGGGATCAGTCCAGTACGGCGTGAAAATACGCCCCTTGTTGATCATCGGATAACCTTCGGGCGCCATCTGGATTTCATGCGGAACAAACGCATCGCCAACCGGATAGGGCTGCGTGGCTGCAGTGCCATTCTCGGGCCGCTGCGGCACGGTACGTTCATCAATGCCCACCAGGGGCTCACCTGTGGTGCGATCCAGGATATATACCCAGCCGGTCTTGCCGGCCTGCGCAATGCCTTTGCGTGGCACGCCGTCCTTGTCGATGTTGAACAGGATCACCGGATTCGATGCATCGTAGTCCCAGATGTCGTGATGCACTTCCTGGAAGTGCCAGCGATAAGTGCCGGTCTTCACATCCAGCGCAATGATCGAGGCAGTAAACAGGTTGTCGCCATGGCGCACATTGCCGTTGTAATCAGGGCCGGCATTGCCGGTGGAGAAATACAGCAGACCCAGCTCGGGATCTACTGCCGGTGTTTGCCATACGGTGGCGCCGCCGTGTTGCCAGATCTGGTTGTCGGCACTCCAGGTGTCGTGGCCAAATTCACCCGGGCCGGGGATGGTGTAAAAAGTCCACTTCAGCGCACCGTCAGTGGCGTTGAAGGCTTTGACTCTGCCGCGCACGCCCATTTCGCCGCCGGCAAAGCCGGTAATCACCATGCCGTCGTAATAGAGCGGCGCTGCCGTGATGGTGAAACCCTGCTGCCATTGTTCAGCCTGGATCTGCCAGCGCACGGAACCGTCTTTGCGATTGAGCGCCAGCAACTTGCCGTCGAGCTGACCAACGAACACGCTGTCATCATTCAGGCCGACACCTCGACTGGTCCAGCCACAGCATACGGTGGTTATGCCCTGATCAAGCCTGGCGTAGTAAGACCACAAAATTTTGCCGGTGGCGAGCTCGACGGCAAACACATCATTGTCGCCGGACGCAATGTAGGCAACACCATCGGACACCAGCGGCTGTGCTTCACCCGAATTTTTCGGTGCCACGCCGGAACCCAGATGCACCACCCACTCGGCTTTGAGCTGGGCGATGTTGTCGCGCTTGATGCCAGCAAGCGGCGAATACCGCTGGTTGTAGAGATTGCCGCCATTGGTACGCCACGCTGTGGTAGGCAATTGCGTGAGCGCCTTGGGTGACCAGGCTTCTTGTGCCTGCGCTGACAAGGCAGCCAACAACAGTCCAGCCAGCAAGATAAATTTTCTACCCGTCATTGCCTTCCCCCATTGAATCAGCCTGGTGCGGCTGTTTGTTTTTGTTTGCTTTTGGTTTGTTTCAGTCGTTGACGCCGGCCTTGATCAATTCCCACGCCTGTTCAGCGGTGTCGACATACTGGAACAGCGCACGGTCAGCTTCGCTGATCATGCCTTGTTCCACCATAAAATCCAGATTGATGAGTTTTTTCCAGTACTCCTCACCGAAAATCAGGATGGGCATTGCCGCGATCTTTTTGGTTTGCACCAGCGTGAGTGCTTCGAACAATTCGTCAAAAGTACCAAAACCGCCAGGAAATACCACCAGCGCCCGGGCTCTCAGCAGGAAATGCATTTTCCGCATCGCGAAATAATGGAACTGGAAACACAGCTCGGGCGTAATCCACTGGTTGGGAAATTGCTCGTGCGGCAGCACGATATTGAGCCCGATGGAATCACCACCGACATCCGCCGCACCACGGTTGGCTGCTTCCATGATGCCGGGGCCGCCACCGGTAATCACATGCAGCTGCGGACATTCTTCACATTGTGAGCGCTCGGTGATCAGCGCAGCCAGTTTGCGGGCCTCCTCGTAGTAGCGCGCCTGCTGGCGCTTGACCAGCAATTGCGCTGCACTGAGGGCTCCCGTCTTTTCAAGTTCGTGCATATGCTCGGGTGAAGGAGTACGGGCCGAGCCAAACATTACCACCGTGTGCTGTATGCCCTTTTTGTGCAGCAGCTGGTCTGGCTTGCTCAGTTCCAGCATCAACCGTATGCCGCGCTGTTCTTCGGCCAGCAGGAATTCCTCATCGGCAAAGGCCAGCTGGAACGAAGCCGACCCCAGTTGCGCGCGTGATTTGCCAACCTCAATCTCGGCCTTGGCGTGCAGGATATCTTCAGCTGCGCTGGGGAAAAGATGGCCGGGCTGGCCGCGTTTGGATAAGTTTTTTTTGCTCATGGCATGTCCGGCGTTATTTGACGGGGTGGGCTTTACTCAATCTGTCATCCAGTTCCTGCAGCCGCTCCGGCGTTCCCACATCCAGCCATTCACCGTGATGCATCTGGCCACTCGCCTTCCCCAGCGCAATCGCTTTTTTCAACAACGGCAGCAGCGGGTATTTGCGTTCAGTGACGCCCACAAACAACGCAGGACTGAACACTGCGATGCCGCTGTAAGTGCAAGTCCTGGTAGCGTTCATTTGCGGCAAAGCCAGTTGCGCATCACTGTTCAGTGTGAAATCGCCACGCGGATGGTGCTCAGGATTATTTACCAGTACCAGATGTGCGAGCCCGTCTGCCGGCAGCGCCCTGCGTAATGCTGCAAAGGCGAAGTCGGTCCAGATATCGGCATTCACTACCGCGAAGGGTTCGTTGCCGAGCAGTGGCAATGCCTGCATGATGCCGCCGGCGGTTTCCAGCGGCTCGTCTTCACGCGACCACTGGATCTGCACACCATAACGACTACCGTCGCCAAGCGCCTGCTCGATCTGATGACCCAGCCAGGCATGATTGATGACAACCCCGGTGAAGCCGGCGGCCTGCAATTTGCCCAGTTGATGCTCAATAAGCGCCATGCCTCCCACTTTCAGCAAGGGCTTGGGCGTGGTTGCTGTCAATGGCAACATGCGGGTGCCTTTGCCGGCAGCCAGCAGCATTACTTTCATCGCAACCCTCCCGGGCGCTGCGCCCCGGCTGCTGCAGCCGCCAATGCCGCCGGCAACCGTGGTGCCACTTGTAAATGCAGCCATTGTGCAAAGCTGGCAAGCTGCGGTTGCTCACCGGCCACCTGTTGCAAATAGCGGAAGGTGAGCGGAATGTCTTTCAGATAACCGCTCTTGCCGTCGCGCAACCACAGCCGGCTGAAAATGCCCAAAACCTTAATGTGGCGCTGTGCGCCCATCAGGTCAAATTCCCGCACAAACTGCTGTGGCTGCAACATCGGCAACAAGCCGCAGGCCTGCGCTTGTCCCGCATAGGCCAGCGCCCATTCATTGATTTGTGTGCGTGGCCATTCGATATAGCAATCCTTGAGTAGCGATACCAGATCGTAAGTAAGCGGGCCCAATACCGCGTCCTGGAAATCAATGACGCCGATGGCGGTGCCTGGCTCCTTCAGCAGCATCAGGTTGCGACTGTGATAGTCGCGATGCACAAACACTTGCGGCTGTTGCAGCGCGCTTTCACACAACACCGCAAAGGCAGCTTCTACCATCTGGTTTTCCAGTGCCGTCAACTCCCGCTGCAACAGGCCGCCACAAAACCATTCGCTGAACAGGCGCATTTCGCGCAACAGCAGTGCGGCGTCATAAAGTGGCAACGGCGGTTGCAGTGCATCGGCTTGCTGGATCAGCAGCAATTGGTCAAAACAGCGTTGGTACAAGGCCCCGGCCTGCACATAGTCGGCCCCCAGGCGCGCCTGCTCCAGCGACGGCCACAGCAAGTCATTGCCGAAATCTTCCAGGCACATGAAGCCCAGGTCGGCGTCGCTGGCTATCAGGCGGGGAGCCCTTACACCCGCCAAGCGCAAACGCTGATCAATAGCGATGAAAGGCCGGCTGTTTTCCCGGTCCGGTGGCGCATCCACCAACACCCATGAACCCGCGGCAGTTTGTCCCCGAAAATAACGCCGGAAACTGGCATCGCCGCTGACAGCGGCGATATCACCGCGCAAGCTTCCCAACCCGAGCGCTGCCAGTTGTTGATCTGCCCATATTTGCAGGGAGTGTTGTCGCTGAACCAGAGAGGAGGAAACCACTATTTACTAACCCAAGACCGGCCGGATTGGCTAGAATGCCCCGGTTCCTGGCATTATGCCCCACCCTTTCCGGAATGTTGTAGTGACCCCGTTATTCCTTGCCCCGTTTTCCCTGCACAGGAAACCCCTGTCGAAGGCACTCGTGCTGGCTTCCAGCCTGTGCGCCGGCACTGCTGTGCTGGCGCAAGCTGCTAGCGTGCGGCAAGCGGCCGATATGGACTGGGTGAAATTGAATGATCTGAGTGCAGCCCAAAAAGCACTGATACCAGAAGCCTGCTGTGGTCTTTATGTGGAGCCGCCAGCGCCGCAGGCACCTGGCAATCCCGATAATGTGAATATCGACAGCGACAAGACCACGACCTCGCCTGAAGGCCTCACAGAAACCAGCGGTAAATTGTTTATCCAGCTGGGTGCAAGCAGACTCACCGCCGATCGCAGCACCTATGACGAGAAAACGCAGTTGCTTACAGCAAGTTCCAACATTGTGCTGCGCCAGCAGGGTATGTTGCTGACTGGCCAGAGCCTTACCTCCGACGGCTCAGCGAAAATCAGCCAGCTGATCAGTGCCAGCTATCTGTTGCACAGCACCTCGGTCCGTGGTCACGCTGACAAGCTAGTCTACAAGCAGGTAGGCGGTGTCCTCACGGTTAACAACGGGGTGTTCACCCGCTGCGAGCCTGGCGACAATGCCTGGGAGATCTCAGCTGAACTCATCGTGCTGGATCGCGAGCGTGGCATCGGCACTGCGCGCGATCTGACACTCAGAGTCCGCGACGTCCCGGTACTTTACCTGCCCTGGGTCAGGTTTCCGATCGATGATGAGCGCGCTACCGGATTTCTGGCTCCGGTGCTGGGGTCCCGACGCAATGGCGGCTTCGATGTGGCGGCTCCCTTTTATATCAACCTGGCTCCCAACTACGATCTGACCCTGACGCCGCGGCTGCAAACCAATCGGGGCGCGATGCTGGGCACCGAAGCCCGCTACCTGGGTACCAATTCCAGCCAGCAACTCGACCTGGAATATCTGTCGGGCGACCAACTCTACAATGCCAGCACCGTTTACTTGCCTGGCAGCACCAGCCCGCCCAAACCGGATCGCTGGTCGAGCAAGTACATATTTGGGGCCAATCTCGGTGACGGCTGGAGTGCAGGCATCAACTATCGCGCCGTCAGCGACCTGGATTTCTTCCGTGATTTCGGCAGGGATGGTCTCAGTTCCACCACACAGAGCTATCTTAATCGTGTTGCCTCCATCAATTACCGGGACCGGCACTGGACGTTCAGCGCCGCCACCGAGAACGTGCAGTTGCTTGACCCGACCGTGTCAGCCCTGCATGAACCTTACAGCACCCTGCCCCGTGTCAAACTGGATGGCTATTACTGGCTGCCTTCGGGCCTGCAATTTGGAGTCAGCTCGGAATACACGGTATTCGATCGCCATTTTGACCGTTCCGGTTTCAGCGCCACCGACATTGCCAACGGCGCGCTGGTAACCGGCTCACGCCTGGCTGTCACTCCCGAACTGACCCTGCCGCTGACCTCATCCTTTGCGTTTTTCATCCCGACCCTGAAATACAAATATGCCCAGTGGGCACTCAACGATCAGGCGGTGGGCAAGTCCAGCTCCCCTTCCCGCGGCATTGCCAGTGCCAACATCGACACTGGCCTGGTATTCGAACGTGACACCACCATCGGCGGCACCAGTTACCGGCAAACGCTGGAGCCACGCCTGTACTACCTCTACAACCAATACAAAAACCAGAGCGACATTCCGCTGTTCGATACCAGCGAGCTGACTTTCAGCTTCAACCAGCTGTTTCGGGATGACAGATTCAGCGGCAAGGATCGTGTTGGCGATGCCAACCAGCTGACCTATGCGCTTACCACGCGACTGTTCAATGGGCAGGGCCAGGAAAAGGCCGCTCTGAGCGTGGGCCGCATCCAGAGCTTTGTAGACCCCCTTGTCACCTTGCTGGGCATTCCCGGGGTGACGGTCCCGCCCAGAAAGTCTGCGCTTTCTGGTGAAATGAGCTACCAGCTGGCTGAGCACTGGCGTACCGGCTCCTATCTGGAATTGAATACCGCCTCCCATGAGGTTGATGTAGGGAATGTGCAACTGCAATACCAGCGGGATGACAACCATCTGATCAACCTGGCGTGGCGTTACCGCAGCATGCCCGTGCCAATTTTCGTCAATGGACTGGATCGCCGTATCAAACAGAGTGATGTTTCGGCAGTATGGCCGGTTGCAGCCAACTGGAACCTGGTGGGGCGCTGGAATTATGATTATTCCAACAATCGCACCCTCGAAGACATCGGCGGCATCGAATACAGTAATTGCTGCTGGCGCGCGCGGCTGGTGGCTCGCTCCTGGATTGACAGCCATACGTTTGTTTTAGGCCTCCAGGACAAGAACAAGGGTGTATTTGTACAATTTGAACTCAAGGGCCTGGGGAGTATTCTGGGCGGCACTGTCAACGGCATCTTGAACAACGGTATCAGTGGATTCCAGGATCGCAACAATGGGCTTAAATAATTGGTTTTCAAAATTTTCCCCTGCCCGCCGCAAGGCTGGCATGCACTGCACGCTGCTATTGGCACTGTGTCAATTCACACCGGTGCTGTTCGCCCAGCAGCAGGCGAAGCTTGACGAAGTCATTGCAGTGGTCAATGAGGATGTTGTGCTGAAAAGCGAACTGGACGCCCGCTTTGACCAGGTCCAGAAAAATATCGCTGCCAATCCCAAGGGTCCCCAGCAACCCCCCAAGGATGTTTTGCGCAAGCAGATACTGGATCAATTGATTCTGGAAAACCTCGAGCTGCAACTGGCCAAGCGCGCCGGGGTGCGCGTGGATGACAACATGCTCAATGAAGCCATGAGCGGCATGGCACAGCAGTACAAGCTGACTTTTGAGCAATATTCCAAGGCTCTGCAGCAGCAAGGCCTTTATGAAACTGCGCGCGAAGCCTTGCGCAAGGAAATCATCATCAGCCAATTCCAGCGCGGCGCGGTCAAGCGACGCGTCAAAATCTCGAAGCAGGAAGTTGAAAACTACCTGCGCTCCGAAGCCGGCACCGCGGCCATAGCCCCCGAATACCATGTTGCCCACATCCTGATTCCAGGCAATCCCAGCGACAGCCGTCACGCCGAACTGGCCGACCAGCTCTATAAACAGATCCAGGGCGGTACCGATATTCGCCAACTGGCAGCCTCACGTGAAATTCTTGGCATGGCAGTGAGTGGTGGCGACCTTGGCTGGGGCAAGATCGACGCCCTGCCTTCGGTGTTTGCCGAAGTGGTCCCTGCACTGGATGCCGGCCAGGTCAGCAAACCCTTCACCAGCTCCAATGGTTTTCATATTGTCAAAGTACTGGAATCGCGCGGTGGCTCGGCGCTGAAACTGGATCAATCGAAAGTGCGCCACATTCTGATCAAGCCCAATGAAATCCGTACCGAACCACAGTCTGAAGCACTGATCAGACAGCTCTATCAACGCATCAAAAATGGCGAGGATTTTGCCGAAATCGCCCGCCGCAATACTGAGGACACCGCTTCCATGGTTAGTGGTGGCGACATTGACTGGATCAACGATGGCATGTTGCCGGACGATGAGTTCATGTCCATGGTACACAAGACTCCGGTCGGTGCACTTTCTGATCCATTCCGGTCTGCAACCGGCTGGCACATCCTGCAGGTAATGGATCGGCGCGTGCAGGATGCCACCGAAGACAACAAGCGCAACCAGGCCATGCAGATTCTGGGCGAACGCAAGATGGAAACCGAGTTGTTGAACTGGGAAACAGAGCTCCACGACACCAACTACATCGACATCAAACCCAACGCCCTCAACTGATGCGACCTTTACTGGCCCTGACGCCCGGAGAGCCGGCCGGCATAGGTCCAGACCTTTGTATTGCGCTGGCCGCCAAAGGCCTGGCCGCCAACATTGTCGTCATCGCTGACCCCACACTGCTGCTGCAACGCGCACAGCAGTTGCAGTTGCCTCTCCACATCGTGCCTTATCAACGCGGCCAGACTGAACCGGAGTTGCTGCCGCCAGCCACGATGCGCGTGCTGGCAGTCCCGTTACGCACGCCAGCACAAGCCGGCACACTCGCCATCGCCAATGGCCATTATGTGATGCAAACCCTGCAACGCGCGGTCGACGGCTGTCTGAACGGAGAATTCGCCGCCCTGTGTACAGGCCCTGTGCACAAGAGCGTGATCAATGACGCCGGCTACGTCTTCACCGGTCACACCGAATTTCTTGCCGAACACAGCAAGGTCAAACGAGTGGTAATGATGCTGAGTACGCCGGTCTTGCGGGTTGCACTCGCCACTACGCATCTGCCACTGTCGGCAGTGCCGGCCGCCATCACGATGGATCTGCTGCAGGAAGTGCTGCATATTCTCTACAGCGATTTGCAGAAGAAATTCAAAATCGTTTCACCCCGCATTCTGGTGGCCGGACTCAACCCGCACGCCGGTGAAAGCGGCCATCTGGGTCGCGAAGAAATCGATGTGATCCAGCCTGTACTGGCCCGCTTGCGCGCTGCAGGCATGCAGCTGCAAGGACCCTTGCCTGCGGATACCTTGTTCACACCACGCCATTTGCAAAATGCCGATGTCGTGCTGGCGATGTATCACGACCAGGGGCTGCCGGTGCTTAAATACCAGGGGTTTGGTGAAGCGGTAAATCACACGCTGGGACTGCCGTTTATTCGCACTTCGGTTGATCACGGCACTGCGCTGGATCTGGCAGGTTCTGGCCGTGCTGACAGCGGCAGCCTGGCAGCAGCATTGGCTGCGGCCCAGAGCTTGATATGAACTGCCGAACCAGCAAGAGGGCTAGCGACAAGTGTCATCAGCAATAGAAGAAAGCTACCACCACCGGGCCCGCAAGCGCTTCGGCCAGAATTTTTTGCATGACGAGCATGTGATCAATCGCATCGTGAAAGCCATCACGCCCGGGCCGGGGCAAAAGCTGGTGGAGATCGGACCCGGCCAGGGTGCGCTTACTGCTCCGCTGCTGGCGGCGGCAGGTCAGTTGACTGCCATCGAGATCGACCGGGATCTGGCGGCACTGCTGCGCACCCGCTATGGCGGCAATCCCGGCTTTGAGCTGATCGAGAATGATGTGCTGGCAGTGGACTTTGCTGCACTGGCGCCCGGACCGGCCAGCCTGCGCATTGTCGGCAACCTGCCTTACAACATTTCAACACCGCTACTGTTCCGTCTGCTGCAACACCACCCGCTCATTCACGACATGGTGTTTATGCTGCAGCTGGAAGTGGTGCAGCGCCTGGCGGCGGGTCCTGGCAGCGGCGACTATGGGCGGCTGTCGGTGATGATGCAGTATTACTGCGAGGTCGAACTGCTGTTCAAGGTCGCACCCGGATCCTTTACGCCCAGACCCAAGGTGGATTCCGCCGTAGTCAGACTTACACCGCGACGACCGAGTCCGTTTGCCGCAGTGCAACCGGAAGCGCTGGCCCGCGTGGTGAAAGCCGCGTTCAGCCAGCGTCGCAAGACGCTGCGCAATACACTCAAGGAAGTATTCAGCGCCGAACAACTGGCTGTCTTGCCGATTGATACCGGGCTACGGGCCGAGAATCTGAGCGTGGATGACTATGTTAGACTGGCCGTTCTTGTGGATCAGGACGGTACATCGGCGTGAGCAAGCCCGGCACAATAGATTGCGGCATCGATATCCGCGTCAAAACCCAGTATTTGCAACAGCAGTCAGATCCCGGCCGCCCTTCGTACGCGTTCGCCTATTCCATCACCATCACCAACAACCGCTCGATGCCGGTGCGGCTGCTCAGCCGCCACTGGATCATCACTGACCAGAACAACAAAGTGGAAGAAGTTCGCGGCAATGGCGTGGTGGGCCAGCAACCATTGATTGAACCCGGCAAGAGTTACCAGTATTCCAGCGGTGCCGTGTTGCAAACCGAAATCGGCGACATGCATGGCTCCTATACCATGCAGGATGCCGATGGCGAAAAATTCGACGCCCCGATCCCGCTGTTTGTGCTGGCCGTGCCGCACATGTTGCACTAGGCAATGACGAGGCTGGCTTGGCAACCTACGTAGTCGGCGATATCCAGGGATGCTACCAGCCGCTTCAACGCGTGCTGGCGGAAGTGGATTTTCACAGCGGCCGCGACCAGTTGTGGAGCGTGGGGGATCTGGTCAACCGCGGTCCGCACTCACTGGAAACCCTCCGTTTCCTGCACGGTCTTGGCTCTGCCTTCACCGGCGTCCTGGGCAACCATGATCTGCATTTCCTGGCAGTTCACTTCCAAGCCAAAACCGATGGCAAAACCAGATCTTTGCAGCCGTTGCTGACCGCTCCCGATTGCGCGCAATTGGCCGAGTGGGTACGGCAATTGCCGCTGGCATTCGGGCAAAGCGTTGCTACCGATGCCGGCCTGCGCAAAGTCCTGCTGGTGCATGCGGGCATGGCGCCGGGCTGGGATGCCGCGTCTGCGCTGATCCTGGCCGAAGAAGTCACCAGCGTGCTGCGTGGCAAAAAATATCTGCAATTGCTGAAGGGTATGTACGGGGATCTGCCGGATCGCTGGCACCCGGCGCTTGCCGGCATCGATCGTATGCGCGTCATCACCAATGTGCTGACCCGCATACGCTTCTGCACAGCCGCTGGCCAGCTTGAGTTCAATGTCAAAAGCGAAGCCGATAGCGCACCGCCCGGTTTCAAACCGTGGTTCGACTTTCTGCAGCTGCCACCTGAGGAGCTGCTGCTGTTCGGGCATTGGGCTACACTGAACGGCATTACCAATCGCGATAACATCATCGGCCTAGATACCGGCTGTGTATGGGGGCGCTGTCTGACCCTGCTGCATCTGGAAAAACATGAGCGCGTTTCTGTCACCTGCCACGACTGCCAATAGCCCGGGAATGCTGCGATGAAAATCTATCAGGTAGGCGGGGCAGTACGGGATCGGCTGCTGGGCTTGCCAGTCAAGGACACTGACTGGGTGGTAGTGGGCGCTACTGCTGGCGAATTATTGCAACAGGGCTATCTGCAAATCGGCCGCGATTTCCCGGTATTTCTGCACCCCAGCAGCAAACAGGAATATGCACTGGCCCGTACTGAACGCAAAAGCGGCAGTGGTTACACCGGTTTCACTGTGCATGCCGCGCCCGATGTCACGCTTGAAGAGGATTTGCTGCGTCGCGACCTCACCATCAATGCCATTGCCCAAGCCGAGGACGGCCAGCTGATTGATCCCTACGGCGGCCAGCGCGACCTGCAACAACGCCTGTTGCGCCATGTATCACCGGCGTTTGCCGAAGATCCGCTGCGCGTGCTGCGCGTTGCCCGCTTCGCTGCCCGCTTTGCCCCGCTTGGCTTCACGGTGGCGCCCGAGACGCTGGTGCTGATGCGCGCGCTGGTCGATGCCGGCGAGCTGCAACATCTGACTGCCGAACGGGTATGGCAGGAATGTGAGCGTGCGCTGGGCTCGGCGGCGCCACAAGTGTTTCTGCAGGTACTGCGCGAGTGTGGCGCACTCAAGGTCCTGCTGCCGGAAATCGACAATCTGTTCGGCGTACCGCAGCCGGAATTCTTCCACCCTGAAATTGATACCGGCGTACATACTTTGATGGTGGCTGAGCAGGTAGTGGAACTGAGTGCCGAACTGGCAGTGCGTTTCGCCGCCATTGTGCATGATCTCGGCAAAGCGCTTACCCCGCCCGCACTATGGCCCACCCACAGCGGCCATGAAGAACTCGGCGTCACGCTGATTGAACAAATGTGTGAGCGGCTGCGCGTGCCCAACGACTGCCGCGAGCTGGCCATCATCGTCAGTCGCCAGCACACCCGCTGCCACCAGGCCATGCAGCACAAGGCCGGGGATCTGTTCAAGACCCTGGAACTTTGCGATGCCTTGCGCCGCCCGCAGCGTTTCGAACTGTTCCTGCAAGCCTGCGAAGCCGACGCACGCGGCCGGCTCGGGCTGCAGCAACGCGCTTACCCGCAGGCCCAGCGGTTGCGGCTGGCATTGACCACAGCACGCGGGCTCGACGTCGCAGCACTGGCGCAACAATTCCGCAAGGAACAACTTGGTCTGGAAATCCGGCAGGCACGTATCAAGGCGGTCGAACAACTGCTGGAGACCCTTGCGTGAAGCCTGTTGCCCTTGTCACCGGTGCCGCTGTGCGCATCGGGGCCTGCATAGTACGTCACTTGCATGCAGCCGATTACCGGATATTGCTGCACTATCATCGTTCGCACGACCAGGCTGCGGCACTCGCTGAAGAACTTAATGCGCAACGCGATGATTCGGTGCGCCTGTTGCAAGCTGATTTGCTTGATGTCACTGCCATCGAACAATTGGCGCACGCCGCTCTGGCGGCGTGGGGCAGAGTCGATCTGCTCGTCAACAACGCGTCCACTTTCTATCCGACTCCGCTTGGCACCATCACCACAGCACAATGGGACAACCTGCTGGGCAGCAACGCCCGCGCACCGCTGCTGTTGAGCCAGCATCTGCACACCACGCTGCGCACTTGCCATGGCAGCATCGTCAACATCATTGACAGCACCTCCCGCTATGGACTGGCGCAATTCATTCCCTATGCGATGGCCAAGGCAGCACTCGCCAACATGACCCGCTCACTGGCGCGCGAACTGGCCCCGCAAGTACGCGTCAATGGCATCGCCCCCGGCGCCATCCTGTGGCCGGAATTTGACGGCGGTCTCAATGGCGAAGCACAAGCAGCAACACTGGCCCGCACGGCCATGGGGAGACTCGGCTCCCCTGACGATATCGCGCATGCGGTGCTGTTTTTGGCACAGGCCAGTTATGTCACCGGCCAGATCATCAAGGTGGACGGCGGCGTGAGGTCCTAATTCAAACCCCGGCGCTCCAGCAACGGCTTCACATCCGGCTCGGCACCGCGAAACTTCACATATAACTGCATGGCATCCTCACTATTGCCGCGCGACAGCAAGCTATCGCGGAAATGCTGGCCGTTGGCACGCGTCATGCCACCGTTGTGCTTGAACCATTCCACTGTGTCAGCATCCAGTACTTCGCTCCAGATGTAGGCGTAATATCCGGCCGAATAGCCCCCCATGCTGTGTGAAAAATAAGGCAGGCGGTAACGCGGCGGCAGCATCGGCAAGCTGGCGCCGGCTGCGGTCAGCACGCCGGCTTCGAACTGCATCAGTTTTTCTGCCGCCGGCACTTGTACCGGTGTCAGCTGATGCAGCGCCATGTCGGTGAGCGTTGCCATCAGCTGTTCACTGGTCGCAAAACCCTGATTGAACTTCTGTGCAGCGAGGGCTTTGTCCAGCAACTGCTGCGGCATAGGCTCGCCCGTCTGGTAATGGACCGCATAGTTCTTCAACACTTGCGGCCAGCTGGCCCACATTTCATTCACTTGCGAGGGATATTCAACAAAATCGCGTGGCACATTGGTGCCGGCCAGGGTCTGGTAGTTCACCTTGCTGAACAAGCTGTGCAAGCCATGGCCAAATTCATGGAACATGGTGGTCACCTCATCGAAAGTCATCAGCACCGGTTCGCCTTGCGGCGGCTTGGGTATGTTGAGATGGTTGGCCACCACAGCCTTGTTGCCCATCAGCTCTGATTGAATGACGTACTCATTCATCCAGGCTCCGCCTTGTTTGCTGGCGCGGGCAAAAGGATCCAGCAGCAAGATACCGAGCGGTGAGCCATCGGCATCGGCCACATCAAATACCCGCACATCCGGCTGGTAGACCGGCAGATCGAAGCGCTCCTTGAAGCCAAGACCATAGATCTGGTTGGCGGCAAAGAACAGGCCTTTGGTCAGCACATTGTTCATCTCGAAATACGGGCGCAGTTGTGACTCATCAAAGCTGAAGCGCTGCTGCCGCACTTTTTCAGCGTAATAAGCCCAGTCCCAGGCGGCCAGCGGCGCATTGACACCATCGGCCTGCATCGCCTTTTGCAAATCATCGGCTTCACGCCTGGCGTTGCGAATGGCAAGCGGCATCATCGCACTCAGGCGCTGGCTGACCGCATCCGGCGTGCGCGCAGTCTGGTCTTCCAGCTGGTAGGCAGCGTGATTGGCATAGCCCAGCAATTGCGCACGCTGGGCCCGCAACAACGCCGTGCGACTAACCAGTTGCCGGCTGTCGTAATCACCGCCACTGCTGCCACGCGCCAACGACGCTTCCATCAATCGTTGACGCAGTGCACGATTTTTCAGTGACGCCAGCAAGGGCTGACCGGAAGTATTGACCAGCTCAATCACATATTTGCCCGGCAGCTTATGCGCCTGTGCCGCAGCGGCAGCAGCCTGAATCTCGGCCTCACTCAAACCGGCCAGCTCGTCCTTGCTGTCTACAACAACTGCACGTGCATTTACTTCATTGAGCACATCCTGGCTGAACCGGGTAGCGATCTCGGCCAGCTCGCTGTTGAGCGCCTTGAGCCGCTCCTGCTGTTGCGCGGTGAGCAGCGCACCCGCACGTACGAAGTCGCGGAAGTCTTTTTCCAGCAAGCGCACTGACTCGGGATCCAGACCCGCACTGTCGCGCTGGTCATACACTTTTTTGATACGGGCAAACAAGAGCGGATTCAGCAGGATCTTGTCACTGTGTGCCGCCAGTTTGGGGGCAATTGCAGTTTCGACGGCTTTGATCTCGTCGTTAGTATTGGCAGAAGTCATCGCAAAAAATACTGTCGACACCCGATTCAACAACTGGCCGGACAACTCCAGTGGCACCAGAGTATTGGCAAACGAAGGCTCGGCCGTCTGGCTGGTGATATCCGCAATTTCCGCCAGCTGGTCCATCATGCCTTTGCCAAATGCCGGCAAATAATGCTCTGCGCGGATCAGGTCGAAATGCGGGTAATGCATCGGCAAGGTACTGGCTGCAAAAAACGGATTTTCAGACGGCATCGCGGCAACCTGGTCAACAGAAGAGGATTTTTGCTTGTCATTATTGCGGCTGTCGCTGCAAGCCACCAGCAACAGGCCGGCAGCTACTGCCATGACAAAATTTTTGATTTGTGTGGATAGCATCTTCAGCCTCGCGTGGTTTGGGTGCTGCGCAGCGCCACAATGGCCGGCTCGGTGGCGAGCTGGCGCAACAAAGTATGGATAGTTGCTGCCGCGGCTACGACATCCACTGCATTCTGCACTTCCACTTGCTGGCATAACTGCTCCAGTCGGCTTTGTTCGCGCTGCAAACGTTTTTGCCATAGCTCATTACTGACCGTGGCAAGTGCAACCTGCAGCAATTGCTGCAATTCATGCAGCTTCTGCATGCGAGTAAACACCGCATAGATTTCTGCCGCCCGGGCCGGATTACTGCGCCAGCTGCTTTCGCCAAACAGGCGTGTCACACGCTGGCCGGCACCATGGCAGCTGTAATGAATACAGCCACGAAAACCCTGCGCTTCCAGATCCTTGTGAATGCCGCATCCAAAATCATGCTGCAGATGGGAACAGGGCATGTGGGCTTCCTTGTCGAAACCGAAGCCCTGGCCGGCATCAAATGGCAGCACCACACAGCACAGACCGCTGCAAGCTGCGCAGTCATGCTGAAGAGAATGAACAAGGGGTGTATCCTGCATAGGTAAAGTAACAGTCAGTGGAAGCAATGTCCCAGTCTACCTCAGCCAAGCGGCCGACTCAGCCAGAGTCTTTGCGACTTTTCTTCGGCCTCGCCTGCCCGTCCTGGGCGACGATTCGCCAGCAACTGCAACAGCTGCGTGATGCCAGCCAGGATCCGTGCAGCGGCTTGCAGGTAGTGTCGGAAGCCAGCCTGCATATCACACTGAAATTTCTGGGCAGTTGCCAGGCAGCTTTGACCAGTCCGCTAATAGAAGTGCTGGAAACAGTTGGCAGTGACAGCGGCAGTTTTACCTTGAAGCTGCAGGGTGCCGGCAGCTTCCATGGCGCGTTGTGGCTGGGAGTGGATGCTCAACCCGGGCTGACAGCACTGGTACAACGCCTGGAACAGGCACTGCTGCCACTGGGCTTTACCGTTGACAGCAAACCTTTTCGTCCGCATCTGACGCTGGCACGACTGGGCCACAAACCTCAATTCAATACCCGCGCATGGCAGCAACAATGGCGCGATACCGAGTGGGGAGATCTCGAGGTCAGCGCTGTCAGTTAGTACCAGTCCACCCACTTGCCAATCGGCGCACAGTACCAGGTGTTGCATTCCACCAGGCTGATGACTGGCTAGCCTCCCCGCTCTGCTTCCATCATCTTCTGCAACAACAGTCGCCCGCGTACCGTATTGCGATCGCTGAACTTGACGACTTCGCGGGTGGGTTCGCCGTGGATGCCCAGCATGTGCTCAATGGCTTCCGACGCATCGATGTCTTCCGCTACGGTTTTTTTCAGGTATTCCTTCATCAGCTCCATTTGTGCAACGCTGTCGGACGCCATGCCGAAGAAATAATAGCAACTGTTGCGGGTGGCCGGCGTGACTGCATGGAACACCTGGGATTTGCGCAATAACTGGCCGGCTTGCGGATGTCCGTCCGGATAAAACATGTCGGCAAACCCGGCATGCAGACCGGGGGCATAAAAGTCCATGCCGTTGACCTGATCAATCAAGCCTTCATAACCGAATGTGGTCTTTACCACCGGCGGCGCCGGCGAGTTCTTCATGCGGCGCCGGCTGCGTATCACACCGGGCGCTTCCGTCAATTCTTCCGGCTCAGTGGCATTGGCCATAACACCTATGCTGCCCGCATGCAGAAACGCCAGATGCGACAGATCGAGCAGGTTGTCATTGAGCAATTGATAACGTGCCTTGATTTCATTCAGATAGAACGGCATTGCAGTAAAGCCCGCACGCTCGTAGCTGATCTCGACCAGATCCGGCAACAGCGACCTGTCGGCCTTATCCACATCACCCGCCCATACCCATATCCACATGCCATGTTCTGCCACTGGATAGTTGCGCAGTTTGCAGGTGGAAGGAATATTGTCCTGGCCGGGAATCTTCGTACACGCACCCTGTGAGTCAAACTCAAAGCCGTGATAGCCGCAGGTGATGCTGTCGTCGTGCAGCTTGCTCTTGCCCAGCGGAAAAAAACGATGCGGGCACAAGCCGCTCAGGGCCACTGGCTGCCCATCCTGCTTGCGATAGAGCACCACCGGCTCGTTCAACAGCCAGCGCGAAACCAGCTCCTGTTTCAGGTCTTGTGCAAAGGCCAAGACATACCAGCCATTGCGCACGGCAAAATAGCCTTCCTTGAACGGATACATGTTTACCTCTCTAGCAAACTCTGGCGGTGATTATTCTATGCTTGCTTAAGCTTGAACAACAGCCGGCATCAATTTGCTTTCGACAACAGCCGCCCATGCCACTCAAACGTTACCGGTTTGAGCTGCTGACCTGGCTGCGCGAACAGCGCATGCTGTTCCTTGCCAATTTCGTTGAATGATTTTTTTAACACAGGATGGCGTTTTTTGCCGGCGATTTGCATGAGCGGCTTCAACACATAGGCCTTCGCCATGATGTCAGGGTGCGGCAATACCACGCCGTTGAAGGCGCCGGCCTTGTCACCATAAGTCAACAGATCGAGATCAAGCGTTACTTCCGTACTGCGCTCAGTCGTACGATTGCGTCGATGCTTGTCTTCTATCTGTTTCAGCAGACTGACGAGTGCTGGCAGCGGCAAGTCAGTTTCAAAGCCGGCGGCCATGTTCAGATAGCAAATGCCGGGGTGCTGGTCGGCGACACTTTCATAAACGGATGACAGTGCCAGGTCATTGAACTGCAGCAGCAGCATGTCGAGACAGGAACATATATTCTCATAAGGCCGCGTGTTGCTGCCCAGACTGAGAGTGACCCACACCACTACGGCGCAACTCCGGCGGTGCGCGTGCCGCGCTCAATCAGCACGCCGACTTCCTTGGCGCCGGTGATCGCAGCCGGCTTGCCGACGCGCACCCGCACCCAGGTCACGTGGAATTCGCTGCGTATCAACGTGGCGATGGCTTCTGCCATCGCTTCCAGCAGTTGCAGGTTGCTTTGCTCGATGAACTTGGTGACACGTACACACACGATTTTGTAGTCGAGCACATATTGGTGTTCGTCGGTAGCTGCTGCCTTGCCAAAGTCACAGGCCATGTCGAGATCGATGCAGACCGGCTGTTTGATTTCGCGCTCCCACTCATAGACACCGATGACGGTTTTGACTTCTAGTCCTCTTACATAAACGATGTCCATGGAATCCTCAGGTCTTGCGCAAAATTAAAGGGGAACAGCCTGCAGTGGCGGCAGTGTTTCCAGACTCCAGCGCGGCCGCGCATGGAACGCCAGATCATCACACTGCCCGGCCAGCAGGCGCTGACAACCGGCATAGGCGATCATGGCGCCATTGTCGGTGCAATACTGCAATTTGGGATAGTAGAGCCGTGCATTTTGTTGCGCGGCCATCAGCCCCAGCTCTTCCCGCAAACGGGTATTGGCACTGACACCACCGGCAATCACCAGTGTTTTCATGGCAGTTTGCTGCAATGCCCGTTTGCATTTGATGCTGAGAGTGGCGACTACTGCTTCCTGGAACGCGTGGGCGATATCGGCTTTGGTTTGCGGGTCGACCAGGCCGTCCACCCGGTGTTCCTGCACCGTGGTGAGTACAAAGGTCTTGAGGCCGCTGAAACTGAAATCCAGACCCGGGCGGTTGGTCATCGGACGGGGAAACTTGAAGCGCGCGGCTGTGCCCTGCATCGCGAGCCTCGCAATCTGGGGGCCACCGGGATATTCCAGGCCCAGCAGCTTGGCGACCTTGTCGAAGGCTTCGCCAGCGGCATCATCCAGGGATTCACCGATGACCTGATACTGGCCAATGCCCTGCACCGCGACCAGCTGGGTGTGGCCGCCGGAGACCAGCAACGCCACAAAGGGAAACGTGGGAGCATCGGCTTCCAGCAACGGCGCCAGCAGATGGCCTTCCATGTGGTGAACGCCGAGCGTGGGCACATTCCAGGTCATGCCAATGGCGCGACCAATCGAAGCACCCACCAGCAAGGCCCCGGCCAGACCTGGCCCGGCCGTATAGGCAACACCGTCAATGTCCGCAGCTTTACAATTGGCTTGCACCATTACTTCACGAATCAGCGGCAGTGTCTTGCGGATGTGGTCACGCGAAGCCAGCTCCGGCACTACCCCGCCGAATTGCTGGTGCAGCTTGATCTGGCTGTATAGCGCCTCCGCCAGAATGCCGCTCTTACTGTCGTAGAGCGCGATGCCGGTTTCATCGCAAGAGGTTTCAATGCCCAAAACAATCATTAATCAGTACAGCCGGGGTGGAAAAGCGGGCGGCATCATAGCACGCACAGTCACTCAACCCGAGGCTCCATCGGCTCGCCCACGCCATGTTATGATTTCCAGAAAACCAACAGGGAACAAGCAATGAAAGCATTCGTAATCAAGGCTGGCAGCACCAGTTTCGAAGGTCTCGTGCAGGTAGAGAAGACCAAACCAGTGGCAGGCCCTGGTGAAATCCTGGTGGAAATGCGGGCAGCTTCGCTCAATTTCCGCGATCTGTTGATTCCGCTGGGACGCTATTTCGGCGGCCCGGTACCCACTGATCTGATTCCGCTGTCAGACGGCGCTGGTGAAGTGGTGGCCATCGGTGCCGGCGTCACCCGCTTCAAAGTCGGTGACAGTGTGTGCGGCACCTTCTTCCGCAACTACCTCGATGGCCCACCCGCTGCGGCAGACAGGCCTGCGCTGGGCAGCCCGATTGATGGCGTGCTGGCTGAATATGTCGTGTTCAACCAGCAGGATGCGGTACTGATTCCCTCAAACCTGACCTTCATCGAAGCCGCCACCCTACCCTGCGCTGCAGTTACTGCCTGGCATGCACTGATGGTGGCCGGTCGGCCCGTACGCCCTGGCGACAACGTGCTGGTGCTGGGCACCGGCGGTGTTTCCTTACAGGCCCTGCAACTGGCCAAAGCGGCCGGGGCACGAGTACTGGTGACATCATCGGATGACAAAAAACTGGAACGCGCACGCGCTTTGGGCGCCAGCGGCCTTATCAATTACAAGACCCACCCGGAATGGCACACGGAAGTGATGCGTCTGACCAACGGCCATGGAGCCGATTGCGTAATCGAAGTGGGCGGTGCCGGCACGCTGAAGAGCTCCATGCTGTCGCTGGCCTATGCAGGCAAGATTGCCATGATAGGCGTGCTGTCCGGGTTCCAGGGCGATACCAACCCACATGCTGTCATGCTCAAAGGTGGCAACATGCATGGTATTTTCGTCGGCAACCGGGCCATGTTTGAAACCATGAACACGGCCATCGAAGTGAATGATATCCACCCCATCATTGACAAGATCTTTACCTTCAGCCAAACCGCCGAAGCCTTTGCCTATATGCAGGGACAGTCGCATTTCGGCAAAGTTGTGCTGAGCATCGGCTAAGGTCCGCCCATGCCCGGCAGTGGCACCACCAACCACTGCCGGCGGGCAAAACCGGCAATTAAGATTGAATCCTGCGGAACTTATTCCGCCCCAGCCCTACTAACCAGTACTGTCTCGCGTTTATCCAGCCGGCCTTGCCGGCCACCTGTAACGAGCAAGCACCGGGCAAGAAGTAGGCGGGCTACCCATAGTTGGTCATTTATGGATAATGCCCCCTCCTTCTGACTTACCTTCAAAACCAGAGAGACTCTGAGTGCGTTTCAACTGCGGCCCAACCATAACTATCTTATTGATTTTACTATCAATAACAGGTTGCGCCACCGTCAATACCCCCGCTCCGGCTGCCGCCTTTGTCGAAGCTCCGGCAATACCCCCCCCCCGTAATGCCAACGATGATGTTGTTGAAACCCTGGTGACCACAGCTTTCCAGCTAGGCACCTTGCCGGTTCCCATTGATGTTGAAGAAGACGGCGCTATCCCGCCAGGAATGACCACCACTGTTCCCATGACGGCCAACCGCCTGGTCGAGCGAGCCATCAATGACTTGCTGCAGAACAGTCGCGGTGTATTGCGCACCTGGGCCAGCCGCAGCCATGTCTATTTCCCGATGATCGAAAAGACTTTTGCAGAGGAGGGGGTCCCGGACGAGCTCAAATATCTGGCGCTGCAGGAAAGCAGCCTCAATCCAACCGTGCGCAGTTCCGCCGGTGCTGTTGGCCTGTGGCAGTTCATGGCGGCAACCGCCAAAAGCGAAGGTTTGCGAATTGACTCCTGGGTGGATGAACGGCGCGATCCGGAAAAAGCCACCCGCGCAGCGGCCAAGCATTTAAAGGCACTCAATGAGAGTTATCAGGGCAGTTGGCATTTGTCGCTGGCAGGCTATAACTGCAGCTACCGCTGCATCATGCGCTCAGTAGAAAAAGCCGGCCGCACCATTGAAAACCCGCCCACATTCTGGGAAATCTATCCGCATCTGCCTCAGCAAACCCGCGAATTTGTACCCCGCTTCATTGCGGCTTCATTGATTGTGTCCAACCCCGAGCAATACGGCATTCATGTCGACGATCTGGGCCAGGAACTGGCCTATGACATCGTAAAAGTCCAGGGCATGCTGGGCCTGGATGACGCCGCCAAATATGCAGGAACCGACCTGGCCACCATCCGCAACCTCAACCCGTCGCTGCTGAAAGCCTCGCTGCCTGATGGCACCGACCCTTACGAACTTAAAATCCCGCTGGGCTCCTTCGACCGCTTTGTAAGTGCCTTCCATGCCCGCCCGCCCACGGGTACGAAGGGCGCGGGCGAATATGAAGTGAAAAACGGCGATTCGCTGGATCGCATCGCCCGTAACTATAAAATCAACATTGAAGATTTACGCCGCGCCAACAACATGAGCAACAACCTGATCCATGCCAAACAAAAACTGCTGCTGCCAGGCCTTGGCTCGTCCAGAGAAACCCGTCTGGCCAGTGATAGCCGCGAATTTGTGGCCTACAACGAACACAACTTCAAACCAATCAAACTGGGCCAGGAATTCCAGCTGGTACGCCAATCCGGCTCCACCGAACGCGAGCCTTTGATGGCGGTGAGTCTCAGCCAGGCTGACCCTGACGAAGGCGCCCTTAGCCTGGTGCCTACCATCTACAAAGTGCGCCCGGGCGACTCTTTGGGCAGCATTTCACGCCGTTTCGGCGTTTCCATAGCCAGCATCCAGAAAGGCAACAATCTGAAAGGCAATGCCCTGCGCCCCAGTCAGGAACTTACCATTCACGCGGCCGCGGAAGCATCCACATCTGTGGTGGCAGAAGCGGCGGCGGCCGAGAAGAAAAAGAGCTACGAAGTGCAGCTGGGTGACAGCCTGTCCGACATCGCCCGCCGCTTTCGCGTTTCGGTTGACAATATCAAGCGCTGGAACCGTTTGAGCGACAACCGCATCTTCCCTGGCATGAGCCTGCTGGTGAACTGAGTCCAGGGGCAATCCACGGTTTCCGGCCCTGAAAACCGTGGCCGCCAGCCTGTTTGCAGCCAACATGGAGGGTACACCCTCGTTTTGCTTGGCAAATACCCCGTCAGCCCCGTACAATCCGCGCCCTTAAACCGGTCCGCCGGTTTGACCTATTGTCTCCACCTAACCCGGAAGCTCCTATGCCCGTAGTCCGTATCAAAGAAAACGAGCCGTTTGACGTGGCTCTGCGTCGTTTCAAACGTTCCTGCGAAAAAGCTGGCGTGCTGGCTGAAGTGCGTCGTCGTGAGTTTTACGAAAAACCGACTTCAATCCGCAAGCGCAAAGCTGCTGCTGCGGTAAAACGTCATCAGAAGAAAGTGTCGCGCGATTCACGTCGTACCCAACGCCTGTTCTAAATGGCAGACCATCCGATCAAGGCCCGCCTGACCGAGGCAATGAAAAATGCCATGCGGGCCCGTGACAAGGATCGCCTGGGCGCGATTCGTCTTGTTCTCTCCGAGTTCAAGAAAATAGAAGTCGACGAACGCGTCGATGTCACCGACGAGCGCGCAATGGGCGTGCTCGACAAGATGGTCAAACAACGTCGTGACTCCATCAAGCAATATGAAGCCGGTGGCCGGCCGGAACTGGCGGCTACCGAACAGGCAGAAATTGTCGTTATCCAGGAATTTCTGCCTGCCGCCCTGAGTGAGAGTGAAATCTCCGGCATTATCAGCGCGGCCATCAAGGAAACCGGCGCCACCAGCATGAAAGAAATGGGCGCAGTGATGAACATCGCCCGACCGCAACTCATGGGCCGCGCCGATATGGGCCTTGTCAGCCAGCTAGTCAAGAAACTACTCTCCTAACACCCGGCTTCCCCAGCATACAATCCTGCGGGTGACGGCTCTGACGCACCACCCTCTCTTGCGGTATGCTCGCCATATGTCTGGTCTGATTCCTTCCCGTTTCATCGACGATTTGCTCAGTCGCATCGACATTCTCGATGTGGTGGAGCCGCGCGTGAAATTGCGCAAGACCGGCAAGAATTATTCCGGTCTGTGTCCGTTCCATCAGGAAAAATCCCCCTCTTTCACGGTACAACCCGAGAAGCAGTTTTATTACTGTTTCGGTTGTGGTGCCGGCGGCAATGCGCTCGGCTTCGTGATGAATTTCGAAAGCCTGGATTTTGTGGATGCAGTAGAGATGCTGGCCAAAAGCATCGGACTTGATGTGCCGCGCGAAGATTCCGGCCAGAACAAGCAAACCGACATGCGCCATGCGGCACTGCTGCGTTTACTTGACGACATCAGCAGCTTTTACCAATTGCAATTGCGCCAGCACCCGCAGCGGCAACGTGCCGTCGGCTATCTGAAAAAGCGCGGCCTCAGCGGAGAAATCGCCCGCGATTTCGGCCTTGGTTATGCCCCGCAGGGCTGGGACAACGTGCTGAAAGCGTTCGGCAGCGACAAGGAAAAGCAAAAACTGCTGCTGGAAGCCGGCATGCTGATCGAGAACCCTGACAACCAGCGCAATTCACTGTACGACCGTTTTCGCGACCGCATCATGTACCCGATCCGCGATTCGCGTGGCCGCGTCATCGGCTTCGGCGGCCGCGTGCTGGGCGACGACAAACCCAAATACCTCAACTCACCGGAAACACCGGTATTCCGCAAGGGGGAAGAACTGTACGGCCTCTATGAAGCCCGTAAAAAGCTGCGCAATCCCGAGCGTTTCCTGGTGGTCGAAGGTTATATGGATGTGATCGCACTGGCGCAGAACGGGATTCATTACAGCGTGGCAACACTGGGCACCGCCACCAGCGCCTCGCATTTGCGTGTGCTGTTCAAACTGGTGCCCGAGGTAGTGTTCTGCTTTGACGGCGACAATGCCGGCCGTGAAGCCGCCTGGCGGGCTGTGCAGCAGACCCTGCCGCTGATGGAAGACGGCCGCAGTGCCCGCTTCCTGTTTCTGCCCGAGGGCCAGGATCCGGACACCCAGGTACGCAGCATCGGGGCGGCCGCCTTTGAAGCCAGCCTGGGCAAGGCCACCGGGCTGGCGGATTTCTTCTTTGACACGCTCAGTGCCCGCACCGACCTCAGCTCACTGGAAGGCAAGGCCCAGCTCAGCAAACTGGCCCAGCCTTTGCTGGAAAAGCTGCCCAAAGGCATCTATCGGCAGCTGATGTTCGACCAGCTGGGCCAGCTGACCGGGGTCAGAGTGGGCAGTCCCTCACCGGCTGCGCCCCAGGCCACCCCCCCGGAATCACCCCAGCCAGCTGCCGAACGCCAGTCATTTGGCCGCCCACCCATCCGCAGCTCACGCCCACGGGTTGAGTGGTCGCCCTGCATGCGCATGGTCCACCTGCTGATCCGCAAGCCCGACATCATTGCCGCAGTGCCGATTCCGGATGATCTGGGCGAAATTCGCAGCGACGACATGGATTTGTTATTGAAAGTCATCGAAATTGCGCAAGCCTGGCCTGACAGCAATACCGGCGAACTGATGAGCCGGATCTATGCCACCTCCTATGGCAGCCAGCTCACTGAATTGTTTGGCAAGGAGCTGATTACCCCCACCGCGGGCATGCTGGAGGAGTTCAAGGACATTTTGCAGCGGCTGCTTGCACAGTATCACGCCCGCAAAGCCCGCCATTCGATGATGGAACAGTTGCGCCAACTGCATCCGCAAGCAGAACCCGGCGCGCCCGGTCAACCTTCTGACACCCAGGTCGTTAAGTAGGGGGGGTAGTTGAATTTATGCAGGCCTAATGATGATTCGCCCGCCATCTTGGCTGGCCAGCAAGCGATATTTTCGCTAAAATGCGCGGCTATTTTCTCCCTTCGCTGCCAGGCCAACCCAGCCCAGGCAACCACTCAACGTTTACATACCGGTAAGCAGAAGACCTATGAGCGATAACATTACCCATCAATCCAGTCTTAAAGCGTTGATTGCCAAAGGCAAGGAACAGAACTATCTGACCTATGCCGAGGTTAACGATCACCTGCCGGAAACCATCTCCGACCCTGACCAGGTTGAAGACATCATCCAGATGATCGACGACATGGGGATCAAGGTTTATGAAACCGCCCCGGACGCCGACCAGCTGGCACTGATCGAAAACAATGACGCCACCGATGAACTCGCCGCTGCCGAGGCCGCTGCTGCCCTGGCCGCCGTAGAGAACGAAGCCGGCCGCACCACCGACCCGGTCCGCATGTATATGCGCGAAATGGGTACAGTAGAACTGCTGACCCGCACCGGCGAGATCGCCATTGCCAAACGTATCGAAGAAGGCTTGCGCGAACTGATGGCCGCGATGGCCTCTTTCCCTGGCACCGTCGAAATGGTGCTGAGAGAATTTGCGCTGGTCGAGAAAGAAGGCAAACGCCTGGGCGACATCATCGTCGGCTATCTCGACACCAATGACGAAGTAGCAGTCGAACCGGAAGAAGTGGCCGCTGCGGACGATGTAGTGGCCGCCGTTGAGGAAGAAGAAGAAGAAGCCCCTGCCGCCGCCGGCGCAGGCGCGATTGTGGAAGAGGAAGAAGAAGCGCCGACCGGTCCGGATCCGGAAGTGGCCAAAGAACGTTTTGGCGAGCTGGGCAAGCAGCTGAAAGCCACCGAACGCGCACTGAAAAAATACGGCCGTCTGGATCCCAAAGGCCAGGAAGCACTGGAAAAGCTCGGTGAAGTATTCAAATTCTTCAAATTGTCACCACGCCAGTTCGATCCGCTGCTGGCCAATGTGCGGCTGCAGCTGAACCGCATCCGTCGTCATGAAAAGAACATCATGACGCTGTGCGTGAAGAGCGGCAAAATGCCGCGCAGCATTTTCATGAAAAGCTTTCCCGGCAATGAAGTCAACCTGAAGTGGATCGACAATCATCTGCGTCGCAAACCCTATTCGGAAACGCTGGGCAAATCCAAAATCGAAGTACTGCGCGCCCAGCGCAAGATGCAAATCATCGAAGAAGAAACCGGCCTGACTATCGCCGAGATCAAGGAGATCAACCGACGCATGTCGATCGGCGAAGCCAAATCACGCCGCGCCAAGAAAGATATGGTGGAAGCCAACTTGCGTCTGGTGATTTCCATTGCGAAAAAATATACCAACCGTGGTTTGCAGTTCCTCGACTTGATCCAGGAAGGCAACATCGGCTTGATGAAAGCAGTCGACAAGTTTGAATACCGTCGCGGCTTCAAATTCTCGACTTACGCCACCTGGTGGATTCGTCAGGCCATCACACGCTCCATTGCTGACCAGGCCCGCACCATCCGTATTCCTGTGCACATGATCGAAACCATCAACAAGCTCAACCGCATTTCGCGCCAGATGCTGCATGAAAAAGGCCGCGAGCCGACGCCGGAAGAGCTGGGGCAGCGCATGGATCTGTCGGAAGACAAGATCCGCAAGGTGCTGAAGATTGCCAAAGAACCGATCTCGATGGAAACCCCGATTGGCGACGATGAAGATTCCCATTTGGGAGATTTCATCGAAGATTCCAGCATCGATTCACCAGTGGATTCGTCGATGGAAGAAGGCCTGCGTGAAGCCACCCGCGAAGTGCTGGCCGGCCTCACCGCGCGCGAAGCCAAAGTCTTGCGTATGCGCTTCGGCATCGACATGAACACCGACCACACGCTGGAAGAAGTCGGCAAGCAGTTCGACGTCACTCGCGAACGCATTCGTCAGATTGAAGCGAAAGCGCTGCGCAAACTGCGGCACCCGACCCGCTCCGATCATCTGCGCAGCTTCCTGGATGATTGATAACAAGCAACGAAGTATCAAGCCAAATGGCTAAGCACAAGGGCCTATAGCTCAGTTGGTTAGAGCAGGAGACTCATAATCTCTTGGTCCCAGGTTCAAGTCCTGGTGGGCCCACCAATTTTCCAGTTATCGCTAGCCTGCTGCAGTGATCGTCGTTGCGACAGTCTTTGCAGGATTTCACAAGACCCACCGGAAAATCACCGGTACCGACCCTTTCTGGCGTACAATTGGCTATGGTATTCATGCCCCACCCACTTTCCCCCTGCTTTTGGGGTCAACACGCCCCGGCCTTATAGCGATTTATCCAAGCATCAATGAAAACCCCGCCCCGCTTGCTGCCGCTGCTTGAAGACGGCCTGATCGATGAAGTGATCTGCCAGTTGATGAGCGGCAAGGAAGCGCAGGTTTACATTGTGATGTCAGGTGGCGTGCGGCGTTGTGCCAAGGTGTTCAAGGAAGCCAACCAGCGCAGCTTCAAACAGGCGGTGCAGTACCAGGAAGGCCGCTCGGTCCGCAACAGCCGGCGCGAACGCGCGATGTCCAAAAAGACAAAATATGGCCAGAAGGAACAGGAAAGCGCCTGGCTGAACGCAGAAGTAGATGCGCTGCGCAAACTGGCCTCCGCCGGGGTGCGGGTGCCGGAACCACTCACCTTCGTCGACGGCGTGCTGTTGATGGAGTTGATCACCGATGATGAGGGCCTTACCGCTCCCCGCCTCGGCGATCTTGAACTGACCGCTGAAGTGGCGCGCACTTACCACGCGCAGATCATCAGTGAAGTAGTACGCATGTTGTGTGCAGGGCTGGTACATGGTGACCTTTCCCCTTTCAACGTGCTGATCGATGCCAATGGTCCCGTCATCATCGATCTGCCGCAGGCTGTGAACGCCTCCGGCAACAACAGTGCCCACATGATGCTGGAACGTGATGTCAGCAACATGCGCCTGTTTTTCGGACGCTTTGCGCCCGAATTGCTCGAGACGGACTACGGCAACGAAATCTGGTCGCTATATGAAGACGGCAACTTGCAAGAGGACAGCAAATTGACCGGCAGCTTCCAGCAGGACGACACCATTGCCGATCTGGCCCAACTGATGGCAGTGATCGAAGCTGCCAAAGATGAAGAAGAAGAGCGCCTGGCCAGAGCCGCGCTCGCACTTGAGTAAGCGCGATAACAAGCGCCCTTGAAAGACGTCAGCGGCAAGTCCACAGCCTGCGCGTCACACCCCATCCATTACCCAGGAAATTGAATGTCTTTTAATAATCTCGGCTTGAGCCCTACGCTCTTGCAAGCTGTACTCGACACCGGCTACACCACACCCACTCCGATCCAGGCCCAGGCCATCCCCGCCATTCTCACCGGTCAGGATGTGATGGGTGCGGCCCAGACCGGCACCGGCAAAACCGCTGGCTTCACGCTGCCGCTTTTGCAACTGCTTGGCGGCAAACCCCCAGCCAAAGCCAATCACACGCGCGCGCTCGTGCTGACCCCCACACGTGAACTGGCTGCCCAAATCCAGGACAGCATCGAAACCTACGGCAAGCACGAAAACCTGAAATCAGTGGTAGTGTTTGGTGGTGTCAATATCAACCCGCAACAAATGGCCCTGCGCAAAGGTTGCGATATCCTGGTAGCCACTCCGGGTCGCCTGCTCGATTTGTACCAACAGAACGCCGTGCGTTTCCAGGATCTGGAAGTGCTGGTGCTGGATGAAGCCGACCGCATGCTCGACATGGGCTTCATTCGCGATATCCGCAAAATCCTGGCGCTGCTGCCGAAGAAACGCCAGAACCTGATGTTCTCCGCCACCTTCTCCGACGAGATTCGCACCCTCGCCAAAACCATCTGTCACAATCCGGTGGAAATTGATGTAGCACCGCGCAATTCCACCGTTGAACTGATTGCGCAGCAGTACTACTCGGTCAGCAAAGACAAGAAGATCCCGCTGCTTGGCAAACTGCTCCAGGACACCAAGGAACAGGTGCTGGTGTTCAGTCGCACCAAGCATGGCGCCAACGCGCTCGTGAAAAAACTGGCGGGCTATGATGTCGACGCCTCGGCGATTCACGGCAACAAAAGCCAGTCGCAACGCACCAAAGCCCTGGCCGATTTCAAAGCCAACAAAGTGCAGGTGCTGGTGGCTACCGACATCGCCGCCCGCGGTATCGACATCGACCTGCTGGCGATGGTGATCAATTTCGACATGCCGCAAGTGCCGGAAGACTACGTGCACCGCATCGGTCGTACTGGTCGTGCCGGCGCCACCGGGCTGGCGGTATCGTTGGTGACCGATGAAGATGCTTCGCAACTGCGCGCCGTGGAACGCCTGATCAAGCGCAAGATCCCGCGCCAGGACTTCAATCCGGCCGAGCTGCCAGTAGCGAAAGCCGTGGCGGCCGATCATGCAGAATCCAGACCGGCCAGCCAGCCACGCCAGCAGCGCTCAACGCGTCAGCCGCGCCAATCACAGTCACCGCGTCCGCCGCAACATTCGCGGCAAGCGCAGGCGCCACGTCCCTCGCAACAGCCGCGCATCATCAACGGCAACAGTGAGGAAGGTTCGCTATCGCCACGACGTGTCGATGATAAATCCCGCCAGGGTCGCCCGCTCGGCCAGTCGCGCCCGCAAGGCAATAACAGTTCCCGTCCGGCTGCGCCTGGCACGCGCCCAAGCGGGCAACAACCGCGTCGGACCGGCCCCCAGGGCAACAACCGCTCCGCACAGGGCAATGGCAATCAGCAGTCCCAGCCCAGACGCTCCGGCTCTGACCGCAGCGACAGTCCGCGCTCGCATGAAACAGCTGCCCCGCAAAGCGAAAGCATGTGGAGTTCACTCGGCAAAAACCTGCGCAGCGGCAGATTGTTCTCCCGCAAATAGCCAGGCAACCCCGCCAAAACATTGGCCTCGGCTCCGTTGGCCATGATAAAAAGACCATCCAGCTGGGTGGTCTTTCGGTAAGTCTGCCCACCCAACTATTCGAGCGAAGTGATCGTCATGGCCACCGCTTATTCCAGGCCCGAGGCGGGCGGGGCAATTCCTCTCTATTCCCGTACCGCGCAATGGATGGGCGCTGTCAGCTGTTTGCTGGGCCTCGCCGTCGTCGCTGGCTGGCTTGCAGGCAACCTGCCGGTAATCCAGCTGCGCAGCGACCTGACCCCCATGGCCTTCAACTCAGCGCTGCTGCTGGTGCTGGGCGGGGTCGCGCTGATCACAGTGGCGCGTCGCCAACTGCTGTGGGTGCGCTTGCTGGCCGGCATCGGCCTGCTGCTCAGTGCCGTGACCATGTCACAGTACTTTACCGGCATTGATCTCGATATTGACCAGCTGTTGATGGATCCTCACCTTGAGGGCCTGCGGGGCTATAACGGCCGCATGTCGCTGACTTCGGCCTTTTGTTTTCTGCTGCTCAACACCGGTTATCTGGTTTTCACACTCGATCGCAGCAGTCGCCTCACCCGCTCAGTCACCACCGTGTGCGGCGCGATTGCGCTTGCCTGCGTGATTGCCACCGTCATCGGTTACAAGACTGACATCCAACCCTTGTTCGGCTGGAAAGCCTCCGCCTTCATGGCGCTGCATAATACACCCGAGCCGCTGGAAGTAGCCGACATGCGGCTTGCCACTGCGATGACTCCCAACCTGAACGAGGGCCTGCAGATGGCGCGCCGCTTCTTCACACCTCAA
>CAINTJ010000091.1 GCA_903853385.1 uncultured Gammaproteobacteria bacterium
CGCGCTTTGTTTCGGGCTATCTGATCCAGCTGGTCGCGGATGTGAAAGCCCTGGATGGCCCCTCCGGCACCGACAAGGACTTCACTGATCTGCATGCCTGGTGCGAGGCCTATCTGCCGGGCGCCGGCTGGATCGGCTTCGATCCCACCAGTGGCCTGCTGGCCGGTGAAGGCCATATTCCGCTGGCGTGCACGGCCGAACCTGGTGCAGCCTCGCCCGTTAGTGGTGCAGTCGACGAATGCCAGGTGGAGTTTGAACACCTGATGCAGGTAAGCCGGGTATGGGAAGCGCCCCGCGTCACCAAACCCTACACCCGCGAGCAATGGGCGGCGATGGACCTGCTGGGTTCGGAGATCGACCTGGATTTGCAGCGCAAGGATGTACGCCTCACCCAGGGTGGTGAACCTACCTTTGTCGGCATTGATCATCGCGATGCGGCCGAATGGAATACCACGGCACTGGGCGAACACAAACGCCAGATCGCCGGCAAACTGGCACTGGCGCTGCAGCAGCATTATGCACCGGCCGGTCTGTTGCATTTTGGCCAGGGCAAATGGTATCCGGGTGAACAACTGCCGCGCTGGTCGCTCAATGCGTTCTGGCGCAAGGACGGTCAACCCATCTGGCAAAATCCAGCACTGATCGCCGATGAAAGTGTCGATTACGGCGTTGATGCCGGGCGCGCTGGCAGTTTCCTGCACAAGCTGGCCATGAAACTGGGGGTGGATGGCAAGCATGTCTTCCCGGCCTATGAAGATGCCTGGTACTACATGTGGCGCGAACGCAAGCTGCCCACCAACGTTGATCCTTTCGATTCCAGAATAGAGGATCCGCTGGAACGCACACGTTTGCGCAAAATATTCATGCAAGGTCTGGATAGTGTTGCCGGCCATATCCTGCCACTCAAGCCCTCAGGCAAAAACTGGCAAAGTGGTGCGTGGTTTTTGCGCGAGGAACGCTGCTACCTGTTGCCCGGCGATTCCGCACTCGGTTATCGCTTGCCGCTGGATTCACAACCATGGGTCAGCAAAACCGATTTTCCTTGGCACCATCCCCACGACAGCTTCCAGGAATTGTCGCCACTGGGATCCTATCAACAGATTCGCATGCAAGGTCTGACTGACCAGTGGCATCCCCAAGGCGACGAACAGCCTGCTGAATATGCAGCAGCATCGGTAGCAGACAGGCTGGCTGCCACTCGCAACGGCACTAGTAGCGCAACTGGCAGTGGCAGCGACGCCACCAGCAGCCAACAGCGCGAACCGCTGCCGCACGAATCCGCGGCCTGGATCACCCGCACGGCCCTGTGCGCCGAAGCGCGGGAAGGCCGACTCTATCTGTTCATGCCGCCACTGCAGCATCTCGAAGATTATTTACGGCTGGTTGCTGTCATTGAAAGTGTCGCTGCTGCAGAAAAACTGCCGGTGATTCTTGAAGGATACGAGCCACCGCGCGATCCACGCCTGCAAACCTTGCGGGTTACTCCCGATCCCGGCGTGATCGAAGTGAACGTGCAACCGGTGACAAGCTGGTCACAGTTGGTGGAACAAACCACGTTTCTGTACGAGACGGCCCATCAACACCGGCTCAGTACCGAAAAATTCATGCTGGACGGCCGCCACACCGGCACCGGCGGCGGCAATCATTTCGTGCTGGGCGGTGCCACGCCGGCCGATTCACCCTTCCTGCGCAAACCTGATCTGCTGACCAGCATGCTGGGCTACTGGCTCAACCATCCGTCGCTGTCTTACCTGTTTTCCGGCTTGTTCATTGGTCCCACGTCGCAGGCGCCACGCATTGATGAAGCCCGTCATGAATCAATCTATGAACTGGAAATTGCGTTCAATGAACTGCGTGGCCTGCAGCAGGCCGGTGCGATGCCGCCCTGGCAAATCGACCGGGTAATGCGCAACCTGCTGGTTGATGTCACCGGCAATACCCATCGCAGCGAATTCTGCATAGACAAAATGTATTCGCCGGATACTGCAACCGGCCGCCTGGGCCTGCTGGAACTGCGTGCGTTTGAAATGCCGCCGCATGCGGAGATGAGTCTGGCCCAGCAAATGCTGTTGCGCGGCTTGATCTCACGCTTCTGGCAACAGCCTTACCAACCCACCCGTCTGAAACGCTGGGGCACTGAATTGCATGACCGCTTCATGCTGGGCCATTACGTGTGGGAAGACTTTACTGACGTGCTCGAAGAAATGCGCCAGTTCGGCTACGACATCAAACCCGAATGGTTTGCGCCGCATTTTGAATTCCGCTTTCCCCGGATCGGCGATTTCTCGGCGCGTGACGTCAAGGTCGAATTGCGGCTGGCCCTTGAGCCCTGGCATGTGATGGGCGAAGAAGGCGCACCTGGTGGCACCGTGCGCTATGTGGATTCTTCGATTGAACGCTTGCAGGTAAAAGTCCAGGGGCTGGTGGATGACCGCCACGTGTTGACCTGCAATGGTCGCCGTATTCCGCTGCAACCGACCGGCAATGTAGGCGAATTCGTGGGTGCGGTACGTTATCGCGCCTGGCAGCCGTCCTCGTGCCTGCATCCCACGATCGGCTCGCATGCTCCACTGACAATTGATCTGTGTGACAGCTGGATGCAGCGCTCACTCGGCGGCTGTCAGTACCATGTGGCGCATCCGGGTGGACGCAATTACGATAGTTTCCCGGTGAACAGCAATGAAGCCGATGCGCGCCGGCTGGCCCGCTTTTTCCGTCATGGCCATACCCCGGGCTCGCTCAACATCATTGAGCCTGCACGCAATCCCAACTATCCGTTTACGCTTGATATGCGGCGCTGATGCACTCCAACCAACAACAAACACAGGGCATGCAATTGCAAACACAAGGTATGCAGATGCAAACACAGGGGTCGGCAGACGCGCCTGCACCCCAACCGCTGCTGGCGGATTATGAGCTGCCGCCTGATCGCTATGACGAAATGTTCAGTGCCGCCGATACGCCCCGCCCGCATTTTCAACCGGTTTATGCTGCGCTCCAGCAAACCAGTGCCGGCGAAATGGCCCAGCGCATCCAGAGTGCCGAACGCCAGATCCGCGACAGCGGCATCACCTACAACGTCTACACCGATCCCAATGGTGTGGACCGCCAGTGGGAGCTGGACGTGCTGCCGCTGGCGGTGTCTGCATCAGAGTGGCGTGAACTGGAGCTGGGCATCATGCAGCGCGCGCGTTTGCTCAACGCGGTGCTGGCCGATTTATATGGGCCGCAAAAACTGCTGCAGGATGGCTTGTTGCCCACCCAGCTGGTGCTTGCCCACAGCGGTTTTCTGCGCAACGCCTATGGCATGAAAGTGCCAGGCAATCATTATCTGCATCTGTATGCGGCCGATTTGACTCGCTCTCCCGATGGCAAGTGGTGGGTGATTGCAGATCGCACGCAGGCCCCCTCCGGTGCCGGCTATGCGCTGGAAAACCGGCTGATCGTGTCACGGGTGTTTCCGGATTTGTTCCGCAACATGAACGTACGCCATCTGGCCCAGTTTTTTTCCACACTGCGTGACTCACTGACCTTCCATGCACCCAAGGGCGATGGCTCGCCGCTGGCGGTGGTGTGGACGCCAGGCCCGTGGAACGAAACCTATTTTGAACATGCACTGCTGGCACGCTATCTCGGTTTCCCGCTGGTGGAAGGCGGTGATCTCACAGTGCTCAACAACAAAGTATGGTTGAAGACCATTGCCGGACCACGTCGTGTGCATGCAATCATTCGCAGACAGGACGATACCTTCTGCGATCCGCTCGAACTGCGCGCGGATTCCTCGCTGGGTTGTGCCGGCCTGATGGAATGCGTGCGGCGCGGCACCGTGTTAATGGCCAACGCTCCTGGCGCCGGCGTGCTGGAAGGGGGCGCCCTGCTCGGCTATCTGCCACGTTTGTGCGAGCATTTGCTGGGAGAGTCGCTGCTGCTGCCCTCCATAGCCACCTGGTGGTGTGGCGAGCCGGCGGCGATGGCTGATGCACTGGAACACGCAGAATCCCTGGCCTTCAAACCTGCCGACCATGCCAGCGGCATCGAGCCGGTGTTTGGCAACGATCTCAATCCTGAACAGCTGGCGGCATTGAAAGCCAATATCGAATTGCACCCCGAACGCTACCTCGCACAGGAACTGGTGCAACTGTCACAGTCACCGATTCTCAATTCGCGCCAGCACCACAGCCTCACACCACGCGCCATAGGTCTGCGCGTACATGCCAGCATGAGCAGCAATGGCGATTACTGTGTGATGCCGGGCGGTCTGACCCGTGTATCCAGTGCTGCCGATGCCCGCATTGTGGCCATGCAGCGCGGCGGCAGCTCCAAAGATACCTGGGTATTGCCGGACGGTCCGGAAGACACGCAGTTCACGCTGTTGCGCAGCACGCTGACTGCGGCCGATCTGGTGTCATCCAATCCGATGCTCACTTCCCGCGGGGCCGAGAACAAATACTGGTTTGGTCGCGCCTGCGAGCGCTGTGAAGATATCGCGCGCATGCTGCGGGTAGCACTCAATGCCATCCTGCAGGAATCCGAGGATGGTCTCAACAGTCCGGTCTTTGCCCTGGCTGCCAACTTTGTGCTTTCTGATGATGAACGCCCGCTCGATCGTCGCCTGCTCGATGCCTGCACGCTGGAATCCGAATCGCTGGGACTTGCCGCCAATTTGCGGCGTCTCAGCCATCTGGCGTTCCAGCTTCGCAACCGGCTTTCGCTTGATCATTGGCGCTCGATTACTCAACTGTTGCGTAATCCTGCGCTCAACAAGGAAGTCACCTTGTCGGAAGGTCTGGCGTGGCTGGATGCCGTATTGATTACCACTACCACGTTATCGGGCTATGCACTCGACAGCATGACGCGTACCACCGGTTTCCGGTTCCTGTCGATCGGGCGCAGGCTTGAGCGCCTGGGTTTTCTGACCCGCGCCATGCTGATCGCTTGCGACAAGGGACGCGACAGCGGCCTCACCTGGCTGCTGGAGTTGTGCGACTCGGTTATTACTTACCGTTCACGCTACATGGCACAACCGGAATGGTTACCCGTGATGGATCTGGTAATCCGCGATGAAAGCAATCCGCGTTCGTTATTGTTCCAGGCGCTTGGTGTGCGTGACTATTTGCGCAAGCTGGAAGCTGATCATGGTGACTGTGGTGCCGAGTTGCTGGAACCACACATCGAGCTGGTCCGCAAACTTGATCTCGACAGTGAATTCCATCCCGACAGCCCGCGCCTGCAACAAGTACTGCAGGATTTCTCCGATGCCACCCTGGCAATCAATGCGCGGCTGTCCAACCAGTTTTTCAGCCATCCGCGTGCCCGTGTGCAAAATGACCGGAGCGTGACATGAGCAGGATCGAATACCAGGTGGTGCACGAAACCGTCTACACCTATGCCTGGCAGGTCACCAATGGCCAGCATTATGCGCGCTTGACGCCGCGCCATACCGCCGTACAGGAAGTGCTGTGGTCTGCACTGGAATTCCTGCCCAGTCCGGCGGAAATCAGCAAGCATCGGGATTATTACGGCAATCATTGTCACATCGTGTTGATCCAGACTCCGCATGAAACCTTGCACGTCACCGCTACTGCATTGGTGCGGGTTGAACCACTGGTGCTGGGCGAAGCACATTGTCTGCAGGCCTGGGAATGTGCACTGCCACCGTCACTCTATACACCCGAGCCGCTGGAAGTAGCCGACATGCGGCTTGCCACTGCGATGACTCCCAACCTGAACGAGGGCCTGCAGATGGCGCGCCGCTTCTTCACACCTCAACGCCCGTGGTTTGATGCCATGCTGGATCTCACCCGCCATATCAACACTGAATTTGCCTATGATCCCGAGGCAACCCAGATCGACACGCCGCTGTCAGAAGTGTTCGCGACCAAACGTGGTGTCTGCCAGGACTTTGCGCATCTGATGCTGAGTTGTTTGCGCAGTCTGGAATTACCGGCGCGCTATGTGAGCGGCTATATCCTCAACGAGCCCCCGCCTGGTGAAGAAAAACTGGTGGGCGGTGATGCCTCCCATGCCTGGGTAGAAGCCTGGTTGCCGGAAGCAGGCTGGATCGGCTTCGATCCCACCAACGGCAAACTGGCCAATGCCGAATTCATTACCATCGGTTGGGGCCGTGATTACAACGATATTGCGCCGTTGCGCGGCATCGTCCTCGGCGGTGGCGAGCACGACCTGGAGGTGCGGGTGACGGTTACTCGTATTGGCTAGTCAGTATCGATCCATCCAGCCCCAGACAAGCGGGCTTCACAACACCATCTGATCCTTGCCGACCACAATCTCGCCGCCAAACGCCTTGCGTGCACTCGCGATGAAGACGCTGTCATCAATATCGCCGGGGATGATGTGGTTCAACACCAGCGTCTTCACTCCGGCAGCGGCGGCCATGCGGCCGGCGTCTTCAGTAGAGCTGTGGGTGCCAATGATGTGCTTCCACACCCCTTCCGGATTGTCGGCGTAGGCACCATTGGCGACGCGCTTGTCGTAGATCGCACGATAGACTTCTTTCTCTATGGCTTCGCACACCAGTACATCGGCACCATGCGCCAGTTTCACCAGATTGTCGGAATATGCGGTGTCGCCCGAGAACACGATGCTGCGATCCGCAGTGTCGAAGCGATAGGCGAGTGAACGATGCGGAATTTTTGCTTTCGCCTCGGCGGGGTAATGCGCATTTTCAATGGCGGTGATTGTGACATCGCCATTGCGCAATACCGCGACTGGCTCGGCGCCGGCTTTGACAACGGTGCCGGCAAACATGGCTTTGGGCTGCAATGAACGCGCCTCGTCCACCATGCGTATTTCTGTGTTGGCCTGGTTGTAGAGATTGACGGCTTGCACCAGCTTGTCAGTGCCGTAAGGACCGAACACACGGGTGGGCTTGATGCGGCCCTGGGTCCATTGGTGCCCGAGCAATGCCGGCAGATCGGCATTGTGGTCGTCATGCAGATGCGTCAGAAAAACGTGGCCGATATTGAGATAGTTAACTCCGCTTTCCAGCAACGCCCGCAAGGTGCCATAGCCGCAATCAATCAGATAGGGCTGGTCGTTGATCACCAGCATGCTGGCGGTCTCACCGCGCTTGAGGCTGAAATTGGGGCCGCCTTGTGTGCCGAGCAGGATCAATCGGGTTGAGCTGCTGGCGGCACTGGCCACAGCTGGCGCGATGGTGGCGAACAGGCTGCCCAGCAAGAAGGTGCGGCGGGGAAATTGCAACATGTCAGCAACCATTTTGTTATTGGCCAGACTTTGGTTAACACTGTCGGCCATGGTGCGGATATCCGCCCATGGCCGGTGATAAGCAAAAACTCTAGGGCTTGAGATGCTTCTCAAGCAAACCTGACTCCAGCAAATCCCCGAAGTAACTGTTGGGGTCACACGAGTCCTGTTCGCTTACATCAATGTTGGGGCCACGGGCCAGACCGCGCGTGCGCACCAGCGGCTGCGTGTAGAGTGGATCGTAGATAGTCATGGTGCGATCGGCAGCGAGATGATCGGCGGCGAAGGTATAACGTTCGACGGTGCGGGTGCCCTTGCCTGACATCGGCATGCCGGAACCATCGAGCCAGCCCGGCATCAGATTGGTGGTTTCTATCACCAGGGTCGGACCTTCCCAGTGTCCTACTGAATAGCCATTGGATGTTGGCACCGTCTCGGCCGGCACTTTGCGACCATCCATCCAGATCTTGCGACGCGTATTGTGCTCTACGTACATGAACAGGTAATGCGAACCGGCATCATAGATTTCCATATTGTAGGGATTACCGAAAATACGCGGCAGACCCAGTGATATGCAGCGCAAGGCCGGATCTTCGTACTTGGTGTTGGCGTCACGCAGTTTGCGGCCTTCGGCTGTGTATGGAGTTGGCTTGGGCTCAAGATCGTCGACCGTGACGTGGAATTTGTATCGTTGCAGCCAGGGGCCGCTGATATCAAACGGGAAGGCCGCATTGTGCTGGCCATAGGCATAATTCACCTTGGGATCGGCATTCACCGCGTTGGGGTCCGGTCGTGGCGTTGCCGGAGCGTTGGCAGTGCCCGTGTTATTGCCCTCAGTACCCATCAACGGTTTGCCATTGGCAAGCGTGACCTGGCGGACGTAGACTTTTTTGACTTTGTCACGACCAAGCTGGCCTTCAACGGTGATGGTGTCGCCCACCTTGATGGTATCGGCCAGCCAGCCTTGCGGACGGATGGAAGTGACACTGCCGGCCTGGATTTCCCACGACTCGGTCTTGCCATCCGCAGACTTCACATCCATGCGGTAACGCACATGTGGATTGCTGAAGCGTACCTCAGTAACCACGCCGGTGAATTTGCCTTTGAGGTTGGCATCGAATTCAGCCGCGAAAGAGTGATGAGCCAGGACCTCAATGGGTTGTAACAGCAAGGAGGCCATTGCGAGAACCGTGGCAATCCCCAAAATAGATTTTTTCATGTGTTCACTCCAGCGCGAATTGATTCAACCCACTCCTTCCAGACTACTTTCCGCGAAAACCGGAAAACCGAATCAGAGTCACATTTGTTTGCACTCCGGATTATCCGAGAGAATTGCGCAAATAAACGGAAAATGCAGTCAGAGTCAGCTTTCTTTTGCGACTACCAGAACTGGGACTCTGACTGCATTTTCCTGCCCTTAGCCTACACCCCTGATAAACGGGGTGATGGTCTGCAACGCCTTGGCGGCTGTTACCGCAGGATCTGTGCGCCGCACATCCATGTCAAACAGCTCCAGCGACAGCGCCCGGTTGTAACCCAGCGCTGCCAGTTTGTTGAGAATCTTCTGCAACGGCGTAATGCCTTCACCCGGGAAGGCCCGGTCTTTCTGTTCGGCCACTTCCACCGGCGGTTTGCGCGGCATGTCGGCAAAATGCACATGGTGGATTTCACCATTTTTGATGAGATCGAGGTCCTCAAATTTGGAAGGGCCGGCCCAGAAATGATAAAGATCGAGCATGAACTTGATATTGGGGTGATCAACGGTACGCACGACGTCGAGCGAAGTGCGCACATTGTTGACCAGTTTGGATACCCGCGTGAACTCCAGCATCAGCGCCACCTTGTGTGGCCTGGCGATCTCGGCCATCTGGTGCAGCACTTCGTATAACTGGTCATAGTCAGCCAGTTTGTGCTCCATGCTGGCGGTGGAAGGGATAACGATGCGGGTAGCACCCAGCGATTCCGCCATCTCGACTTTCCATTTGAGATCTTCCAGGGCTTTGGCGCGCCGATCGCCCGGCTCATCCCAAGTCAACTGGTTGGTGGAGGAGTAGGCGATGAGCCCGAGCTCATCCATCAGTTTACGGGCTGAGCCTTTGCCATTGGCCAGTTCATGTTCACGCGCCTTGACCAGATCGGGCTCGGCAGCCTTGATGCCCCCCCTGGCCCAGCCTTGCATGCAAGTGCTGAAATCAAATTCACTGGATGTGATGCCATGCATGCACACAATCAAACCGGAGCTGTCAGGAGCCTTGGCTGCTCCGATGCTGTTGGCACTGGCTGCCATTGCCGTTACTCCTGCTGACAATGCCATGAAATCACGGCGGTTGATCTGGGACATGTGGCTCCTATTTACCCTGGTTGGGATACCAGAACTGAGTATGGCATGCTTCGCAGACCGCATCCATTTCACCGCCCACATCACTGATGCCGTCAAGATCGCGCTTGTCGATGGCAGCAATCGCATTCATGGCCGTGGCATGCAGCGCCTTGGCATGCGCTGCGAACTCTGGCAGATGGGCCTTGCGCAGCTTGGCGATTTCAACCGGCGGTAATTCGCCCTCGCCATGCTCCTTGCTGTTGGGATTCTTGGCAATTTTCAGATTGGGGATCATCAGCAAATTAGTGACACTGGCCAGCGTGACCGCCTGATGACGCAGGGCAAGCCAGGCCTCTTCGGAGGCGGGAGCGGTTTTCACTTCACCTTTGGCGGTCAGGTCAACCTGTACGGCTTTCCAGATCGC
>CAINTJ010000092.1 GCA_903853385.1 uncultured Gammaproteobacteria bacterium
CCCAAGGGGGGATTTCATGACCGTTAGTAAGAAAAAACATTATCGATTAAGCGCCACAGCGTTGGCAGTATCAGCAGCAATCTTGGCAACTCTTTCGGCCCAATCGCAAGCACAACAAACTGCGCCCGGGGCTGTTGAAGAAATATCGGTTACCGGCACTCGCATCCGCACCACTGATGGCATGGTTACACCAACACCGGTAACTGCCGTCACGACTTCCGAGATCAAGAATCTCAACCCCGCTGCAGCCATCTCCGAACAGCTCGACAAATTGCCGCAGTTTCTGAATACCCAGACCGCCCAACGTGGTGGCGGTACTCTGTTTGGTGATGCGGCCGGCTCGTATCTGAATTTGCGCAACATGGGCAAGCAGCGCACGCTGGTACTGATCGACGGCATTCGTACTGTCCCGGCCGATCGCGCCGGCACCATCAACGTCGACGATTTTCCGACTGCGCTGATCAAATCGATTGACGTGGTCACCGGCGGCGCCTCGGCAGCTTATGGCGCTGACGCGATGTCGGGCGTGGTCAACTTTGTGCTTGATCGTGAATTCCAGGGTTTTAAATCTTCGTTTTCTACCGGCATAAGCGACAGGAAAGACGGCGAGAACTATAATTTCAGCGTTGCTGGCGGCATCAAAGTCGGTAACAAATTGCACCTGACCGGCTCCATAGAAAACCGCTTCCAGAAAATGATCGAACGCCAGCCGTGGGAGCTGGACAACTGGAGAAGTATTGGTTGGGTAACCAACCCGGCCTACAAAGCCGCTGATCCTGCCGGCACCAATCCCAAGCTGCTGACCGTGCCGGATGCTTACGCTGCCATTCAGAACGCACAAGGCATCGTGACGACTGTTGGCGGCACTCCTGGCTCAGTGACGAGCCAGTTCAAATACCAAGGCTACACGTTCACTGATGACGGCAAGTCAATGCGTGCGTTGGCGACCCCGCTGTACAAAAACCTCGGCAACAGCATGGCGGCCGGTGGCCCCGAAGCCGCTACACAGGAAGCAGCTTACAACGGCGGCCCGTTCGGCGCAGAAGTCATCCAGCGCTCCGGCTTTGGCGGCTTCAAATATGACCTCACCGATGCAACGCAGTTGTTCGGGCAGGTGATAATGGGGCGTACCGAGTCGAACACCTATAACCGCCGCGGCAACCCGGAAATGGGCAATACCTATAACGCCACCATTTATCGTGACAACGCCTTCCTGCCGCCTGAACTGGCCACCGAGATGGACCGCCTGGGTCTCACCTCGCTGCGTTTCGACAAGATTGGTCAGGTGCGTACCGCCACCAATTACAACTTCTATGACCGCCGCACTGATTACAACATCAGCCAGATGTGGTCGGGCTCGGTTGGTTTCGATCACCAATTTGCCAATGACTGGACTTTGCGCGGCACTTACCAGTACGGCAAATCCAAGTTGACCTCGGAAGCTGACGGCATCATCAGGGTCGACAACTGGTACCTGGCGCTGGACACCATCAAGAACCCAACCACCGGTGCCATCCAGTGTTATATCCAGAAGGTCAACCCTACCATGGCCCAGTTGCAGGCAGCGGCGGTCGGCAAAACTGTGCTGACGACCCGCATCACCCAATATCCTACCGGTCTGATGCCAATTGATAACGTGCTGGTTACACCGACGGAATCGATAAACAATTGCGTGCCGACCAACTTCTTTGGCTTGGGCAATACCACGCCTGAAGCTGACAAGTACATGACCAGCACCAAAAAAGGCTACCGCGATTACGACCAGAATTTTGGCGAGTTGCTGCTTAGTGGCAATTTGTCTAAAGGCTGGGGCGCAGGTGCGATCAATTTCGCGGCCGGTGCTACTTATCGCAAGGAATGGTTCAACCAGATCACCGTTCCGGTAGATTTCGAACGTACCACCGTTGTCGCGCCTGAAGTTGGCATACGCGGCATTGGTGCGGCTGTGATGGGCGGCAACCGCTCCATCCACCAGTTCTCGGCCACCTCGTGGGCAACCGGTGACTTCAACGTTTCAGAAGAGTTTGCCGAAGTGAACGTGCCAATCTGGACCAACGGCAACCAGCGCGTTGACAGCAACCTGGCATTCCGCCGCTCCGACTATTCCCGCTCAGGGGGTATCGACAGCTGGAAATACGGCGCTGAATTCATGGTGAGCAAGGAACTCCGGATTCGCGGCACCCAGTCACGCGACGTGCGTGAACCGACCTTCCAGGAGCAGTACGAATCGGGCGGCGGCGGTTCCAACATTACCGATCCGAAGTTCGCCACCAACGCACCGAACTATACTGTCACCATCCTGACGCTTGGCAACCCCGACCTTGCACCTGAAGTTGCGGATACCCAGACTCTTGGTTTTGTTTGGTCCCCCAGTTACAAGTGGCTCGATGGCTTCCAGTTGTCAGCTGACTATTACAACATTGATGTGGCGAAACGTATCACCCCGCTGGGAGCCCAGCGTCTGATTGACGAATGTTTCAGCGGTTTGACGCCGTCGTTGTGCGCACAGGTGTTCCGTGATGGCGGTACAGGCAGGATCACGCGCGTAGATGACAAGCAGGTAAACGCTGCCGCTGGCGTGACTTCAGGCATAGACTTCGAAGCCCGCTATGAGTTCGAGCCTGACTTCTTCAAGTCAATGCAAGAGAAGTTCAAAATGCGGTTGTTCGCCAACCACATGCAGGAAAACTCCGTCACCACTGGCGTGATCAATTCCGCTCTGGCCAGAAAAGCACAACCCGGGTTCAAGGATGACTCAGGCAGCTTGACGAGCCCGAAATGGAATGCCACTGCGACCTTCGGTTATGACCTTGACCAGTACTCGATAAACTGGATCATGCGCTACTATGCCAAAACCAACTACACCAACGGCTTCGGTACGTTCTGGAAGACCGGCTTTGATGTGGATGACGCCACCATTCAATCGCAGACTGTTAACAACGTTGTATTCAGCTACCACGGCCAGACCAAGTCCGGTGGCAGCTATGTAGCCAGCTTCAACGTTAACAACATCTTCGACCGCGACCCGTCGGTTACCGCTTCGCAGAACTTGCGTGGTGGACAGCAAGGCGTCAGCAACGTGTTTGATGTGTTTGGCAGAAGATACCAGTTCAGCATGAACTACAGCTTCTGATAGGCATCTGTCCGGAGGAACTTTCTCCAAGAAAAAGGCTGCGATTGCAGCCTTTTTTTTTTGATCGGATTTCTGTGCTATTTGCCGGTCAAACTAGCCAGGGCGATTACTGGCCGCCCAGGAAATCCATCTTGCCGACTGGAACACCATTGTGACGCAGGATGTTGTAGGCAGTGGTGATATGGAAATACACGTTGGGCAGTGCCCAGTTGCGCAGGAAATGATCGCCGACAAATTCCAGTTCACGCTGACCGGCTTGCAGTTTGATCTGTTTCTGCTCGGAACCGTTGATACTGGCTTCCGGAAGTGACTTCAGAAAGCTGATGGTTCTTTCGATACGGGCCTGCAGCTCGGCAAAGGTGACTTCATTGTCTTCGTATTTCGGCACGTCGAGGCCGGCCAGACGCGCGCCGCAGCCTTTGGCGACGTCGCAGGCAATCTGTACCTGGCGGGTCAGCGGGAACATGTCCGGGAACAGACGGCCGCCAGTCAGCACCTTCTCGTCGATTTTCTTGTCAGCGGCGTAGTCCGCGCCTTTCTGGAGAATCGTGGCAAAGTTGTTCAGATAGTGCACGAAAACCGGTACAGAGGAGGAATACATGGACAGTGACATAGTGACCCCGGGATTTGACTGGAAGGTTGGATGGGAAAAAGCGGCTGGATTCTACTCTACAAACGCCCGCTCAATCACGTAATGTCCTGGGTTGCCATGCCGGGCTTCGCTATAACCGAGCTCATTAAGAATGCGGCAGGTATCTTTCAGCATCGACGGGCTGCCGCACAGCATGAAACGGTCGTCTTCCAGATTGAGTGCCGGCAAACCTGTATCACGCTGCATCTTGCCAGTGACAATCAAGTCGGTGAGACGGCCGGTATTACGGAAAGGTTCCCGGGTAACCGTTGGGTAGTAGACCAGCTTGTCCCTGACGATGTCGCCCAGAAACTCATGCTCAGGCAAATCCCTGGAAATGAAATCCTGGTATGCCAACTCGCTTATATAGCGCACTCCGTGCACCAGCACGATCTTCTCGTAGAGTTCGTATACTTCCGGATCCTTGATGATGCTCATGAACGGAGCCAGCCCGGTGCCGGTGCCGAACAAATAGAGATGTTTGCCCGGCAGCAGGTTTTCTGCCACCAGGGTGCCGGTGGGCTTGGCGCCGACCAGCAGCGTGTCGCCCACTTGCAGATGCTGCAGGCGGGAAGTGAGTGCGCCGTCCTGGACCTTGATGCTGAAGAATTCGAGCTGCTCTTCGTAATTGGCGCTGACCATGCTGTAGGCGCGTACCAATGGGCGGTTTTCCACTTCCAGCCCGATCATCGTGAAAAAGCCGTTTTTATAGCGGAAGCCCGGATCACGGGTGGTGGTAAAGCTGAACAGCGTGTCATTCCAGTGATGCACACTGGTCACGGTTTCGTGTTGGTATTTGCTGCTCATGAGCGGCTCCTGCATGGCAAAGTCGGCAATTTTAGGCTTTCTTCATTTATAGGTACAATCGTTTATATGATTTTCATTATTCGGAATATCCGATATGCGCTATACCCTGCGGCAACTGGAGGTGTTTCTGGCCACCGCCCGCCAGCAAAACCTGAGCAAGGGAGCCTTGAGTCTGGCCATTTCGCAATCAGCGGCCAGCGATGCACTGAAAGAACTGGAACACCAGTTCGATCTGAAACTGTTTGATCGCATCGGCAAACGCCTGCAACTCAACGACAACGGACGCCTGCTGCTGCCCAAAGCCGAGGAATTGCTGAATCGTGCGCTCGAACTGGAACAAAGCCTGGCGCACCAGCATGGACCTGGCACTTTGAAGGTGGGCGCCACCCTCAGCATCGGCAACCATTTGTGTATTCCGCTGATCGAGCTCTATCGCCGTGAATATCCGCAGAGCAAGATCAATCTTGAAATAGGCAATACTGAAAGCATCAGTGCCAAAGTGGCAAGCTTCGAGCTTGATATCGGCCTCATCGAAGGCGATATCAATGACCCGCATCTGGAAATAATTTCCTGGCGTGATGACGATCTGGTGATTTTCGCCAGCCCTGACCATCCACTGGCCAACAAAAAACTGCTGGGGGCAACCGATCTGGTCAAAGCCAACTGGATCCTGCGTGAAAACGGTTCCGGCACCCGGCAAACCTTCAACCGCGTGATGCATGAACTGTTGCCGCGCCTGAACGTGGTGCTGGAAATCCAGCAACCCGAGGCGATCATACAGGCGGTGAAAAGCGGCATGGGACTCGGTTGCCTGTCACAGCTCTCACTGCATGAACATCTCAGGCGTGGAGAACTGGTAAAGCTGGCTGCACGCGCGCTGGTGTTTCGGCGCAAGTTCTATCTGATTATGCACCGGCAGAAATTCAAGAGTGCCGCCATGAAACATTGGCTCGCACTGTGCCATTCGCCGGCCGGCAAAGCCGGCCTGCCATGAGCACTGCACTGCCATGTTTATCCGTCGGTAGCAAGATTGAATCCGCCCGGCATTTACCGGATGATTGCTGCACTGCCCAACTACTCCCGGATTAACACCAAGCCCATGTTTGACTGGATAACAAGCCCTGAATCCTGGATCGCACTCGCCACTCTGGTGGCACTTGAAATTGTCCTCGGCATTGACAACATCATCTTCGTATCCATTCTGGTCAGCCGTCTGCCTGACCAGCAGCGGGAGCTGGCGAGACGTCTGGGTATAGGCTTTGCTCTCATTACCCGCCTGGCGCTGCTATTCACGTTGTCTTGGATCAGCCGGCTGATCGAACCCTGGTTCACACTCATGGGTCACGCCATATCCGGACGCGATCTGGTGCTGATCATGGGTGGACTGTTCCTGCTCTACAAATCCACCCGGGAAATTCACAGCATCATCGAAGGCGCCGAAGGCGGCATGGATGCACGCGTGATGGAAAGTCTGGTTGGCACCGTGATCCAGATCGGCATTCTCGACATTGTGTTCTCGCTGGATTCAGTGATCACGGCAGTGGGCCTGGTCAAGGAACTGGCCATCATGTCATTGGCCATCATCATTGCAGTTGGTGTCATGCTGTGGTCCGCCAAATCCGTCGGCGATTTCATCGACCGTCATCCCACGCTGAAAATGCTGGCGCTATCGTTCCTGATGATGATCGGTCTGACACTGATCGTGGGGGGATTTGATGTGGAAGTGCCCAAAGGCTACATCTATTTCGCAATGGCGTTTTCAGTAATGGTGGAAGTACTCAACCTCAAAGTGCGCAAGCAAAGCGAAAAAGACAACAGCGGCTAGCCAAAAAAAGAGCGCCCATCGGGCGCCCGAAATGGTTGTCTGGCGACAACCTGCTTGATGCGAGACCAACTACGTACAACAACTTCGCCACAACACTTCAACAACTTGCCCACTGCAGGCAGGACCATCACTGACAGGGCCTCACTGCCCTCACCCAGCACTGCATAAAAATCCTGTGCCATAACCACTGTTGCCAAGAACATCAGCGCCAAGTATTTGACATCTCGTGCTGTCCTGGCATTTGTATAAGCAGGAGTCGTGCCATCAGGAAGCCGGTGACCGTCAATTGCATGATTGAGCGTGGTTTGATGGACAGTTTGTTGAGTAACATGGAGCTGACGCTATCATAGTCAGGAAACCGGCTTCATGAACTACCCCTTACTCACCAGCGATGAACTGGCCCGCTATTTCCACCGCATCGGCTATCAGTCCAACCCCGGCGCCAATCTGCAAACACTGCAACAACTGCACCGGCTGCACCCGCAGGCTATTGCGTTTGAAAATCTGGACAGCTGGTGCGGTCATACACCGTCACTGGCGCCGGATAAAGTTTTTGACAAACTGGTGTACCGGCGCCGGGGTGGCTATTGTTTTGAGCAAAACCAGCTGTTGCTGCGGGTCTTGCTGAGCCTGGGTTTCCGGGTACATACACTCGCCGCACGCGTATTAGTGCCAGATCGACGCATGCCCCGCACCCACAAGGTGCTTTTGGTAGAGATTGGCAAGTCGCAATGGCTGGCCGATGTCGGCTTTGGCGGCATGACCATGACGGCCCCGCTGGAATTGCAGCACGCAGCGCCGCAGCCCACCCCGCATGAATCGTGGCGACTGCAGCCGGTGGAGGATGAGGTTGAGGTGAGTGCCTGGGTGGACGCTGCGTGGTCACCCAAGTTCCGCTTCGCGCTGACGCGGCAGATTGCCGAAGACTACGAGATGGCTAACTGGGTAGTGGCCAATCACCCGGCTTCACGTTTCCGCCACGAGCTGATTGCAGCGCGTCCTGATTCAACTGGGCGTTATGCCCTGCTCAACACCCGTCTAAGCTATCACCACCAGGGCCAGCCCTCCCGTCATAGTGATCTACAATCGCCTGCTGACGTATTACACAGCCTGCAGCAGGTGTTCGGCATTGACACCCAGGGTGTTGACGGCCTTGAGCAGCGCATAGCCAGGCTTTTTACCCCGAGCTGAGTGATACTGAACCGGAAGTTTCCTGAAGGAGCCAGCGATCCATGTCATCAACCCCACGCCAGTACCGCTACTACGATTTCCTGATGGCGGCTTTTGTCACCGTGCTGCTGTGCTCCAACCTGATCGGACCCGCCAAAGTCGGCTTCATCAGTTTTCCGTTTCATTTGCCCTGGCTGGGTGACAATCTGAGCTTTGGTGCCGGCAATCTGTTTTTCCCGCTCGGCTATATTTTTGGTGATGTATTGACCGAGGTTTATGGCTATGCCCGTGCCCGCAAGGTGATCTGGGCCGGCTTCGGCGCCATGGTGTTTGCCTCATTGATGGCGTGGGTGATCGTCGTGCTACCGCCCTCGCCGGCTGAACCGTTCAATGCACAGGTACAACCCGCAGTTGAAATCCTGTTCGGCAATACCTGGCGCATCGTGCTGGCGTCCATCGTGGCGTTCTGGGCCGGTGATTTCGTCAATTCCCTGGTGATGGCCAAAATGAAAGTGGCCACTCAAGGACGCATGTTGTGGACGCGCACCATTGGCTCCACCATCGTGGGCCAGGCAGTGGACAGTGTGTTGTTCTATCCGGTGGCGTTCGGCGGCATCTGGAGTTTTGATACCTTGCTGGCGGTGATTGTGTTCAATTGGGGCTTCAAGATCACGGTAGAAATCGTGATGACGCCGGTGACTTACTGGATCGTCAACCAGCTGAAACAAGCGGAGAGTGAAGATTACTACGACAGGGACACTGACTTTACACCGTTCTCTCTCAAGCTTTGATCAGAGTCTAGCCAACTTCCAGTGCCAGCCAGTTGGGTAATTTTCCATTATTTGCCACGACAAGTTTGTCGGGATGTATACACGGCGTGTTTGCGAGCACCGGCCGGGTTCGAATCATCGAGCCCTCATGCAACGAAACCGGCGCTGAGTAAGCATCCCTCAGCGCCTGAAGCCATTACGCAAAGATGGTCGCGTACAACATCGACAGCGCACCCAGCACACAGGCCAGAAACACACTGTGCTTGAAGGTGAAGCGCATCAGTTCACTTTCCTGCGCACGTGCCATGCCGGTAGCCGCCACCGCCACCGCCAGACTCTGCAGACTGATCATCTTGCCCATCACGCCACCCGCCGAGTTGGCTGCCGCCATCATGGCCGGATTCAGGCCCAACTGTTTGGCGGTAACCACCTGCAGATTGCCAAACAGCGCATTGGCAGAGGTATCGCTGCCGGTAAGGAACACACCCAGCCAGCCCAGCAACGCGCTGAAGAACGGAAACAAGGCACCAGTGGCGGCAAAGGCCATGCCCATGGTCACAATGGACCCGGAATAGTTCATCAACAGTGCCAGGGCCAGCACGGAGGCGATGGTGAGCAACGAGAACGCCATCTGCTTGAGCACCTTGCCCAGCAGCTTGATGTAATCACCGATGGAGACGCGCAATACAATCGCTGCCAGCAAGCCCGCCAGACCGCAGGCAGTGCCTGCAGCTGACAACCAGTTGAACGTGTAAATTGCGGCATAGGCTGTGGGTTTGGCCACCACCGGTGCTCCTTGAATGATCAGATTGTGCAAGCCCGGCCAGGGAATCACGATGTTGACCTTGTCGAGTATGGCCTTGCCCTGCGGGCTGCCCCAGACCAGCACAAACACCACCAGGAACAGATAGGGCGACCAGGCCAGCAAAGTAGGACCAAAGCCATGCTTGCGCAGGGCTAGCGTGTTGGTGGTATCACCCGGCATCGCAAAGGTGTCTTTGGGCTGCCAGAACCGGAATAATGCAACCAGGCCCAGAATGGCGGCGAGCGCCGCCATGATGTCGGTAAGCTGCGGACC
>CAINTJ010000093.1 GCA_903853385.1 uncultured Gammaproteobacteria bacterium
CTGGAAGCGGAGCTGGCTGCCCAAGCTCTCATCGTGGTGGGTTGGCGCATTGTGCCCACCAATCCAGAGGTGTGTGGCCGAATGGCCCGCGAAAGCTTGCCGCAGATCGAGCAGATTTTCATCGATGCTCCCGGCATAGAGAAAAAAGACCTGGCGGTTAAATTGTTCGTGGCGCGCCGCAAGGCAGAAATACGGCTGGAGCAAGACAAGGATTTTTATATCTCCAGCTTGTCGCATTCGGTGTTGTCCTACAAAGGCTTGATGATGCCCGCCGATCTGCCAGCGTTCTATCTGGACCTGAGCAATCCGGATCTGGCTGTCGCCATGTGTACTTTCCATCAGCGCTTTTCGACCAATACCTTGCCCAAGTGGCCGATGGCACAACCGTTCCGTATGCTGGCCCACAATGGTGAAATCAACACCATACAGGGCAACCGCAACTGGGCGGTGGCGCGTATCAACAAATTCAAATCACGCGCGATTCCCAACATTGAAGAAATCGCACCGGTGGTGAATTTCACCGGCTCCGATTCCTCGTCGATGGACAATATGCTGGAAATGCTGGTGACCAGCGGTATGGATCTCTACCAGGCCATCCGTTTGATCATGCCGCCCAGCTGGCAAAACATGGAAGACATGGATGCCGAGCTGCGCAGTTTCTACACCTATAACTCTTTGCACATGGAAGCCTGGGATGGCCCGGCCGGCGTAGTGCTGACCGATGGCCGCTATGCGGTGTGTGTGCTCGACAAAAACGGCCTGCGGCCGTCGCGCTGGGTTTTGACCCGTAATGGCTGGTTGACGGCGGCCTCTGAAATCGGTGTTAACGCCTACAAGCCTGAAGATGTCGTGGCCAAAGGCCGCGTTGGGCCCGGTCAAATGCTGGTAGTGGATACCGAGGCGGGCAAGATCCTGCACTCCGACGATGTCGCCAACTACCTGAAAGGGCGTCAACCCTATGCCAAATGGGTCAAGGACAAAACCAGTTACGTCGAATCAACTCTGGCCGAACATATCCCTGCACTCAAACCACTCTCGAAGGAAGAGTGTGAAGTGCACATGAAAATGTTCCAGGTCACCTTTGAAGAAACCGACCAGGTATTTCGTCCGCTGGCAGAGCAGGGCGCGGAAGGCACCGGCTCCATGGGTGACGATACGCCCATTGCGGTGCTGTCACGGCAGGTGCGCCCGCTCTACGATTATTTCCGCCAGGTCTTCGCTCAGGTCACCAACCCGCCCATCGACTCCTTGCGCGAAAGCATCGTGATGTCGCTGGAAACCCGCATGGGTCGCGAGCTGAACATCTTCGAAGAAACCGCTGAACACGCGGATCGTCTCATTCTGCAGTCACCACTGCTATCGCCCGACAAATTCTATAATTTGCGCCATTTCCAGCGGCCTGGTTATGAATCGGCCGATATCAATCTGAACTATGCGCCCGAGACCGGTCTTGAGCAGGCGGTCCTTGACATCAAGGCATTGGTGGAAGCAGAAGCACGCGCCGGCAAAATGCTGCTGTTCATATCCGAACGTATGCCGCCGCAAGGCCAGCTGGTCATCAATGCCTTGCTGGCCACCGGTGCCATTCACCATCATCTGAGTA
>CAINTJ010000094.1 GCA_903853385.1 uncultured Gammaproteobacteria bacterium
CGCATCAAGATTGGCCTTGTAGGTCCAGCGGAACTTGCCGGTTTCGATATCAATCGCGAACACATCGTCTTCGCCGGTTGCCACATAAAGTGCACCGTCATAGAACAAGGGCTGGGCTTGGCCGCTGTGATTGGGGCCACTGCCGGAGCCGTTCATATGCACTTGCCATTCCGCTTTCATCTGGCCCACGTTGCTGCGGTTGATCTGGTCCAGTGGCGAATAACGCTGGTTGCCGAGATTGCCCCCATTGGTGAGCCAGCCATCGGTAGGATCGGCGCGCAGCTGTTTGGCAGTGAACGCCGGCGAGCTTTGTGCGCACAGGCAGGATGGCAACAGCGCCAGGGCGGTGAATGCAACAGCAGCGACAGAACGGATAAGGGCCATAAAGGCTCCGGGGTTGGAGTGTGATTAACCCTGCCAGAGTGTGGCTGGCGGGGAGGCGGATCATCATAACCGGCCCGGTTAAAAGGAGTACACCTCGGGAAAAATTCCCGAAATCTTGCTCAACCCCCCCCCAAACCCCAACCCAGTTCACAGTTTTAGTGCTCGAAAGGACCCGGCAGAGGTCGCGATAGTAGAATTCGCCCTCCAGATCCCATCAAAGCGGATTGTTTGAATGCAGCACCAAGCCACACACAGCAGAGCAGGAACCAGGGAAGCTCCCCTGGCTGCGCCCCTGTGCGTGCTGTTGGCCCAATTACAGCTGCTGGCGGCCGATTCTGCCAGCAAGCATGAATACCTTGCTCCCAATCCCCTGGCTTCATTGCAACTGGCCTATCAGTTGTCACTCGGCCGCACCCAGGCGAATGCCGACAAGCAGCAGGTATTGCAGCAACTACTCAATCCGCAACCAGCGTTGTTGCAGGAACTGCTGGTTTCCAAACTGAGCAGACGCGCCGTGCTGGCTGCCACCGAGAGTGAAGAAAGGCTGCTGCAAGACTGGCAGCGCCAGCAGCAATGCTGGCTGCTTACCACCATTGCTGCCCGTCTGCTGAACTACACTGATCCAGACAGCGCTGGTCTTGCCGCGGTCTATTGCCTGCTGGAAGACGATATCGCACAAGTATTGCCCGTGCCCCAGCTGTGGCGCGATCTGAAAGACACCTTGCAGCTGCCACCTGCCGAATTGCGTGATACCGCGCTGTTGTCGCGGCTGGTGTGGTGCTGTCATCGTTTGCAGCGCAATCAGCTGCGGCTGGATGAAACCATCCTGACGGCCTTCAATGAGCTGCTGGGCTGGCAGGAGCCCCGCATGCGGGCGCTGGCGGAAGAGGCGCAGGTTGCACTCCTGCAACGCAGCAAGGCGCTGGGCGTCAGTGCCGGCCTCGAGTTGTTGCAACGCGACAGCCTCAGCGGCGAAAACTGGCTGCAGGAGCTGAAATTGCAGGCACTGCGTCATCTCACCCAAGTCGGTTATTCACAGCAGGCCCCTCCGCAACATCCGGGCACGCTTGCCGATTTGCAATTGCAGATACAGCGGCTGTTGCTGCGGCATCAATTACCATTGCAGTTCCTGCTGCTGACGGCACCGCAACCCGCCGACAAACTGGAAGTAGTGCTGAGCGGTGACAGCGAAGCATTGCAGCAGCAATTTTCAATTCCACTGACAGGCGGGCGCAGCATGCTGGGCTCACTGGTGCAGCAAAATACCGTTGCCAGGCTGCGCCTGAGCGATGCGGGTCTGGCGCCGGTTGACCGGCAATTGGTGCGTTTGCTTGGCTGTGAATCCGTGCTGTGTGTGCCGCTGATCGGTGCTCATACTGGCGCATTGCTATTACCAGAGGCGAGCCCCGACAATCCGGAACTCACCATGCTGGCCAGGAGTGTGCAGCAACAGCTTGCCTCCTATTTCAACAACAGGCCGGCCGAAGGTTCTGCTGACGTGGCCCTGATTCAGCAGCAGGTGCGCGAACTTGTACACGAAGTGAATAATCCACTCGCGATCATCAAGAATTATCTACGGGTACTGACACTGAAATATCCGCTTGATCAAAGTGCCAAAGAAGAAATCGGGCACATAGAAAGCGAAATCGACCGTGTCAGCCGCTTGTTGTACTCGGCACGACAAAACATAACGGCTTCCAATGAGCTGGCCGAGCTGGACCTGAACGAGCTTGTGCGCAGTCATCACAAATGGCTTGTGGCTGCGTTTACCGGGCGGGAAGGGCTCAAGCTCGCCTTCACCCAGGCCGCAGAGCCTGCGGTAGTAATGGCCAGCCCCTCGGTGCTGGTGCAGATTCTGCTCAACCTGGTAAAAAATGCTGCAGAGGCCTTGGGGGACGGTGGTAAGATCGCACTGACCATCAAGCGCAATGTCCATTTTCAGGGCAGATTGTATGTGCTGCTGGAAGTGAGCGACGATGGTCCTGGACTCGAAAGCTGGCAAATGCAGAAACTGTTCCAAGCGGGCAGTACCACCAAAAGTGGGACGCATACTGGATCCGGTCTTGCGATCGTCAAGAAACTGGTTGATGAGCTGCAAGGCTTGATAAGTTGTCACAGCGATAAAAACCAAGGAACGACGTTCAGTCTGTTACTGCCGCAAGTGCGGTGATTTCCGGTTCTGACTGAGGCTGTGCATGTCCCATTCGCCCCACATTTTGTTGGTGGACGATGAACCATTCCTGCTGCAAAGCTGCAAACTGCTACTGGAAGTAGCCGGGTTCACAATCACGACCGCCACAAACGGCCAAGAAGCCCTGGCGCTGATCGCCGCCGCCAATCCCCCGTTTGAAGTTCTCTTGCTTGATCTCAACATGCCGGAAATGGGCGGCATCGAAGTGCTGCGTTATTTGCGCAGTATTAATGAAGAAATTTGCACCGTCGTACTCAGTGCTGAAACCGGTTTTGATACCGTGAGCCAGGCGTTCCGGCTGGGCGCCTATGACTATGTGCGCAAACCCTACGAATTCGAAGACCTCGTCAACAAGCTCAACAACACACTGCAGAAACGCGAGCTGGAAATCAGCTTTTCACGCTTGCGCAACCAGCTGGAGCGTTCCGAGCGCTTGCACCGGTTCATGATTGAAAGCTCGCCCGACATCATCTTCATTGTTGATCATGATGGTGGTTTCCGTTTTTGCAATGAGCGCGCCCAGGATCTGCTTGGCTACAGCAAGGAAGAATTACTGGGCCAGCACTTTTCGATGCTGATCGCACCCGAGTCACTGGATAAAGCGGTGTCATGTTTCAGTGAGCGCCGTGCCGACACGCGCGGCAGCAAAGATGAAGAAGTATGGCTGCTGTGCCGCCCGCCAGGGCGTGGTGGCGAAGAACGACGTCGCATTGCTTTTGAATTGAATGCAATGGGCATTTATGAAAATGAAAGTGTCGACGAGCAAGGCCTTACCCATGGCCGCGATTATTCCGGCACTTATGTGGTGGCCCGTGACATCACGGAACGCCTTGCTGCGCAAAGGCTCATTCACTATCAGGCCTATCACGATCTGCTTACCGGCTTGCCGAATCGCGCACTGTTTATGGACCGGCTCGGCAACGCCATCAGCAATGCCCGTCGCACCCAGCAGAAACTGGTGGTGATGTTTCTCGATCTGGACCGCTTCAAGCTGGTCAATGACACGCTGGGCCATGACATCGGCGATGATCTGCTGAAAAAAGTGGCGACCCGTCTCAAGCATTGCCTGCGCGAAAGCGATACGCTGGCGCGACTGGGTGGCGATGAATTCATTGTGCTGCTGCCCCACATCGACCAGATTACTACCGCACACAAAGTAGCTGTAAAAATCGTCGACGCTGTCAAGGAGCCGATCCTGGTCGGCAATCACGAGATTTATGTCACCACCAGCATCGGCATCGCGATGTACCCGCAAGACGGCCGCAACGTGGAAGACCTGATCAAGAATGCCGATACCGCGATGTATCACACCAAGGCATCCGGCAAAGACGGCTTCCGCATCTATACACAGGAGTTGAGCGAGAACCAGCAACAGCAGTTGTCGATCGAACAGGAAATCCGGCGCGGTCTGCGCGAAGGACAGTTTGTCGTACATTACCAGCCGCAGTTGCATGCGATGTCCAACATGGTCACCGGCGTAGAAGCCTTGTTGCGCTGGCAGCATCCCCAGCGGGGCTTGCTGACGCCGGCCTGGTTCCTGCCGGTGGCAGAAGAATCCTCACTGATGCTGGAGCTGGGCGAATTCGTGTTGGCTACCACGCTGGATGACATGCAGCGCATGTGGAAGCGTGGCATCACGCTCGAAAAGCTGGCAATCAACTGCTCGGTGCGACAGATCGAGCAGAAGGATTTTGTCGACAAGCTGATCCTGCAACTGAAGCTGCGTAATTTCCCGGGCACCGCGCTCGAAATCGAAATTACCGAAAGCACATTGATGAATGAAATTGAAAGCACCATCACCAAACTCAGGCAGTTGGCGAAATACGGCATCAGTGTGGCAATTGATGATTTTGGCACCGGTTATTCATCACTGAGCCTGCTGCAAAAACTGCCGATCAACCGGCTCAAGATCGATCGCAGTTTCATCCAGGATCTGGAAGTGGATTCGGAACGCTTCATCATTGAGGCCATCGCCCACATGGCGCGCGGCTTGAAGCTGGAAATGGTGGCAGAAGGTGTGGAAGAAGAATATCAGCTCAAATACCTGAAAAACCTGCAGTGCCAGGTGATGCAGGGCTTTCTGATCGGGCAGGTGATGCCGGTCGCCGAGCTTGAGCTATACCTGCTCAAACACAATGGCGAACGGGCCGCCGGCTGAGCATTTGCGGCCGGGCCGGTCTGGTCAATTCTTGACGCGCGTCACCTTGGTGACGGATTTGATCACACGCACCCGCTTCATTACGCGCGCCAGATGGATGCGATTGCGCACCAGCAACGTGAGATTGACGATGCTGAACTGCGCATCGCGATCCGACATCGTCATCTTCTCGATGTTGGCTTCCGTGCCGGTGATGGTGTTGGCCAGCGTGGCGATGATGCCGCGCTGGTGTTCAACTTCCACGCGCAGTTCAACAGTAAATTCACCCTGCACGCCCGGGTCCCAGCGCAGCGATACATATTTTCTCGGATCGTGGCGAATGTCAGCGACATTCTTGCAGCTCTCGGTATGCACGATCATGCCGCGCCCGGCGCTGACATAGCCGACAATGGGATCACCCGGAATCGGATGACAGCATTTCGAAAATGTCATCAACAAACCTTCGGTGCCCCGAATCGCCAGCGCGCTGTCACTACGCGCGTCTTCAAGGGATTTGCTGTCCTGGTTCTCATTGGGGATCAGCCGGCGTGCCACCATAAACGCCATGCGGTTGCCGAGCCCGATGTCTTCCAGCAAATCATCCAATACTTCGAAATTGGTTTCTTCCAGCAAGCCGCCGACTTTTTGCTTGGGAATGTTGGCCAGATGGAAGCCGTAGTTCGACAAGGTCTTGTTGAGCAGGCGACGGCCCAGCGCGATGGCTTCGGAGCGGCGCTGGTTCTTCAGGAAATGCCGGATATTGCTGCGCGCCTTGCCGGTTACCACAAAACTCAGCCACGACGGATTGGGTTGCGTGCCGGATGCAATGATCTCTACGGTTTGCCCGCTCTGCAGCGGCTCGCTGAGCGGCGCCAGTTTGCGGTTGATGCGACAGGCCACGCAGGCATTGCCGACATCAGTGTGTACTGCATAAGCAAAATCCACCGGGGTTGAACCGGCCGGCAATTCCATGATCTTGCCCTTGGGCGAGAACACATAGATTTCGTCCGGAAACAGATCGGTTTTAACATGCTCGATGAATTCCAGCGAGTTGCCGGCATTCTTCTGCATCTCCAGTAAATCCAGCACCCACTGGCGCGCACGGATATGGCTCTGGTTGGGCTTGTTGTCGGCACTTTTGTAGAGCCAGTGCGCGGCGATGCCGTTGTTGGCCATGGCATCCATTTCTTCAGTACGAATCTGGATTTCAATCGGCACGCCATGCATGCCGAACAAGGTCGTGTGCAAGGACTGGTAACCGTTCACTTTCGGAATCGCGATGAAGTCCTTGAATTTGCCAGGCACCGGTTTGTACAAGTTGTGCACGGCACCGAGAATGCGATAACAGGTATCGACCTGGTCAGTGATGATGCGGAATGCAAACACATCAGTGATGTCCTTGAACGAGCGGCGCTTCAGCTTCATCTTCTTGTAGATGCTGAACAGGTGCTTTTCCCGGCCCATTACCCGCCCCGGCATCGACTCGCGTTTCAGGCAGGAAGCCAGCGCCGTCTGGATCTGCGATACCAGTTCCTTGCGATGACCGCTGACACTTTTGACGGCGGCTTCAATCAAGGGCGCCCGCATCGGATACAGCATGCTGAAACTCAGCTCTTCGAATTCGACCCGGATGTTGTGCATGCCAAGCCGGTTGGCAATCGGTGCATAGATGTCGATGGTTTCGCGGGCAATGCGCCGGCGTTTTTCCTGGCTCAGCACTTCCAGTGTGCGCATGTTGTGCAGGCGATCGGCCAGCTTTACCAGGATCACGCGAATGTCTTTCGCCATCGCCAGCGCCATTTTCTGGAAATTCTCGGCCTGCACTTCGGCCTGGGTACTGAAGTTGAGCTTGTTGAGTTTGCTGACCCCATCCACCAGGTTGGCCACCGCCTCACCGAACTGGGCGGCAATGGCTTCACGGGAAAGCCCGGTATCTTCAATGGTGTCGTGCAACATGGCCGCCATCAGGCTTTGATGGTCCATGTGCATGTCTTGCAGGATGCCGGCCACTGCCAGCGGATGCGTTACGTAGGGTTCGCCGCTGCGGCGGATCTGGCCATCATGGGCCTCGGCCGCGTAGTAAAATGCGCGCCTGACCAGGTTGACCTGGGCAGGCTCGAGATAAGTGGAAAGTTTGCTGGCCAGTGCGTCTATGGTGTCCACGGTGTTAGCTCTGGAACCCGCATGACCAGCGGGGGATTATTCCTCTTCGTCAGCAGCCGGCTCACCTTTCTCGGCTTCTTCGTCTTCATTGTCGGCTTTGAGCTTGGCAGCGACGGCTTCATCATCTTCGATCAGGTCGGCATCCATGGCTTCTTCAATGGAAAGATCCTGGCGTGATTTGCGCAGCGCATCGGCTTGCACCAGCTCGCTCAGCTCTTCATCGCTCGACTTGCGGATTTCCATTTCATCCAGAATGCTGTAACCGATTTTGCCGGCGGCGATTTCACGCAGTGCCAGCACGGTAGGCTTGTCATTGTGGCCCGGTACCAACGGGTCTTTGCCGCCGGTCTGCAACTGGCGGGTGCGACGGCTGGCGATCATCACCAGGTCAAAACGGTTTTCTACTTGTTCCAGACAATCTTCAACGGTTACGCGGGCCATAGCTGTTCCTGCAGGAGTTGTTCGTGGATCCGGGCGCCAGGGCTTGAAAGCCTGCCAACATGCCCGGAGGGGGTGAAATTGTACTTAAAAACAGCCTAAGAGGACAGCAATTCAGCCAGTAAAGCCGCAATGCGGGCCTGCTGCACGTCACGCTTCAGCAAAGTACTGCGCAAAATCGCCTTCAGATCGTCGAGGGCGGTGGCGAAAACGTCATTGATAACGAGGTAGTCGGCCTGCGCGTAATGCGACATTTCACTGGTGGCCTTGGCCATGCGGGCGGCAATTACCTCGGGTAGATCCTGGCCGCGCCGGTTCAGGCGCAGCTCCAAGGTGTCGCGTGCCGGTGGCAGAATGAAAATGCCGACCGAGGCCGGCAGCAGGTTTTTGATCTGCGCTGCGCCCTGCCAGTCGATTTCCAGGATCACATCCCAGCCCTGGGCCAGGCGATCTTCCAGCCATAGCCGTGAAGTTCCATAAAAGTTGCCGAAAACCTCGGCATGTTCCAGAAACGCGCCAGCGCCCTGCATGGTTTGAAAGGTGGCCTGGTCGACAAAATGATAGTTCACGCCGTCCACTTCACCGGGCCGCATCGGGCGGGTGGTGTGCGAGACCGACACGCACAGGCCGGCCGAAGTCGGCGGATGCGGGTCCGCCAGCAACGCCTTGACCAGCGAGGTCTTGCCAGCCCCGGAAGGAGCGGAGATCAGGTAGAGACTGCCTTGGGGCATTGGAAGTGTGAGGTCCCGATTATTGGTTTGGAGAACAACGGCTGGGTGCTGCGTTAGTGGGTGGGATCATAGCAGTGTTGCCGGGCATACAAAAAGCGTGTGCCTCCTTTCACATGGCGCGGATCTAATAGCGTCCAATTGCCTACTGCCCCGGAGGCCACTACTCAATATTCTGTATCTGCTCCCGCATCTGCTCAATCAACACCTTCAGCTCCACCGCACCAAACGTAGTTGAGGTGACGATAGCCTTCGAACAAATGGTATTGGCCTCCCGATTAAACTCCTGCATCAAAAAGTCCAGCCTGCGCCCAAGCTGCCCGGTCTGTTGCATGGTGTGCTTCACTTCCTTGATGTGAGTGTCGAGCCGGTCCAGCTCTTCATGGATGTCAGCCTTCTGCGCAATCAGCACAATCTCCTGTTCCAGCCGGGTGGGGTCTACCTGCAGCTGCAGTTCGGCGAATTGGGTTTTGATACGGTCGGTCTGCGCCTGCAGGATCTGCGGCAATTCGTTGCGCAGGCCGGCGACAAGTGCGGCCACTAGCGTCAAGCGGTCTTCGATCAGCTTCTGCAGTTCAGAGCCTTCGCGCTCGCGCTGCTGCTGGAAAGCGGTCAGTGTGGTGGCGAACAGCGCTTGGGTCTTTTCCTCCATTAATTTGCTATCCTGTTCACGCTCGATGATGAGGCCCGGCCAGCGCAGGATTTCCAGCGGATTCAACGGCTGGATGTGGGGGAAATGGGCGCTGATGCTGGAGGTAGAGCTTAGCAGCTGTTTCAGCACAGTCTCATTCAGGTTGAAACTGCTGTCGGCGATGGGCGCGCCCAGCAGTTTGAGTTGGGCTTCCACTTTGCCGCGCTGCACGCGTTGCCGCAGTTGTTCACGCAGCGGCCCTTCCAGGTGGCGCAGGCTCTCCGGCAAGCGGAAGCTGGCCTCAAGATAACGGTGGTTGACGGCGCGGATTTCCCAGATGAGGGTGCCAAAGTCGTGTTCCGACTGCTGGCGGGCAAAAGCGGTCATGCTGGCGGTCATGGAGTTCCTGCTGTTTGAAAGTGGGAGAGGTAGTAAGGGCGGCCAAAACGGCAGCCAAAGAGTGGCTGGGAATATAGCCGAATACTTTCGAATTCGCAGTAACAGGAAACCTGACAATGACCACACCAAGACCAAGCGGGCGCAGCCCGGACGCGCTAAGGCCCGTGAAACTGACCCGCAATTACACCAAGCATGCCGAAGGTTCAGTGCTGGTTGAATTCGGCGATACCAAGGTGATCTGCACCGCCAGTGTCGAGACCAGCGTGCCGCGCTTTCTCAAAGGCACCGGCCAGGGCTGGATCACCGCTGAATATGGCATGCTGCCGCGCTCGACCGGCTCGCGCATGGATCGCGAAGCGGCATCCGGCCGCCAGAGTGGCCGCACCCAGGAAATCCAGCGCTTGATCGGCCGCTCGCTGCGCTCCGCCGTCGATATGAAAAAACTCGGTGAAAATACCATCAAGATCGACTGCGATGTGATCCAGGCCGACGGTGGCACCCGCACCGCCAGCATCACCGGCGGCTGTGTGGCGCTGGTGGATGCCATCAGTCAGCTGCAGAAAAGAGGCCTGATCAAGGAAAATCCGCTGCGGCGCATGGTGGCATCGGTGTCGGTTGGCATCTGCAACGGTGTGCCGGTGCTGGATCTCGACTATATAGAAGACTCTGCCGCCGAAACCGACATGAACGTGGTGATGAACAGTGAAGGCGGTTTCATCGAAGTGCAGGGCACCGGTGAAGCCGGGGACTTCAACTTGCAGGAACTCAATGCGATGATTTCACTGGCCCAGCACGGTATCCGGCACTTGCTGGAGCTGCAACTACAGGCGCTGGGCAAGGACTGAGGCCATGCAGGACTACCAAAAACAATTTCTCGATTTCGTCATCAGCCGCAACATCCTGCGTTTTGGCGAGTTCACGCTCAAATCGGGGCGGCAGAGCCCGTATTTCTTCAATGCCGGCCTGTTCAACACCGGCAAGGCGCTGGGCTTTATCGGTCACTGCTATGCCGCGGCCATCCAGCACTCCGGCATAAGCTATGACGTGATCTTCGGGCCGGCCTACAAAGGCATTCCGCTGGCGGCCGCCACCAGCATTGCATTGGCCGCACACTTTGGCGTTGATATGCCCTATTGTTTCAATCGCAAAGAGGCCAAGGAGCACGGGGAAGGGGGTACTATAGTCGGGGCAGCACTGGCAGGCCGGGTGTTGGTAGTGGATGATGTAATCACGGCTGGCACGGCCATTCGTGAGGTGATGACCCTCATTGGCCAGGCCAAAGCCACTGCGGCCGGAGTGCTGGTAGCACTGGATCGGGAAGAGCGCGGCCAGGGCGAATTGTCGGCCATTGGCGAGATCAGCAAGGAATTCGGACTGCCGGTGGTCAGCATCATCAGTCTGGGCCAGATAATCAATTACCTGCAACAAACTGGCGATAGGGAGCTTCAGCAGTATTTGCCGAAACTGGAGGCCTATCGGGAACGTTATGGCGCTAAATAGTTTGTCAGTAATGGGCAGGATCGGCGCAACTGCGTGTGCCAGCATATTGTTGGCCAGCCTGGTGCAACCGGTATTTGCGGCCAGCGGCGGCAATATCTACAAGTATGTCGATAATAATGGCCGTACTGTATTCAACTCCTCAATCCCGGCCGAGTATGTGAAGAATGGCTACACCGTGCTCAACGATCATGGCCAGGTAATCCAGCAAGTGCCACGGGCACTCTCTACCGAAGAGCTGGCCCATCAACAAGCCTCCAAAGCTGCCGAGCAACAGGCAATAACCAGCCGGGTGGCACAGGCTGAGGCCGACAAACTGCTGATCCGGCTCTATCGCACTGCCGAGGATGTCACCAAGAAGCGTGACGTTGCCTTGCTGCAGCTGAAAACCCAGCAGGATCTGGTGAAGCTCAACCTTACCAAGTCCGAGTCGGAAATCGTGCGGGTGCAGGGCATTATCGACAACAACATAAAAGCCGGCCGGCAGCCGCCCGGCGATGTCGTGAAGAAAATGGAGCAAGCCCGGAGCAACAAGGAAAAGTTCGAAGCACAATCCAAAAAACAGGATGCTGACCGCGAAAAACTTATGGCTGATGCCGAACGCGATTCCAAACGGCTGCGGGAACTGATGGGCCAGCAGCCTGCTGCAGCCGCTGAAGCCAAACCCTAGGCTGCGATCGGCGCCGGACAGTCGCCGGTCCGGCACGGGCTCGTCAGCGGAACAGTCCGCCCCGCAATAACGGCCACTGCTCAGGCCAGTCGCGGGTGGGCAGCAAACGAAAATCGCTGCGCACGTACTGGCTGATACGGCCTTCCAGATAAGCTTGCAGCATGGCGGCGGTCACCGTGGCGGTGGCCTGCGTGCGCAAACCTTCTTTCAGTTCAGCTTCACGCAGCACCTGGCGCAACTGCATTTCCAGGCGTTCGTGAATCTGGCTCACCTGTGCGCGCAGGCGTTCATGTTCACCGGAGAGCGCATCGCCATTGAGCACACGGCTGAGGCCGGGATTTTTTTCGGCGAAGCCCAGCACCAATATCATGATTTTTTCGCAATACACATAGGCAGTAGCCGGTTCGCCGATGATGCGGGTTATACGGCTGAACAAGGTTTCTTCGATGAAGCTGATCAGTCCCTCGAACATGCGTGCCTTGCTCGGAAAATGCCGATAGAGCGCTGCTTCCGAAACCCCCACCGCCTTGGCCAGTTCCGCCGTGGTGATGCGGCTGCCCGGATGGGTTTCCAGCATGCCGGCCAGCACTTGCAGAATCTGCTCGCGGCGCTCTCCTTTCACTTTCGGGCTTGTGACCGTCATGGGGTTCTCGTCAGCTGGGGCGGCGGGTGATCTGGGTGCCGATGCCCTTGTCGGTGAACACTTCCAGCAATACTGCATGCGGAATGCGGCCATCGATGATCTGCACGCTGTTGACGCCACTGCTCATGGCATCAAGCGCGCACGCAATTTTCGGCAGCATGCCGCCGTGGATGGTGCCATCTGCAATCATTGCGTGCACGGCATCAATGGTGAGCGCCGGCACTACTTGACCGCTCTTGTCTTGCACGCCGGCAATATTGGTTAGCAGGATCAGTTTTTCTGCATTGAGCAGCGCGGCCACTTTGCCGGCGACGATGTCGGCATTGATATTGTAGGACTGACCGGTGTGATCAAAACCGATGGGCGCGATCACCGGAATGAAATCGCTCGACAGGATCATGTTGATGATGGCCGGATTGACTCCCACCACTTCACCCACATGGCCAATGTCGATGATTTCCGGCGCTTCAATGCCAGGGGTATGACGGGTAACCGTCATTTTTTTCGCACGGATGAAATCACCGTCTTTGCCGGTAATGCCAATGGCCTTGCCGCCATTCTTGTTGAGCAGGCTGACAATCTGTTTGTTGACGAGTCCGCCCAGCACCATTTCCACCACATCCATGGTTTCGTTGTCGGTGACCCGCATGCCGTCGACAAAGCTGGACTTGATGCCGAGCTTTTCCAGCAGCGAACCGATCTGCGGGCCGCCGCCGTGCACAACAATCGGATTCATGCCCACCAGTTTCATCAGCACGATGTCGCGCGCGAAGCTGTTTTTCAGGTCTTCGTCGATCATGGCGTTGCCGCCGTATTTGACGACAATGGTCTTGCCGATGAAGCGCTGGATATAAGGCAGCGCCTCGGTCAGCACGGCAGCGATGTTGTGGGCAGCGTTGATGTCGAGAGTCATGGTCGGGTTCCGGTGTTCTGTTCGGGCGCGATTATAGCGGTCTAGAACGGCAACTGCAGGTTTGGTATCAGGGCCAGCAGCGCGGTCCGGAATTGTGCCTGTATCTGCCGCAAAGCAGTCGGGTTGTCGGCTTCAAAGCGCAGCACCAGATTGGGGGTGGTATTAGAGGCGCGAATCAGGCCCCAGCCGTGCTCGAAATCAGCGCGCACACCGTCCAGCAGGCTCAGCGCGCCGCCCGGGAACGCCAACTGTTGCTTGAGCATGTTCATCACCTCGAATTTGCGGGCTTCCGGCATCGCAAGGAACAGTTCCGGCGTGCTGCAACTTGGCGGCATGCGGTCCAGCAGGTCGTCGGCACTGGCTTCGTATTTGTCCATCAATTCAAGGAAACGGACGCCGGCATACATGCCATCGTCGAAGCCGAACCAGCGGTGCTTGAAGAAAATGTGCGCGGAAAACTCGCCACCCAGCAAGGCGTCGGTTTCCACCATTTTTTGTTTGACGTAGGAGTGGCCGCTCTTGCACATGACCGGCACGCCGCCGTAAGCGCTGATGATGCGGGCCAGGTGATGGCTGCTTTTCACGTCAAACACCACGCAGGTATCGGGATGCTCCGGCAGGATGTCCATCGCAAACGCCAGCAGCAGATGGTCGGCATTGAGCAATTTGCCGCTGCTGGTGACGAGGCCCAGGCGATCGGCATCACCGTCCAGCGCAATGCCAAGATCAGCATGGTGGTCCAGCACCGCCGCCCGCAAGTCCTGCAGGTTTTCGCTGCGGGTCGGGTCGGGATGGTGGTTGGGAAAATTGCCGTCGGGGTCGCAGTAAAGCGGTATTACTTCACAGCCCAGCAACGCAAACAGTTCGGGTGCCACCAGCCCGCCCACGCCGTTGCCACAATCGAGCACTACCTTGAAGGGCTGCTGCAGACGGATGCTGTTGCGGATGTGGGCGAGATAGTCGGCCTTGATGTCGAATTTGCTGCGAGTGCCGTTGCCGCTTGCCAGTTCATTGGTGTCGATACGCTCACGCAGACGGGTGATCTTGTTGTCGGCCAGCGTGTGTTGCTGCAATACGATCTTGATGCCGTTGTAGTCGCGCGGGTTATGGCTGCCGGTCAGCATCACGCCGGAAGTCGTGCCCAAGGTGTGCGTGCCGAAATAGAGCAGCGGGGTGGGAATCACGCCCAGGTCAATCACATTGCAACCGCTGGCACACAGGCCGGCCATCAAGGCTTCCGACAACTGCGGGCTCGACAAGCGGGCATCGGCGCCAACCAGGATTGATTGCTCGCCGAGCGCCAGCGCTTCACTACCGATGGCCTGGCCGATCAGCCTGACACTGTCAGCATCCAGGCCGTGGCCGACGATGCCACGAATGTCATAGGCGCGAAAAATCTCGGGTGATATGCAAGGGTGCGGATCAGACATGCGGGATGAGGCTCCGCTGGCTGATCAAGGCGATCAAGCGTCTTGCCAGTTGGGTCTTGCTCTGCGGCTCAAACAGTTGTTCACCGCCGGGCCAATAAGCGGTCACGCTGGCGGAATCATTGCCGAACGTGCTGGTGGCATCGTTGGCGACAATCATATCCAGCCCTTTGCTGTGCAACTTGGCTTTGGCGTAGTCGGCAAGATTGTCGGTTTCTGCAGCAAAGCCGACACAGAACGGCCGCGGCGTGCTGGTGGCGATGGTGGCCAGAATGTCGGGATTGCGCACGAGCGCAAGGCTGAGCTCTTCGGCAGATTTCTTGATTTTGCCTGCTGCCGGTAGGGCTACCCGGTAATCAGCCACGGCGGCCACCGCAATAAAGATATCGGCAGCCTGGACCTGACACGCCGCCAGCATGTCGAGCGCCGAAATGACCGGCACCAGCTTGCAGCGCTCCGGCACCGGTAAATCCGTGGGCCCGCTGATCAGCGTGACGTCGGCGCCGGCTTCAATCGCCGCTGCGGCCAGGGCATAACCCATTTTGCCGGAACTATGGTTGCTGAGGTAACGCACCGGATCAATTGCTTCCCGCGTCGGCCCGGCCGTGATTACCACACGCTGGCCAGCCAGACTGCCGGTGGCAAATTGGGCTGCGCACAGCTGGAGCAGTTCATTGGGTTCCAGCAAACGCCCCGGGCCCACATCGCCACAGGCTTGTACCCCGTTAGCGGGGCCAAACAGCAAGATGCCGGCGGCTTTCAGCAAACCCAGATTGGCCGCGGTGGAGGCGTTGCTCCACATGGCCTGGTTCATCGCGGGAGCCAATGCCAGCGGACAGCGGCGGGCCAGACAGACGGCGGTCAGCAGATCGCTGGCCTCGCCATGCGCCAGCCGGGCCATGAAGTTGGCACTGGCCGGCGCCACCAGAATCAAATCAGCCCAGCGCGCCAGCTGGATGTGACCCATCGCGGCCTCAGCGCCTGGGTCCAGTAATTCGGTATGCACGGCCTGGCCGGACAAGGCCTGCATCGTCAACGGCGTGATGAACTCCTGTGCCCCCTTGGTCATCACCACCTGCACTTGCGCGCCCGCGCCTACCAGCAAGCGGCACAACTCGGCAGCTTTATAGGCGGCAATGCCGCCGCAGAGGCCAAGCAGAACCCGCTTGTTTTGCAGAGTGGTCAGGGCAGTTGGGGTGGATGTCATCATGGACGCATTCTACCTGCAGCAAAAACGCCAGCGATACCGAAAGTATCGCGATAACCGGCTGAAACCGCGTTTCACAACTACATTTCAAGACCAGCCGTTGCCGGCGCCGGCAGCTATACCGACGTCATTGTTGCCACCATCACCTGCTGATTCTGCTCAGTAGGAAATCGTCAGGACCGTCACAGTACGGGCTGTCAGCTGGATGCCATGCAAGGGGGCCTGACTCGCTAACGGCAGCACTACCGGCCTCAGTCGTTGGCTGCCGACCAGAAATGGGTCGTCCTGGCCCGGCGTAGCGGCAACCTGCACCCCGGCGACCGGTATAATGTTGACGCGATAGGGTAACGCTTTCGGACAATTGACATTGGCGACCCCCAGATCCGCTACGGCCACTTCGCAGAGGGCCACCACATTGACGGCTACCTGCAGAGTGCCTTGCGTCGAACCCGCATGAATATCGCAGCCGCCGGGCAGCAGCAACGCGACAAGGGCGACATGGCGATGTGAAGTACGAACAAGCATGGAGCGAGACCTCTTCAGTTGTTCTGACAAACAAGGAAGGATGCATACCACACGCCCAGTTTATCTGAGTCGCCACCAGCTCTGCTGCCTTTAAATCCGCAGCGATAGCAAAAGCACGGCAAATACCGGTTGAAAGGGAAATTCTCTACTAGACTGCTATGCCGGCCACAGCCGTCACCAGTGCCAGCATCAGGGAGGATCGATGGCAATCAATGACTGGCCGTTGCAGGAGCGGCCGCGCGAAAAACTGCTGCAACAGGGGCCCGACAGCCTGTCGGATGCCGAGCTGCTGGCGATCTTTTTGCGCACCGGCATGGCCGGCCACTCCGCGCTTGATCTGGCGCGTAATCTGCTCAAGGCTTTTGGCAGTGTACGCGGCATCCTTGATGCCAGCCTGGCCGAGTTCTGTGCCGAGCGCGGCATGGGCGAGAGCAAATACGTGGTGCTGCAGGCGGCGCTGCAGCTGGCGCAGCGGCATCTGCTGGAAGGCCTGCAGCGCTCGGATTGCCTGCATAGCTCGGCGCTGACCCGCTCTTACCTGCGTTGCCGCATGCGCAGCTATGAGCGCGAAGTGTTTCTGTGCCTGTTTCTTGACAACCAGCACCGGGTCATTGCCGCCGAGGAGTTGTTCTTTGGCACTATTGATGGCGCCACTGTGCATCCGCGCATCGTGGTGGATCGTGCGCTGTTCCATAACGCGGCGGCACTTATCTTTGCCCATAACCACCCGTCCGGGGTGGCCGAACCCAGCCAGGCCGATATCGGCATCACCCGCCGGCTCAAGAATGCGCTCGGCTTGATCGATGTGCGCACGCTCGATCATTTCGTGGTGGGGGATGTCGAAATCATTTCGCTGGCCGAGCGAGGCCTGCTGTAGTCCGGGCCGGACTCACAGTGACACAGCCGATTCCGCCGCAATCAGGCCCCCAAAAGCCAGAAAAAGGCCGGTTTGGTTGCCTTGACCCGGGGGTTTTGGTATAAAGCGCGCCTCTTTTTCTCTGTAAATCCGTAGTTTAAGTATTCCGAGGCAAGTGTATGTCCAGAGTCTGCATCGTGACCGGCAAAGCGCCCCTGGTTGGCAACAACGTGTCACACGCGAAAAACCGCACCAAGCGCCGCTTCAACCCCAATTTGCACAGCCACCGTTTCTGGGTGGAATCTGAGCAGCGTTTTGTCGCGCTGCGTCTGTCCAGCAAGGGCATGCGCGTTATCGACAAGAAAGGTATCGACCAGGTGCTGAGTGAAATCCGCGCCCGTGGCGAAAAAGTCTAAGCACCATCTATAAGCACCACTGATTCGAAGAGGATTCACTCATGAGAGACAAAATCCGTTTGGTATCCAGCGCTGGCACCGGCCACTTCTATACCACCGACAAAAACAAGCGCACCATGCCTGACAAAATGGCGATCAAGAAATACGATCCGGTCGTACGCAAGCATGTGACTTACACCGAAGCCAAAATCAAGTAAGCGGGCTACGCTGCCTTGAAGTTCATGTAGTACATATTTTTGTACTACAGAAAAGTATCGGGGGAGCTGTGCAATGCAGCTCCCGATTCTTGCCGCCTTTCCCCTGCTTTAATCCCTCCTGCACAACCTGTGCCCAGGCTGCTGCCCTGTTGCTGGTGCAGTCTGCCGCCGCCCAAAGCTGTGATCGGGATTGTTTGCGCGGCACCATCACCACTTATTTGAATGCGATGCTCAAGCACGATCCCAAGGGCTTGCCGCTCGCAGCCAGCCTGCGCTTCACCGAAGACACCCAGGAGCTCAAACTCGGCGAAGGCCTGTGGAAGCACATCGAAAGCCTGAGCGGTTTCCGCCAGGACATCCTCGATGTGCGCAAGGGCGTGGCGGGCGTACACGTGAAAGCCATCGAAAACGGCAAGCCGGTGCTGGTGGCGATCCGCTTGCAGCTGCAGGGTGACAAGATTGCCGGCGTGGAAACCATGGTGGTAGGCACCAAGGAAGAAGGCATGATTTTCAACGTGGATGCCATCGTCAAAGCCAGTGACGCCATGAATGTCGCGCCCACTGCCGCACAGCACAACACCCGCGACGACATGGAACGGCTGGCGCTGCTTGTACGTTCTTCAAAGGTTGCGATCATATCCGCGAGCAGGGTTTGCCCACGCTGGCCGCCATCAAGGCGCAAGTAGCGGCAGTAGACGAAGAGCAGGGCATCGTGTGGTTGCGCATGAATTTCGGCAAAGGTTCACTGATGAAAGGCGATGGTGAACTGTCGGTGTTCGAGATGTTCAAAATCTACGACGGCCGCATCAATGCAGTGGAAGCATTTATGAAAGAAGTGCCGGCCAATACGCCATTCCTCTGGCAGTATTGAATATTGCAGAAATAAAAAAGGCGGACCTTGGTCCGCCTTTTTTATGCAGGGTCAAATCAATCCACTTTTCTGACAGCACCTTTATCCGCACTGGTTGCCATTGCCGCGTAGGCGCGCAATGCTTTCGACACCTTGCGCGTGCGGTGTTCGGTGGGTTTCCAGGCGGCCGCACCCTTGGCTTCCATGGTGGCACGCCGCAATGCCAGTTCATGCTTGGTCACCGCCAGATGAATGGTGCGCTCGGGAATGTTGATCTCTATGGTGTCGCCTTCCTGCACCAGTGCGATGTTGCCGCCTTCGGCTGCTTCCGGGGACGCGTGACCGATCGACAAACCGGAAGTGCCGCCGGAGAAGCGACCGTCGGTGAGCAAGGCACACACTTTGCCGAGGCCTTTCGATTTCAGATAGGAAGTCGGGTACAGCATTTCCTGCATGCCGGGGCCGCCGCGCGGACCTTCGTAGCGGATGACCACGACGTCACCGGCCTTGATGCTGTCGGCCAGAATGGCAGCCACTGCACTGTCCTGGCTTTCAAAAATGCGCGCCAGACCAGAGAACTTGAAGATGCTTTCGTCAACGCCCGCGGTTTTGACGATGCAACCGTCCGGCGCAATGTTGCCGAACAACACCGCCAGACCACCTTCTTTCGAATAGGCATGTGAGACTTCACGGATGCAACCGTGGTGGCGATCTATATCCAGGGTTGGCCAGCGGGTGCTCTGACTGAACGCCGTCTGGGTTGGAATGCCGGCTGGGCCGGCACTGAAAAACTTTTGCACTTCGGCAGAGGGATTGCGGGCAATGTCCCACTTTTCCAGCGCGTCCATCATGGTGGGGCTGTGCACAGTACTGACGTCGGTATGCAGCAGGCCGCCACGCTCGAGCGAGCCCAGGATGCCCATTACCCCACCGGCGCGATGCACATCTTCCATATGGTATTTCGGAGTAGAAGGCGCGACCTTGCACAGGTTGGGGACTTTGCGCGACAGCCGGTCGATGTCAGTCTGCGTGAAATTGAGTTCGGCTTCCTGCGCAGCTGCCAGCAAATGCAGAATGGTATTGGTGGAGCCGCCCATCGCGATATCAAGCGTCATCGCGTTTTCGAAGGCCTTGAAGTTGGCGATGTTGCGCGGCAGCACCGACTCATCATCCTGCTCGTAGTAACGCTTGCACAGCTCGACGATGGTGCGGCCGGCTTGCAGAAACAATTGTTCACGGTCGGAGTGGGTGGCCAGCACCGAGCCGTTGCCGGGCAGCGACAAGCCCAGCGCTTCCGTGAGGCAGTTCATCGAGTTGGCGGTGAACATGCCGGAACAGGAACCACAGGTAGGACAGGCGGAACGCTCATAATCGTCGACCTGTTGGTCGCTCATTTTGTCGTCAACCGCAGCCACCATCGCGTCGACCAGATCCAGTTTGACGAACTTGTCGCCGAGCTTGGTTTTGCCGGCTTCCATCGGACCGCCCGAGACAAATATCACCGGGATATTAAGGCGCAGCGCTGCCATCAACATGCCGGGGGTGATCTTGTCGCAGTTGGAGATGCAGACAATCGCATCGGCGCAATGGGCATTGACCATGTACTCCACCGAGTCGGCAATGATTTCGCGCGAAGGCAGCGAATACAGCATGCCGTCGTGGCCCATCGCGATGCCGTCATCGACTGCAATCGTGTTGAACTCTTTTGCCACACCGCCCGCGCGTTCGATTTCGCGTGCCACCAGTTGCCCGAGGTCTTTCAGATGCACATGACCAGGTACGAACTGTGTGAACGAGTTCGAGATGGCGATGATGGGCTTGCTGAAGTCGTCATCTTTCATGCCGGTGGCGCGCCACAGCGCACGGGCACCGGCCATGTTGCGACCCTGGGTGGTGGTATGGGAACGATACTTGGGCATAAGCTACCTCTCGCGAAAACTTCGGGACAGAGTCGAAGTTTCCGTCCTATAACGGTTTAACAAATATTTTGGAATTGCGCTGGTAGTTATACAGCGACTTTTTCTTGTCAGGCAACGCTTCCACCGCGCTCGCCACAAAGCCGCGCTCGACAAACCAGTGCGGTGATTTGGTGGTCAATACAAACAGCCGGTTCAACCCGAGTTTGCGCGCGGACTTCTCGACATGCTCGAGCAACAACTGGCCACGGTTGTGATTGCGGTAGTCCGGATGCGTGGCGAGGCAGGCCAGCTCCGCGCTGTTGCTGTCCTGTGGATAGAGCGCCGCGCAAGCGATGATCATGCCGTCACG
>CAINTJ010000095.1 GCA_903853385.1 uncultured Gammaproteobacteria bacterium
CCGGGCGGCATGACGCTGGATCTGACCGGCAAAGTGGATGGAGACAGTCTGACACTGTTACCCGTCATGCCGGCAGGTGCCCCAGCCGGTGCTCCTGCGCCACAACCCCTGGTCGCAAAACGCGCAGCTGCAGCCAAGTAAGCACTCCATGAGCGGACAGCGGGAACCCTTGCGTAGCGATTACCGGCAATTGGGAGCTTGCAGTTAAATGTCTCCGCTACTGCGCTTGAAAGCCTGCAAGGCCCGCTCACGGCCAAAGCCCAGATCAATCATGGGCGGAGGATAGGCTGCGGGTCGCAACAAGCCAGGTGCATGCACTGCGCGATTGTCCATGCCAGAGAGTTCCGGCAGATAAGCACGGATAAACGCACCGGCTTCATCAAAACGCTGCGATTGCGTGACCGGGTTGAAGATGCGGAAATACGGCACTGCATCAGTGCCGGTGGAGGCACTCCACTGCCAGCCGCCGTTGTTGGCAGCAAAATCACCGTCAATCAGATGCTGCATGAACCAGCGCTCTCCCCAGCGCCAATCGATCAAAAGCTGCTTGGTGAGAAACATTGCAACCACCATGCGCAGGCGGTTGTGCATCCAGCCGGTCTGCAATAATTGCTGCATTGCGGCATCGATAAGCGGAATGCCGGTGCGGCCTTCGCACCACTGCTGGAATTCGCTGTGATCATGCCGCCACGGCACATGGCCCACATCGAGCTTCCAGGGCTTGTGCAGGCACACATGCGGGTAATGCCACATGATGTATTTGTAGAAATCATGCCACAGCAATTCATTTTGCCACGTGAATACGCCAGCACCATCCTGCCAGGCTTGGGCTGACTGCCAGCACTGACGAACCGAAATCACACCGGCATTCAGGTAGGGGGAAATAGTACTGGTACCATCAATGGCCGGAAAATCACGCTGCAATTTGTAGTCAGCGATGCGCTGCTGACAAAAGACGCCGAGTCGCTGCTGCGCGTGTGGTTCCCCGGCCGGCCACATTGCCTCCCATTTTTTATTGGTATCGGCAAACGTGAGTGCAGCTACCGTCTTTACCAGTGGCAATGCCGGCAACTGCGGTGAAACTTGCACATTTATACCCAACACTGGCAATGTCACTGGCAACAGTTCACGCACCGCGCGAGCATAAGGTGTAAATACCTTGTAGGGCTGCATACTCTTGTTGAGCAAACTGGCCGGCTCAATCAACACCTGGTCAAGATGCTGCTGCATCAACACACCAAACCGCTGGCATACCGAGGCTACCGCTTCATCCCGCTTGCGTTCATTGAGCGGATATTCGGCATTGCAATGCAGCTCTGCCACTTTGAGAAGCGGCAACAGCTGCTCCATGCGTGCGGGAATATCCCGCCAGGAATTGACCTGCAAACACAGCAACGGTATGCCGTGTGCTTTCAACACCGATTCCAGCGCCAGCAAATTGCGCCGCCAGAAATCCAGTTTGACAGGCGCATCATCATGGGCCTGCCATTGGCCAGGTGTGGCTATGTAAAGTGCCACTACCGGGAGGCCAGAGCTTTGCGCCGCCGACAAACCCGGGTTGTCCGTCACCCGCAGATCGGTACGGAACCAATGCAGCGCGATGCTCACAGCGAATTTCTCAAACTCAGCTCATCAGGGTACGGCTGCCAGAATGCCTGCCGGTTGATATAGGGATCAGGAAACACATGGAAATAATGCTTCAGCATCGTCACAGGCACAATCAGCGGCACGATGCCTTGGCGGTAGTGTTCAATCACCTTGCCTAGACTGCTCTTCTCATTGCTTTGCAATTGCTTCTTCAGATAACCCTGCAGATGCATCAGCACATTGGTATTGGTTTTACGGGTGGCCTTGAGTTGCAGCATCTGCATCATGCCGGTGAAATAGCGTGGCCCCAGCTCGTTGGGATCATGCTTGCCGGCATCGGCCAGTAATTGGCCCAGTTTTGCATAGTTGTGCGGCGCATGCGCCATCAATGTGTATTTGTAGCGGGTATGCAGATCAATCAGGCCGGCAGCCGTCAATCCCCGCGTGCACAACTGCTGCCATTCATGCATTGCAAACACGCGGGTAATGAAGTTCTCGCGCAGCACAGGATCATGCAGGCGCCCATCTTCTTCCACCGGCAACAATGGCATGGCCTTGGTGAGTGCCGCCGCAAACACACCTCGACCCGGCGTCATGCCGGCATTGCCGTTGTCGAGGTAGACCTTGACGCGAAACAGGCCACAGCTGGGTGAATTCTTGATGAATATGTAGCCGGCCAGATCCTGCAATTGCGGAATGCGCTCAGCGGCATAATCCTGCAGGAGCTGGGTGAAGTCGACCGCAGCGTCATCCACCCGCACTGCCCGCGGCGCATGGGGATCACCCACCAAGCGGATCGGAGGCCGCGGCACCCCCATGCCGGCACCCAGCTCCGGGCAGGTCGGCACAAATTCGAAATAACGGGAAAACTCCTGTGTCAGCATTGGCATGTGTTTGTGGGTGCCATTGAAGCGTACTTCCTGACCGAGCAGGCACGCGCTGACGCCGACTTTGATTCTGGCTGGAGTGGTGTGGGTTGCTGTCATCTGAAATTCAAACTCTTGCGTACTTGCAGCATTATATTGGCATGTTATAAAGCTTCGTCTTTGCTTGTTTTTTACGTACTCACTTTATGTTTGGATCGCCATGACCTCACGCGCAGTATTATTGGCCAACCTCGGCTCCCCCGATCAACCGGATGTTCCCTCGGTCCGTCGTTATCTCAACCAGTTCCTGATGGACCCCTATGTGATCCAGCTGCCCTGGCTGCTGCGTCGGCTGATCGTCAGTTTGTTCGTGTTGCCGGCCCGCCCCAAGCGCTCTGCCCATGCCTATCAAAGCATCTGGACTGCCCAAGGTTCACCGTTAGTGGCCTTATCGATGCAGTTGCTGGAAAAAATCCGCAAGCAAACCGCTACTCCGGTAGCCATGGCGATGCGTTATGGCTCGCCATCGATCGAAAGCGAACTGCTGAAGCTGGCCGCACTGCCCGGCATTACCGAAATCATGCTGCTGCCGCTGTATCCGCACTATGCCGAAAGCACTGTACTGACTTCAGTGAAAGAAGCCGAGCGTGTCATCGCCGAGCACAAGCTCAACGTCAAACTGATCATCCCCAAACCGTTCTACGACAACCACGACTATATCCGCAATCTGGTCACCAGCGCCGAACCCTGGCTGAAGCAGGACTTCGATCACGTGCTGTTCAGTTATCACGGTCTGCCCGAACTGCATATCACCAAGGCCGACCCTAGCGGTCAGCATTGCCTGAAAACTGCCAACTGCTGTCAAACCCCTTCGCCCGCCCACGCTACCTGTTATCGCCATCAGGTTCTGCGCACTACCGAACTGTTTGTTACCGCAGCTGGCCTGAATGAAGCCCAATATTCCATCAGCTTCCAGTCACGCCTGGGCCGTGCCAAATGGCTGGACCCTTCGACCGAGACCGTCATTCAACAACTGGCGGCAAGGGGCGTGAAAAAGCTGCTGGTGTTGTGCCCGGCCTTTGTCACTGATTGCCTGGAAACGCTGGAAGAAATCGAAATCCAGGGAGCAGCACACTTCAAACAGGCCGGCGGCGACAGCCTGATCCTGGTGCCCTGCCTTAACGCCCATCCTGATTGGGTGCATACTCTCAGCCAGTGGATAACGCCTGTCACCATTACCGATTCCGGAGTCAACTGATGTATTTCCTGATCAAATCCCTGCACGTGCTGTTTGTGATGGCCTGGGTGGCAACGGTGTTCTACCTGCCGCGCATACTTGTCAACCTGGCCGAAGCAGGTGAAGTGCCGCTCATCAGTGAGCGTCTGCAACTGATGGGCAAACGCCTCTACAAGTTCGGGCATATCATGTTCGGGTTGGCGTTCTTGTTCGGGCTGTGGCTGTGGTTCGTATTTGGCATGGGTGGCCAGTGGCTCTATGCCAAGCTGGCGCTGGTGGCATTGGTGCTGGCGTATTTCATCGTTTGCGGACGCATGCTGAAACAAGGGGCAAGCGCCCTGCCTTCATCGAAGAGGTTGCGTCTGATGAATGAGCTGCCAATCCTGCTGGTACTGGCAATCATCTATCTGGTATTGGCCAAACCATTCTGAAAAAACGGGGGAGTCTTCCCCCGGGTTCAGGCGACAAGCCATGATCGGGATAACCGGACTTCAAGCCTGGACGAGTGACTGCAGCAATCCTGCTGCTGTCCTGGATCCTTGCCGGTCCCGGCTTGAGGTTCAACTGCGATTCAACGCAATTTCCCGCCCTTGCCAGCAGGGCGGGTTTTCGCTGCCAACTTCGCTTTGCCCTGCGCGTATTTGGCAGCGCCCTGCTGCCAGTGCGGTATTGCTGCCGGCACCAGATGCTTGTCATCGTTACCGATCAGATCGTTGCGCCCCATTTTCTGCAGCGCTTCGCGCAACTGCTCAAAATTGGCCGGATCGTGATAACGCAGGAATGCTTTCTGCAAACGCCGCTGCTCAAGTTTTTTCGGTATCTGCATTTTCTCGCTCTTGTAATGCAATTTCTTGAGCGGATTGCGACCCGAGTGATACATCGCAGTGGCGAGTGCCATTGGTGACGGATAGAAGGTTTGCACCTGATCGGGCTTGAACTTGTTCTTCTTCAGCCACAATGCGAGCGCGAGCATGTCTTCATCTCGCGAACCGGGATGGGCGGCGATGAAATACGGAATCAAATACTGCTTCTTGCCTGCCAGTGCTGAAAAATGCTCGAACTGCTTCTTGAAATCTTCATAGAGGCCGATGGAAGGTTTCATCATCTGGTTGAGCGGGCCCTCTTCACTGTGTTCCGGCGCAATCTTCAGATAACCGCCGACATGATGGGTAACCAGTTCCTTGATGTATTCGGGATCGCGCAGCGCCAGGTCATAGCGCAGACCGGAGGCTATCAGGATTTTCTTGACGCCACGCAGCTGGCGCGCCTTGCGGTAAAGCTGGGTGGTCTGGCTGTGATCGGTCTTCAGATGTTTGCAGATGGTGGGGAACACGCACGACAGACGGCGGCACTTCTGGCCAATTTCGTTATGCGCTTCCTTGCAGACCAGCCCATACATGTTGGCAGTGGGGCCGCCCAGATCAGAGATCACGCCGGTAAAGCCAGGCACCTGGTCGCGGATCTTTTCAATTTCGTTGAGGATGGATTGTTCGGAGCGACTCTGAATGACGCGACCTTCATGTTCAGTGATTGAGCAGAATGTACAGCCGCCAAAGCAGCCACGCATGATGTTCACGGAAGTCTTGATCATGTCGTAGGCGGGAATCACGGCAGCGCCGTATACCGGATGTGGCCGCCGCTGGTATTGCAAATCAAAGATGCCGTCCATTTCGTGGGTTTCCAGCGGAAGCGGCGGCCGGTTGACCCAGATTTCCTTGGTGCCATGTTTCTGCACCAGCACGCGACCGTTGAACGGACTCGCTTCCTGGTGCAGTACGCGCGACGCATGCGCATACAGCACCGGATCGTGGGTGACTTTCTCGAACGATGGCAGTCGCACATAAGTAGTGGCGACATCGAGTTTCTGTTTATGCTGCAGCGGCAGCGGAATGATTTTCAGAGGCTGGGGTGCAGACGGATCAACCGGCGTTGCATCTTGCTGTGTGCTGACGTATTCGTACGGATTCATCATTTTGTCGATCTTGCCGGGCCAGTCGACACGAGTGGAATCCACTTCGGTCCAGCCAGCAGGCACATGATCGCGGATGATGGTAGTGCCGCGGATATCGGTGAGCTCATCCACCTTGCGGCCTTGCGCCAGCGCATGCGCCACTTCGGCAATCGCACGCTCGGCGTTGCCATACAACAGGATATCGGCCCCTGAATCAATCAGCACCGACCTGCGCACTTTGTCGCTCCAGTAATCGTACTGCGCGATGCGGCGCAAACTGGCTTCGATACCGCCAATTACCAGCGGCACGTCCTTGTAGGCTTGCCTGCACAACTGGCTGTAGACAATGACAGCGCGGTCAGGCCGTTTACCACCTTCATCATTGGGCGTGTAGGCATCATCGCTACGCATGCGCAAATCGGCAGTGTAGCGGTTGATCATGGAATCCATGTTGCCGGCAGTAATGCCGAAGAACAGGTTCGGTTTGCCGAGCGCCATGAAGTCAGCAGTATTCTGCCACTTGGGCTGCGCAATGATGCCAACACGGAAACCTTGTGATTCCAGGAAACGGCCAATTACTGCCATGCCGAAGCTGGGATGATCCACATAAGCATCACCACTTACGATGATGATGTCGCAGCTGTCCCAGCCGAGCGCATCCATTTCCTTACGCGACATAGGGAGATAGGGGGCAATGCCAAAACTTTCAGCCCAGTACTTGGGATAGCTGAACAGGGAGCCGCTTTGTTCGGTACGCAGCAACGAGGGTTTGGGGACAGGCGCGATAGTAATACTCATTTGCCAATTCTACCCCAGGTCGCCCGGGAAGCTGGCAGTGAATCGGCAATCACGCAGCAAGATCGTCTTTTACCTTCTTGCTCCACTCCAGAGCCTGTTCGTAGGTGAGCTGAATAGCATCTTTGTGGACGAAGCGGTTGTGGATATGCTCCCAGTTGCCCACCTCATAGTCTGTCACCGCTTTGAGCAACTCACCCAGCTCGCCTCTGCCTTCCAGCAGTGCGGCTTTTACTTCAATGCTAAGCGGCAATTGTGCCAGCAACAGTGGCAATGGTTGATCCATGATGGCGTCCAGCAACGAGAACATGCCCACCGTGAACGCTGCCTCAGGTTTGAGCTTCAACTTCTCTGCCAGGCATTCACAATGTCTGGCCCTGAGCAGGGCCAGCACCAACAGCTCGCTGGTTTTGCCCTTGACGGATGACAGGGTGATCAGCGTGACCCATTTTTTCAGCGCATTAAGTCCCAGCAGAATGAGCGCATGATGGACGGACTCCACCGTCTTGCCGATGTTATAGAAAGACGAATTGATGATTTTCAGCAATTTGAAGCTGAGCCCCAGATCATTGCCGATGATGTGTTCGAGATCTTCCACCTGGCACTCGGGATTTTGCAGTTTGGCGAGCACATTGAGCATTGATACCTGATTGGGCGACAACACCTTGCCTGCCATCAGTACAGGCTTGCTGAAGAAATAGCCCTGGAAATAGCGGAAACCCAACTCTTTGCAAAGCTCATAGCGTGCATAAGTTTCCACTTTTTCAGCCAGCAAGGGCACACCGAAGCTGTACAAGCGTTCGGCTTGTTTGCACAAATCAGTCTCAGAAATATTCAGCACATCCACCTTGATATAGCTGGCGTACGGAATAAAGGCCTGGCTGTCCTCATGCTCGACAAAGTCATCCAGTGCCATGGAGAAGCCTTGCTTGGTGAGTGCTTCCACCCCGGCCACAGCTTGCTTGTCTGCCACCACATCTTCCAGTACTTCCAGCACGACGATGGCAGGATCCAGCGGCATCGGCAGTTCGCCGGTGACGAACTTGCGCGGCAGATTAATGAACACTTTTTTGCCGTTGCTGATGGTATCGAAGCCGAGGGACAGGAAAGTATTGGTGATCAGTTCGGAAGTGGCCTTGCTGGCATCTTCGAACTGCGCGGAATTGACATTGCTGCTGCGATACAAAAGTTCATAGGCGAATATGTCTTTTTTATCATCGAAGATCGGCTGTCTGGCCAGGTAAACCTTGGCCAATATCTCTTCAGGTACTTTTTGGGTATTGATGTTTTTTGCCAAACCCAACACGCAGTGTTCTCCAACTTCAGCAAAGCACTTATGACATTACTTTACTACTACGACAAATTGGAGAATTTACTTGAGCACGGCATCCAGGGCCGCGCCGGATAACGATGGAAGTTAGCGTACGGGTGGTGCCAGCCTACTCGGGCTGGCTCTGGGTGCGGGGGGTAAAGTGGATCGGGAACGGGGCGATATTGTCGCCCTTGCTGATGGTGGCAACGCCTTCTTTCTCGACTTCATCAATGCGGATGATGGCCTGCAGCGGTATGAAGCTGCGCTTGACGCCCACAAACTCGGTCTTGAGCTTTTCCTCGGAGGGATCCACCACCACCTGGTTGCGCTCACCGAATACAAAATTCTCGATCTCGATGAAACCCCACAGATCACTTTGGTACACCTCGCGCGCATAGACTTCATACACCTGCCCCTTGTTGAGGAAGGTGATGCGAAACAGTTCGCGGGATTCTTTGGATTTGATGCTCATGAGAGTGGCCATGGATTCAGTAGTTGCCAATATCAGGCCGACACCAGACGAATTCAAGTATAATCGCCTCCGTTCTTCCTCTGTTTGCATCCCACATCCATGTCCAAAAAAGTATTCATCCAGACTCACGGCTGCCAGATGAACGAGTACGATTCAGCTCGCATGCTGGATTTGCTACGCGAATTCAAAGGCATGGAAGTGACCACAGTGGCAGAGGAAGCTGATGTGCTGCTACTCAACACCTGCTCGATCCGCGAAAAAGCCCAGGAAAAAGTTTTTCATCAACTGGGCCGCTGGCGCGAACTCAAGCGTCTCAACCCCAAGGTCAAGATCGCGGTCGGTGGCTGCGTAGCCAGCCAGGAAGGCGCCGCAATTGGCAAGCGTGCACCCTATGTCGATGTGGTATTCGGCCCACAAACACTGCATCGCCTGCCGGAACTGCTGGATGCAGCCACCGGCTCCAAGCCGGTGGTCGACATCAGCTTCCCCGAAATCGAGAAATTTGACCGCCTGCCTGAGCCTAAAGCCGACGGCTTCTCGGCTTTTCTAACCGTGCAGGAAGGCTGCAGCAAATACTGTTCTTTCTGTGTAGTTCCTTACACGCGTGGTGAAGAAGTGAGCCGGCCGCTGGACGACATCCTTGCCGAGGCTGCACATCTGACCGGTCAGGGCGTGAAGGAAATCAATTTGCTGGGCCAGAACGTCAACGCCTGGCGTGGCAAGACCCACGACGGCCACACCAGCGATCTCGCCACCCTCATTACCCTGATCGCCGCCTTCGACGGTATCGAACGCATCCGTTTCACCACTTCCCATCCGATGGAATTCAACCAGGCCCTGATCGACTGCTACGCCACCGTTCCCAAGCTGGTCAGCCATCTGCATTTGCCGGTGCAAGCCGGTTCCGACCGCGTGCTGGCGATGATGAAGCGCAATCACACTGTGCTTGAGTACAAGAGCATTATCCGCAAATTGCACAAGATCCGGCCGGGCATGAGCATTTCCAGTGATTTCATCGTAGGTTTTCCCGGCGAAACCGCACAAGACTTCGAAGACACCATGAAGCTGATTGCCGACATCGGCTTTGATACTTCCTACAGCTTTACCTACAGTGCCCGCCCCGGCACGCCGGCGGCAGAACTGACCGATGACACGAGCGAAGCCGTCAAAAAACAGCGCCTGGCCCGTTTGCAGGAACGCATTACCCACAACGCCATGCGGATCAGTGAATTGATGGTCGGCACCGTGCAAGCGGTCCTGGTCAGTGGCCGTTCCCGCCATGACCCCGGCTCACTGCAGGGCCGCACCGAAAACAACCGCTCCGTCACCTTCCGCGCCGATCCGGCCCTGATTGGCCAACTGGTACCGATCCGCATCACTCACGTGCACGCCTCCAATTCGCTGCGTGGCGAGCCGGTCTGAGCTCACGTGAACAAGCGCCACAAGTTCACTTGCGCCACGCGCAGATCTTGTCAAAATAATACAAGTCATTGTTTATATTATTAATATTAAATATTTCAAGAAGCTGACCTCCACAATTGCCGGCCTGTGCAGTCAGGCGCAACCGCAAAATTTAACGCGTCCGCACCCCCTGCCTTGCTATACTGCCAACCATCCTGGTCACATGGGGTTCCCCCCTCCTTTTCATGATCGCTCAAGTCCCCTCGCGCAGGCTGGCGTTGCAGCCTGACAACCCCCAGCGGTTGGCCAATCTGCTTGGCCGGCACAATGAACACCTGCGGCAACTGGAAGAAAGTCTCGACTTGCGCATCAGCAATCGCGGCAATGAATTCATGCTGACCGGCAGTGAAGAAGCATTGCAAAGCGGTGAACAACTGCTGCAGTTGCTTTACGCGCAAACCGAACATATTCCCGTGCTGACGCCTGAACACTTCCATCTGGCACTGGCTGAAGTCAGACCCCGACCGCAACAGGAAATGTTTGAACGGCCTGAAGGCGCAGTCCAGCACGACAACATCCAGCTGCTGCGCACCCCCAAATGCTCGGTCAAGCCACGTACGCCGCACCAGATTCAATACGTCAATGCGATTGCCCGTCATGACATCAACTTCGGCATCGGTCCGGCCGGCACCGGCAAAACCTACCTGGCTGTCGCCTGCGCGGTAGAAGCACTAGTGGCGGAACGGGTGGAACGCATCCTGCTGGTACGCCCGGCGGTGGAAGCCGGCGAAAAACTCGGATTTTTGCCAGGTGATCTCAACCAGAAAGTCGACCCCTATCTGCGTCCGCTGTATGACGCACTCTATGAAATGCTGGGCTTTGAACGTGTCGCCCGCCTCATTGAACGCAACGTGATCGAGATTGCCCCGCTTGCCTACATGCGGGGCCGCACGCTCAACAACTCGTTCATCATTCTCGACGAAAGCCAGAACACCACCACCACCCAAATGAAGATGTTCCTGACCCGTATCGGCTTCGGCTCCACCGCGGTGATTACCGGTGACGTTACCCAGATCGATTTGCCGAAAGGCACCCGATCGGGGCTGATCCAGGGCAGCGGCGTGCTGAGCAAAGTGAAAGGCGTCAGCTTCACCTGGTTCAATTCAGCAGATGTGGTGAGGCATCCGATTGTGCAGCGCATCGTCGATGCCTACGACGAATTTGACCGGCAAAATGTGGCGGCCCTCAACAACCCGGACAAGGACAGCAAAGAGCGGCTGCATGAGCGTGATAATTGAGTTAGTGAATGCCAGCGGCGAGCGAGGCTTGCCGCTGCGCCGCCTGTTCAAATTGTGGGCGGAGGCAGCGCTGGCAGGCGCTGGCAAAGCCGGCCTTTACAGCAACCTTAGCATCCGTATTGTGAATTCCGATGAATCAGCCAGCCTGAATCAGCACTACCGGCACAAGCACTACGCTACCAATGTGCTGTCGTTTCCGGTACCGGAACAAATGCAGGCCGCCGGTCAGCTGGGCGACCTGGCGCTGTGTGCAGCCGTGATAAAGCAGGAAGCTGGTGAACAAAAGAAGACCGTCGGCAACCACTGGGCCCATCTGGTGGTACATGGTGTGCTGCACTTGCTTGGTTACGATCACGAACACAACAAAGACGCCAAAAAGATGGAAACCCTGGAAGTAAAGATACTTGCCAGTCTTGGCATACCGGACCCTTATCAATCATGACCGACGACCATTTGCCACCGCACCCTCCCCTCACCCTGACCTTGATGGAACGTCTGCGCGACGTATTTACCGACAGTATTGCCGACAGTGAAGAACTGATCCGCGTGCTGCGCAAAGCCCAGCGCCGCAAAGTGCTCGACAACGATGCACTCAGCATCATCGAAGGCGCGCTGCAGGTCGCCGACATGCAAGTGCGCGACATCATGGTGCCGCGCTCGCAGGTGATCACCGTCAACGCCAGTGATTCACCGCAGGACATTCTGCCAGTGGTGATTGAAGCGCAGCATTCACGTTTTCCGGTTATCGGCGAAAGCATTGACGACGTGGTTGGCATTCTGCTCGCCAAGGATCTGCTGCCGCTGGCGCTCGATCGCGATCAGCGCAAGTTCGACATCAAGGATGTGATGCGTCCGGCCTACTATGTGCCGGAATCAAAACGCCTCAACGTATTGCTGAAAGAGTTTCGTGAAAACCGCAACCACATGGCGATAGTCATCGACGAATACGGCGATCTGGCAGGGCTCTGCTCTATTGAGGACGTGCTCGAACAGATCGTCGGCGAAATTGAAGATGAACACGACATCGAAGATGAAGCCTTTATCAAGCAACTCGATAACCACACCTTCACAGTAAAAGCGCTGACCACTGTCGATGATTTCAACGAACACTTCGGCAGTGATTTTCCCACGGAAGAATTCGACACCATCGGTGGCGTGGTGCTGAGCAACTTCGGCCATATCCCGCAGCGCGATGAGCACATCATCATCGGCAATTTCAATTTTAGGATACTCAACGCTGACAATCGTCAAATCCGGCTATTGCATGTGAGCATTTCCCATGCAGACGCAGCCACTGCGCATGAACTGTGAAAGAGTCTGCCAGTGCTGACAGCTGACGAAACCCACCCTGCCACTTTGCAGTCATTGCCATCGTGGTCGCTGTTGATGCTGGCACTGATGGCCGGCGCCGTCATTCCGTTCAGCTTCAGCCCGTTTACATGGTGGCCGCTCGGCTTTGTCGGCATCGCGTTTTATTACCTGTGTTTGCAACAAACCACTGCCCGCACTGCGCTGCAGCGCGGCTTTGCCTTTGGTTTCGGTCTGTTTGGAGTAGGTGCCTCATGGATCTATGTGAGCATCCACGATTTCGGGGAAGCGCCATCCTGGCTAGCCGGCTTTATTACCATCAGCTTTGTGGCCCTGATGGCGCTGTACAACGGCGTGCAGGCCTGGCTGTGGCGCCGTTATGCCAGTCACTGCAACCCGGCACTGGGCTTTGCCGCCAGCTGGGTATTGTGTGAAGCCTTTCGCGGCTGGTTTCTCACCGGCTTTCCGTGGCTGCTGCTGGGCTATGCGCATGTCACTTCACCATTCTCGGGTTTGGCGCCGATAGCTGGTGTGCATGGGCTCAGTTTTATAGTGGCGCTGTGTGGAGCCTTGCTGGCCACGCTTGCGTTTTCCACATCAACCACACATTACCGACAGTACTGGCGCCAACCGGCACTGTGGTCATTGCTGGCTGTCCTGGTGCTGGCACTTGCCACCCGCCACCTTGAATGGACCCATCCCTCACCACATTTGCCGGTCAGCGTTGGCATGGTGCAGGGTAATATTCCTCAGGAAGTGAAATTCAATCCCGATGCGATCCAACCCGGTCTCAATCGCTATGCCGAACTCAGCAAGCCGTTATGGAGCTCGGATATTGTGCTGTGGCCGGAAACAGCAGTGCCGCTGCTTTACCAGAATGAACCCGAGTTGATTGCGCAACTGGCAGCACAGGCCCGCAGCAAACATACTGCTTTGCTCACTGGCATTTTCTATCGTAACGAGCTTGGCACCCACAACTCCATCATCGCGCTTGGCAATGGCAGTGGCGTCTGGCACAAGCAAAAACTGGTGCCGTTTGGCGAATATGTACCTCTGCAGAGCTTGCTGTCGAATCTGCTGGAATTGTTCAAATTGCCACAATCATCTCTTACACCCGGAGCCGCTGATCAAGTCTTGCTGCAAGCCGCCGGATTGAAAATTGCACCGTTCATCTGCTATGAAGTGGTCTATCCGGATTTTGTGCGCAGTGTCGGCGGCGATGCAGACCTGTTGCTGACCATCAGCAACGATACCTGGTTTGGTGCCTCATTCGGGCCACTGCAACATCTGCAGATGGCAGCAATGCGCGCGCGTGAACTGGGCCGCTATATGATCAGAGCCACTAACAATGGCGTGTCAGCCTTCATCAATGCCAAGGGTGAGATCATCGCACAAACCCATCAATTCACCGCCGAAACCCTGCAAGGCACAGTTCAGGTTTATGAAGGCACCACCCCGTTTGCGCGCTTTGGCTCATGGCCGGTGTGGTTGCTGAGCGTAGCGATCATTGCTTTCAATCTATGGCGACGCTATCAACCCATTCAGGACAACACCGGTTGATTCAACCACCATGCCCAGAAGGCAAGGCTCGCCACCGACAACAGTGACGACAGCACAATCGCGGTTGCCGCCACGGTTTCACATTCTCCATAGCGGCGAGAAAACACATAAACACTGATGCCCACCGGCATAGCCGCAATCATCACCGCCGTTTTCATCCAGAATGGCTCTACGCTGAACACCTGCGTCATCAGCCACCACATCAACGCTGGCATCAAGAGCAGCTTGATCACCACCATCACCAGCGCTTTGCCGATTTCTCCGCGAATTTGATAACGCGTCAGCGCTGCGCCCAGGCCAAACACTGAACCAGGCACTGCTGCTGCCGCCAGCAGATCCAGGGTGTTATCGAGAACGCCAGGCAAGCCCAGCCCGGCAAAATTGAACAGCGAACCTGCCAGCAAACTCCCGCTAATAGGATTCAGCAGCAATTCGACACCCACACGCTGGAAACGGGCTCGCCATCCCCTGGCCGCAGCGTCCTCGATTGTGGACAACGGCGGGTTCCATTCAGCCAGTGCGGTGCCCAGTGAAAAAATCATCAGGTTATGCACACAGATAATTACCAGCATTGGCACTAACGCTGCCTTGCCCAGCACCGCTAGCGTTACCGGAATACCCAGCACCGTGGCATTTGCATAGGCACCGCCCATGCCAAAAATGCTGAGTTCTCGCAAGTTGTAATCGAACAGCCAGTGCCCCATTGCCATACCAGTACCATAGACCACCAGCACTACCAGATAGAATCCCCCCAGATAAGCCCAATGCATGTCAGCCGGAAACTGCGCAGTGGCAGCACCATGAAACAACAGGCATGGAATCAGAAACCAGAATGAAATGCGCTCAATGGCCGCAGCCTCCGGCTCGTTCAGCCAGTGACGGCGACGGGCCAGATAGCCAAGCAGAGCGATGAGGACAACCGGGAACAATGCGTTGATGATATACATGGGTCAAGTGTGCACCATGTGCTCAATATGAGCCATAAATCAGCGCACCGACTTGGGCCGGGGGCTGCCAGGGTGGACATCACGAAAACAGCCCCCTATCCTGCTTGTACTTTTGCAGTTCAGTAATGAGAGTCATTCATGATCGTCCCGAAATACCAAGTCCGCCCAGCCGCCTATGCCGATGGCAAAGGCGTGTTCCTGCTGGAATCCGTCAAACGCGGCCAGGTGCTGGTGGCGCCGGATGCGATCAACAAGGTCTACAACGCCGCACAACGGGCCGCGCTGGTGCCGGGCTCACCGGAAGATGATGCTTGCGTGCGCTGGTTCGAGAGCTATCACACGGTTAGCACCGACTGGCCGGATGACTGTTATGTGAATCACTCATTTAATCCTAGCGGCCTGTGGCATCTGGGATTTGTGTTTGCTACCCGTGACCTGGCTGCGGGGGATGAAATAACGGCCGATTACCGCTTTCTGGTGAATGACAATGAAGTAATGCCGTTCACGGATGCAGCAACCGGCCGTGACATTGTGGGTTATACCTGGGAAGAAAATCTGCGACTATCGACAGAAATGTTATTGAAGTTGCTGCACCAATAAAATTTTGTTTGTTTCCGGGCTGTTTGCATGGGCCCTGGTGACTACCCTTAGTGTTCCGCCTGTATGCAAGTCAACCAAGCGTCCAGCTGCTGGCAACTACCCTTTAACTAATGCGAGCATTTGTTCATGTACGAGTCCCGCACACACAAACCCCTGGCGACCGGGGCTTTCGCCTCCCGGCTGGCTTCACACGTATTGATCGCCACCTTGTTGCTGGCATTATCGCTCGTCATAGGCATGGCCGGTTATATGGAATTTGAAAACCTGTCGGCGATGGACTCATTTCTGAATGCCTCCATGCTGCTGGGCGGCATGGGACCAGTGAATGCCCCGCAAACAGAGGCCGGCAAATTTTTTGCCGGCTGCTATGCACTCTATGCAGGCTTGGTGTTTATTGTCACGGCCGCGCTGATCCTCACCCCGGTTGTGCACCGGGTGCTGCACAAGTTTCACTGGGATGGGGAAGAGTAACTGTTACAGCACTTTCAGTATGGCTTCGGCCGAGCTCTCAACGATGCCGCCCGGCGGCTCGATTGCCATAAAGCTGACCACGCCATTCTCAATGACCATCGCCATGCGTTTGCAACGCACACCCATGCCTTTGTCGGCGAGGTCTAGTTCAAGGCCCATGGCTTTGGCGAAGTCGGCACTGCCGTCAGCCAGCATGATAAGGTGCTCGGCATTCTGGGCTTCACCCCAGGCATGCATGACAAACGCATCATTGACTGCCATGCAGATGATGCTATCCACACCCTTGGCCTTGATGGCATCGGCGTGCACTACAAAGCCGGGTAAATGTGTCTTGGAGCAGCCCGGAGTGAAGGCGCCGGGCACAGCAAACATTACCACCTTCTTGCCGGCGAACAGTTCGTCCGTGGTGATGGCCTGTGGACCTTTTTCGCCGAATATCCTGAGCGTGGCACAGGATGGGATTTTGTCGCCAACTTTAATGGTCATGAAGTACTCCTGGTTTGGGGCTGCTATTCTTCCATCCTGCGCACGAACTCCTGCATGATCAAACTGTAGAGTTCATTGCCGAGATACTGGTCTTCCACCCCGGCATCAATGCTGGGGTTGTCATTCACTTCAATCACAAAGGCCTTGTCGCCCCACTGTTTCACATCGACACCATAGAAACCGTCGCCGATGCCTTTGGTGGCTTTGAGCGCAGCCTGCAACACTACCCTTGGCACTTCGAAGGTGGGCAAGGTGTCAAAACCACCGGATTTGGTTTTGTCGTCCTTGTCGACCAGACTGGCTTCGTCATCATTCTGATGGTGATAGATTTGCCAGTGGTCTTTCACCATGTAGTAGCGACAAGCATAGAGTGCGCGGTTGTTGAGAACGCCGATGCGCCAGTCGAAATCCGTATAGAGAAATTCCTGGCATAACAACAGGCTTGATTCCTCGAACAGCGTCGCGGCTTTGGCCTTGAGCTCTTCCAGATCATCCACCTTCACGATACCGCGTGAAAATGAACCATCCGGGATTTTCACCACAATCGGGAAGCCGAGGGTTTCTGCGGCATTTTCCAGCTGTTCTTCACGACCACGGCTGATAATCAGCGTACGCGGTGCCGGCACGCCATTGGCCGAAAACAAGTCAGCGAGGTAGATCTTGTTGGTGCAACGCAGGATCGAAGTGGGGTCATCCAGCACCACCAAACCCATGCTTTCGGCCTTTTTGGCGAAACGGTAGGTATGATGCTCGATACTGGTGGTTTCGCGGATGAACAGAGCGTCGAACTCGGGCAGGCGCATGAAGTCATCCGGGGAGATGATTTCCACATCCACACCCAGGTTCTTGCCAGCCTGGATGAATTTCTTGATGGCAGGCATGTTGCTGGGCGGCAGTTTTTCCTGATCATTCAGCAAAATGGCCAGATCGTATTTGGCATGCTTGCGCGCCTTCTTCGGATGCCAGATCTGGCGACTGAAGATGTCGAGCGCCTCGCCAAACGAAGTCTCTTCGGCATCGGTGAGACTCTTGTGATCGACCACATGCAAGTCGGCGATCACCCAATGGCCATCGTCGAGGGATTTCAGTGTTACCGACACCACCGGCGCGGCAAAACGCTCAAACACAACACGGGCCAGCGGTTTCAGCGAAGGCTCGGCCACCTGACCAAAATAGGCTTTGAATTCCAGAGTGGCAGGCCGCTCACCTTTCTTGAACATCTTTTCGAGCGTGAGAAACACTTCTTCGACATTGAGCTGATAGAGTAGCGGCGACCACACGTCATTAAGCACCTTGCTGGTGGGAATGACATGATGGCCTTTGGCTTCCGCTAGCAGCGAGCAGTAGTAGCCCGGGCTCAGATAGCTGTAATCACTGCAAAGATTGATGACACGCACGCGCTGATGGGGGGGTGATTTCAGCGACAGATACTGATCGAAAGAGATTACCAGATCACTCGGATAATACGGTTCCCAGTCTTCGAGTCTATCCACGACGATGAGGACATTTGACATGGGGCGAGCTAGTCTCCTTCTATGGAAAATATGGTCTGCGAGTATGCCTATTTTGCTGGCAAAGCAACACTGTGTCTTGCGAGAATTCTCCGTCAATTTCCAGAAGCGCTCCTTTATGTCCTCCAGCTCCCGCAGTGCCTTGCCCCCGGTCCGCCTTCGCCGCGCCCTCATCAGCGACGTGCCGGCACTGTTTGAGGTGGAACATACGAGCTTTGACGGCGACCAACTGAGCGCGCGGCAGCTGCGCCACTGGGTGGATGCTCCCAACGGCATTCTGTTGTTGGCCCACAGTGGTGCGGCAGTGCTGGGTTTTTGCCTGGTGTTCAGCCGGGCTGACAGTCCTGCCGCCCGCCTTTACTCCATCGCCATCAGCAGAGCGGCACGCGGCCAGGGACTCGGCAAGAAGTTGCTGCGCAGAGCCGAGGCGCTAGCCCGCGAGCAGGGCAGTGCGTCGATGCGACTCGAGGTGGCAGCCAGTAACCACGTCGCCATCGGCCTCTACCAGAAGCTCGGCTATCACATCTTCGGCCATAAACCGGGCTATTACGAAGATGGGCAGGATGGGATCAGGATGCAGAAAGCCCTGTAGCCCGCCAAACTGCAACACTGCCCCGGGTAGCCCCGCGCTGGAAACCCCCAGTGGGTGCCCAGCAAGGTCCCCCCTCACTCAAACCGGCTTGTATTCACCCAACGGTAAAAGCTGCGTAAAAACAGCCACTCAGAGTAGAATACTCCTCTTTCCGCATCCCGAAATCACCGAATCAAACAGCAGTCATGACGATCAACTTCAACGAAGAATACAACCATAAACCGGTTGAAGAACAAGCCCAGGGCTACTGGCAGGACCACCACAGTTTCAAGGTCGACGTGGACTCCAGCCGACCCAAGTTCTACTGCCTGTCGATGTTCCCCTACCCGAGCGGGCGCCTGCACATGGGCCACGTGCGCAACTACACGATAGGCGACGTCATCTCGCGCTTTCAGCGCATGCGCGGCAAGAATGTGCTGCAGCCGATGGGCTTTGATGCGTTCGGGTTGCCGGCTGAAAACGCCGCACTCAAACACAAACTGCCTCCGGCCGACTGGACCTACGAAAATATCAAGTACATGCGCATGCAGCTGCAGCAGCTGGGCTATGCCTATGACTGGGATCGCGAGCTGGCCACCTGTCACCCTGATTACTATCGCTGGGAACAGTGGTTCTTCTGCCGCCTGTTTGAGAAAGGGCTCGTCTACAAAAAAGATGCAGAAGTGAACTGGGACCCGGTGGATATGACCGTGCTCGCCAACGAACAGGTGATCGACGGTCGCGGCTGGCGCTCGGGGGCGCTGGTGGAACGCCGCAAGATTCCGCAGTGGTTTATCAGGATCACTGCCTATGCTGACGAACTGTTGAACGACCTCGACCAACTGGATGGCTGGCCCGAGCGTGTCAAGGTAATGCAGCAGAACTGGATAGGTCGCTCGGAAGGCCTGGAGTTTTCGTTCAAGGTGGCCGGCGCAAGCGAACTGCTCACAGTTTACACGACCCGGCCTGATACCCTGATGGGCGTTACCTACTGTGCCGTTGCTGCCCAGCATCCACTGGCGCTGCAGGCCGCGCAGCACAATCCTGCGCTGGCAGCTTTTATCAAACAACAGGACAATCACAAGACCGCTGAAGCCGAACTGGCCACCGCCGAAAAAGTGGGCATGGACACCGGCCTGCGCGCCATCCATCCCGTCACCGGTGCGCAAGTGCCGATCTGGGTTGCCAACTTTGTGCTGATGTCATACGGCTCCGGTGCCGTTATGTCGGTGCCCGGCCATGACCAGCGTGACTGGGAATTCGCGCACAAGTATGGCCTGCCCATCCTGCAGGTGATCGCGCCCCAAGATGGCAGCTGCTGCGACATCAGCCAGGCCGCCTTCACCGACAAGGGCGTACTGATCAATTCCGGCGAATTGAACGGCCTCGACTTCGAGGGCGCCTTCGATGCCTTGCTGACCAGTTTTGAAAACCAGCGCATAGGCAGCAAGCAGGTGAACTTCCGTCTGCGCGACTGGGGCGTAAGCCGCCAGCGCTACTGGGGCGCACCGATTCCGATCATCAACTGCGCCGGGTGTGGCGCAGTGCCAGTGCCTGATAAAGATCTGCCGGTGATATTGCCCACTGATGTCGAAATCGATGGAGCAACATCACCTATCAAAAAGATGCGCAGCTTCATCGACTGCACTTGCCCCAAGTGCGGTGGCAAGGCCGAACGCGAAACCGACACTTTTGACACTTTCATGGAGTCGTCGTGGTACTACGCCCGCTTCACCTGCGCACGCTTTGACGGCGGCATGCTCAATCAGCCGGAAGTGGATTACTGGCTGGATGTGGACCAGTACATCGGTGGCATCGAGCATGCCATCCTGCATCTGCTCTACTCGCGCTTCTTCCACAAACTGATGCGCGACCTGGGTCTGGTTAAAACCGATGAACCATTCAAACGTTTGCTTACGCAAGGCATGGTGCTGAAAGACGGTGCCAAAATGTCAAAATCACTTGGCAACACCGTTGATCCGGAAAGCATGATCGAACAATACGGTGCCGACACTGTGCGTTTGTACATGATGTTTACTTCGCCACCTGATCAAAGCCTTGAGTGGTCCGACAGTGGTGTGGAAGGCGCGCATCGCTTCCTGCGCCGGTTGTGGAAACTGATAGGCAGTTATGCCGGCGGCGCCATGGAAGTTGAAGTGGCCAGTCTCACCGAGGCCCAGCAAGAACTGCGGCAGAAGACCCATGCCACCATCAAGAAAGTCACCGACGACTACGACCGGCGCCAGGTTTTCAACACTGCCATAGCTGCCGTAATGGAGCTCTATAACGATCTCACCAAATTCGCCGCAGTACATAACATTCAGGACGGCAGCCAGAATCAGGCAGTGGCTCAGGCAGCTCTGGAAGCTATGGTGCTGCTGCTCGGCCCCATTGTGCCGCACGTGTGCCATGTATTGTGGAATCATCTTGGCAAAAAAGGCGCATTGATTGACGCCTCATGGCCAGGCTGGGATGAGAGTGCGCTGGTAGCCACCAGAGTCAACATCGCCGCCCAGGTGAATGGCAAATTGCGCGCCGTGCTGGAGTTGCCAGTCGAGAGTGACAAGGCTGCAATCGAAGCTGCAGCGCTGGCCAATGAAGCCGTGCAGAAATTCATGGCGGGGTTTGCCGTAAAGAAAGTGATCGTTGTACCCGGCAAGCTGATCAACATTGTAGTGGGATAATAAACATGCTGCGCTTCCTGACCCTCGGCTTTTTCACCCTGCTGTTGACCAGTTGTGGTTTCGCGTTGCGCGGCACAGCCGAGTTGCCGGCCAGTTTGCAGCCGCTGCATCTGGACAACGTCAACGACAGCACGGCAATGGGGCGGGAATTGATGCGCACGCTGGTCAACAACAAGGTCAAGCTGACCGACACCACCGGCGCCAGCATCTACAGCCTTGCCCTGGGCGCCGAGACCAGCATTGAACGCGCCATCAGCGTAAATGCCAACGCGCGTGCCGGTGAATATGAAATCATCATGACGGTGCCATTCCAGCTCAAACGTGGCAACGCTGCCTCGATACCCGAGCAGAGGTTGAGCCTGACCAAGGTTTACCTGGCCGATCCGGAAAATGCTGTCGCCAAAACCGAAGAAGCCTTGATCATCCAGAATGAAATGCGCCAGGAACTGTCGCAATTGATCCTGCGCCGGTTACAAGCGTTTGCACCATGAATCTACCCCCGATAGTCAGCGTCATATTGTTGCTTTTGTGCAGCAATGTGTTCATGACTTTCGCATGGTATGCGCACCTCAAAACCCTCAACCACAAACCTGGATGCTGCCCAGCCCGGGATTGACGCTAGTAACCGCGCATCCCACCTTGGGTTTGCTGCTGTAAAAACCAGTCAAAGGTATGTTGCAAGCCCTGTTCCAGCGAGATGGCGGCCTGCCAGCCCAGTGCTGACAAATGTGACACATCCACCAGTTTGCGCGGCGGTCCATCAGGTTTGCTGGTGTCAAATACCAGGCTGCCTTTATAGCCGGTGATGTTTGCCAACAAGACGGCCAGCTCACGGATAGAGCAATCTACACCAGTGCCAACATTCAGATGCGAGAGTCTCGGCAGGGTTTGTGTCTGATACTGCGCCAGCGGCAGCTCCAGCACATGCACACACGCGGCTGCCATGTCGTCGACATGCAGGAATTCCCGCCGGGGCGTACCGCTGCCCCAGATCACGACTTCAGCCAGTCCAGCACGGGCGGCTTCATGCAAACGCCGCATCAAAGCCGGAATCACATGACTGTTGTCCGGATGGAAATTGTCACCAAGGCCGTAGAGATTGGTGGGCATCACGCTGCGATAGTCGCGCATATATTGACGGTTGTAGCTTTCACACAATTTGATGCCGGCGATCTTGGCTATGGCATAAGGCTCATTGGTGGACTCGAGCGGACCCGTCAATAAAGCTGCTTCCGCCATCGGCTGCGGTGCCAGCTTTGGATAAATGCACGAGGAGCCAAGAAACAACAACTGCTGTACTCCGGCCAGATGCGCGGCATGCACAACATTGCATTGCACTTGCAGGTTTTCGTAGATGAATTCGGCAGGGTAGGTGTCGTTGGCATGGATGCCACCCACTTTGGCTGCGGCCAGATAAATCTGGTCCGGACGCCGGGTCCGCATAAAGTCCTGCACGGCAGCCTGATTGGTGAGATCAAGTTCGGCGCGCGATGCAGTCAAGAGCTCTACATCGTTGCGCTGCTGCAGGCAACGCACCAGCGCAGAGCCCACCATGCCCTTGTTTCCTGCAACAAAGATGCGTCGTTTCACTGCAAAGCTGCCTATTCGTGATGATCCATGGCTTTGTAACCATGCTCTCTTACCAACGCATCGCGTTTGGCAGACTGGAAATCCGCTTGTGCCATCTCTGCCACCAATTCCGCGAAAGTGGTACGCGGGACCCACCCGAGCTGGATGCGTGCCTTCGATGCATCACCGAGCAGGGTTTCTACCTCGGCCGGGCGGAAATAGCGGGCATCAACTGCGACAATGCAGCGCCCTTTTTCATCATAACCCTTGCGATCGATACCACTGCCCTGCCAGCTAATGCCAATCTCAAGTTCGGCAGCTGCAGCATTGACGAATTCTTCCACTGAATGCTGTTCGCCTGTGGCAATCACAAAATCATCAGGCTTGGGCTGTTGCAACATCAGCCACATCATCTCGATGTAATCGCGCGCATGGCCCCAGTCGCGTTTGGCAGCAAGATTGCCGAGATACAGACAGTCCTGCAAACCCAGCTTGATGCGCGCCAGTGCGCGGGTGATCTTGCGGGTGACAAAGGTTTCGCCGCGATTGGGAGATTCGTGATTGAACAAAATCCCGTTGCAGGCATACAGTCCATAAGCTTCACGATAGTTGATAGTGATCCAGTACGCATAGAGCTTGGCCACGGCGTAGGGACTGCGCGGATAGAAGGGTGTGGTTTCCTTCTGCGGGGTTTCTTGCACCAGACCATAGAGCTCACTGGTAGAGGCCTGGTAAAAACGCGTGGTCTGTTCCAGACCGAGGATGCGGATGGCTTCCAGCAAACGCAGGGTGCCGATTGCATCGGAGTTGGCAGTATATTCCGGCTCCTCGAACGACACGGCCACATGACTCTGCGCGGCCAGGTTGTAGATTTCGTCCGGGCGCACCTGCTGGATAATGCGGATCAGGCTGGAACTATCGGTGAGGTCACCATGATGCAAAATGAAATGGCGGTTACGGACTTCCGGACCTTCATACAAATGATCGATGCGATCAGTATTGAACAGGGAAGTACGCCGCTTGAGGCCATGCACTTCATAACCTTTGTTGAGCAGGAATTCAGCCAGGTAGGCTCCGTCCTGCCCGGTAACGCCGGTTACAAAAGCCTTCTTCATCATCGGAACTCCATTCATGCTGATTCGACTGTCAATCTGTTAATCAAAGGATCTTTGGTTTTCAGTAACTGCATGTTTCAGCCGGAAAAATGCTTGGCTATTGCGGCCAGTAACGCCGACGGTGTCGACACTATTTGCGCCTGCGCAGAAACCAGTTGCACGCCTACACCATAACCCCACGCCACTGCCAGGAAAGGCAGTCCGGCCCTGGCTGCCGCCACCTCATCATGACAGGTGTCCCCAACATAAATACTGTGCCGGGGAGTCAATGATTGTGTCTGTAACATTGCCGTAAGCATGCGCGACTTGTCGGCATAGGGGGGGTCTTGCGAGTCCAGACAATAAACCCCGGTGAAGCATTCAGCCAGTTTGAATTTGGCCAGTAACCGCTCGGTTGGAAATTTGCGTTTGTTGGTGGCCAGCATCAGCCGGTAGCCTGACTTTACCAAAGCCGGAAGCAATGTCTCCATTCCCGCATACAACAGCGTGGATTCCAGCCCAGTGCTGTCATAAACCGCTTTGAAACTGCCTATCAATTGCTCAAGTTTTGCCTTGTCACTGATGCCGGTCAATGCCGTCAGCGTGGCAGGCAGTGGCGGACCAATCAAATCGTGGCTGACCGGCCGCCGGGGCTTGAGCTGATGCTTGGCCAGCACCTGTTCCAGCGTATCAAGGATGGCGGGAGCCGAATCTACAATGGTACCGTCAAAATCAAAAATTACAGTATTGCCCAACATCGTTGTCCTTTTACCCGGCACGGGCTGCGCGCATGCAGTAAGCCGTATTCATTGGGTGTGCCGTTGATATTTATCTTCGAAGCGCACGATATCATCTTCGCCCAGATAACTCCCTGACTGCACTTCAATCAATTGCAATATGGCGTCATGGCGGTTTTCCAGCCGGTGCCTGTCGCCCAGCGGTATGTAAACTGATTGGTTGACATCAACTTCCCTGACTGTGTCACCGACAGTCACTGTAGCTTTGCCACAGACCACCACCCAATGCTCGGCACGATGATGATGCAATTGCAGCGAAATTTTTTCCCCTGGATTCACCTGCAGACGCTTCACCTTGAAATTCTCACCCTGGTCGATTTCCTCATACCAGCCCCACGGCCGATAAACACGCAGATTCTGCAAACTCTCGCTGCGGCCCTGCAGGCGCAACTGTTCCACCACTTTTTTCACATCCTGGGCTGCATCGGTATGCATTACCAGCACGGCATCCTTGGTCTCTACCACGGTGACCTTGTCCAGCCCGATCACTGACACTTGCCGGGATTCAGCCCGCAGATAGCTGTTGGTGGTATTGATCGCCAGCACATCACCATGAATGGCATTGCCCTTGTCATCGCGATTGGCCAGTCGCCACAGTGATTCCCACGAGCCGACATCGCTCCAGCCCATGTCCGCCTTCACCACTGCGGCCTGCCGGGTGGCCTGCATTACTGCATAGTCGATGGAGTCAGCCGGACACTGCACAAACGCAGCCTTATCGGGCCGGTAAAAACCCAGATCAGTGGTGCGCTGCTGCCAGGCCAGAGTGATCGCCTGGCTTATGTCGGGACGGTATCTCTCCAGTTCCTGCAAATAAGTGCCCGCCGTGAACAGAAACATGCCGCTGTTCCAGCTGTAAGAGCCATCCAGCAGGAAGGCCTTGGCCCGCTCCAGATCAGGCTTTTCAACAAATTGCGCTACTGCCGCCGCACCGGGCAAGGCCGGCAAGAGGGCGCCGCTCCTGATATAGCCATAGCCGGTTTCCGGATAGCCCGGCGCGATGCCGAAAGTGACGAGCTTGCCGTGTCGGGCAGCAGCAGCGGCCTGCTCTACCGCAGTGCTGAATGCCTGCCGGTTCTGGATAACGTGATCGGCCGGCATCACCAGCATCAATGCCTCCGGATCCGGATGCTCGCCCTGGGCCAGATGCAAGGCTGCCAGCGCAATCGCCGGCGCCGTGTTACGACCGGTTGGCTCCAGATAAATGGCGGCAGGGTTGTAGCCAGCGCTCTGGCATTGTTCCCGCACCAGGAAACGGTGTTCTTCATTGCAAACCAACAGGGGTGCTGCCACCGCCAGCTGGGCTGATGACAATTGCATCGCGCGCAGCACGGTTTCCTGCAGCATGGTTTGCGCTGTCTGCAAGGGCAGCAGCTGTTTGGGATAGGCTTCACGTGACAAGGGCCACAGGCGGGAACCGCTGCCACCGGACAGGATCACTGGGTGAAGGATGTTCATACGATTGGACGCCTGTTGTATAAGGGGAAAACAGTAACCATGCCTGCCCAGCAGGGTGCCTTGGAAAGGCCAGGCCAGAATACCCAGCCAATGTAGGGATTGTCGACCTTGGCGGGCAGCTTTTGCAGGGGAAAGACTCCTGAAATGCAGGGGCTGCGACTTAGCTAGTGCTTGCCGGGCTGGCACATCCTGCACAGGCCTTTATACTTTCCACATACACTCCTGCTGGACACCCACGTGCAAGCACCACCCTCGACACCTGCCACCCCCCAGTACCAGAGCTTTCCGGAGGTCGGCGGCGACTCCAACTCGCTGGAAAAACTGAAAGCCCTGCGGCTGCCAACGCTGGCCCACAAGAGTTTTCTGGATGTGGGCTGTAATGAAGGATTCTTCTGTGGCTATGCGCTGCATGATGGTGCCAGTCGCGCGGTGGGCCTGGATGCATCCCCCCTCTACATTGAGCGGGCCCGCCGGCGCTTTCCGGCCGCTGAATTTCTGTGCCAAAGCTGGGACACGCTGCCAGCAGCAGGCTTCGATGTGATCCTGCTGGCTTCATCGCTGCATTATGCTGCCGATCAAGCGGCATTGATTACACGCTTGATGCAGTTATTGAATCCGGATGGCACGCTGGTGCTGGAGCTGGGCGTGTCGACAGAAAGATGCAAGCAATGGGTACAAGTGGATCGCAGCATGGACGTGCGCAGCTATCCTACCTGGCCCCTGCTCAGCGACATCCTGCAACCCTATGCCTGGAAAGTGATTGGCAACAGTGTGAGCCAGCGCGGGGACCCGGTGCCCCGCCATGTCCTGCATATCACCCGGCGCAAACCGCTGGTCTATCTGTTGATGCAGGCCTCCGGTTCCGGCAAGAGCAGTGTGGCAGGCAGCCTGCTTGTACCCGCCGGCGTACCGGTGATCAGCGGCGATAAAGTACTGACCCAGATCGCTGCGGGCCATCTGGAGGCGCCGGCGGAGTTAAAAGCCCTGCTCGGCCCCGACCTTGATCACACCCGACTTGATGACTCCTATCGCAAAATTTTCCAGGCCGGACTGCTGGCACCGCTGCTGCAACTCTGGCAGGCCACGGCCGGAGGTGGCTCATTTGCGCTGGATGCCTATATCCCGGAAGAGCGGCGTGAAGAGGTAGTGGCCTGCATGATCGCGGCCGGCTACCTGGTGGTGACACTCACCATGTCAGGCATGACCGGTCTTGAGCCACGCGGGCATCGCCATAGCTCCGCACAAAATTATTTTGACGGGCTTCAGAACCCCGTCATGCAGCACCCCGATCACAGTCCACCCGCTCTCAGCAGAGCGCTGCCTTTTTCCGGCACCGTGGGTTTTGTCGATTCGGTGACTGTCGATGACCGCTTCGTAAAAGTTGTGGGTTGGGCGGTGCAGACGAACGGAGTCGCTGCCCAATGGCTGGATCTGTGCATCGATGGTGTTTCCGCTCAGCATCAGCATGTTGCTAAATCTCCTCGTCCCGATCTTCAAAAACGCCTGCACCTCAATTACGACCAGGTAGGTTTCCGCATCACCATTCCCACGCCTGCCACGCTGGTGCAGACCAATCTGGCGCTGCGTGTGGAAGTCTACGCCGGGGAATCGGCGGCCAGCGCTACCAGGCTGTGGTCGATACCGGCTCACAACGTACCGGACCAGTTACCGTTCTGATGTTAAATCCAACGCTGCCCGCTCATGAATTCTTGACCAGTCCATAGGGGTTTTCCGGCTTGCATTTACGCACCTGCGGCAGGAATCGCAGCCAGAACGCAGTGGGGATGTCGGTGATCTGAAAGTCGATCACGGCTGTCTCATTGAGCGCGATCAGTTCACGTAGCGCCAACTGCATCTGCTCCGGCGTAGTAACGCGGCGCGCGGCTACTCCGAAGCTGTCGGCAAATTTCACAAAGTCGGGATTCTTGAGCGTGGTGGCAATGGCGCGGCCACCATAGCTGCGATTAAGGATGCCTTCAACATTTTTGTAGGCGCCATCATTGATCACCAGCATGATCACTGCAATGTTGAATTGCACGGCAGTGGCCAGTTCCTGGCACGCATACATGAAACCACCATCACCCACCAGACACACCACCGGCACTTCCGGCTTGCCCACCTTCGCTCCCATGGCAGTGCAAGGTCCAAAACCGAGCGTACCTTGATAGCCGGAGCTGATATAGGTGCGCGGTTTGTAGACCGGATACATGTCGAGCGCCGCGTGATTCAGCTGGGTAACATCCGCCACCAGAATGCCGTCTTCACCCAGCTCGCTGCGAATAATTTCAACGATGCGGCGCGGCAGCGCCAGCTTGGCGAGCAGTGCCTTGCATTCATCACGCACGCGCGTGAACGTGGCACTATGGTCACGCCGCTGTTGCAGATATTTCGGCACTGCCTCGCACAGTGCTACCACAAAACCGGCGGCGTCGGCATGAATGCTGTACAGCGGTACCGGCAACCGGTGCAGCTCACTGCTATCGATATCGACTTTGAAAATTTTGAGTTGATCGTCATAACCCCAGTTGTAGATGGGCGCATACAGGCGGGTGCCCAGCGCCAGTACCACATCTGCTTTGGCCCATAACTTGTTAGCGCCCAATTGGGTGAAGGCGAGCGGATGCCGCGCATCCAGCGTGCCGAGGCCGTTTTCGCTCATGCCCACTGGTGCGGCCAACAGCTCAGCCAGCTGGCGGATTGGTTCGCAGGCGCCGGCGGCGCCACCTCCGGCCATCAATAAGGGGAACTGCGCATTGGCCAATGCCTGGGCCACTGTTTCAACCTGCTGTTGCTGCAGTGCCGGTACCAGTTGCCGGGTACGTGCCGGCAACAAAGCCGGCAGCTCCATCTGCATCCTGACCACATCGGACGGCAGCTCCACATACACCGGTCGTGGTCGCAGAGTGCGGATTTCTTCCAGTGCCATGGTAAGCAGCGGCACGATTTGCTCCGTTGACTCTACCCGCACTGCCCATTTGGTCAGACTGCGGGCAATGCCGATCTGGTTGTCGAGCTCATGCAACACGCCCACACCCGAGCCGATGAACATGCGCTCGCTCTGTCCAACCAGGCACAGCATCGGGTTATTGCAGGCATGCGCTGTCAGCATGCCGGTAGTGGCATTGAGAAAGCCTGGGCCTGGTACCACCAGCATGGTGCCGATCCTGCCGCTGACATGCGCATAACCATAAGCCATCAAGGCTACGCCCTGCTCATGACGGGCGTGGTAGATACGCACCTGGTCGCGCACGTCGTACAGGCCGGCAAATACCGGATCCAATTGCACCCCAGGAATACCAAACAGCGTATCAATACCGTTGGCTACCAGGGTTTGTGCGACTACTTCGCCGCCACTGATCTTGGACATTGGGGACTACCTGCAGAAAGAGGACAAGGGCAGATTAAAACATAGGCTCATGCCAATTTTTCCATGGCAGTGTCATCAGTGTGCTGCGCAAGCCGGCAATAATTCGCGCCCTTGCGACTCTGTCACCACGCTACGCCGTAATCATCGCCAAAGTTGCTGGACCCTCCCATCAAGGTATGATGGTTCTGATCAATGAAGATGCCATTGATAGGGCCGGAGGTCAGCTCCTCGTTAACGATCATGTAGCCCATGTCCTGCAAGCGGTATTGCACCGGCAAGGGCGTATCCATACGCAGCAACAGTTTGCCGGGTTCGCTGGTATGTTCACCAAACGAATCATGCATCTGATAGCTGCCCATGTTGGCGGCTTCGGTGGCTTGCTGCACATCCATGCCGAACTCGACAATGTTCAGGAAAAACTGCAGCAGATTCTGATCCTGGAAATCGCCGCCCTGCACCGCAAACGACAGGAATGGCTTGCCATCCTTCAGTGCCATGCCGGGTGACAAGGTGGCACGCGGCCGCTTGCCGGGTGCCAGCACATTGAACGGGTTCTGACCTTCTTCCGCATCCATGATGAAGCTTTGCATGCGCTGCGATAGACCCACGCCAGTGCTGCCGGCGATGAAAGCAGGTGTCCAGCCGCCACTGGGCGTGATCGATACGACCCAGCCTTCGGCATCAGCGGCTTGTATCGAGGTAGTGCCGGCGCGGCGTGATTCTTCGGTGGTTCTGGTAATGGTGCTGTCTGCCACCCGCGCAGGACCAACGCGTGGCTGCCACTTGTTCAACAGCGCAGCATAGGGATTCTTGCCATTCTGGTAAGGATAGGGATCGCCAGGCTTCACCAGCGGGTTGTTGTAATACTTTGGCATCGTGGCCATACGGGCGCGCGCATAGTCCTTGCTCAACAAGCCCTTGATGGGTTCTTCCGGCGGAAAGTAGGGATCGCCGTAGTAAAAATCGCGATCAGCAAAGGCGAGGTTCATCGCCTGATACAGCGTGTGAATATACTCGGGGCTGTTGTAACCCATTGCTTGCAAATCCTTGCCTTCAAGCAGATTAAGTTCCTGCAGCAACACCGGCCCCTGCACCCAGGTATTGAGTTTGTAGACATCGATGCCTTTGTAGTTGGTGGTTACTGGCGCTTCGATGTGCACCTGCCACTTGGCAAGATCATCCATTGTGATCAGCCCGCCAGCCTCCTGCACTGCGCGGGTAAGCTCCTCGGCGATGTCGCCTTTATAGAAGCGTTCATACGCCGCCATGATGGCTTGCTGGCGATTCTTGCCGGCCGCCAGCGCCGCTTTTTCTGTGTCCACCAGTTTGGTAAGTGTGGTCAGCAAATCTTTCTGCACAAACATTTCACCGGCAGTGGGCGCAGCATGGGCGTTGGGATGTGCCGGATCCAGATTGGGCAGCATGATGCGACGCGCATCCTTCCACTGCAGGATAAAAGGTTGGTAGCGATCCAGCGTATCCACCAGGTTTTGTTCCATGGGATAACCGGCGGCCATTTCCATCGCCGGGGCCAGCACCTGTGCAAGACTCAGTTTGCCGAACTCGGCCAGCATCACCAGCAAGCCACCGGGAGTGCCAGGAGTGATGGCTGCGAGCGGTCCATATTCAGGGGGATATTTCATACCGAGCTGCTGGCGGAAATATTCGGGAGTGGCACCAGTGGGAGCAACGCCGAGCGCGTTGATGGCGATGACTTTGCCGGTAAGGGGATTATGGATAAGTGCCTGGGTTTCACCGCCCCAGCTCATGGTGTCCCACATGGTGGCGGCCGCAGCCAGCATGGCACAGGCGGCATCCACTGCATTGCCACCTTTGGCAAAGGTGAGGGCACCAGCAGAAGCAGCCAGTGGCTTGCCGGTGATGGCGACCCAGTGGCTGCCATGCAAAGGCGGCTTGAGCGAGCGTTTGGGTTCCTGCGCGTGCAGGGTGGCGCCGGCAAGACCCAGAGCTGCGAGCAGCAGGCTGAGTTTGGCAACAACAGTTGGCTTGATCCGGGGTGGCTGCATAGTGAGTACCAGACAGAAGTGACCTGCCAGTAACATAACACAGGATTCTGTGCAGGGCCTCTTGTGGCGAGACTGGGAGCAGCCCGCTTTCACATTCAGTGCAGCAGCAAAACAAACCCGCTTTCTTGGAGACTACATCTGCACTCTGGCGCCGAGTTCGACTACGGCATTGTCGGGCAGCCTGAAGAATTCAACGACGCCGCCTGCATTGCGGTTCATCGCTGCGAACAAGGCCTGGCGCCAGCGTGCCATATTTTTGCCGGGGGCCACCACGATGGTTTCGCGACTGAGGAAATAACTGGTCTGGAACAAAGCGATTTTCAATCCTGCACTTTCGCCCAACCTCAACGCATTGGGCACATCCGGGGTTTCCATAAAGCCGAAATTGAGTGTGACACGCCAGAAATTTTTGCCGAGGTTCTCGAGCTTCAGTCGCTCTGATTCCGTCACCCACGGCACTTCGCTGAAGCGCACCGTGAGGATGACATTGGTTTCATGCAGAGTCTGGTAATGCTTGATGTTGTGCAACAGCGCCTGCGGCACAGTGGAAGGATCGGCCACCATGTAAACAGCTACGCGTTTCGCACATTGAAAATCGCCGATGTCGAGATTTTGCAAAAAGGTTGCCAGTGAAACCCCGTCACGTTTGATGGATGCCACCAGAATCGTGCGGCCGCGTCGCCAGGTACTCATGGTCAGGAACAACAGCAAGGCTGCCAGCAACGGGAACCAGCCGCCGTCGAAAAACTTGATGGCACAACCTGCCACCAACAGCACATCAATGGTGAGGAAGAAGGCAGTAGAGGCATAGGCCAGCGGCGCTGGCACCTTGAAGCGACCCAGCACCACAAACAAGGTCATCACGGTGGTAATCAGCATCGTCATGGTTACTGCCACACCGTAAGCCCCGGCCAGTGCGGTGGAACTGCCGAACAGCAGCACGGTGCCAATTACTGCTGCCAGCAAACTCCAGTTCACGGCCGGCATGTAGATCTGACCCGACTCCTGCGCCGAGGTATGCAATACCGACATGCGTGGCAGAAAACCGAGCTGTATGGCTTGGCGCGTCATCGAATAAGCCCCGGAAATTACCGCTTGCGATGCAATGATCGCGGCCATGCTGGCCAGTATCAGCGCCGGCCATAGCAGTGCAGGCGGAAACATCAGATAAAACGGGTTTGCTATCGCCGCCGGATTGGCCAGCAACAAGGCGCCCTGCCCCATGTAATTCAATGCCAGTGACGGCAACACTAACAGGGTCCATGCCATCTGGATCGGCTTGCGTCCGAAATGTCCCATGTCGGCATAGAGCGCTTCACCCCCGGTCAACGCCAGCACAATGGCGCCCACTGCCGAGAACACCAGCGGGCCACGCTCCAGCAAAAAATGCCAGGCCTGCAGTGGATTCAGTGCCTGCAGGATCACCGGAACCGCAAGTATGTGTTGCAGACCGGATACTGCCAGCGTCGCAAACCACACTAGCACGACCGGGCCAAACACTTTGCCCACACTGGCGGTGCCAAAGCGTTGCATCACGAACAGCGACAGTACAATAAGCAGCGTGAACGGCAGGATCAACGGCTCCAGCTGCGGCGTTACCACTTCCACCCCTTCGATGGCGCCCAGTACCGAAATCGCCGGGGTGATGACACTGTCACCATAAAACAGCGTGGCACCGAACAGGCCCAGCGTCAGCATCGCACGGCGCAGTCTGGGCCGCGAACCCAGCACCTGGCTGGCCAGCGCTGTCAGCGCGAGAATGCCGCCTTCGCCATGGTTGTCGGCACGCAGCACCAGATAGACATATTTGAAAGTCACTACCAGCATCAGTGCCCAGAAGATGGTCGACACTGCACCTATCACATGCAACTGATCCAGCGGGATGCCGGTGGTCGCACCGAAAATCTCCTTCATCGTGTAAAGCGGACTGGTACCGATATCGCCATACACCACACCCAGTGCTGCCAGCATAAGCACGGCAAGACCTTGACGACCTGGACTGTGGGAATCTGCTGATTTACTGCTCATAGTGACTGCCTTTGCAGGAACAACTTGAAAAATAAACAACTGTTCCAACCAAATTATTGAGCGGCAACTTCCAATTCCGGCACATCAAGAAATTCAACACGTGGTTTCTGGACCGGCCAGTAAATTTGCGCGGCAGCATAGCAGGGTGCATATAAGAATTTCATAATGTCTTTGCTTGCACATGGGTCCCGATGGCAAGCAGTCAAAGACAACCATGTAACATGGCTGTAACATTGCACCATATGATTAAAATTCCCATTTGTTTTACCCTCGACAATCTCGGGGATGCGGCCGATCTCTTTCGTGGAAATATCATCGCACCCCGTCCGCAAGGCACCAATTACGCACTCGAAGTGGGGGTTCCCGCCCTGCTCGACTTGTGTGAGCGTTATCGCGTGCCCATCACCTATTTCGTGGAAGGTTGGAGCGCCGAGCGCTATCCGGATCTGGTCAGGGCAATGGATGCCAGAGGCGTGGTCATTGGCATGCATGGCTGGCAGCATGAAATCTGGCATCTGTTGTCAGATGCCGAAGTCGATACGCTGGTGAAGCGAGCGCATGCAAGTCACACCCGCACTCTTGGCAAAGCTCCCACCATCTTTCGCGCCCCCGGTGGCCACGCTACCGCCTATACGCAGCAACTGCTGGCCGAGCTCGGTTATGAAATCGACGCCAGCTATCACGAGCAGGCCAAGCCCTCGCGCGCCCAAGCTCAATTGGTCAACATTCCCTATCAATGGCCCGGCGTGGATGCCACCCACTGGCTCTGGCACAAATACACTCCTGCCGAAGCTTTGCATAAATGGGAACAAACCATTGATCAAGCGGTTGCCACTCAGACTCCGCTGACCTTTATTTTTCATTCCCATGTGATGGGCATGCAGGCTGAAAGGCTGGCGGTGGGCGAAGCGCTGATCCAGAAAGTGCTGGCGGATCCACGTTTGCAAGTAGTGCCTATGGCAACCATACGAGCAGGCCTGATGTGAAAGTACCGCAATTACTGATCGAGAACGCACTGGGCTCGGCCCGCATTTCGCTGTTCGGTGGCCAGGTGCTGAGCTTCTGCCCCAGGCACGATGGTCGCGAGCGCCTGTTCCTCAGCAGCAAGGCACTGCTCGATGGCAGCAAGTCGATCCGTGGCGGCATCCCGCTGTGCTGGCCGTGGTTTGGCGCCTACCAAGGCCCGGCAGCAACTACCCCCATGCCTGCGCATGGCTATGCCCGCACCCGCCGCTGGGATGTGGTGGACATTACCGAGCAAGCTGGCAGCACCGAGGTGTTGTTGCAGCTGGAAGACAGCAGCGGCCCCGGCTTCAATGGTGTCGCCCAGGTACAGGTGCTGATCAACGTTGGCAGCAAGCTTAAAGTGGGGCTCTATACCCTGAACCAGGGCCCAGCCGCCTTTAGCTTAAGTGCCGCGTTGCACACTTACTTTGCGATCGACGATATCCATCAGACGCAATTGCGGGGTTTGAGCGGTCTTTACTCTGACAAAACCCAAAACTGGGCCCGATTGCCTACCCCGCCCAACTACCGGTTTTCAGCGGAAACCGACCGCATTCATCTGCTGGCAGCACCCACTGTCGAAATTGTGTCACCTGCCAGCAAAATCACCCTAGAATCCAGCGGTCACGACAGTGTGGTGGTATGGAACCCGTGGGACAACGGCAGCCAGGCGTTCGCCGATCTTGCCGCTGACGAGTATCAGCGCTTTATCTGTGTTGAAACCGCCCTGACCCAGGGCTTCTCGCTGCAACCAGGACAGCAGCACTGTCTGCAACAGACCATTACCTGATCCCTGGGCAGAACCAGACCCCACATCTTTCTCTCCTCCAACCGCGCAGACCAGGCCACTGCTGCAGCTGCGTGATGTGGGTCGTGATTATCCTGGCGGCAGTCGGGGACTGGATTTACATCAGCCACTTCCTGACTCAGAATCAGTCAATGGAGAATCAAAAACACAAAACAAACATCCAGAGGGGATAATTCCAATGCGCGTTTTACTGTCAGCGTTTGTAATCATGTTCGCGAGCCAGCTTGCCCAAGCGCAGATTTCCACTGCGAAAGTCACCGGCGGCGAAGTCAGCGGTAGCATCGACGGCACCATTGCTGTCTTCAAAGGCATACCGTTTGCCGCACCACCGGTGGGCAATCTGCGCTGGCAGGCGCCGGCACCGGTAGCACCATGGTCGGGAGTCAAACCGGCCACAGACTTTGCCAAGGCCTGCATGCAGGCACCCAATACTCAAGGCAACACCGCACCGGTCAGCGAAGACTGTCTCTATCTGAATGTATGGACTCCGGCGAAAAGTGCGGCAGCGAAAATTCCCGTCATCGTGTGGATCCACGGCGGTGGCTATGTCGGTGGTTCCACCAGCATCTCGATGTATGAAGGCAAGGGTTTCGCGGGCAAGGGCGTGGTGCTGGTGAGTCTCGCGTATCGGCTGGGACCCTACGGTTTCATGGCGCATCCTGAACTGAGTCGCGAAAGCGGCCACGGCTCCGGCGCTTACGGCATCCTGGATCTTGTCAAAGGGCTGGAATGGGTACGCGACAACATCGCCGCGTTTGGCGGCGACCCCGGCAATGTCACCATTTATGGCCATTCCGCCGGCGCCGGCGCGGTCGCATTTCTTGCCGCCTCACAGTTGACGAAGGGCCTGTTTCATCGCGTCATCGCGATGAGCGGCGGCACCTTCACGCCACTGCAGACCACCGAACAAGGCGGTGGTGGCATGACGATCCCGGCGCTGAAGGTTGCCGAGGCCAGCGGCACTGCTTTCCTGACAAAACTCGGTGTCACCAGCATCGCCGACGCGCGTAAACTGGGCGCCGACCAGGTTCAGGCGGCCACTGACGGAACGTCGTTCCGGCCCGCTGCCGACGGCTACGTGCTCTCAAACGATCTTTACACTCTCTATCAGCAGGGTAAATTTAACGACACGCCGGTGCTGGTAGGACACACGTCCGATGAAACGCTGGTCTTCGGTGGCGCCAAGTCGCTGAAGCCAGCCGACTTCGAACAACAGATCAACAGCCAGTACGGGGCGCAGGCCAAGGCCATACTGGACGTCCACCCTCACGCCAACGAAGCCGATGCAGCCAGAGCAGCCAGGCACGTGCGCAACGAAACCACATTTTTCTGGAACGCGTGGACCTGGGAGCGCCAGCAATCTGCGCACGGCAAGAACAAGGTCTATGGCTACTACTACAACAACCACGCGCCGGAAGCCGAGGGCTCCGGCCACGGCAGCGATGTTCCGTTTGCCTTCCAGACTCTGGCGGGCCGCAAGGGTGTCAGCGAAGCGGATCTGAAATTGTCTGACCTGATCAGTTCCTACTACGTCAACTTCGCCATCACCGGCGATCCCAATGGCAAGGGCCTGCCGCAATGGCCGGCGTTCACCACTGCCAACCAGAGCGTGATGGTGTTTGATGCCGCTCCCGGTGCGCGCACCTATCCGATGCTGGACAAGGTGAAACTGTTCGACGCGTACTTCGACGGCAACCGCAAATAGACCATTGATGCCCTGCATCGGGAAACCGCCCATGAAAAAACTATACGCGCCACTCTTGCTGCTGCTCTTGTCCACTTCACTGCAACTCACCGCAGCGGAACCACAAGCGCCCGCCTTCGTCGGTCCGGGCAAATCCAGCGAAGAGCTGGCCGCCATGTCGCAAACCCGCGGTGCCCAGGGAGACCAGCAGCGCCATTACCGCTTCGAAGAGGCCGGCAAGGAAATCGGTTATCACCTGTATGTGCCCAAGAACTATGACCCGGCCAAGGGCGCGCCGCTGGTGGTGGCTCTGCACGGCTACGGCGTGAACCAGGAATTCTTCTTCGGCTTCGTGCAGGAACTGCCGCAGTTGTGCGAGAAATACGGCTTCATTTGCGTGGCACCGATGGGCTATTCCATCACCGGCTGGTACGGTGCGCCGATCAGCGTGCCGGGCGCGCCGCCACCGGGTTCGAAACTGCCGGTACCGCAAACCGGCAACGACCAGGAACAACTGCGTGAACGTCAACTCAGCGAACGCGACGTAATGAACGTGGTGTCGCTGGTGAAGTCGGAATACAAAGTGAATACGCGCCGCGTCTATCTGATGGGCCACTCCATGGGAGGCTTCGGCACCTGGTTCATGGGCGCGAAATACAGCGATATGTGGGCTGCCATTGCGCCGATGTCTGGCATCAACGAGAACGCTCTGAAGGAAATTGATATTGCCAAACTCGCCAAACTGCCGGTCATGGTGGCAGTAGGCGAACAGGAAAATTCAACGGTAGTCGACAGCAAGAAGGCGGTGGAAATACTCAAAGCCAAGGGCGGCGTAGTCGAGTACGTGGAGATCGCCGGCGGCACGCATGGCTCCATGGTTGCGCCCAGCACGGCGCGGATCCTGGAGTTCTTCTCGAAGCACTGAGCACTCGCTCGGACTTCGTAAGCGCTGGAGGCGTGAAGCCGTCACGGTCTATATGGCCGTTCATGGTGCTGAGTTGCGGATCCGCGCTGGTGTAGTTGCTGCAAGTCATGTTGGGCGGCAACGGGAATGGATTTCCCCCTTGAGAATTATTGGAGTATCGATTGAGGCATGATGGAAGTCGTTCGCTAATCACCAATTACCTGTCAGGAAAAAAATGAAACGACCTTATCTGGGAATTCTGGGTTTGCTACTTGGTATCGCGACGACGGCGGTTGTTGCCAGTGCCGCGCTCGCTCAGCCTGTACTGCCGCAAGGCGATGCGAAAAGCGCAGGCATGTCGACGGCACGACTGGCAATTCTCGATGCCGGGATACAAGCCGAAATTGACAAGGGCACTGTAGCCGGAGTCGTGGTGGCGGTGGCTCGTCACGGTCATGTGGTGCACAACAAGGCCTACGGCTACGCCGATCTCGCTACGCACAAGCCCATGCGCAAGGATGACCTGTTTCGTCTGTATTCGATGACCAAGGCAGTAGCCAGCGTTGCGCTGCTTACCTTGTACGAGCAGGGACGTTTCCAGCTGAACGATCCGCTGGAACTGTATATTCCGTCGTTCAAAAACCTGAAGGTCTATGCCGGCAAGGACGCGAACGGCAACGTGATACTGGAAGACATGAAACGCAAGCCGACCGTACTCGACGCCTTCCGTCACACGCTGGGACTGGCGTCAGGTGTTGGTCAACACGCAGTAGACACCATCTACCGCGAGCATGGTCTCACCATGGGCTCGCTTGATTCACTCAGCCAGGAAATGCAAAAAATAGGCGAAGTGCCGTTGCGCTACCAGCCTGGCGAACAATGGGTCTATGGCCTTGGGCACGATGTACAGGCCTACCTGGTGGAATATTTTTCCGGCATGCCTTACGCGGAGTATCTGCAGAAAGTGATCTTCACTCCGCTCGGCATGAAGGACACCATGTTTGGCGTGCCGCCTGCCTTCGCCGACCGCTTCGCGACCTTGTATAACGTCAACAAGGATGGCGCCCTGCAGCCGCAACAGACGGAAGGCTATGCACGCTACACCACTCATGCTTTTGCCACACTGAGTCTTTCCGGCTCCACTGGCGATTATCTGAAGTTTGCGCAGATGCTGCTGAACAAGGGCGAACTCGATGGTGTACGCATTCTGGGCCGCAAGACCGTGGAAATGATGGGGCGAAACTGGCTCCCCCCCAACATTGCTTCCATTAACAGCAACGACCGTTCAACCGGCTGGGGCCTTGGCGTGTCCGTCGTGATCGACGATCTGGCCTATGGTCACCTCGGCTCTACCGGTGCCTTCGGATGGTCGGGCGCAGCTACCACCTTTTTCACAGTAGATCCGGCGGAAGACATGGCTTATGTCATCATGGCGCAAAAAATGCCGACCGACGGCAATATCCGCAACAAGATCGAAAACCTGATTTATCAGGCGCTGGTCAAGTAACAAGTATCCGACAGCGCCCTGCTCCGGCGCCGGCAACCGCGGTGATTACTGCAAGCCGATGGGTACGGATGAGTTCGAGAGTCACTGACAGCCACAAAAAAGCCCGCGAAATGCCGGCTTTTTTTCAGAACTTCTTCTTGCGCGTGAACGGCTTCTTGTCGACCACCGCTTCACTTCTGCCACCGCCGTCAAACGGAGCGATGCCCAACTGCTTGTTGGCCACCCATACCTTCTTCAGGTGCTGCAGGATTTTCGGCGGCATGCCTTCGGGCAAATCGATCACCGAGAAGCTGTCGTAGATATTGATGCGACCGATGAACTTGCTGTCAATGCCGGCTTCGTTGGCGATGGCGCCGACGATGTTGCCGGGCTTGACGTTGTCGGCGTGACCTACGTCAACACGATAACGTTGCATGCCGGCTTCGGTGGGACCGAGCAAATCCGGTGGCGGCACCGGACGACGTTCTGCCGTGCTGCCGGCATCGCGGTCACGGCTGAATTTGCGGTCGCCTTTCGGAATGCCGCCGAATTCGTCGCGGCTTTTACGGGCCGGTCGCTCGGAAAACGCTGCAGGAGCAGCCTCTTCGAATTTGCGCTTGCGCTCAGGCTTGTCGGCAAAGCTGGCCGAGGGGGCATCTTCAAAGCGTTTCTGGCGGTCATCCTTGCTTTCATTTTTGCGCTCAGCTTTGCGTTCGAATTTGGGTTCAAACGAGCGTTCGGCCGGACGCTCACTGCTGCGCGCTTCGGAACGCTCAAGCGGACGCGAGTCCTTGCGCTCCCGGCGCTGGCGTGGCGCTGCTTCTTCGGAATCAGACGCATAGGCGTGTTCCGCCTTGTCACTGCGTTTGTCGAGCAACAGTGGCGTCTCACCCTGCAGCATGCACAACAGCGCGGCCGCCACTTCCTGCGCCGGTACGTTGTGATCGCGCTGGTAGCGTTCAACTATCTGTGAATATTCGGTGAGATCGCCCTGCGCCAGGGTGTCGGTAATGCGCTGCATGAATTTGGAGATGCGCTTGTCGTTGATCACTTCGGTGGACGGTAGCTCCAGCAACGCGATTTTGCGGCGGGTGGCGCGCTCAATCATGCTCAGCATGCGCATTTCACGCGGTGCCACAAACAGGATGGCATCACCCTCGCGACCGGCACGACCGGTGCGGCCAATGCGGTGCACATAGGTTTCCACGTCCTGCGGAATGTCGTAGTTGATGACATGGCTGATGCGCTCCACATCCAGACCGCGGGCGGCGACGTCGGTGGCGATCAGGATGTCGAGCTTGCCTTTACGCAGTTTGTCGACGGTCTTTTCACGCAATTGCTGTGAAACATCACCATTGAGCGCGGATGCAGAAAACCCGCGTGCACTCAGTTTGTCGGCCAGTTCCACCGTGAGAATCTTGGTACGCACAAACACAATCATCGCGGTGAATTCTTCTGCCTCCAGAATACGGGTGAGCGCATCGAGCTTGTTGAGCCCGCGCACCGGCCAGTAACGCTGGCGGATGGTGTCGGCTTCCACGTTTTTCATTTCGATGGTGACGTGTTCCGGGTTGCGCAAATGCTGGTTGGCAATCTTGCGGATCACCGGCGGCATCGTGGCCGAGAACAGTGCGATCTGCCGTTCGGCGGGCATTTGTTCCAGAATCCACTGCACATCGTCGATAAAACCCATGCGCAGCATTTCGTCAGCTTCATCCAGCACCAGCGTTTTCAGGCCCTTCAAATCGAGGGTACCGCGCCGCATGTGATCCATGACGCGGCCGGGCGTGCCGACGATGACATGGGAACCGCGCCGCAGCCCCTGCAACTGTCCACGGAAATCGGACCCGCCGTACACCGGCAACACGTGAAAACCCTTGATGGCGCTGGCATAGGTCTGGAACGCTTCTGCCACCTGAATGGCCAGCTCGCGGGTCGGGGTCAACACCAGTACCTGCGGGTCTTTCTGGTCGAGATCGAGCTTGCTCAGCAGCGGCCAGGCAAAGGCAGCGGTCTTGCCGGTGCCGGTCTGGGCCTGGCCGATTACGTCTTTGCCGGCCAGCAACAGCGGAACGGTCAGCGCCTGAATGGGGGAAGGACGTTCGTAACCGATGCTTTCAATCGCCTTCAGTACGGCCGGGCTCAACGCCAATTCGCTGAACGTGGGGATAGTGGGGGAATTCATGGGGGTAACCTGGGTGCGGGGGAACTAATTATACACGCTTGGCAGTGCCCAGCCCCGTTGTTTCCGCTCCCGGTTGCCGATTTGCCGCGCAATCGGCTTAATTCCTGGCCAGCATGTCCAGGGCGACAGCTTCCGCCACCCGGATTCCGTCCACGCCAGCAGACAAAATACCCCCGGCATAGCCTGCCCCTTCACCGGCCGGATAGAGACCCCGGATGTTGAGACTTTGCAAGGTATGCGGGTCGCGGGTAATGCGTATGGGTGAAGAGGTGCGGGTTTCGACCCCGGTGAGCACGGCATCCTTGCGATCAAAACCCCGGATTTGTTTGCCAAATTCCGGCAAGGCTTCCCGTATGGCCGCTATCGCATACGCCGGCAAGGCACTGGCCAGATCCACCAGACGCACTCCGGGCTGGTAGGACGGCTCCACTTCACCAAGGGCAGTGGAGGCAACACCCCGCAGGAAATCCCCGACCAATTGTGCTGGCGCACAGTAGTCGCTGCCGCCGAGGCTGTAGGCATGGGATTCCAGCCTTTCCTGCAGCTCCATGCCGGCCAGCGGACCTCCGGGAAAGTCCTGCTCCGGGGTGATGCCAACCACAATGCCGGCATTGGCGTTGTGCTCGTTGCGTGAATACTGGCTCATGCCATTGGTCACCACCCGCTGCGGTTCCGAGGTGGCTGCCACCACGGTGCCACCGGGGCACATGCAAAAGCTGTAAACAGCCCGGCCGTTGCTGGCCTGATGCACCAGCTTGTAATCCGCTGCGCCCAATTGCGGATGGCCGGCATATTGGCCGAGTCGTGCGCGGTCAATCATTGATTGCGGATGCTCGATACGGAAGCCGATGGCAAAGGGCTTGGGTTCGATGAACACACCCTGGCGATGCAAGCTGCGAAAACTGTCACGGGCACTGTGGCCAAGCGCCAGCACCACATGCGAGCTGCGCAACTCTTCACCGCAGTCCAGCACCACTCCTCTGACCAGCCCATCCGCCAGCAAGAGTTCACTCACCTTGCTGGCGAACCGTACTTCACCTCCCAGTGCGATGATTTCTGCGCGCATGGCTGCCACCACCCCGGTCAAGCGAAAGGTGCCAATATGCGGTTTGCTGACATGCATGATCTCGGCCGGCGCGCCGGCGCGCACAAATTCGTGCATCACCTTACGGCCATAAAATTTCGGATCTTTGATCTGGCTGTACAGTTTGCCATCGGAGAACAGACCCGCGCCGCCTTCGCCAAACTGCACATTCGATTCCGGCGTCAGCACCTTGTGGCGCCACAGCGCCCAGGTGTCCTTGGTGCGCGCGCGCACTTCCTTGCCACGTTCCAGCACGATCGGCTTGAAGCCCATTTGCGCCAGCAGCAAGGCGGCAAACAAACCACAGGGGCCAAAGCCGACCACAATGGGTCGCTCCGCCAGTGGCACCGGCGCCTGCGCCACCGGGTAATAGGCAGTGTCGGGCGCCACCCGCACATGCTGATCGTTGCCAAAACGCTGCAACACCGCAGCCTCATTGAGCACTTCCACGTCGACGATGTAGACAAACATGATCACGCTGTTCTTCTTGCGCGCGTCATAACTGCGCTTGAACACAGTGAAGTTCAACAGGCTGGAGTCAGGGATATCGAGCCGGGCGACAATCGCCGCGCGCAAAGCTGCGGCAGCATGTTCGAGCGGCAGGGAAAGTTCAGTAATACGAATCATGCTAATCCTGGCCGGTGACTCCGGCAGAGGGTGGGAATTCAGGCGGATTGTAACCCTGCTCCTGCCTTCAATTAATAAAATTAATCATGCAATATGCCCACACCCGGAGCGCAGTGGCATGATAAAATTCACCAATGCAAATAAAAATTGAACAGCTGCCCCAGCGTCTCAAGCAACAACTGCCAGCCCTGCTCTGGATCAGCGGCGATGAAACCTTGCTGGTGCAGGAAGCCTGCGACCTGATCCGTAAATTTGCGCGTGAGCAAGGCTTTGGCGAGCGCGAAGTCATTGATGCCAGCAAGGGGTTCGACTGGAACCAGTTGCTGCTCAGCAACAACTCACTGTCACTGTTTGCCGAGCGCAAACTGATAGACCTGCGCGCAGACAAGCTGGATGAGCCGGCTCGGGAAGCGCTGATTGCCTATCTGGCCAACCCCAACCCCGACAACCTGCTGTTGCTGACTACCGGCAAGATCGAAAAAGCAGCGCAATCGAGCAAGTGGTTTACCAATATCGAATCCAAAGCCCTGTTCTGCCCAATCTGGCCGGTGAGCGAACAGCAATTGCCACAATGGGTTGAACAAAGGTTGCGCGCGCGCGGGCTCGGCATTGAACGCGAAGCGCTGCAATTGTTGTGTGACCGCGTCGAAGGCAACTTGCTGGCCGCAGCCCAGGAAATCGAAAAACTGCAGCTGCATGCAAATGGCGACACCGTCACTGCTGCCAGCGTGCTGGAGCTGGTGGCCGACAATGCCCGCTTCACTGTATTCACCCTGGTCGACGCCTGTGTGGGCGGCAACACCGAACGCGCATTGAAAATTCTTGAACATCTGCATGCCGAAGGCGATGAGCCGCTGGCACTGCTGGCCATGCTGGTACGCGAGTTGCGCAACCTCAGCGCGATGCTGGTGGACATGGAGCGCGGCCAGTCAGCCCGTGACGTCGTGCAGGCACATCGGGTCTGGGGCAACAAGGTGCAGCTGACTGAACGCGCACTGCATGTGCACACCCAGCGCAGCCTGACGGCCTTGCTGGAACGTGCCCGCGTGATTGATCAGACCGTAAAAGGTTTGCTCAAGCGCTCGGTGTGGGATGAACTGGGCAGCCTAGTGCTGAACTTCTCAAATCCGCGACTGCTTGTCGGCGTGATATGAGGAACGCACCATGGGGCCACTGGCCACGTGCCTGAAACCCATGTCCATGCCGATGCGTTCGAATTCGGCAAATTCATCCGGATGCAGGAAACGTTCAATCGGCAAATGATCACGACTCGGCTGCAGATACTGACCGATCGTCACCATATCAAGCTTGTGTTCCTTCATGTCGCGCAACACCTGGATCACTTCTTCGCGGGTTTCGCCAATGCCCACCATGATGCCGCTTTTGGTAAGCACGTCCGGCGCCTGCTCCTTGTATTGTTTGAGCAGATCCAGTGACCACTGGTAGTCAGACCCGGGCCGCACTTTCAGATACAGAGAAGGCACGGTTTCCAGGTTGTGGTTGAACACATCCGGCCGGGTCTTGCCGAGAATATCGAGCGCAATATTGCCACGCCCACGAAAATCCGGCACCAGCACTTCCACCTTGATGCCGGGATTCAAGCGCCGCGTCTCGGCAATGCAACGGGCAAAATGATCAGCACCACCATCGCGCAAATCATCACGATCCACCGAAGTGATCACCACATATTTCAATTTGAGTTCGGCAATGGCGGTCGCCAGTGCCAGTGGTTCGTTCTCCATCAATGCATTGGGGCGCCCATGCGCCACATCGCAGAACGGACACCGGCGGGTACAGATGTCGCCCATGATCATGAAGGTGGCAGTGCCGCCACTGAAACATTCGCCGATGTTGGGACACGCCGCTTCTTCACACACCGAGCTGAGCTTGTGCCTGCGCAGAATCTCCTTGATCTCGCCTACCCTGCCCGCATCGCCCATGCGCACCCGAATCCAGTCCGGCTTTTTCGGCAGATCGATAGTCGGCAATATCTTCACCGGAATGCGCGCCATCTTGTCAGCACCCCGCAGCTTTTCACCCTGCACCACTTTCTTGGGCGGCGCTGGCGTGGCTGGATCAACAACAGTTGGTTCTGACATAAAGATTTCCCGGTAATTTCCAGAATCTGTACAAGAAAGCAGCGCCTTCAAAAATTGAATTACGCTGTGACTTCCGAGCCTTGGGCAGCTATATGCTTCGGCAACCGTCTGAGGCCATGGATGGCCGAAGCGAGCCTACACGGACGTATTCACGGCGTGTTTCAGAAGTATATAGCTGCCCAAGGCTCTACACCGGAACAATTATAGCAAAGCCCGCAGCAATTCCCCGACCACTCGCGCTTCCGCCTCGGCAAATAAACCAGCCGGGGGCGCCACCAGCAAATCCCGCAACTGCGTACACTCCAACCCCGCATAGCCACAAGGATTGATGCGCGCAAACGGCGCCAGATCCATGTCAATGTTGAAACTCAACCCGTGCAGTGAACACCCGCGCCGGATCCGCAACCCCAGCGCCGCTATTTTACGATTGTCCACATAGACACCCGGCGCACTCTTGCGCAATTCAGCTTCGATGCCGTAACTGGCCAGCACCCGCAGCAAGCTTTGCTCAAGCAGATCCACCAGTGTGCGCACACCGGCCTCACGCCGCCGCACATCCAGCAGGAAATAGACGATTAACTGGCCAGGGCCGTGATAGGTAACCTGACCACCACGATCACTCTGGATAACCGGGATGTCGCCGGCGTTGAGCACATGCTCGGCCTTGCCGGCCTGCCCTTGCGTGAACACGCGCTCGTGCTGCAAGAGCCACAGCTCATCGACCGTGTCGGGGGTGCGCGCAGCAGTGAAAGCATGCATGTCTGCCAACACGTCCGCGTAGGGCCGTAACCCGAGCGAACGAACCTTGCAGGCCTGGCGTTTCAAGCTTTACAGCACCACGGACACACGTCCGCTGGCCTTGAGATCTTCAAACAGGGCCTGGATATGTTCAGGCCCCTGCGCTGTGATCGTGATGGTGAGCGCCGCATAACGACCCTGGCCGCTGGCGCGTACCGTAACATGTTCCTCACGCACCAGGGGATCGTGCAGCTGCACAATGCTGATGATCACACTGGCAAAATCCTCGCTGTGCTCGCCCAGCACCTTGATCGGATAGGGGCACGGATAAACCAGCTTGGGAGGGTCCTGCTTAACCATGAGACACCAGCATCAACCAAACAGTGACAGGAAGAACAGATGCAGCCAGTCCATAAACCGCTTCAGCCAGCTGCCCTGCTCCACTTCTTGCAGCGCCACGACCGGGCCATCATAGAACACTTGCGTGCCCGCAGTGACTTTGAGAGTGCCCAATACCTGCCCGATGGCGATAGGCGCCCTGATCTTGTCATTAAGCGTCAAGGTGGTGGTGAGCTTGTCAGCCGCGCCGCGTGGAATCGTGGTAATCAATGCGTCCTGCACCCCCACTTCCACCACATCGGTCTTGCCTGACCACACCTTGGCGCTGCCCATCACCTGATTAGCGGCAATGATCTGGGTGGTTTCGAAGAAGCGGAAACCGTAACCCAGCAGTTTTTCCGCTTCTTCCGCTCTGGCATTGGCAGAAGGGGTCCCCATCACGACGGCAATCAAACGCTGGCCATCACGGATGGCAGAAGCCACCAGACAATAACCGGCCGCATCAGTGAAGCCGGTCTTCATGCCATCGACATTGCGATCGGTAAACAGCAGCGCGTTGCGGTTGGGCTGACGGATGTTGTTGTAGGTGAACTCACGTTCTCCATACATTTTGTAAGGTTCCGGAAAACGTGTGATTACCGCGCGCGCCAGTGTGGACAGATCACGTGCCGACATGACATGGTCAGGATCCGGCAAACCGGAAGCATTGGTGAAATGACTGCTGCTCATGCCCAGATCTTTCGCATGCTGGTTCATCAAGTCCGCGAAGGCTTCTTCACTGCCACCAATATGCTCGGCCAGCGCAATGGCCGCATCGTTGCCCGACTGGATGATGACGCCACGCATAATGTCTTCCAGCCGCACCTTGGTGCCTTCCTTGATGAACATCTTGGAACCGTCGGTATGCCAGGCCTTCACACTCACAAACACTTCATCGTTGAGGGAAATCCGGCCCGCCTTTATTTCGTTATCGGCCACGTAGGTGGTCATGATCTTGGTGAGACTGGCCGGTGGCAGCGCCTGGTCGGCATTGAATTCGGTCAGGGTGGCGCCGGTGGCGGCGTCGATCAGGATGTAACTTGATGCATTGATCTGCGGCGGCCGTGGCGTGATTTGCGGCTCACCAGCCTTGGCTGCGCCGGTCTTGCCTGCTGCGGGCCTGGGCGCCGACAGTTGTGGCGTTGGTCTTGGCAGCGGTGCCGTCATTTTCTTCGGGGCAGCACCAATGGCGGGATCGTCTTGTGCGAACACCGGCGTGCACAGCAGCAGGGCCAGGGTGGTAACGAGCAAAGGCTTGAATGAAAACATAGGATAATTACTCAACTGGTATTACGGTATTGATCAGAGTCTTACTTTGAACGGTGTGCCCAATTTGGCTGCCGCCATTGCATCCTGCAGTGCCTGCCCCTGGCTGTCATCTGTCAGCGGTCCCACGCGCACCCGGTACAACTTGGCACCCTTGGCGGCGGTTTCAGCCTGGATTACAACCGGCATTTTGGTCATGGCCTGCAAGCGGGCTTGCAACGCCAATGCTGATTTCTCGGAACCGAACGCGCCTGCCTGCATGAATTCCTTGCCACGACCTGCCTCGATCATCAGCCGCTCTTTGGCCACAATCTCCTCACTGACCGAGGGATTCACTACCACTGGCTGCACTTGCGCAATTTCCACCGGCGCCGGGCTCTTCGACCCGGTGCGGGCTCCATCCGGCACTATAGACTCTACTTTGACCCTGGCGGTTCCCGCTCCGGCATAACCGAGCATCACAGCCGAGGCATAGGACATGTCGATGATGCGGCCCGGATGGAAAGGACCACGGTCATTCACGCGTGCCACAATGCTTTTGCCGTTATCCAGATTGGTCACCTTGATATAACTGGGAATCGGCAGCGTGGTGTGAGCGGCTGACAACTGGAACATGTCATAGCGTTCACCATTGGAAGTGAGATGGCCATGGAATTTGCGCCCATACCAGGAAGCAACCCCCACTTCCGAATAACCTGCTTCGTTTTCCCGTATCTGGTAGACCTTGCCCAGCACAGTATAGGGACTCTTGTTGCCAGCCTGCGTGCGCGGTTCCACATGCGGAATCACCGGCTTGATCGCTGCCAGATCGAGCGTCTCCAGCAAGGGCACATCATTTTGTAGCGTATAGCGTCCACCGGGTTTGGCTGTATTCGCGGCAGTCGCAGTTGCCGTCGCTGCCGGAGGCGGGGTGGAGGAGCGGCAGGCTGTCAACGCGACAGCCAGTAGCAGAGTGATGAACCTTATGGTTGCTGACAACGAGGTCGTCATGCGTTTGCTTCAATAGCCTATACGGACGGTGCGGTGAGTATGGATGGACATCAGAATGCCGAAGCCTGCCATCAGGCTGATGATGGAAGTTCCACCCAGACTGACCAATGGCAAAGGGACTCCAACCACGGGCAACAATCCCGACACCATGCCTATATTCACGAACACATAAACGAAAAAGGTAAGTGCCAGACTGCCTGCCAACAGACGGGAAAACAAATCCTGTGCGACGCCGGCAATATACAGAGCGCGCCCGATTATCACAACATAGAGTGACAACAAAAACAGGATGCCCACCAGTCCGAATTCTTCAGCCAGCACAGCCACAATGAAATCGGTGTGGCCTTCCGGCAGAAAGTCGAGTCGTGATTGCACGCCCTTGAGCCAGCCCTTGCCATTTACGCCACCTGAGCCGATGGCGGTTTTCGACTGAATGATGTTCCAGCCAGCACCAAGGGGTTCGCGCTCCGGATCAACAAAAGTATGGATGCGGTTCTTCTGGTAATCATCCATGTAGAACACCCACAGTGCCGGGGCAGCCATCAGCGCCACCATCAACACGATCATCACCCATTTCCAGCGGATGCCTGCCAGCAGCAACACAAACACTCCCGCTACCGTAATCAGCAGCGCAGTGCCAAGATCAGGCTGTTTGGCAATGAGAATTACCGGCACACCGATAATCACCAGACTAATGCAAAGATGCCAGAAACTGGGTGGCATCATCTTGCGTGACAGATAGGAGGCAACCGTCAACGGCACCAGGATTTTCATCACTTCGCTGGGCTGGAAGCGCGGCAAACCCGGGAAATTGAGCCAGCGGCGGGCACCATTGGTCACTTCACCGAATACCAATACCGCTACCAGCAACAACACGCCCCCCAGAAACATCCACGGCGCCCAATTGCGCAGCCAGCGCACATCAAATTGCGCGATGCCAAACATCATGACAAAGGCGACCCCGGTGAAATAAAGCTGCCGGCGCATTTCCGGGACACTCTGGTTGGTGGCACTGTAGAGCACCATCAAGCCAAAGATCAGCAGCACGACCAGCGCGCACAGCAGGGGGATGTCCACATGCAAACGCTGCGGCCACGACAGCTTGCGCTCAAGACCGGCACCTACACTGCCGGTGTATTTGCGTGTTTCAGGGGTTAGCATCCGGCTCAAGGGTCGGTGGAGCTTATCAAGGCGGGGGCGGGCGGACTTTTCGGCCGGAATTCCGGTTTCAGCTGTCCGTCTGCTCCGACAAGATAGGCATCAAGAATCTGCCGGGCAATGGGACCAGCGACACCGCTGCCGCCAGCGCCGTGTTCGACGTAAACAGCTACTGCAATCTTCGGATCTGATGCCGGCGCAAATGCAATAAACAACGCATTGTCCTTGTCATCTTCATCCACTGCATCACCATTTTTATGGTCAGCAGTCAATTCGGCCACCTGGGCGGTGCCGCTCTTGCCGGCCATCGTATAGGCAATCGGCATTTTATTGTTGGCGATGATGGCCTTGTAGGCAGTACCGGTATTGAAAGCGCCACCGGTATTCTTGTGCACGACTTCCGTCATCGCATTGACCAGGAAATTCCAGTCATCTTCGTTGTTGAGTTTGATATCGGGATAAGTACTGGGATGATTGATATCTTCACCGTCAAGCCCAATGCGCTTGATCATCGCTGGCTGATGCCATTTGCCATGATTGGCCATCAGCATCGCAGCAGTGGCGAGTTGCATGGGAGTCACTTCGGTATATCCCTGACCAATGGCGGAGTTGACCGTCTCGCCCTCATACCACGGCTGGCCCATGGCCTCTTTCTTCCATTTGCGAGAAGGCAAGACTCCGGTGCTGGCTTGGGGAATATCCAGACTGGCATTGCGGCCGAAGCCGAATCGCGACAGGAAATCATGCATGACGTCGATATCCATGTCGGTAGCAAGATCATAAAAATAGGTATCGCACGACACGTAAATGGCTTTTTCCAGACTTACCACATCATGCCCGCTGCGATTATGCCACCAGGTCCAGTCATGGTAGACGTGGCTGCTGCCATCCAGCTGGAAATGGCCCGGATCACTGATAGCGTACTCACGCGTGCGGATGCCGGTATCGAGTGCGCCCAGGCCCAGGAATGGCTTGATGGTAGAACCCGGCGAATATTTGCCGAGTGCGCGATTGAACAGCGGAGTGTCTTCCTTGTTGTTGTTCAACTTCGCATAATCTGCGCGGGAAATGCCACCAATGAAAAGATTGGGATCAAACGAGGGTTTACTGACCATGGCCATGACGCCGCCGTTTTGCGGATCCAGCACGACCACACCACCCCTGAAATCAGCCAGTGCTTCCGAGGCTGCCTTCTGCAGCTTGCTGTCAAGATAAAGCACTATGTCTTTGCCGGCGACCGGATCAGTGCGCGACAATATCTGCATGATGCGGCCACTGGCATTCTTCTCTACCTGTTCATAGCCAACGGTGCCGTGCAGCGTGTTTTCATAGAATTTCTCCACCCCCATCTTGCCGATACCATCAGTACCTTCATAGTTCACCGGGTCGACCGTTTTCAATTCCTCTTCACTCATGCTGCCGATGTAACCCAGCGCATGCGCCATCAACTCTCCCTGCGGATAATGACGGGCGAGTTGTGCTTCGATCGCAAAGCCGGGTAAACGGAACTGGTTCACTGCAATGTTGGCGATATCGACTTCGGACAGATTCTGTCGCACCTGCACCGGCGAGAACGGCACCGCGCGACGCTTGAGACGCACACGCAGCTTGTCGACTTCTTCCGGTGACAGCCTGATCAGATCGGCCAGCAAGCCGAGACTGGCATTCAGGTCTTTGGCATTTTCCTTGATGACGGTCAGAAAGTAGCTGGGCTTGTTCTCGGCCAGCAGGATGCCGTTACGGTCATAGATGCGGCCGCGATTGGGCGCAATCGGCAAGGTATGGATACGATAGCTGTCGGACTTGGTGGTGTAGTAGTAAGCGTGCTCGCTCACTTGCAGATAAACCATGCGAGCGATAAGCGTAAATACCAGCACTACTGCTATACCCGCTCCGATGAACAGTCTGGAAAGAAACAAGCGTCTTTCCTGATTGTGATCTTTGAGGATGTGGCGTTCTGTCATGGGTCGGAGCTTGGTGGCTGAACTGCCGGGGGATTGGCCGCAATATTACAGTTGCACATCAGGAAATAACAGCATCATGCTGATTATTAGTGAAATACCTCCCGGTTTGATCAGGCCCGGTGGTAGGGGTGATTATTGAGCAGACTCCACACCCGGTAAATTTGTTCTGCCACGATTATCCGCACTACCGGATGTGGAAAGGTGAGTGCCGACAGCGACCAACTGGCATCGGCCCGGGCCAGAGCGGCCGCCGCCAGTCCGTCGGGCCCACCTATCAGCATTGATACATTGCGACCGCCATCGCGCAGCTCGCCCAATTTGCCAGCCATCTGCTCAGTGCCCAAACTCTTGCCTTTGACATCCAGCGCAATCAGGTAATCACCAGCGCCCACCGCCCGCAGGCAGGCTTCCCCTTCCCGGTTGATGGCTTGCACCAGATTAGTGGTTTTGCTGCGCTGGGACATGGGGATTTCCACCAGTTTGAGCTCAAAATCCCGGGGCAGACGCTTGCGGTATTCAGCAACCCCGGCTTCCACCCAGTCCGGCATGCGGGTTCCGACACAAAGCAGGGTAATTTTCACGGGGCGGCGGGCTCAACCGGCAGGGGTCAATTTCCAGAGTGATTCCAGATCATAGAGTTTGCGGGTTGCACCTTGCATGACATGCACAATCACATCGCCAAGATCGAGCAGCACCCATTCGGCGCCTTCCTGGCCTTCCATGCCGCGAATAGTTACTCCTTTGTCCTTGCAGCGCTTTTCCACTTCGCCGGCAATCGAGCGCACATGGCGGCTGGAAGTACCCGTCACTACCAGCATGTAATCAGCAATACTCGACATCTTCTGGATGTCCATGATGACCACATTCTGGCCCTTCATGTCAGCGACAGCAGTCTCGACAAAATCGCGCAATTTTTTGGCTTTCAATCAGTATCTCCACTTAGGTATAGGCAGTGTGCCCGGATATGGGCAGCCACAGCGGGGTGCAGTATAGAACCGAGCCCACCCCCTGTCTTTATAAGCTCACGCACCCGGGTGGATGAGAGGTCGGGGGTAAGGACATCCACGCTGAGGATGGCACCGCGCTTTTGCGCGGCCAGCAGGCTGAAATCCTGCACCTGCCGCTGTTGCCACTCCTGCCGCAACCCGGGCGGCAAAAGGTCCGGATCCAGTGCATAACCCGGGCGGGTCATGACCACCAGATTGACTTGATCCAGCAACTGCTGCCACTGTTTCCAGCCTGGCAAGCCAAGAAAAGCATCGATTCCGACCAGCAAATACCAGCTGACTCCGGGCTGCTCCCGCTGCAGGCTGCTGATGGTGTCAATCATGTAGGAAGGTGCGTCGGAGCGCACTTCACGGCGATCCAGTTGCAAGAACGGCTCACCAGCGATGGCCAGCTCCACCATCGCACACCGCTCGGATGCGGAAGCAAAAGCATGCCCCCGGTGCACCGGATTACCGCAAGGCACCAACAGCACCTGTTCAAGCCCGAGCGCCCTGCCTGCAACAAGGGCGGCATTGGTATGCCCAAGGTGGATCGGGTCAAACATGCTGCCCAGCACACCAATGCGACGCAGCGCAGTGTTGCTGCCGATAGCTGCCTGGCCCGCCTCAGCGGCGCACATGGCCATCGCCCAGTACGATGTATTTTTGCGAGGTCAGTCCTTCCAGACCCACCGGCCCACGGGCATGGATCTTGTCGGTGGAAATGCCGATTTCGGCGCCCAGACCATATTCAAAGCCGTCAGCAAAGCGGGTAGAGGCATTCACCATGACCGAACTTGAATCCACCTCGCGCAGGAACCGGCGCGCGCGCGTGTAGTTCTCGGTAACAATGGCATCGGTATGCTGGGAGCCGTATTTATTGATGTGGGCGATGGCTTCCTCAAGGCTGTCGACGATGCGGATCGCCAGGATCGGCGCCAGATATTCTGCATACCAATCTTGCTCGGTGGCCTGCTGTACGCCGGATTTGATCGCGCGGGTGCGATTGCATCCGCGCAACTCGACGCCCTTGGCCTGCAACTGATCAATCAAGGGCAGCAGCACTTTTTCGGCCACGCTGAATGCCACCAGCAGGGTTTCCATGGCATTGCAGACGCCATAGCGATGGGTCTTGGCATTCATTGCAATGGGGATGGCTTTTTCGACATCGGCAAAATCATCGACGTAGACATGGCAGACGCCATCAAGGTGCTTGATTACCGGCACTTTGGCATCTTTGCTGATCCGTTCGATCAGACCTTTGCCACCCCGTGGCACGATTACGTCAACATACTGCGGCATCGTGATGAGCTCGCCGACTGCAGCACGATCAGTGGTTGCGACGATTTGTACTGCAAACTCGGGCAAACCAGCTGCTTGCAAACCCTGGCGGATACACAAAGCAATCGCCATATTGGAATGGATTGCTTCGGAACCACCGCGCAGAATGCAGGCATTGCCGGATTTCAGGCACAGACTGGCCGCTTCCACTGTTACATTGGGGCGCGATTCGTAGATGATACCAATGACGCCCAAAGGCACACGCATGCGTCCTACCTGGATGCCACTTGGCATGTAGCGCATATCGGTGATTGCACCGATCGGATCGGCCAGCGCCGCCACCTGCTCCAGGCCTTCAATCATCGCCTCTATGCGCGTGGGAGTCAGCTCAAGCCGGTCCAGCATGGCCGGTTCAAGGCCACTGGCACGGCCGGCTGCCATGTCCAGCGCATTGGCTTGCAACAGTGCCTCGGCCTGGGCTGTGAGTGCCTGGGCTGTTGCCAGCAAGGCGCGGTTTTTGGCATTGGTATCGGCGGCAGCCATGGCACGCGAGGCGTGACGGGCCTGCTGGCCGAGTACCTGCATTTGATCTTTGAGAGTGGTCATCGCTGAGTTTCCTGGTTCAAGTGGTAATTATAACTGGGGAGGGAGCTCGCCCTGCACAATTCTTTCCTTGTCAGCTTTGGGCAAACGCTTGAGTTTGGCTTCCAGGCGGCTGGCGCTGCTGCGATCCGGCACAGGCCACTGCCAGACCAGTTGCAGCGGGCCTTTACCGCGCAGGCTGCGGGCCCCGGCCTTGCCGCCAGCATGTTCACCGAGCCTGCGCTCCACATCGGTGGTGATGCCGGTATAAAGCGCGCCAGCGCCTGTACGCAGGATATAGACAAACCAGGGTTTGTTAGTGCTCATGTCAATTCGCCCGGACCCGATGCGGCTGGAAATTTGGGCCTAATGTTTGTATAAAGGTCACGCTTTCAAATCCGCGCCATTGCGTTCCTTGTGCCGCTGGCGCCCAGCCAAAAGTGAATCCGATGTACAAAATCCAGACCTTTAACCAGATTTCCGACAAGGGACTCTCGCGCTTTCCCCACCAGGCCTATCAGGTAGGGGCAGATGTAGCCAATCCTGACGCGATTCTTGTGCGCAGCAACCAGCTCACGCGCGAGCAACTCCACCCCATGCTGAAAGCGGTGGCACGGGCCGGAGCCGGGACCAACAACATCCCGGTGGAAGACTACACCAAAGCCGGCGTGGTCGTATTCAACTCGCCAGGCGCCAATGCCAATGCCGTGAAGGAATTATTGCTATGTGGCCTGCTGCTGGCTTCCCGCAGCGTATTACCGGCCATCAACTGGATCAACCAGCAAAGCCCGTCCACTTCCCGCGCTGATCTCAACCAGCTGATGGAACACCACAAGAAAAATTTCAAAGGTTGCGAACTGGCCGGTAAAACCATTGGGGTTGTGGGTCTGGGTGCCATCGGCGCACTGGTGGCTGATATTGCGATCCAGCTTGGCATGAAAGTGCTGGGCTATGATCCGGCCTTATCGGTGGAAGCCGCCTGGCGGTTGGCCAACCAGGTCGAGAAACAGGAGAACCTGACCTCGCTGATTGCACGTGCCGATTACGTTTCCCTGCATCTACCGGTGCTGGAAAACACCCGCAACCTGATTGATCGCAAGATCATCAACTATTTCAAAACCGGCGCCGTGCTGCTCAACTATTCACGTGATGCCCTCGTCGACGACAATGCCTTGCTCGACGGCCTCAATTCCGGCCGCCTGTCGTGCTACGTCACCGACTTCCCGACGCCGGCACTGCTGGGCCACCCCAAGGCGATCCTGCTGCCGCATATCGGTGCCAGCACCGATGAAGCAGAAGACAACTGCGCGGTAATGGCGGTTGATCAGCTGCGTGACTTCCTGGAAAACGGCAATATCCGCAATTCGGTGAATTTCCCGAATCTGCAGCTGGAACGCTCCTCCGCCACTCGCCTGGCCATCGTCAACCAGAACGTGCCCGGCATGTTGGGGCAGATTCTGTCGATTCTGGCTGATCGCGAGATCAACGTGATGGACATGCTCAACAAGAGTCGTGGCGACATTGCCTATAACCTGATTGATATTGAAGCAGAAGCGACTGAAGAGACGCTGGCGGAGATTCGTGCGATTAATCATGTGATCAAGGTGTGGTCGGTTTAGTTTTATTTCGCTCAAAGAATAGTGCACAGCCCACGGGTTGCTCTCCACGCCGTAAACCCATCCGTGGGGGCTCGCTTCGGCCATCCATGACCTCAGACGGTCGCGCAACCCGCTGTCTGCCTCTGGCTTGAAACGAAACTTGAAACCGCTTTGCCAAGACACACGTACAACAGCATTTGATATGGAAGTGAACCATGAACGATCCCGTCTATAACTTCGGTGCCGGACCGGCGATGTTGCCGGTGCCGGTGATGCAACAGATCCAGCGCGATTTCCTCAATTTCAACAACATGGGCGTCTCGGTGATCGAGATCAGCCATCGTTCGAAGGAATTTGAAGCGGTGCTGGCACGTTGTGACGAGCTGGTACGCGAAGTTGGCAACCTGCCTTCGAACTACCAGATCCTTTATACGCATGGCGGCGCACAGATGCAGTTTGCCGGCGTGCCGATGAATTTGCTGGCACGCAAGCCGGCACGCAAAGCTGTATACGCGGAAACCGGGCATTTCTCCCGACTGGCCAATACCGAAGCAAAACGCTTCGGCAATATTGTGATTGCCCATTCCAGCAGCGAAACCAAATTTGATCGCATCCCTGAGCTCACGCGCGCGATGGTGGATGATGATGCGTCTTACGCTTTCATCACCAGTAACAACACGATCTTTGGCACCCAGTACCGTGAAATTCCCGATCTGGGCGATATGCCGCTGGTGGTCGATGCCACTTCAGATATTTTTTCGCGCCCGCTGGACTTCAGCAAACTGGGGGTAGTGTTTGCGGGCATGCAGAAAAATCTGGGGCCGGCCGGCACCGCGCTGGTGATCGTGCGTGAAGATCTGGTCGGTCACGCCATGGAGCGCACGCCTTCGTTGCTGGACTGGCAGGTCTATGTGAAGAACCATTCACTCGCCAATACCAACAGCACTTTCAACATTTATGTAATGTCACTGGTGATGCAATGGCTCAAGGATCAGGGTGGCACCACGGGCATGGCCAGGATCAATGAGGAAAAAGCACAAACCCTGTACCGGGTGCTGGACTCCACCTCGTTCTACCGCGGCACCGCCCATCCTGACCATCGCTCGCGCATGAATGTGACCTGGGTACTGCCCAATGAAGAACTGACCGCGACCTTCCTCAAAGAAGCCGCTGCCAATGGCCTCTACGCACTCAAAGGCCATAAAGTGGTGGGTGGCGTCAGGGCTTCAATTTATAATGCGATGCCTTTGCAAGGCTGCCAGAAACTGGCAGAGTTCATGCGGGAATTTGAACGCACACGGGGTTAATTTAACTGACGGGGCAAGCAATGAATCTCAAGTCGGTCACTGAATATTTTTTTGTAGCCGACCAGCTTGGCCTCGACGATCTGGATACCATCGCCGCCAAAGGCATCCGTACGCTGATTTGTAATCGACCCGATTCTGAACTGGCTAGCCACAACACCTTCGCTGAAATCAGCGAACGCGCCGCACAGCTGGGCATCAGCACCCACTATCTGCCGGTCGTACATGACACCATCAACAGCCTCAATGTCCGCAATTTCACTGCCCTTTTGCAAAATGCCGAAGCACCCGTGCTGGCCTGGTGTCGCAGCGGCTTGCGCTCGATAACGCTTTGGAGTCTGTCACGCATAGAACAGGGCGACGACAGCGCCGCAATGGTGCCGGCAGCCGCTGCGCTGGGCTTTGATTTCAGTACTTTTCCCGGCAAATTTGCCGGCGTTATTGCCGAACTCACCAACAGCTTCAGCAAACTGCCGATTGCGCACCACTGCCCGGTGTTGATTGTAGGTGGCGGCTCCGCCGGCATTGCACTGGCTGCCAGCTTGCAACGCAGAAATGCTGAACTGGCTATCACCATCGTGGATCCCGCCCCGCTCCATTACTATCAGCCAGGCTTCACTTTGGTCGGTGCAGGCGAGATGCCTGCGCACAAGACTGTGCGCGAGATGGCAAAAGTAATTCCATCAGGTGTGCACTGGCTCCAGACTGCGGTGACGCATTTTCTGCCTGAACTTTCGCAACTGGTGCTCGCCGACAACACCCGCCTCAGCTATGAACGTCTGTGTGTCTGTCCCGGCCTCAAACTCAATTGGGCAGCGATAGCCGGACTGCAGGAAACGCTTGGCAAGAATGGTGTCACTTCCAACTATTTGCCGGAGCTCGCCCCTTATACCTGGCAGCTCGTACAACAACTCAAACAAGGTCGCGCCGTTTTCACGCAGCCCCCGATGCCGATCAAGTGCGCAGGCGCCCCGCAGAAAGCGCTGTACCTGTCAGCCGATTACTGGCAGCGTCAGGGCACGCTGACCAATGTCGCAATCGATTTCTACAATGCCGGTGCCGTGTTGTTTGGGGTCAAGGAATTTGTGCCGGCTCTGCAGAATTACATCGAGCGCTACCACGCCAACCTCAAGTTTGGACACAACCTTATAAAAGTGGATGGCGACCGCAAAATCGCTACCTTTGCCAATATTGATGCCACTGGCGCCAGCCTCACGGTAGAGGTCAATTTTGATTTGTTGCACGTGTGCCCGCCGCAGTGCGCCCCCGATTTCATCCGCAACAGCCCGCTGGCAGATCGCGCTGGCTGGGTCGACGTGGACAAACATACCCTGCGCCACAAACTTTACCCCAATGTTTGGGGCCTGGGTGATTGTATCAACGCCCCCAATGCCAAAACTGCTGCAGCGATACGCAAGCAGGTTCCGGTGGTGGCCGACAATCTGATCGATGACATGCAAAGCAAACAGCATCTTGCGCGTTATGAAGGTTATGGTGCCTGTCCGTTAACGGTCGAACGCGGGCGTGTAGTACTGGCCGAATTTGGTTACGGCGGCACCCTGCAGCCTACACTGCCGGTTGAGTGGCTTGATGGCAGCGAACCGACCTGGCTTGGCTGGTTTCTTAAAAAACATGTGATGCCGCTGATCTATTGGCAGCTAATGCTGAAAGGACGCGAGTGGCTGGCTGGCCATAGCAAACCAGTCGTGCAAGACCTGCTCCCATGAAAACACCGGCTCGCTGGCTGTCAAAACTCCCTGCGATGAGCTGGCTGCGTGAATACAACACGCAATTGCTGGGCAGTGATCTGCTGGCTGCCTGCATTGTCACTCTCATGCTGATTCCGCAGTCACTGGCTTATGCCTTGCTGGCCGGTCTGCCAGCCGAGACGGGGCTCTATGCAAGCATGTTACCGCTGCTCGCCTATGCACTGTTCGGCTCCAGCCGCACCCTGTCAGTGGGCCCGGTGGCGGTGATCTCACTGATGACTGCGGTGGCACTCCAACGCATTGATCCTGCCTCCGGACTCACGCATACACAGGCAGCCAGCATTCTGGCGCTGGAATCTGGAGCAATGCTGGGCATGCTGGGATTGTTACGCTTCGGCTTTGTGGCCAATTTCCTGTCGCATCCGGTTGTAGCAGGCTTCATCTCCTCTTCAGGGGTGCTTATCGTACTGAGCCAGGTCAAACACCTGCTCGGCATTGCTGCTAGCGGTGATACTGTGCCAGAGCTGCTGAAATCCTTGTATGCCGGTCTCGCCCACTTCAATCCCCACACCTTGCTACTGGGTTTGACTACGCTGGCCTACCTGCTGCTGGCCAGAACCTTTTTGGCCCGGCTCCTTCATCGCATCGGCGCCGCGCCGTTTATTACCAGCTTGTGTGTGAAGGCCGCGCCCATCGTGGCCTTGCTGCTGGCGACTACGCTTGCCTGGTTCTTGCAACTGGATCAATACGGGATCGCAGTGGTGGGCGCAATTCCGGCCAAGCTGCCGGTTCTGCAGTTGCCGCCGCTTGATGCCGGCACTTTCTATCAGCTGGCGCCTTCAGCGCTGCTGATATCGCTGATAGGCTATGTTGAATCTATCTCGGTTGGCAAAATTCTGGGTGGACGCCGGCAACAAAAAATTGTGCCGGACCAGGAATTGGTAGGGCTCGGAGTCGCTAACCTGGCTTCTGCCATCAGTGGCGGCTTTCCTGTCACTGGCGGATTTTCCCGCTCGATAGTCAATTTCGACGCCGGTGCCCAAACTCCAGCTGCCGGCTTTTTTTCTGCACTTGGCATCTTGCTGGCAGTGCTGCTGTTGACCCCGCTGCTCGCCTGGTTACCTACCGCAACACTGGCAGCCACCATCATCGTTGCAGTGCTGAGCCTGATCGATTTCTCGATTCTGCGCTTGGCCTGGGATTATTCGAAAAGCGATTTTACGGCGGTAATGGCAACCATTGCGGCAACTTTTTTGTGGGGCGTGGAAACCGGCGTGAGCTGCGGTGTAATCGCCTCGCTGCTGCTGCATTTGTATAAATCCTCACGCCCCCATATTGCTGAAGTGGGTGAAATTGCCGGCACCGGCCACTTCCGCAACATCAAACGCCACCAGGTGGAGACCCATCCTTCGATACTGTCACTACGAGTGGATGAGAGCTTGTATTTCGCCAATGCATCATTTATCGAAGACGAAATATTCCGCACTTTTCAAACGCGACCTGGCATTCACAACGTAATTTTGCTGTGCGCCGCCGTCAACGAAATTGATCTGAGTGCGCTGGAAGTGTTGTCCACAGTGAACAAGCGGTTACAGGCAATGCAAATCGGCTTTCACCTGTCGGAAGTAAAAGGCCCGGTAATGGATGCCCTGCAGCTTGCCGACTTTCTGCAGCAGCTGAACGGCGAGGTGTTTCTGAGTCATCGTACGGCTGTCAACACACTGCTCGAACGTGAGCTGCACAGCCTGCGTGTACATCCTGGATTCCAGGACTTCCAGATCTAGACAAGCTCCTGCTAGTGGGCTTGCGCAGTCTGGCTGTCGATCATTTTCTTGCGACCTTCACGATCCAGCCAGCTGACGAGATCAGCCCACATCAAGGCTACCTGATCAGGCTGCGGCATGATGCCGGCTGACGGCAACTCCAGTGTGACCACCGGGATGCTTTTGTTCAGCCCGGCATAATTACCGAGCGATCCCGGGTAAACGCCAAGCTGATGCAAATAGAGTTCACCGATGTTGCGGGGGGCCTGTATGGGACCATCAAAATCCAGCAGATGATAAGGAGCATGTACCGATACAATCACGTCGGGTTTGAAATCGATCATTTGTTGCACGATCCAGCGCACTTCCGGCTCACTGCCCGGCCGGTTGCCCGGAAAGCGGCGCGGATTGGCACCAGTGCTGTCCTGCCAATAACCGACTGCAGTGGCGTTCCAGTCTTCCGAGGGGAAATTACGATTGAGATCAACGCCATTGGCATTCTGCCGATTGGCCTGTTTGCCTTCCAGCAAACCATCGGGATTCACCAACGGCGCAAAGCGCCAGTGGTACTCGCCTTCCAGCGAATTCGGTGAATACAGCTGCAGCCATTTGAAGATGATTGAAATCGACGAGTATTCGTCGCCGTGCACGCCACCCATCAACAATACGCGGAATTCCTTGTTTTGCTTTCTGGCGGGAAACACATCCTTGAACATAAGCGGCCGGCCATTGACTGAATAGCTGCCACCGAAGCGGAACAGCTGATCCAGACAGTCTTTGGTATTCACACTGGTAAGTTTGCTGCCTATCTGGGCACAGAGTTTGTCGACTTCGCCCTGGTGGGCTGCCAATTCTTCCACGGTGAGCGGTGCTGATCCGGCAATTGGCAGTGCCGATGGCTGATCCGGCTCTACCACCACACCACTTTGCGCCATGCCCTTGGACTGCACTCCATAAGTGTGAGCCTCGGCAGCGGCCTTCTCCTCTTCACTCGCAGAAGTGGCCTGCTCTGGCACTTTCATATCAGCATTGGCATGATCTTCAATCGTTATTTTCTGATTGTCGTTAACGTCAGAGCAACCCGGTAACAAGAACATCAGGGCCACTGTGCTGCACGATGCCAGTTTCAAATATCTGATCATCTAGAAATAATCACCTTCATAAATAATTTTCCAGCCTTCATCAGTCTGGCGCCACAACTGCTGCTTTTTGCCCTGCCAGCGAAAACTGTCACTGGCATAATTTTGCTGGAACACGACATTCACCACGTCGGGTTTCCCGGGTTCAACCAGCATATTCACTTCGGAAACATCAACATGAATGAATTTCTTGTCACTATTAACCTTGGCCTTGTAATCAGACCACTGGGCTTTGTTGCGATGCAAATCCGAAAACTCCTGTGCATAAAAGCCCAGATAATCCACGGTATTGCGTGACTCCCAGGCAGAACGCCAGCTGTCGATTGCCAGCTGCAGCGATGAGCGGCGCATATCCTGCTGTTTGGCATCAACCCAAAGCAGCTCATGCGAAGTCAGCACAATGGTAGCCCCTTGACCGATCTCGCCAGCCAACGCTTCCAGACTCTGATTGTCGATAATCACGCAACCTTCACTGCTCAAGAACGGTCGTTGCTGGGCCAGTTTCGGCAATCCGTGCAACCAGATGCCGTGCCCTGTATGCGATTCCAGCAGATCCAGCGCATTCGGATAATTGAGCGGATAGGCACCAATTCCATAATAATCATCAAGCCCGGCATCCTGCAGGAAAGAGGTAATCCGGTAAATACCGATTGGAGTCTTGTTGTCACCCTCCTGTTTTTTGCCTATGCCGTGTTTGCCTATTGAAACAGGGATGCGTTTACGGAGCACAACGCCTGCATCCCCCAGATTCTCCAGTACATTGAGGCGTCCCTGCTCCAGTTCAACCCACAACAAGTAATGGGTGGCCGCTGTCAGCTCCATTACTCCGTCCGGCTTCAGCGCCCGCGCCTGTACACCGCCGGGCGGATTGGGCGTTGATCCATTAAGCGAGTGATAAAACATTTGCGGTGAATTGAAATACTGCGGCGGCCTGGAACCCGCTTGCGCGGCCACTTGGCTGCAGGAAATTGCTAGCAGGCAACTTCCTATTAATCGCCCTATTAATCGCCCTTTCCATGATCCCAGCTCTGCCCCTAACCCGGCAGCAAAGCTCAGCAAACCATGCAGAGAGAAAGCCACTCTGCGGCTTGTGAGTGTGATCAGCTGGCGCAGGTCTTTCAAAATGATGGCCCGGATATTCTGGGTGAAAATTACTGTCAGCAGAATACTGAGGCCCAGTGGTCAAATCAAGGTGCAACCACTAGAAGTGCCGTTAGGAAGAGGTCACACCCACAATCTGTAGGGAAGTCCCACCTGGATGTGGCCTTCACTCAACGCGAGGGCTGGTCGGCTGCGTTATCGTCGGGCGGGGGTGGCAAAGCTCGGGGCAAACGCGGGGGGCGGCCGGATGGCTTGTTGGGGGTATCTCCCGGAAATGCGCCGGGAGGACGGCTCTGAAACTGTTCACGCAATTGCCGACGTCGCGGCTCCGGCAAGTTCTGGAAATCCTGAAACCGTTGTTGTATTGCCTGCCGCTGCTCGGGATCCAGATCACGGAAGCGGCCAAACCGGTCACGAATCTGCTTCTTTTGCTCAGCACTGAGCTGTTGCCAATCGCGCAGGCGTTGCTGGGCCTGCTGACGCTGTTCGGGGGTCAGTTTCTGCCAGCGTTCGGCTCCATGCAAAATGGCACGCTGCCTCAAGGGCGGCAGTTGATCCCAATTCTTCTGCAGCGGGGCCAGTAACTGACGCTGGTTCTCACTGAGCCGGCTCCACGCAATCGCATCCTGCGCCAATGCCAGCAGCGGCAGTAGTGACAGACTGATGATTGCGAGGATGTGTTTCATTAGCGCCTAGTCCTGGGCCAACCACTGGTAAAAATCATAATCCGCATAGAGATCAAGCGCTTCATTGCCCGCTAGAATTTCCATGTCTTCCATGGCTGCGGGGGAGCTGGTCTCCGCTTTGCGGGCATTCCATCCGACACTGACCGCCACCACCAGCGCAAAAGCTGTCACCAAACCACCAAAAGGCACCAGCAATCGCGACAAGCGTGGGCCGCGCTTCGCGACTGCAGCCACACGCATCCTGTGCAAACGTGACAAGGTATACCCGTCCAATGCAGCACAACTTTGATCCAATTCCTTCCGTACGGCAGTGAGCAGAGCAACATCATGATCAGGTGCTGCGCAGGCTGCACCGGACTCCAGTTCGCGGCTGGATTGTTCCGTTTTGTTGAAATTAGTCATACATGATCTCTCAACTTTTCCCGCAAGGTGACCAAAGCTCGAGAATAATGGGTTTTTACACTGCCTTGCGCACACTGCATGATTTGCGCAGTCTCTTTCACATCAAGCCCTTCCCAGGCCCGCAACAAAAATACCTGCTGCTGACGCAAGGGCAGCTTCACAAGCGCTGCTTCCAGCGCCATTATGCCGCCATGCGCAGCCAGCAATTCCTCCGGTGTACGCGCCGCAGGATCCGGCTGTTGATCCAGACCATCGCTATCATCATCCTCATCATCGCCGTGCAACCAAGAGCGCAAGCGGTTGCGTACTGAACTGCGCCGGTACCAATCACGGATGCGGCTCTGCAGAATGCAATAAAACAGCGGAGCAAGATCAGACTCGGCTTTATTGCCGTAGTTTTCCACCAGTTTCAGCATCGCATCCTGGACTATGTCGAAAGCTTCGTCCTGGTTGCCTGTCGCCAGTACCGCCATACGATAGGCTCGCTTCTCCACTCCGGCCAAAAACCGGTCCAGCAAGCGTTGCCGGGCTGCTTGCATACTTTCAGCAGACGGCTCTGCCTGATCATCATTATTGCGGAGCATCAGCAATCCGTCATGGTGCGAAATATTTAAAACTGTATCTGTCATGGTTGCTCCGCCTGCCCGGCCCTGTTGGCCAGGCTTGATCCGGTCCTGGCTTGAATAACGCAGCAGGCGCCAAACGGTTGACGGTCAATGCCCTCAATCAGGACAATTTGCCGGCGAAATCCCCGCACAAGCACAGGGATTGGGTCCAGAGTACTGTTTCAGTAGCTGGATCAAGGAATTCCAGTCCCTGGCCGCTGCCGTCAGCAGGCCTTACCAGATAAGGGCGCGGCGCTCCCCACCCGGGGTAGAGATAAATGCCGGGGCCGTCATAGGCAATACCGGCCTCTGTCCGGGTACTGCTTATTGCACCCAGGCAGGGCCCAGAGAGCACCCCTAACACTCCTGCCCTCATCAATCCCCTTCTGCTCAAACCCATGTTCTACCCCCCCCCTACTTCACTCGGTAGTAGGTGAACTGGGAGCGGTCCGGATTCGTCAACCGCTCGCCAGTACCCACGATCATGGTTCTCGCCAGCCATTCATGGGGGCCGGCTGGCGCTTCAAACAAGGGAGTCATGCGGAAATACAGCTTGGTCTTGCCCGGGTTGTCCGGATCAGGGCTGCGATTGAGATAACCCCGGTTATTGATATAGATCCAGGTGCCGTCATCCGCCTGCAGCATGTAGTGGGTATTGGCTTTGATGCCCTGACTTAGTTCCTTGAAGATGGCGAAATCCGCACCGCTGTAAGGAACTACCCGGCCGCTCAGCAAAGGGCCATAGATGGTTCCGCTTGCCGGCGGCACATAACCTTTGCCCCGGCGCGGACCCACAAAATCGATACGCTCGGCAAAATTCATCGAAATCGAAAATGCGTACTCAAGTTCAATTCCAGGTATTTTCAACTCAGCCATAAATGCTCCCGGGGATCCTGGTTAACGCAGTGCGTAGATATGCATGAGTATTTGATCAGGATTGTGACGTCTTTCCGCCGTGCCGATGAACACGGTTTTGCTGAGCCAGTCCCAGGTGCCCATCGGGGTATCGAAATAGGGTGCCACCCGAAAATATGGGCTGCCATCGTCAGTGACCTTGTGCTCGTAGCCGATCAGATTCATGTAGATCCACGTGCCGTCGCTGGCCTGCAACATGAGGTGGGCGTCCATCAGATTATTAGTGGCAAAATCAGCGCCGCTGTGCGGCACCACCCGGCCCTGCAACCTGGGTCCGTACACTTCGCCGCCACTGACCGGCTCAAAAACCCGGCTGCGCATTGGACCTTCAAAAGCAATGCGTCCGCCGGTATCCAGTCGGATGGAGAATGCATAGTCGAGATCGATACGTGGAACGTCAGCTTGTGCCATGCAGTGCCTTCTGACAGTGGTTGTTGTGAGACAACACTAACACCATTCTTCGTGTACCCGGTAGGAATGAGCGTAATGGAAACCGCGATCAGACAACCCGGTCCGGTAACTGCTGTCCGCTGAAAAAGGCATCCAGATTGCTTACCACTCGCATGCCCATCGCTTCACGCGTGGCTGTGGTTGCACTACCAAGGTGTGGCAACAACACCACATTTTGCATGGCCAGTAGTGCCTGGCTGACTTCTGGCTCGTTTTCATAAACATCCAGTCCAGCACCCGCAATTTGCCCTTGTTGCAACGCCGTTACCAAAGCACTTTCATCGACCACATCGCCACGGGCGGTATTAATCAGGAACGCATGCGGCTGCATTTGAGCGAGAGCGGCGGCATTGATCATATGCCGGTTGTTCTTGCCACCAGGACAGTGCACAGCTACAAAATCCGAGCGCTGCAACAAATTGTCCATGTCGGAGCAGTACTCCGCTTTCATCGCATAAACCATCGACTCATTTACCGGTTTGCGATTGTGGTAAAGAATTTTCATTCCGAAACCATCATGGGCTTTTTGTGCCATGGCCATGCCAATGCGCCCCATGCCAATGATGCCCAGCGTGGCACCAGTGACCTGGGTTCCCATCAAGTGAGTCGGGTACCAGCCGTGCCATTGGTGGCTGCGCAATTGTCGCTCGCCTTCCCCGGCCCGGCGCGCCAGCATAAACATTAGCGTCATCGCCAGATCGGCGGTGGCATGGGTCAATACATCCGGAGTATTGGTGACACTGATGCCGCGAGCTGCTGCCGCAACCAGATCAATGTGGTTGTACCCCACACCGAAATTGGCAATGATTTTTGTGCGGGGGTTGAGTACGGTTAGCATATCGGCAGTGATTTTGTCGATCACACAGGGACAGATCGCATCGTATTCATTCAATGCGCTATGCCATTCAGCTGCCGACAGGGAGGAGTCGCGCACTGTCAACTCATAGCGTCGTTGCAACTCGGCTTCCACTGCCGAAGGCCAGCGGCGGGTTATCAGAACTTTGGGCACACTTTTCTCCGGTACGCTCAGTGCTTGAAAAAGGATGTTTCACTGCTGGCAAAGGCAGTAATTGTCAGGACCCGGCAAAAGATGATGAATGGCGCGGGGATTGCACCCAACACCGGCGAGCCCCTGCACAACCCAACTTCTCCATTGTTCTAATCCCCGACATGTCAAAGCAATTCCCACAATCCTGCCAGTGAAACTACCGTTAACAAACTTCCAAGGAGCCGGCGGCACAGCACATCACGCTTCAACAAATAGTCGTGGGTTTGTAATCCGACCACATGACCGATTGCAGCTACTGGCAACAATACAAGCGCGCTCATAAAGTGCAGTGGTACCTCCAGTGCGAACAAAGCGGTCAGTTTGAAAGCCACAATTATGAACCACAATACGAAAAGAGTATCACGCAGCTGGTGCAGGGCTACGTGCCGCATGAATACAGCAATCATCAACGGCGCCCCTGTGAGTGAACTGCCGGAAACATAGCCGCCAAATACCAGCAGCAAATTGTCGATCCACTGATGCTTGCTCTGAATGGCTTTGTCGAGCGCCCACATGAGCGCATAGATCAGGGTGATGGAATAGATGCACAACAGCAGAATCGTATTGGGAAGATTCAACAGGCCAAAGACGCCGGCCACTGCCGCAGGCAGAATCAATCTGCCCGAGCTCCGCAGATAGCTCCAATCTACATTATGCAGGCGATTGCTGAGGGTCAGCCCGGAAAAAAACAGCAAATGCAGACCGATGAGGGGAATCCAGAAAATTGGCTGGTCATGGACCAGCAACAGAAACGGCAATCCCAGGGCCGCACCGCCAAACCCAAGGCCTGAACGGACAAACCCGGACCATATGAAGATCAAGGCGGTACAGACCAGCTGCCAAACGGAAAAATGAGGGAAAAAACTTTCTGACCAGGACATGTCGTGACAACCACCAAAGCTTGCCATTGTATGCGATGACGTTGTGCTGACCCAAGATGGCACTTGCCTGACCACGTCGTCATCTGCACACTTCCACCCCCGCCCAAGGCCACTCAACCAACCTTTCAGATGTCAAAGCTGGAACAAATCAACATCACCTATGACCCGGTCCAGGACCGCCTGCTGCTCAAGGTCAACAGCGGGGAAGCCGGAGAATTTCGCATCTGGCTTACCCGCCGTTACACAGAAATGCTGGCCAATCTGCTGGTTGAGGTTATGGACAAAGCAGGAGGCATTCAGGATATAGCCTCCCATCATGACACTATCAACCAGCTCAAAGGGGGCGCTTTTGACAAAGACTATGCCTGGGATCCCGACTCCGCCACGGGCAATCAATCCAGCCCGCTGCTGCCGTTGGGTCCTGAGGGGATTCTGGGCTTCCGGATTAATTACACCCAGAGCGATGACGGCAATGCCCGGTTTGAATTGCTGCCCGAACTTGGCCTTGGAATTAACCTTGCGCTCAACCGTACCCTGATATTCATGATGTACAACCTGCTGGAACAAGGAGTGGCCCAGGCCGACTGGAATATACATTTTCCACAGCAGCACAAGGACCCGGTGCATTAGTTTTGCAAGTTTGCTAGTCTGGGGTATCTTGTGCATGTCAGGCCAAGGCCACAAAACCAACTAATACCAACTAATACCAACTAA
>CAINTJ010000096.1 GCA_903853385.1 uncultured Gammaproteobacteria bacterium
GACTCAAATGTTTGCGTGAATGCCGGCGCGTATTGAAAAAGGGGGGAATATTTGTATTTTCTTTGCACCATGCACGGTCGCTTTTTTTCCGTCCGCCGCTGCGTGCAGGTTTGCAGCCATTGCTGGAGTCTTTGTGGGGAAGTGCAAAACGCTTTCTGGTACGGATATGGCACAAACCATTCTGGCAGGGCTATGGCTATTTTTACAGTGATGCTCATGGGGGCTTGCTTGTCTATCTTGCGACCCCTGCCGCAGTGCAGGCAGAACTTACACAAATAGGTTTCACAGGCATTGATGCATTAGGAGATGATTACCCCTGCATCAATATTCCTTGCATGACACGTTGGTATTACTACTCGGCTCGAAAATGAATACACAAAACATAGTAAGGCGCGCTGTCGGATTGCTGACACGCAAAACTCGTGAAGTTCAGCGCCTGTTGCATGCACCAGCCCTGGTTAGGCCTACGCTCTTGTTGCAGTCGGATGACTGGGGGCGCACCGGCATGCCCGATCCGGGGGCGGTTGCTGCATTGCAAGCGGGCGGGATTAGCCTTAGTGCCAGCCCGTGGGACAGGTTCGGACTGGAAAGTGCTGATGATCTGACAGCATTGGGCGACTTACTGTTGGCACACACGGATGTGGATGGCAATCCGGCCGTGATGAGTGCAGTTTTCGTGATGGCCAATGCTGACTTGTTTGAGATGCAGGCAGAAGATTACCGCCGGTTCCGGGCTGTTCCCATCCATCAGGGTTTCCCGGCTCCGTGGCAGCAAGAACCATTGATAGGGATTTATAACCAATTGATAGACAGCCGTGTTTTTTATCCGGCGCTGCATGGTTATACCCATTTCAACCCGCAGCTGATGCTGTCATTGGCGCGGGAAGATTCCGAGCGTGGAGCGCGTATCCGGTTGTTGCATGCGCAGGGCATCCCTTATCTGGTGTCACTGACTCCGGAATTCAATTTTGCATTACTGGACAGAAGTGGCGCAACCGAGCAGTTCATTGGTGCAGCAGAGCAAGCGGACTGGATTGAACAAGGGGTTCATTTATTCCAGTTGGCGTTCGGGCGTCAACCTTACAGTACCTGTGCGCCAGGCTATCGTTTCGATGTAACCACCTGCAAGCTGTGGCAGCAGGCCGGATTGTCCGTGGTGCACAATGCTGGCGGCATGGCTGGAAGCAAAGAAGGTTTGTGGCACCTTGCCCGCAACGTGTTTTTCGAACCGGCGCTGGATGCCAATGCGTTGCCAACCGCTCTGCAAGCGGCCGATGCGGCAGTTGCCCGCGGTGAACCCATCGTGGTTTGCACGCATTCAATCAATTATGTCAGTCGACATGTGGGGCTCGCTGATGAAGGGCGCAAGCAGTTGGCGGCGCTGTTGGTGGCGCTGTTACAGCGCTACCCGGATCTGCGTTTTACTGATGAACAGCAGTTGCATCAGAGCTGGCTGAAACAGGACCAGCACTGGTGGCGTGCATCCAGCAGCCGTGAACGTCTGGCCAGGTTTGTCAGGTGAGCGGCTATCGGCGTGGAGGAACGGTAAAAAAATGGAGCTGAGAAATCTGGTTCCTTCAAGCCTGCGCTGTCGCATCGCCGATTGGCGGGGGCGAGGTATCTACAGTCAATATGCAGATGCACATCAGTGTATTTTTATCCATGTCCCGAAGGCGGCGGGCACCAGTGTGGCACTGACCTTGTTCGGGCAAAAGTCACGCCATATACCCTGGTTTGAATATTACCGGGCCAATCCCGACAAATTCCGGCGCTATTTCAAGTTCAGTTTTGTTCGCAATCCATGGGATCGTCTCGTCTCCACTTATTTTTTTCTGCAGCGCGGCGGCATGAATGCCCAGGATGCAGCATGGGCAGCAGAAAACCTGGGTTCATATCCGAGCTTTGAACGCTTCGTGCTCGCATGGCTCAATGAAAACACTATTCACACTTGGGTGCATTTCCGGCCTCAGCATTATTTTATTTGTGATGACAGCGGCAAGGTGATGCTTGATTTTGTTGGGCGGGTCGAAAACATGCGGGAGGATTTTGCAATTGTCGCAGCTAGGCTTGGCTGCAACCACAGCCTGGAGAAGGTCAATGTAGGCAGCCAGCAACATTACAGTCATTACTATACTGACGAGGCCCGGGAGCTGGTTGGCCGTGTCTATGCCAAAGATATCTCGTTGTTCGGTTATCACTTTGAAAATGTTGCTGATGGAGGGCGCGCTTGTTGACTGCACCTGATCTGTTGCAAGCCGGACTGCGATGGCAGGAGCTGCATGATTTGCAGGCCTGGGACAGTGCCCTGGCTACCCTTGGCGGGCACCCGCTGCAGTCTGCTTTGTGGGGAGAAGCCCGGCGCCTGGCAGAAGGAGTACAGTGCCTTTATCTGGCTGGTTACCAGGCAGATAACATCGTTGCTCTGGCCCGGGTAGAGCCCCGCCGCGTGCCATTGTTGGGCCGTCTGGCCTGGATTCCCAGAGGTCCAGTAGCAGCCCCGGGGGCAGAGGTTGCCCCCGGATTGGAGCGTTATCTGCGTGAGTGTGGCTTCATTGTTAGTGCCAGTACGCCATGGCAACGTGTCGATGATGCGCCGGCCTCGAAACTTTCACCGCGTACCATCTGGATTGATCTGGCCGTGGGCCGGGAGCTGCTCATGCAGAATCTCGATTCACAGTGGCGCTATGGAGCTCGACGGGCTTTGCGCGAGGGAGTGCAAATAGACCAGACCAGCAGCCCGGCAACCATCAGCGGATTTTACCGTTTGTGCATGACCATCAGTCAGGCCAAAGGCTTCCGGCTTCCGGCCAGCGCTGAGCTGATGCAACAACTGATAACGTTGTCGACCGCCAGCGCGCCGATAGAGGCGCGACTGTTTATTGCCAGCTTCGACGGGCGTTTGCTGGCGGGGGCTTTCGTCATGCGTGCCGGCACCCATTTGCATTATCTGTGGGGTGGAGTTGACCGAGAGCATGCAAAACTGCGTGGTGGAGAAGCAGTGCAATGGGCAGTGATCGAGTGGGCTCTGGCCAATGGCTGTACTTTGTATGACCTGGAGGGTATTGATCCGGTGAATAATCCGGGGACTTACCAGTTCAAGAAGAAAATGGGGGGCAGCGAAGTCACCTTGTCCCGACTGAGTGCCCACGCTTTGCACTGGAAAGGCGCACTGTTGATGCCACTGATGCGAGGCCGGATGTAAATGCTAAAAAAGATCAATAGTCTGCTCAATTTATTCGGTCTCGACTTTCCGGCCATGGTGGGTTCTGTTGCAGCCTTGCCGTGGTTCTGGGATTGCCTGCGGCAAGCCAAGCGTCAAAGTCGAGAGCTACCCAAAGATTTTCCCTTTGGCAAACTTTATCCATGTCTTGCTGATCACAGTGATGACAGTGGCGTGGCCAAAGGCCATTACTTCCATCAGGATTTACTGGTTGCCCGCAAAATATTCCTGGCAAAGCCGGCCAGGCATGTGGATGTGGGTTCGCGCATAGACGGCTTTGTTGCACATGTAGCATGTTTTCGCGAGATTGAAGTGCTCGATATACGGGCCTTGCCTTCCACTTCCCGCAATATCGTGTTCAGGCAGGCGGATCTCATGGCAAGCCAGCCGCAAGCATCACTATTGAGTGACTCGCTTTCCTGCCTGCATGCACTGGAACACTTCGGTCTGGGCAGATACGGGGATCCTGTCAATCTGCAGGGTCATAAGATCGGGTTTGCCAATATGGTCGCGATGCTCAAACCGGGAGGCACTTTCTATTTGTCGGTGCCGATGGGGCGCCAGCGCATTGAATTCAATGCCCATCGGGTGTTTGCGCTGCAATATCTGCTCGACATGGTAAAAAGTGATTTTGCCGTGCAGTCGTTTTCCTATGTGGATGATGCTGGTGACCTGCATGAAGATGTCCTGCTTGCTGCAGCTGACATCGCGGCCAATTTCAATTGCCACTACGGTTGTGCAATCCTCGAGCTGGTCAAGCAGCGGTAACTTCATGCGGATACTGACAGTCCTTGAATCACCCTCCTGGGTAGATCATCACATCAACGGCAGCCTGCGGGAAATGGGGCATGAGGTCAGCTGTTTTTCCTATGGCACCTTTGTCGGTGAGTACTACGGAAGGAGCCGGTTTGATGAACGCAAGCGCAAGAACGCTGCCTTGCTGGAGTTGGCAAAATCATTGAACAGCGGCTCCGGTCTCGACCTGATCTTTTGTTATGTCTACGATGATTTTCTGTTGCCGGACCACGCCAGGAAACTGGCTGCACTGGGCGTGCCGATGGTTAATTACAATGTTGACATGGTCAACCAGTGGTACCGGCAGATTCTTACTGCCAAATATTTTACGCGAATCCTGTGCGCCCAGCGCATCAACATGCAGCATATGCAAAAGTATGGGGCCAGCGTGCTGTTTTTTCCGATGGCGGCGCGCCTGCCTGAGCCCAATATTCCTGAACTGGACGGATGGCAGCCTGCAGCCCCGGTGACGTTTGTGGGTACGCCGATGCCCTACCGGAAGCAAGTACTGGGCTGGCTGCACCAGAACCGGATCCCGTTAGCTGTATACGGGAAATTCTGGCTTGAGCACCAACAGGCACTTCCTGATCAGAATATGGAGAAAGCCTTTGACGATATCCTGCACTATGCGTGGCCGCGCCTGACTACGGAGGGCCCGGGAGTGCTGCTTGAAGCATTGGGCAGACGTTGGTCCTACTTTGCCGGCAACAACCACTCTGA
>CAINTJ010000097.1 GCA_903853385.1 uncultured Gammaproteobacteria bacterium
CAGCCGGCAACAACAACCAGAGCACCAGTGCGGACAGCGCCATGTCGAGTGCACCCGCTGCCAGGAATCCCAGACCCTGGCTGATCGAAGGCAGCTTGATCAGCAAACGCCTTTCAATCTTGCGTGACAACCATGGGGTGAACATCAGGACCAGAATGACATCCACCACCACAAACACGATCGAAGCGGCATGCACAAAGCCGGCCGGCAGTTGTGCGATTTCTGCCAGTGAATCACTGTTGAGAATCAGGGCGAACGATCCGAACGCAATGATGGTGATGAGATAGGCAATGCCGTTGAGTGAAATCAGCTGGGCAACGGCGCGGGTTTCCAGCCCGGCGTTGAGATAGGCCCGCGCGCGCACAGCACCGCCGGTCAGTAGTCCAAAGCCGACAAAGTTGCCAAATGCAAATGCGATAAACGAGGTGGCCATCACCAGTCGTGGTGAGACCTTGGCCTTGAGATAGGCGAGTGAAAGGAAATCGAACGCTGTCAGAATTGTAAAGCTGACCGCCGTGGCCAGTATCGCCAGCAACAAATACGGCAGGCGCGTGGTCTTGATGCCACTGACAATGTCCTGGTAATGCACAGTCGCCAGTTGGTGTCGCAGTGCAAAAAACAGCAGGGTGCCGAGGAGGACTACAGCCAGCACAGTCAGCCGTTTGAGCCAGTCACGATTGGTGACGGCTTCTTCCTTGGTGGCTTCCTGGTCCTTGCTCAAGGGGGTATTGCTCATCGCCTGGGCTCAGGCGGTAAACAGGTCAGCAATCGAAAGATAGCGTTCGCCGGTGTCGTAACAGAAGCACAATACCCGCGCCCCTGCAGGAATTTCCGCCAGTTTTTGCGCTACTGCGGCCAAGGTGGCGCCGGAAGATATACCCAGTAGCACTCCTTCTTCCCTGGCAGCGCGTCGAGCCATGTCGAATGCCGCTTCTTCACTGACTGCAATCGTGCCATCCAGCAGGCTGCGATCAAGTACAGCCGGCACAAAGCCGGCGCCAATACCCTGGATGCGATGCAGGCCTTTTTCCTTGCCGGCAATTACTTGTGACTTTTCCGGCTCAACCGCCAATACTTTCAGACTAGGAAATTTTGCCTTCAGGACTTGTGCAACACCGCTGATATGACCGCCAGTACCGACACCAGTGATTAGGTAGTCGAACCCTTCCGGAAAATCGGCCAGGATTTCCTGGGCAGTAGTCGTGCGATGGATTTCCACATTGACCGGATTGGTAAATTGCGACGGCATCCAGCTGTTGGGGGTTTGTTGCAACAGCTCTGTAGCTTTTTCAATGGCTCCGCCCATGCCTTTTTCCTTTGGCGTGAGCACTAGTTCTGCACCCAGGGCTTTCATTACCTGCCGGCGTTCCAGCGACATGGATTCCGGCATAGTGAGGATCAGGCGATAGCCTTTGACCGTGGCGACCATCGCCAGGCCGATGCCGGTATTGCCCGAAGTAGGTTCAATAATCACACTGCCAGGCTTTAGTACACCCTGCTTTTCCGCATCTTCAATCATTGCTTTGGCGATACGATCCTTGATGCTGGCACCAGGATTGTTGCGTTCCAGTTTCATCCACACTTCGGCACTGTTGCCAAACAGCTTGTTGATGCGCAGGTGCGGAGTGTTACCAATGGTGTCCAGAATGCTGGTGACTTTCATGTCGTTTACCCGTTAATTGCCGAAGCCGTACAACCTGTGCGGATTATCCACCAGTAATTTTCGCTGCAAATCAGCGGTTTCTGCCATGAGCGGGATCAAGTCAACGAGATCGCCGTCATTGGGCATGTGTTCCTTGATGTTGGGATGCGGCCAGTCAGTTCCCCACAATACACGATCAGGTGCGAGTTTGATCATTGCCTTGGCAAACGGGATCGCATCAGTGAAGGGTGGGCCCATGGACGAAATGCGTTCAGCCCCGCAGACCTTGATCCAGCAATTGTCG
>CAINTJ010000098.1 GCA_903853385.1 uncultured Gammaproteobacteria bacterium
GGCAGTGGCGACCTCAACGCCGCCGCGAATTATTCCTGCAAGGGGCCGTAAATAGATTCAAGTCAGAATCCAACCCCCTCTGTTCATATGGTGTATGAAGGAATTTTCCCTGCATTGTGCATGGGCCACTAATTGTTGGGTTAGTGGAGTCTTAACATTAAAGCTTGCTAAGCAATGCAGTTTTTCTTGGTTCTTGTGAATAAGCGCGCTCGGTACAGTGGCGCCGTTTTCGCAATCACACCAGGAGAAACCCATGAAACACACTTACCGACTGACAGCGCTGGCGCTGGCTTCCGGCTTCACTCTCAACGCCTTGGCGCAGAGTACGCTGCAAGTTGCCGCTGCTGCTACCAGCGGCATCGAAGAAATCACCGTCAACGCACGCCGCAAGACCGAGAATGCGCAGGACGTGCCGATTTCGCTGGCCGTCATCGGCGGCGAAACCCTGGAAGCGAAAGGTTCGTTCAACGGCGCGCGTCTGGCCGAGCTGCAGCCCAGCATCCAGTACTTTGCCTCCAACCCGCGCAACACCGGCATCAACATCCGCGGCCTGGGTGCTCCGTTCGGGTTGACCAACGACGGCATCGAACCCGGCGTCGGCGTGTATGTGGATCAGGTCTACAACGCCCGTCCTGCATCGACCTCATTTGATTTCATTGACGTGCAGCAGGTGGAAGTGCTGCGCGGCCCGCAAGGCACCTTGTATGGCAAGAACACCACCTCCGGCGCCGTCAACATCGTGACGCGCCCACCCAGCTTTGCAACGGAAGGCAAGATCGAAGTCAGCTACGGTGATTACGGCTTCCAGCAAACGCGTGGTTTCCTGACCGGACCGCTGACGGAAAATATCGCCGCCCGCGTGTCGTTTTCGGGCACCAAGCGCAATGGCACCGTCTACAGCACGAAGACCGGCCAGACCATCAACAACATCGACAATGCCGGTGTGCGCGCGCAGATTCTTTACAACGTCAGCAGCGACTTCAAGCTGACCTTCAACGCTGACTATAACCAGCAGCGCCCCACCTGCTGCGTGCAGGTGTACGCCGGCATCGCACCGACCCAGCGTCCGCTCAACCGCCAGTTCGCGGCAGAGGCGGCCGACCTTGGCTACAAGCTGCCCAGCACCACGCCGTTTGAACGTATTACCGACGTCGATACGCCGATCCAGTCGCATCAGGATCTGGGCGGGCTCAGCGTGTTGGCAGAATGGAATGTGGGTGGCGGCAAGCTGACCTCGGTCACCGCATGGCGCTACTGGAACTGGTACCCGCTCAATGATCGTGACTTCATCGGTTTGCCGATCACCACGATTTCCTCCAACTACCAGAAGCAGACCCAGTGGACCCAGGAACTGCGCTTCGCCGGTGACTTCACCGACAAGCTCGACTACGTGGCCGGCGTGTTCCTTTACAAGCAGGACATCAACACCGACAGCATTCAGGAACAGGGCAGTGCTGCATATCGCTTCCTGCTGGCGCCGTCGGCCAATGCCAGCACGCCAGGCCTGCTGAACGGCCTGCACTCGGACGCCTACATCAATTTCGACAACAAGAGCTATGCGCTGTTCAGCCAGGCCACCTGGCATATCACTGACAATTTCAGCCTTGTACCCGGCTTGCGCTACAACTATGACTACAAGAATACCGACTACAACAACGTGGTAGTCGGTGGCCTGCAGACCAGCACTGCTGCGCTGATCACGCAGAAAAACTCGGTACTGCAGTCACAGCGCTATCTGGCACAGTCCAGCAACAACAACTTGTCCGGACAGCTCACGCTGCAATACAAGCTGGCCGACCACGTCAATACTTACGCCACTTACTCGAAGGCGTTCAAGTCGGTCGGGGTGAACCTGAACGGCATTCCCAACGATGCTGCCGGCAATCCGGCGCTGTCGGCTGCCACCGTGAAACCCGAAAAAGTGCGTCATTACGAACTGGGTCTGAAGAGCACGCTGCTTGACGGCCAGCTCACCGCCAACATCGACGGCTTCTACACCAAGATCCACGACTTCCAGGCCAACGTGATCAACGGCGCGGTCGGTGTATTGCGCGGCTACCTGGCCAACGCCAAGGAAGTGTCGGTAAAAGGCGCGGAAATCGAGCTGACCTGGCGTCCGACCAGCCACCTGCAGTTCGGGCTGAACGGCACCTTCACTGACGGCAAATACGATGACTTCCAGGATGCACCTTGCCAGCTGGAACTGACTGGTGCGCCGGCCGGACCGCTCGGCGCTGGTGTGTGTGATGCGTCCGGCACCAAACTGCCGGGCATTTCCGACACGGTAGTGACACTCAGCGGCCAATACGCCTACCCAACCACGCTGTTCGGCCTGAATGGCGACCTGTTTGCCGGCGTTGACGTCAACAGCCGCTCGAACTTTTCGTCGAGCCCGACCTTCTCACAGTACATGGTGGTGGACGGCTACTCGCTGACCAACGTGCGCGCCGGCTTCCGCAGCAACAGCAAGAACGACTGGCAGGTGTTTGCGTGGGCCCGCAACCTGGGCAACACCAAGTACTACGAGTTCCTGACCGCACAACCAGGCAGCTCGGGCCTGATCGTGGGCCAGCTGGGCGATCCGCGCACGGCGGGCGTGACCTTCAACTTCAGCTTCTGATCTTTGTCTTGCTCCCCTCTTGGCCCGGCTGGTCCGGGCCTTTTTTTGTCTGCAGTTTTGAGGGATTCACTCCGCCCTGGCTTTGCCGCATGTCTGATCAGCCCAGATCACTGTCACTGATTCCGGCAATTTTCATGATGTGTTTCTGCAGCCCAGGCTTCATGGATTTTTGTCCATGCACAGGAACCGAGATTTTCTCGATGCGGCCAGGCTTGCCGTAGATGTGGTGACTGCCATTCACCCTGAGAAGAAACCACTCCTTGTCATCCAACAGCTGGCACATCCGTTTGCCAGAAATTGCTTTCATATCGCTATAGTCAGCACCTTGTCATCTGCACCCATTGGAACCAGGTTTTCCACGTCGACGCCAAGACAACCTTCGATGGCTTCCTGTATGTTCACCAGCAGCTCTTCCATGGTGTCGCCCTGCGACACACAGCCTGGAATGGAAGGCACTTCCGCCCAAAAGCCCTCAGCCTCCTTGTGAACCACAATTTTGATTTGCATGTTTGTTCTCCAAACCTTGCTGGCAGGCTAGTTCACAATTCAGGATCGGTCAAATTTGGTTCAACCCCCCCCCCATTTGCAGCAGCGCAAATGGATAATCAGCCAATTGCAGTTTTTCCACTAAGCAAAGCTGAATTTCTTGGTTCTGCCCCAATGCTCCCGCCGCCAGAATGCGTCCCACATTCTGCTGCAGGAGCCTGCCCATGAAACCAGCCACCCTTTCCCTTACCGCCCTTGCCTCGGCACTGCTTGCTACAACGCTGCTGCTGAGCAGCTGCGGCGGCAGCAAGACTGACACTGCTGGCAGTGCTGGCGCGCCAGCTGCAACGGTGACCCGCAAATTGCTAAACGTATCCTACGATCCCACGCGCGAGCTGTATCAGGACCTCAACCCAGCCTTCGCCGCAAGCTGGCACGCCAAAACCGGCGAAAACGTGGAAATCACGCAGTCGCATGGCGGCTCCGGCAGTCAGGCGCGCTCCGTGATCGACGGCCTGGACGCCGACGTGGTGACGCTGGCGCTGGCCTATGACATCGACTCCATTGCCGAACGCTCCGGCAAGGTGCCTAAGGACTGGGAAACGCTGCTGCCCGACAGCAGCTCGCCCTACACCTCCACCATCGTATTCCTGGTGCGCAAGGGCAATCCCAAGAACATCCACGACTGGAATGACCTCGGCAAACCCGGCGTTGGCGTGATCACCGCCAATCCGAAGAGCGGTGGCGGTGCCCGCTGGAACTATCTGGCCGCCTGGGGTTATGCGCTGCAACAGCCCGGCGGCAGTGAAAAGACTGCGCAGGACTTCGTAGCCTCGATCTACAAGAACGTGCTGGTGCTGGACTCCGGCGCGCGTGGCTCCACCACCACCTTCGTGCAACGCGGCATCGGCGATGTGCTGATCTCGTGGGAAAACGAAGCCTACCTTGCCGTCAATGAAATCGGTCCTGACCAGCTGGAAATCGTGGTGCCGTCAGTATCAATCCTGGCAGAACCGCCGGTGGCGGTAGTAGCAGGCAACGCGGCGGCCAAGGGCAATGCCGAAGTGGCCAAGGCCTATCTCGAGTTCCTGTATTCCGACCAAGGCCAGCAACTGGCCGCCAAACATTACTATCGGCCGCGTCATCCCGAAGTGGCGAACCCGGCTGGTGTTGCGCGCCTGGCACCGTTGCAGACATTCACGATCCGCGAGGTGTTCGGCAGCTGGGCGCAGGCGCAGGCCATCCACTTCAACGACGGCGGCGTGTTTGACCGCATCTACAGCAAGTAATACGAGCAGCAATGACGACGCTTCCCACCTTGATTGTGCCTGGTTATCGCGGCAGCGGGCCGCAGCACTGGCAGAGCTGGTTGCAACAGCAGCTGCCGGACTGCACCCGCATCGACGGCATCGACTGGCAGCAGCCGGTGCTGGCACATTGGGCGGGCCGCATCCGGGACGTGCTGGCACAGACCACGCAGCCGCTGCGCATCATCGCGCACAGTTTTGGCGCGCTGGCAGCGGTGGTGGCAGTGGCCGACCGGCCCGAGCAAGTGGTGCAACTGGTGCTGGTAGCGCCGGCAGATCCCGACCGCTTCGATTGCATGGGGCTTAAACCCGAACAGGGCTTTATTGATCAGCGTTTCAGTTTGCATAACGTAGTGCCACAGCGGGCGCTGGCGGTAGACGGACTGGTGATCGCCAGCCGTAATGATCCCTGGCTGGCTTATGACAAGGCGGCCCGACTGGCTGCCAGCTGGGCCTTGTCGCTGCATGATGCCGGGCACGCCGGCCATATCAATGCCGAGTCCGGTTATGGCCCATGGCCGGCGCTGCTGGACTTGCTGCAGACAGACTCACTGCCAGTATCAACTTTGTCGCCCGGTGCTGCGGCCAGCCTGCGCAAGGGCCGCGGCAGCGCGCTGGCCGCGGTACGCCAGCTCACCCGCGAGCAATTGCAGAGCCCGCAGGATCACCGACTGTGGCAGCAAAAGGCGGCCAACTCGCCTTAGCAACTTTCCTGCTAACCAAAGCAGTTTTAATTGGTTTTGTTGATCCGGGGCACGGCCTACACTGCGCCGCAACTTCACGGAGTATCCATGTCCCTGCCTGTATCCATACCTTCCTCACGTGCCCGCAGCGTGCTGCCCGGCTTCAATCTGACGCTGGGCTATACGCTGGTGTACCTGTCACTGATCGTCTTGCTGCCGGTGGCGGCTGTGTTTCTGCGCACCGCCGATCTGTCATTTGCCGAGTTTCTTGCGGTGATCAGCAAGCCGGCGCTGGTGGCCTCCTACAAACTGTCATTCGGCGCCTCGCTGCTGGCTGCCAGCATCAATGCGGTGTTTGGACTCTTGCTGGCGTGGGCGCTGGTGCGTTACTCGTTTCCCGGCAAGAAAATTGTCGACGCACTGGTGGATCTGCCGTTTGCACTGCCTACCGCGGTCGCCGGCATCTCACTGGCCACGCTTTATTCCAAAAACGGCTGGCTCGGCGCTTTCTTTGAAGGGGTGCTCGGCATCAAGATAGCGTTCACGCCGCTGGGGGTATTGGTGGCACTGGTGTTCATCGGGCTGCCGTTCGTGGTGCGCACCTTGCAGCCAATACTGGAGGATCTGGAAACCGAACTGGAAGAAGCCGCCGCCAGCCTGGGTGCCAGCCGCTGGCAGACATTTGTGCATGTGGTGCTGCCGGTGCTGACGCCGGCACTGCTGACCGGTTTCGCGCTGGCGTTTGCGCGCGCGGTGGGCGAATACGGCTCGGTGATTTTCATTGCCGGCAACATTCCGCTGGTGTCGGAAATCACGCCGCTGCTGATCATCACCCGGCTTGAGCAATACGACTACACCGGTGCCACTGCCATTGCGGTGGTGATGCTGGTGTTCTCGTTTGTGATGCTGCTGCTGATCAACGGTCTGCAAAGCTGGAGTGCTCGTCGCACCGGGAGAACACTGTGAGCACGACTGCCAACACTGCGCACTTGCGCCACCAGACCCGTTTCGAACGCAATGCCGCCACGCGCGAGCCGCGCTGGATCAAGTGGAGCATCCTCGGCCTGAGCCTCGGCTTCTTCCTGCTGTTCATTTTCATGCCGCTGCTGGCGGTGTTTTTCGAAGCCTTGCGCAAGGGCTGGTCGCCTTATCTGCACGCGATCATTGCGCCAGATGCCCTCAGTGCGCTGCGGCTGACGCTAACCATCGCGCTGGTGGCAGTGCCGCTGAATCTGGTGTTCGGCGTCGCTGCGGCCTGGCTGATCGCCAAGTTTGATTTTCGCGGCAAGCAGCTGTTGACCACGCTGATTGATATTCCCTTCTCGGTATCGCCGGTGATCGTCGGCCTGATGTATGTGCTGATCTTTGGTGCCAACGGCTGGCTGGGGGCGTGGCTGCAGGCGCACAACCTGCACGTCATCTTTGCGTTGCCTGGCATGCTGCTGGCTACCACCTTTGTGACGTTTCCGTTCATCGCGCGCGAGCTGATTCCGCTGATGCAGGCGCAGGGCCGCGAGGAAGAAGAAGCGGCGGTGGTGCTGGGAGCCAACGGCTGGCAGGTGTTCTGGCATGTGACGCTGCCCAATATCCTTTGGGGCGTGATTTATGGCGTAATTCTCGCCAATGCGCGCGCCATGGGTGAGTTTGGCGCGGTGTCGGTAGTCAGCGGCAAATTGCGTGGCCTCACCACCACGCTGCCGCTGCATGTCGAGATTCTCTACAATGAATACAACTTTGCCGCCGCGTTTGCGGTGGCGTCCTTGCTGGCGCTGCTGGCCTTGGTGACGCTGGCCATCAAGAGCTGGGTAGAACACCACAGCGCCGCGCAGCAAATCAATGCACCCCTGAGCATGGAAAAGACGTCATGAGCATACAAGTCAGCAACATCAGCAAACGCTTCGGCAACTTTGTTGCGCTCGACAAGGTGTCGCTGGATTTTCCCAGTGGCGAACTGGTGGCACTGCTCGGCCCGTCCGGCTGCGGTAAAACCACGCTGCTGCGCATCATCGCAGGCCTTGAACAAGCTGACAGTGGCAGTGTGATTCTGGAAGGTGAAGATGCATCGTCCACGCATGTGCGCGAGCGGCAGGTTGGTTTTGTGTTCCAGCACTATGCGTTGTTCAAACACATGACGGTATTTGAAAACGTGGCGTTTGGCCTGCGCATGAAACCGCGCGGCCAGCGGCCCAGCGACAGCGTGATCGCAGACAAAGTGCATCAACTGCTCAACCTGGTGCAGCTGGATTGGCTGGCCGACCGCTTTCCGGCCCAGCTCAGCGGTGGTCAGCGTCAACGCATCGCACTGGCGCGGGCGCTGGCGGTGGAACCACGCGTGTTGCTGCTTGATGAACCGTTCGGTGCACTCGATGCCAAGGTGCGCAAAGAGCTGCGCCGTTGGCTGCGCAAGCTGCATGATGAGCTGCACATCACCTCTATTTTTGTGACGCACGATCAAGAAGAAGCACTCGAAGTCGCCGATCGCATCGTGCTGATGGATCACGGTCATGTCGAACAGGTCGGCACGCCGGAACAGGTTTACAACCAGCCGGCTACGCCCTTTGTTTACGGCTTTCTCGGCTCGGTGAACCTGTTCCATGGCCGTGTTGATGAAGGTGGCCTCAAGGTGGGTGACGCCACCGTACCGCACCAGCAAAGCAATTTTGCCAACGGCGCTGAAGTGTTTGCGTTTGCGCGTCCACATGAGCTCGACATCGTCACCGATCCGGCTGCCACCAAGGGCCTCGGCGCCAAAGTGGTGAGAGTGTTATCGTTCGGCGTCAGCAGCAAGGTTGAACTTGACGGCAGTGGCAGCGCCACCGGTCAGCATTTCGAAGTGGAACTGTCACAGCAGGAAGTGCAGAAGCTGGCACTGCAACCGGGCCAGCTTGTGCGCTTGCTGCCCTCGCGCCTGAAATTGTTTGAACGCACCCATGCAGGCTGAAATCCATGTTGCCACTTTTGACTAGCAACCCCATTGCACGCATCGGGGCTCATCCGCGTTTGCTTGCGCTTGCCCTGATGGCGCTTGCCGCGGCCACATCCGCCATGGCGCAGCC
>CAINTJ010000099.1 GCA_903853385.1 uncultured Gammaproteobacteria bacterium
ACGCGCTACCAGCTGCACTGAAGTTCCTGCGCTTCTTGCTATTTGGGCACCCTTGCCTGGTTTCATTTCCACACAATGAACATTGCTGCCCACCGGGATATTGCGCAAGGGCATGCAGTTACCGGTTTTGATTGGCGATGCAGGACCTGACAGCATTTCATCGCCAACACTTACTTTTCCAGGCGCGATTACATACCGGCGCTCACCATCTGCATAAAGCAGCAGAGCAATATTTGCGGTACGGTTTGGATCGTATTCCAGACGCTCTATCTTGGCGGGAATACCATCCTTGTCACGCTTGAAATCGATAATACGATATTTCTTTTTATGACCACCACCAACATGACGCTGGGTCAATCTGCCGGCATTGTTGCGTCCGCCAGTTTTGCTTTTCGCCTCAGTAAGCGAATCAATCGGCGCGCCTTTATGCAATTCGGGGTGAACAATCTTCACCACAAAACGGCGGCCGGGTGAGGTTGGTTTACATTTAACAACTGCCATAAATTTCTCTCAGCCCGTACTAGCCCAAGTCCGCAAGGTCGATTTCCTGACCTTGCTCCAGACGTACATACGCTTTTTTCCAGTCACTGCGGCTACGTAATTTGCCACGCGCAGTACGTTTGGATTTACCTTTTACATTCAGGATCTGGACATCGCGAACCTGAACTTTAAAAAGCTTCTCTACAGCTTCCTTGATTTCCGGCTTGGAAGCATCTGACAACACTTTGAATGTCACCTGATTATTCTGCTCGGAGATCCTGCTGGTTTTCTCGGAAAGATGCGGCCCGAGAATCACTTTGAATATGCGTTCCTGGTTCATGCCAACAGACCCTCCAGTTTCTTAAGCGCCGACACTGTAACCAGCACTTTTTCATAACCAATCAGACTTACCGGATCCACTGCATCAGCATCAACCACATCTACGGTATGCAGGTTGCGGGCAGCCAGATAAAGATTCTTGTCAACAACATCGCTCACAATAAGCACGTCCTGCAGAGACAGCTCATTAAGCTTCTCAATCAGGCTTTTGGTCTTGTGATTATCAAGCTTGAACTCATCAACCAGAATCAGTCGATCCTGTCTGATCAGCTCAGACACGATGCACTGCATGGCACCACGGTACATTTTCTTGTTTATTTTTTTGGAGTGATCCTGTGGTACTGCCGCAAAAGTTTTGCCGCCGCCGCGCCATAATGGGCTACGCGTACTACCAGCCCTTGCGCGACCAGTACCTTTCTGGCGATGAGGCTTGCGTCCACCACCACGCACTTCAGCGCGAGTTTTCTGCTGTACCGAACCCTGACGAGCACCAGCCAGGTAGGTAACAACAACCTGGTGCACCAGGCTTTCATTGAATTCTTTGTTGAAGGAGTCATCAGATACCGAGACTTTCGAATCAGCCGGCTTCAACCCTGGCAAAATAACTTGAAGTTCCACGGTTAGCCTCCTACCACTACGTCAGCTTTAGCTTTTACAGCGGGGTATACAATCACATCACCACCGGTGGCGCCCGGAACTGCGCCCTTGATAAGTAGAAGATTGTTGTTTGAATCTACACGAACAACTTCGAGATTCTGGATAGTGACTTGCTCATCACCCATATGGCCGGCCATTTTCTTGCCTTTCTTGACCCGACCAGGAGTCTGACGCTGACCGATAGAACCGGGAGCGCGATGTGACAAAGAGTTACCGTGAGTAGCATCACCCATCGAAAAATGATGGCGCTTGATAACACCCTGAAAGCCCTTGCCTTTGGACACACCGGTGACATCAACAATCTGGCCAGGAGTGAAAAGGGCAACTGTCAATTCAGAACCATGCGGGTAGGTTACTGATTCTGAAGCATTAGTCCGGAACTCCCACAAGCCTCTGCCAGCTTCGGTTCCCGCTTTGGCGAAATGACCCGCCTCGGCCTTGCTGACGCGGTTTGCTTTCTTGCTGCCAGTAGTAATCTGGATAGCTGAATAACCATCGTTCTCGGAGGTTTTAACCTGAGTTACGCGGTTGGGAAGCACTTCCACAACTGTTACGGGTATAGAAGACCCTGTTTCGGTGAAAACGCGGGTCATACCGCTTTTTCGACCGACTAAGCCAATCGTCATGTTCTACTCCATCGTGTATGGGGCTTTACCCACTATGGCTGCTTACGCATTACACGTGTTAATTGCCGCATTCATAATGCAACAAGTGTTGTATTTAATGTGCCGGCGTTAATGAAACACAGACACCACTACTTTGGGCCTTGCCTTAATGGCAATAGCCCGGGAATTGCTTCAGCCGAGACTTATCTGCACTTCTACGCCAGCTGCAAGATCCAGCTTCATGAGTGCATCAACGGTTTTCTCAGTAGGTTCAACAATATCAAGGAGACGTTTATGCGTGCGAAGCTCATACTGATCACGCGCATCTTTGTTTACATGCGGTGAAATCAGGATGGTGTAACGCTCAGTTTGGGTCGGCATCGGTATAGGACCGCGAATCTGCGCCCCTGTTCGTTTGGCTGTCTCGACAATTTCCTGGGTGGATTTGTCAATAAGCCTATGATCAAAAGCTTTAAGCCGAATTCTGATACGCTGGCTCTGCATGTCCAACATCTCCCGTATTGTTAAAGAACTTTGAGCTGCCCCGACTAAAATCAGTCTTTTTAGGCTGCTAAAAAAGAGCGCGAATCCTAATTGCTCACCAACATCCTGTCAACCATAAAATGGATTTCTTCAGTAATTCCTGAAGAAATCCATTATCAAGCCCTTACAGAATGATTTTGGCTACTACGCCAGCCCCTACCGTTCTGCCACCTTCACGGATTGCAAAACGCAGGCCTTCATCCATGGCTACCGGGCAAATCAACTCCACCACCATCTTGATGTTGTCGCCTGGCATTACCATTTCCACCCCTTCCGGCAGTGTCACAGTCCC
>CAINTJ010000100.1 GCA_903853385.1 uncultured Gammaproteobacteria bacterium
GCCACCCCTGCAGCTGTAGAAGAAATCCAGGTCACAGGGTCCCGGGTGCGACTGCAGGACGGCATGACGGCACCAACACCTGTCACCGCAATAACCACCGGTGAACTCAAGGATTTCAACCCTGGATCAACGATGGCAGCCCAGCTCTCAAAACTGCCGCAGTTCTTCGATACGCCCAACGCCCAGCGCGGCGGCAATGCCATTAGCACCACCGGCGGTGGCTCCTATCTCAATTTGCGCGGCATGGGTTTGAATCGAACCTTGGTGCTGCTCGATGGTACGCGCGTGGCCCCTGCCGACGCCCAAGGCAGTGTCAACGTTGATTTGTTTCCGAGCGCGCTGGTGCGCCGTATAGACGTGGTGACTGGCGGCGCATCGGCAGCCTATGGCGCCGACGCGGTGGCGGGCGTCGTCAACTTTATTCTGGATCGTGAATTCGAAGGCCTGCGTGCCAGTGTGTCCACCGGCATTACCGAACAGATGGACGGCAAGAACTCCAATTTCAACGTGGCTGGCGGCAAGTCCTTCATGGACGACCGTCTGCACGTCATTGGCTCGGTGGAAGCAAGAAAGATCGATCAGATCGGCCCCGACAATAGCCATCGCCTCAGCAACTGGCAAGACTGGGGCCTGGTGCGCAATCCGGCATGGGTTTCTGCCACGGCAACGCCCACAGTACCGCAGCGTATTACCGTGCCGTATGTGTTCAGTGCACAGTCGGCTCCGCAGGGTCTGATCACCACAGCGACCCCCGGTTTCGCTTTCCGCAACTGGACCTTCACCGATGACGGCAAGGGCATCCGGCCTTACGCCTTCGGTGATTACCTGTCCATTGCCGGTGCCGGCGCGCAGAACAACCAGTCTGGTGGCCAGGAATACAAGTACTATGACCAAGCTGTCTTCCGTGGCCCGCGTGGCAATGAGGTGGATCAGCATTCGGGTTTTGCCGGCCTCCAGTTCGATGTCAATGATCGTCTGACGCTGACCGCACAAGCCGCCCTGGGCCGCAGCAAAACTGCGCTGTATGGCCAACGCTCGAACATGTCCATCGCGGGCGCGTTGTACGGGTGGACCATCTTCCGCGAAAACCCCTATCTACCTGCGCCGTTGGCCGCCGAGATGGATCGCCTTCACCTTCCCAGCATCACCATGTCCGAGATCAACATGATCGGTGGTCCCGGCCTCACCAACATCTACGACGACCGCGCCGATATCAGCACGCAGCAGCAGCACATGCTGACAGTCGGTTTCGATTTCGATATCAACGACAACTGGAATATGACCGGCAACTATCAGTACGGCAAATCGAAAGTTTCCACCGGCGTGAATAACATTCCACTACTTGACAAGTTCTTCCTGGGGATGGACTCGGTGCGCGATCCTGCCACCGGCAACATCGTGTGCAACATCGCGCTGCGCAATCCGTCCACGGCCGAGCTAGCCAGTTTCATGCAGGGTAAAACTCTGCCCAGCCCGGCCAACATCCTGGGGATTACCGCCAACTCACCCATAGGCCCCTATAATCCGAAAGACTGTGTGCCCTGGAACCCCTTTGGTCTCGGCAATGCCAACAAGGCCGCCAAAGATTGGATTCTCAGTGATCCTCTCAAGACAGCGGAACGTGTGCTGGAACAGGATTTCGCCGAATTGCTGCTGACAGGTGAGTTGTTCCAGGGGTGGGCAGGTCCAGTGTCATTGGCGGCCGGTCTTACCTGGCGCAACGAATCATTCACCCAGAACAACCAACCAGCCTTTGCGGAGCGTGGCGTTTTGAATGCACCTACGCTCGGCATCCGCGGCATCCCGCTCGGGTTTGCGAGCGTTGGCAACTGGTCTATCCATCCATTTTCCGCACTCGGCACCGGCGATGGCGCACGCGACGTCTGGGAAGCGTATGCGGAGTTGAATGTGCCGCTGTTGCAATGGGATACCGGCCAGTCTGTCAGCTCCTCATTTGCCTATCGCAGTTCTGAGTACTCGATGTCAGGCCGGCAGAACAGCTGGAAGTTCGGGCTCGACGCACAACTGACCGACTCCCTTAGATGGCGTGCCACCAAGTCGAGGGACATCCGCGAGCCAAGTTTTGCAGAGATATTCCTCGTAAGTACCGGTGGCGGTGCAGTGACAGACCCCTTCCGCAGCAATGAGAATAACAATGGCTTGACCGCACCGTCGACTCCCAACTTTGGTCTCGTGCCCGAAGCCGCCGATACAGTCACCACTGGTCTCGTCTGGAAGCCGACCTTTACCAAGTGGATAGACGGTCTGCAATTGTCACTTGACTGGTATGACGTCAATCTTAAAAACGCTGTCACACTTTATGGCATCCAGCGCATTGTGGACGACTGTTTCGCCACCCATGCTGCCAGTGTGTGTGATCTGATAGTGCGTAACCCGAGCACAGATGGCGGGGTTACCCCCGGCCTCATCTCACTGATCCAGAACCAGAACATCAACGCCGCCAAAGCGGAGACTCGCGGAGTGGATTTCGAGACCAGTTATCACTTCGATCCCAACTTCTTCGCCGGTGAAGAGGAGTCATTCTCCCTGCGCGCACTGGTGGGTTATCTCGGCGAAAACTCCACCACTTCTGCAGTTGGTACCGTGCTGGATCTCGCAAGGAGCCAGACGCGCCCAGACTTCACCGGTGTCGTCACTGGCACCTACAACATCGGCTCGTGGAGCATGATGTTGCAGTCGAGCTACTACGGTAGTGTGATGAACAACACCACCTGGGTGGAGGGTCGCGATGTCGACAACAACTGGATAGCGTCGATGACAACGTTCAACTCGGCCATTTCGTACCAGGGTGAAATGAAGGACGGCTCCACCTGGCGGGTTGCGCTCAACATCAACAACCTGTTTAACCGCGAGCCCTCGATAGTCCCTGGCGCCAATGGCCAGAGCATCCTCGCCGGGCACGACGCTTATGGTCGCCGTTATCAACTGAGCCTGAACCTGGAGTTCTAGTTCACTTGACGCTGTATCAAGCAAAGCGCTGGAGTGAGGAACTCCAGCGCTTTGTAGCCAAGTCAGGAGACAAGATCGGAATAGGGCCGGTTCCGTTGAGTTCGTTGGGCTAGCCGCAGGAAAATTTGTAGCGCTTCTTCACCTTACTGCTAGGCATGGATCAGCTTCTGTTAGATTCTGATTCCGTCATGCCTAGGTTCAAATTCAACCACCCCAGCCAGTTTCTTCGCCTTTTCAATGTCTTACAAGAACGCTACGATTGAATCTGCTTGATCATAATGTTCAAATCTCAAACGTCTTTTTAAACAACTGACTAGAAGCCCTGCAAGGCTCCAGGGTCAACGATGTGGATTCCTGTCAACAGCACAAGCCTTCACCGCATTGCGCTGCGGCTCGGCCAGCCAGCTTGCGCAGCGAGACGAGCAACAAAACTGTCCACCGCCGCAATGGAGGACGCACCAAGCAATTTATGAAACTTTCTTACTACGGCCAGCACTACAGCGGCCCCAGCGCCATTGTCACCTTGATGGACGATCTGGGTTCGGCGCTGCGCGCCCATCCCGGCCTGCTGATGATGGGCGGCGGTAGCCCGGCGCGCATTCCTGAAGTTGAACAGCTGTTTCAGCAAACACTGCAACAAATCGCCGGCGATGCGGAGCAAGCGCAGTTGCTGCTGGGCCGCTATCAAGGCCCCAAGGGTGATCTGGCGGTGCGTGAATTGCTGGCACAGCAACTGGCAGAAGAACAGGGCTGGCCACTTACTGCAGATCATATCGCCCTGACCAATGGCGGTCAGTCCGCGTTCGGAATTATCGCCAATATGCTGGCTGGCAGCAGCGACATGGGGCATCGCACCCTGCATTTTCCGTTGGTGCCGGAATATCTGGGCTATGCCGATGCCGGCATTGAACCAGGCAGTTTCTCCGCTTCACAGCCGACGATAAAATTTCTGGACGACGGACTCTTCAAATACACACTTGATCCCGCGCTGACAATTCCAGTGAGCGCCGCGGCCTTGTGTGTGTCACGTCCCACCAATCCCAGCGGCAATGTGCTCAGTGACGCAGAATTGCAGTGGCTGGATGCGGCAGCACGCCAGCGCGACATTCCTTTGATCATTGATGCGGCCTACGGGTTGCCGTTCCCCGCCTTGCATTACAGTGACGACAGCAATCCGTACTGGAGTGACAACGTCATATTGTTGCTGAGTCTGTCGAAAGTGGGACTGCCGGGCGTACGCAGCGGATTTGTGATTGCCAAACCGGAATTCATCGAAGCCTTCAGTCGCGCCAACACCATTCTCAATCTGGCGGTGGGCAATCTCGGACCGGCGCTGGCTTTGCTGCTGCTGCAAGACCGCCGGCTGCAACGTCTCAGTCGTGAGGTGCTGCAGCCCTGGTACAAGGCCAAGGCTGAAACCGCACTGCGCCTGATGCAGACGGCCTTGCTGGGAGTGCCATGCCATATCCATGTCCCCCAAGGCGCGTTTTTCTTATGGCTGTGGTTGCCGGGCTTGCCAATCAGCACGACGCAACTGTACGAAGAGTTAAAACTGGCCGGATTACTGGTCATCCCCGGCGATGGCAGTTTCTTCGCGCTGCACAGTCCCTGGCAGCACAGCCATGAATGCCTGCGGCTTTCCTATGCTGTATCGGATCAATGCCTGCAACAGGGCAGCGTGATTCTGGCACAAGTGCTCAGACGCATCTTCGCCTAGTCCCCAGGTTCTCTTTATATCCATAGTCTGACTTGGCACGATCTTTTAGGTTCTGTGTATACTCACCGCCAGTTGCGGCCATAAAACCATTACCGCACACAAGAGGGGGGCTCTGAATTCATGCACTTACACTATAAAAAGCTCCTGCGTGCCACGTTCGCCATTAGTTTGCTAGGTCTCGGCTTTGGCGCCAGCGCGCAGGAACACAGTTATGCACCCAGCGA
>CAINTJ010000101.1 GCA_903853385.1 uncultured Gammaproteobacteria bacterium
GATCTTCAAACGAAAACAGCCCCTCTGCTTTGGCGGGCGTGGGGCTGGTTTCGGATTAAGAAGCGGCTAGGTGCCGCTGCCGGTTGGAAGCCCCCACATTACAACAGGGTTTCCAAACGGTCAACATTGTCACCGGTTGGAGAATCCGTATGACTGATCAGACGCAAAGCGTAAACCCCACTAATACTGGGGTCAGGGGCACGGTATTAAGTATTTCGCAGCTTGCGGAATACTTGAACTGTCATGCCGAAACTGCCAGACAGACTACCAATCAAGACCGCTTTCCAGCCCCAGTGATGATCGGCCGCAGACGCTTTTGGCTGATTGCGGCTGTCGATTCGTTCTTCAAAATCACCACCAATTAACGGATGAACCCCGAACGGTCACTAGCCGTCCGGGGTTCAGTTTTTGCCCCACTATTTGCGATTTAGGAGCATCACCATGGTATCACGCACCGACGGTCAAAACCAGTTATTAGACATCCAAGCCGCCCTCGATTTATTCGGTGAACCCGGACAATTAAGAGAAATCAGGGGCATCCTCAAGAAGGGTGGTGCCGTTTCATTTTTCACCACTGGCACGCTCGAAGCTGCCACATGGGCAGCAAGGAGAGAGGGCCAGCCCGACCTTTGGAAGGGTTTGTTTTTTTGCCTAAATCAATTCGTCAGGGGTGCTGGGGCTGCCACATCAGATGGTGATGTCGCCCGAAGATTGTGGGTGCCGGTTGATGTTGACCCGACAAAATCTGAACCCAATGGCAGTGCCACTGACGTTGAAAAGGCGGCCGCCAAAGCTGTCGCTGACAGGGTGGTGGCAGGACTGCAGAAATACGGTTTCAAGGAGATAGTCACCAGCGACAGCGGGAACGGCTACCACGCCAGCATCCCTGTGAGCATGTCGAACGACGCAACATCAACAGCCGCCATCAAGGCACTATTCCAGCGGCTGGAAAGCCGGTTTGGGAATCCAGCAGCCCACATTGATCAGACTATTTTTAACGCCAGCAGGGTATTAAAGCTGCCCGGCAGCACTGCCCGGAAAGGTGCTCATTCCGCCATCCGTCCACACCGCATGGCAGCCATCATCGACCGGCCTGAAACAGTCACTGATGCGGCTCGGCAGCACAACAGTGCTCTGCTGCTGCAGATCCTGAAGGAGGAGGGAAAACCAAAGGCGCAACCGGCTGCCAGCGGGGTGACAATGTTCGACATAGGATCCACATCCTATACCAATGCTGGCACCGCATCAGCCGCTGCCGGTATGGGTGAGGTGGATGACATCCTGACCCGTCGCCGACGATGCGAAAAATACATCAATGCCATGCCGATAGCAGTGGCTGGGTCTGGTGGCAGTGCAAGGCACTATGCGGTGGCAATGGCTTGCGTCGAGGGGTTTGGCTTACCGATGCCTGATGCCATCTCGGCAATGGAAGGCTGGAACGGCCGATGCCTTCCACCGTGGTCAGACAAGGAGATAAAACATACGGTCGGCAGTGCCATGAAGGATGCTGGGCAGGCCAACGCCATCGGCTATTTGTTTCGAGACGAGCGGCCGTCACCCACTGCCACTACGACACATTCGACCACATCAACAACTATGTGCGCTGTGACTGCCAGCCCATCCATCTGGCTGCCCGATGCGGTGGGGTTTGATCAGGTTGTGGAAACTGAACTGAGTTGGCTGTGGCAAGACCTCATCCCCTTTGGCTGCCTGACCTCGCTTGAAGGGCCGCCAAAGGTCGGAAAATCTACCATCATGGTCGATGTCATATCCCGGCTGTCGAGGGGTGATGCCATGCCTTTCCAGACAGATAAGGGCGATGGATTCCCCTGTGGGGTTTCAGCCATCCTTGCCCCTGAAGATCCGGTTTCATCTGTGGTTCTACCCCGATTGAGGGCCGCTGATGCCGACCTCTCGAAGGTCAAGCATTACCGGGGAACCCGGCAGGAGATTGGTGATGCCAGCCGGCCGTTCACGCTGTCACCTGACCAATTAAAATCCTTGGAAGAGTACATCGTTCTGAATAAGGTCCGGCTGCTGTATATCGATGCGGTTATGTCTGCTTTGCCAGAAAAGGCCGACAGTAACAGCGACAACGGAATGCGGTCACTATTACTGCCATTGGCAGCTATGGCAGACCGGCAGGCTGTCGCTGTCGTCATCGGCAGACACTTCAGCAAGGGGGCTGGAATGCGGGCTGGAATCGAGCGAGGCATTGGCAGCACCGCATTCGCTGGAGTTGTCCGTTCTCTGCTCCAATGCGGCAAACATCCCGATGATCCTACCATGCGGGTGGTGGGGGTTTGCGGTTCAAATTCGGGTGCGCCTGCCGACCCTATGTCATTCAAGTTGCAATCGGTCCAACTCAAAACGAACGGAGGCCACATCAAGCCCAGTGTCAAAGTTGAGTGGGGACAATTGCTTCCCGATTTCGACCTAGATGCACTGGCACGGACTGCAGTGCCAAAGGTCGAGAAGGTGGGCGATATTGCCTTGGAGTGGCTGGAGTCACGGCTAAAGGGATTAGAGCATGTTGACGTGGGCCTAATTGACGCTGAAGCAAAGGCCCAAGGAGTTAGCCGAACCGCTCTGGCAACCGCAAAAAAAACACTCACTGATGCCGGACTGATCATCACAAAAAAGGTGGAGAAAAAGTTCAAAATCTTCCCTGCTGGGTGGCTAGGCGAGGATGATTCGAGTGGGGCATTCGATAGCTGAATCGGTGCCGATGATCGACATTTTCCCATATGAACCGGCACCACCAGTGGACACCCCAATTTCATCTCACTGAACGGTTTCAGTGAGATGACTTGGTTTCAGTGAGATGATGTTAATCTGGCTTCCACCCAGACCCCCTATGGTCAAGAAACATGTCTGATTATTAAGGGTTTCATCTCACTCACTCACTGGAAGGAGCCAGCCAGTCAGTGAGTTGGGGTCATCTCACTCAACTCACTGGCTCAATGTAGTCAGTGAGTGAGATGAATTTTTTTCTGGCCACCAACCGCATAATTACCTATATTAACCATTTACCCAAATTGTGTTTGGGCGTTCTGGCACTATTAAGCGGGTTAGGTTGTGGCACCATCGGCATGGTGGAACTAAAGTACCTGTGGCACCTATGTACCTGTGGCACCTATGTCGATAACCGTCTGTGGTGCCATCCACCGACCCTGATGAATGGCACCAATGGCACCAAAGCACTACGGGCACCAATGGACGAATGTCCGGCCGATCCTGAACCCCTCAAAATCCGGGCCAAACGGACTAGGTTTGTTGTGCCCAAGGCAACGTCAAGTGACAGGCGAATAATCAAGGCGCACACGAACACGCCGATATTCATTGCCGTCGCCATTGAAGCCGCAAAAAGAGACATCACCACCAGTGAGCTAATACTGGAAGGTCTAAGAAGGGCATTCCCCGCAATTGCGGATGCGATGATGGTCGAGACGAAACGGCGGACAAGGTGAAAAGGGGGTCAGATCAACCCCCTGAGTTGTCTTCCAAACTGTGTCCGATAATCACGCTTATGCTGCATCAGTGCACGCATGTACACTGAACACAGTGTATTTTTCGTCACCCCGATTAGGGGGCAATTCAATGTCATCAACCGTCAACAACGGGCGTTTCAAGCCCGGTAATAAAGCCGCTGTAGGCAATCCCCACGCCAGACGAGTGGCGCAATTACGGGCTGCACTGATGGAAGGCCTCACCCCGGTCAAATGGCAGGGCGTGATTGATGCGTTGATAACCGCTGCCACCGCTGGCGATTTAGCAGCAATTAAGTTGCTCGTCAGCTATGCCATTGGCCAGCCACTGCAGGCGATTTCGCCTGAAACTGCTGGCCTGTTGGAATCCTAGAAAGTATGGAACCCGCACGACGCTGGCCGGCGACCCTAACAACCCGCTGAGGGTAGAGGCTGCGGTGGAGGCCCAGGCGCTGTTAGACGCGCTGTTAAAGCACGCAGAGTTGATGCAGCAGGCCAAGGCGAATGAGTGACCTTGCCGACGTCTTAGCTGACCCAGAGGTCCAGAAGAGTCTGGCTCTGGTTAGTCCAGAGGCTCGGCTGGCATGGGCGTGGCGGATGATGTGGCTACAGAAGGCGCACAAGCATCAGGCGCTACCCGCGGGTGACTGGTGGTCGATCTGGCTCATGCTGGCCGGCAGGGGGGCTGGAAAGACCCGCACGGCTGCGGAACAGATAGCTTGGTGGGCCTACACCGAGCCGGCCACCCGCTGGCTTGTGGCCGCTCCTACCTCGGCTGACGTCCGCGCTACCTGCTTTGAGGGCGACTCAGGGCTGCTGACGATAATCCCCAAGGGATTGGTGGCCGACTACAACAAGACCAGTCATGAGCTACGCTTGACCAACGGCTCACTTATCAAGGGCATACCGGCGTCCGAGCCTGAACGCTTCCGAGGTCCACAGTTCCACGGGGCATGGCTGGACGAGCTTGCCGCATGGGATTATCTGCAAGAGGCATGGGATCAGATTCAATTCGGTGTCCGGCTGGGAACCCGCACCCGCATCATTGC
>CAINTJ010000102.1 GCA_903853385.1 uncultured Gammaproteobacteria bacterium
GCTATTGGTGGTATTTCTCGGTCTTGCCGGCTATGTCCTCGATCGTGCCTATCAGCAAAGTGTGGTTGCGGCAGTAGCAGAACGATTACAGCTGCAGGTTTATGCGTTGTTGGGGGTGGCGGAACCGGAAGCCAACCGTTTTTTCCTGCCCGACCTCGAAGAGGCCCGTTTTACCCAGATCGACTCTGGTCTCTACGGCTTCATCTTCGATCGCAACGGTCACGAACTCTGGCGCAGCCCTTCTGCACTCACGCTCAATCTGGATGTTTCGCCTTTGCTGAGCAGCAAGATGCAGCCTGGGCAAACCAATTATGGCCAGGTCAGTGCCGGCGAACAGGGCACGCTGGCCTGGGCCAGCTATCGCACCTATTGGGAAGCGCTCGGCCAGTATTTCTATTTCGTGGTAATGGAATCCACCGCACCCACCAATGCGCAGATTCAGGAATTCGAATCCACGCTCTATCTGTGGTTCGGTGCACTCACGGTGCTGCTGAGCATAGCCCAATACTATTTTCTGCAATGGGGGCTGCGCCCCTTGCAGCAACTGGCGCAGGATGTATCAGCTATCGAAAGCGGCGCCCAGGACCAGTTGCAGCAACAATATCCGAGCGAGTTGGTGCCGGTGACTGAGAACCTGAATCTGCTGATCAAAAGCGAGCGCGAACGCCAGAATCATTTCCGTACCATGCTGGGCAATCTTGCCCACAGCCTGAAGACGCCGTTGGCAGTGTTGTCCACAGCCTTGCAGGAAGCCAAACATCAGAGCCACTTTACTGAAGAGCATCAGAAGGACATGGCCGAGCAGCTGCAGCGTATGGACCAGATTGTGTCCTATCAGCTCAGACGAGCCGTGAAAACCAATCAGGCAGCGCTGGCACGCCCGGTCGCGTTGGCGCCGGTGCTCAATAAAATCATCGGTGCATTGCAGAAGGTCTACCGCGATAAAGCCACCAAAGTGCAGCTTGAACTTGCCGCAGGTGCGCAGTTTTACGGGGATGAAAGCGATCTGATGGAGCTGTGCGGCAATGTGCTCGACAACGCATTCAAATACGGACACACGCTGGTGCAAGTGAGGGCAATCCAGAAAGGCAAGGCTTTGCTGCTCGAGGTCAATGATGATGGCAATGGCATTGCCGAGAGTGATCGCCGCTATGTGCTGCAGCGCGGTGCACGTGCTGATACGGTCAAGAGCGGCCAGGGCATTGGCCTGGCAGTGGTGGCAGAAATCGTCAGCGCCTATGGTGGTGAGCTGAGCATAGATCGCAGTGAATGGGGCGGGGCCAGCATCAAGATGCGCCTGGGTTGAGGGTTGCTTCTGATCAGTTCCTCTGTCAGAAGAAGGTAAAAAACATAACTCCAACCACCAGGGTCATCACCAGCGTGCAGAGACAGGCTAGCACAGTGAGTTTTTTGCTGATGACAAAGCGCCCCATCACCCGTTTGTTGGATGCCATTAACATCATTACCACCATGATCGGCACTGCAATAACCCCGTTGATTACCGCGCTCCAATAGAGCGTCTTGATTGGATCCAGCGGCATGAAACAAAAGGCAATGCCGATAACAGTCGCCAGACCGATGATCGCGTAGAACTCTTTGGCGCCGCTGAAACTCAACTCCAGGCTGTGCTTCCATTTGAAAGCGCCCGCCATGGCATAAGCGGCAGATCCGGCCAGCACCGGTATGGCCAGCAGGCCGGTACCGATAATGCCTGCCCCAAACAAATAGAATGCAAAATCGCCGGCAAGTGGCCGCAATGCCGATGCAGCCTCTGCTGAAGTTTTTATATCGGTAATGCCGTGGGTGTTCAGGGTCATGGCCGTGGTCAACACAATAAAAAATGCCACCAGGTTGGAGAAGCCCATGCCGATCATGGTGTCCAGCTTGATGCGCCTGAAGTTTTCGCCAGCTTGTTCGGGGGCAATTCTGAGGGCTTTTTCGCGCGGGATTGCTTCCAGCTCTTCTACTTCTTGCGAGGCTTGCCAAAAAAACAGATAGGGACTGATGGTAGTGCCAAACACTGCTACCACTGTGGTGGCAAATGCTGGAGTCCATGAAATGGTCGGGAAAAACGTGTGGGTGACTACTTCAGTCCAGGAAATTCTTACTACAAAGACAGTTGCAACATAGGCAAGCAATGCCAGGGTCAGCCACTTTAAAATGCGGACATAACGATGATAGGGAATAAAAATTTGCAAACCCAAAGACACAACGCCAAAGGCCAGTGCATACCAGTGCGCCGGTCCGCCCATCAATAATTTCAGGGAATCGCCCATGGCGGCCAGATCGGCGGCGATGTTGATGATGTTGGCGACCAGTAACAGCCCTACAATAAAATACAGCAGGCTGGTGGAATAATGTTTGCGGATATTTTCCGAAAGTCCGCGGCCGCTAACCCTGCCAATTTGTGCGCTGACCATTTGAATACCCACCATGAGCGGGTAAGTAAACAGCAAGGTCCACAACATGTTGGTGCCAAACTGTGCGCCGGCCTGGGAATAGGTGGCAATTCCGCTGGGGTCATCATCCGCTGCGCCGGAAATAAGTCCTGGGCCGAGCTTCTTGAGCCAGGAATTACTGGGTGGCACGGCCGCGTCGCTGGTGGCTGGATTGTTGCTCATTGATTTCTGCAGGGGCAAGATCGAACAAAAGTGTTGGATCAAGCATAGCACTATGATTGGCTGGTTTACTGAAACTTGTAACTCACCCCCACGCGCAATGTCCTCGGCTCGGTGGCGCGGCTCAAACGACAATTCACCTGTGCACAGTTGATGTCTTCCGAAGTCAGGCCGGCAGGATCCAACCCTTTTACATAAGCCGGATAGTTGTAGACGATTTCCTTGTGGGCAGTGTCAAGCAGGTTGATGACTTCGGCATAGACGGTCAGAGAATTCCAGTGATGGGCGCCGCGCAGATTGACCGAGGTCAGTGGCTGGGCACGATCAGAGTTGTCGGCCAGCAGCGGATATGCCCCCATGTAACGCACACGCAAGCTAACATCCCAATCATTTTTGGTTGCAGAAATGCCGATCTGTGCTGCTTCCTCAAGTGAATCGTCCACATAGGGGCCGTCAGGATTGTTGAGGAAGCGGGCAGTGCTGCTGGTATATACGCCATCGATGCCCAGCCAATCCAGTGGTTGCCAGAACATGGTCAGTTCAAGGCCGTGGCGTTTGGATGCACCCTTGGGTTCGACTGCATTGGAGTCCCCTACAAATATCAACTCACTATCCTGGCTAAGCCACCAATACGATGCCGTGAATTTGAATGCACCCAGGTTGGTGCGTGCGCCTACTTCATAGCCAGTACCTGGTGACAAGCCGACTTGTGGTGTTACCTTGTCGACCACGCCGCGCCCATCATTGGAGTGGAAGCCTTGGCCCCAGCTCGCATACAGTTCCAGATTGTCGAGTGCGGTATAGGCAAGTCCCACTTTTGGCGAAACCCGGGCCTCGCTGTGCTGGCCGGCGTTGCTGCCTGGCGTGTGGGCAGTTACATCGAAATTGTAGTAATCGCCGCGGATATTGGCCATTAGCCGCAGGTCCCGGGTGGCATACCAGGTGGATTCCACGAATGCACCCAGGGAGCCTTCAATGATGGCATTGTCGCTGATGGGCGAGACAAGCATGCCTTTGTCGTAATGACTCACGCCAACCTTGCTTATGTCGTCATACCGGAAATTGCCACCACCCGTCACTTGCCAGCTGTCATTGTCGAACAGAGTCTTGTCGGCACTGCCGCCGAGGGTCCAGCGTTGGTCGAACTGGCCGATCTGATAATCGTAGGTGGGGTTCGATGTCATGGCCCAGTTGTAATACTGGCCATAGAGGGTGGCATTCCAGTCCTTGCCCTGCAGCTGGCTAGTCATGATCCAACGAGAGGTGTTGCCGGTTGCAGTAGGGTCCAGTGCGCAAAAGGCATCCGGGCAAACCGAGGTGCCTATCGCGCGTTCCGGCACCTGCTCGGTCGGATCCCATTTGGCGTTGTAACCCGAGACCGTCACCATGGCCCGGCCATAACTGGTGTCCTTCACATACTTGCTCCACACCGCATAATGTTCGAGATCTTCCGGCTGCTGCCAGGGGCCGTTGTATTGTTTGTGCTCGCCTACCAGGGTCAGGGTGCCGCCATTGACTGACTCACTGATTCCGCCCACATAACGTTGCCAGCCGTTTTCACCTAGCTCGGTGGAAACGAAAGGGTGTTCCAGTTCGTCAATGGTCTTGATGAAGGATGCGCCCACCATCGCGAAATCGCCGAGATCGGCACGGTAGGGGCCTTTGCGGTAATCGATGCGATCAACGATTTCAGGGATGAGACCATTCACGTCCAGATAACCCTGACCATGACCGTGTGAACGCAGGTTCCAGGGCATGCCGTCGATGAGGGCCGTATAGTCAGTGCCGTGATCGAGGTTGAAGCCGCGCAGGAAATACTGGTTGGCTTTGCCGCTGCCTGAGTGCTGCACGGCAACCATGCCCGGCATCGATTCCAGTAATTCTGCGGTTTTGAACATCGGGCGTATCAGCAGATCGGCTCCTCCTACGGAACCCTCGCTGGCGGCTTCGGCCTTGCCCAGCAAATCCATGTTGCGGCCGAACACCGCGATTTCTTCAATCTCGCCCTTGGGGGCGGCAGCGGGAGGCGAGTTGGCTTGTTGGGCCATGGCAGTTGATACAGCGAATACTGTGAGCGGGAAGCCCCTCACAACAGCGTTGGAAACTTGCTGGGCCAGCAGCCGTATAAGCGGTGTGTGTTTGTAGGGGCGGTTGATGTGCTTGATACTGCTGTTCATGCTGCTTTCCTTACCTTGCCAAGCGGGAGCGCCGATGGCCCCCTGAGGATGGCAAGGATTTTAAGGTCGGAACTGGCAAAACAGAGTTTATTAACAGCTAACGAACGGTTAGGTTAACGCGGCACCAATACGTTAAGAAGTGTGATTAAGCTGCCCAATGCTGACCAACCAGGTTTTGCGGCAACTCAGAAATTACATTCACTGGGATCGAGTTCGGTGCGCAGTTCATTGCCGTGCTGATCATAGGTGCGCTGGTAGCAGCGCCCCTGCAGATCGCGCAGCAGGCTGGTCTCATTGCGATGGATCGGCACGGAGCTGGTCTCGGGCAGCTCGCTATAGGTATTGTGCTCGACAATGACCTCACGAGACGGGTAGTAATAGCCGCCGTAGGGATAGCCATAAGGATGGCCATAATAGGGGGCGCCAAAGGCGCTGTAGCCGATACCCATGCCAATGCCCAAGCCGATACCAGGGTAGAGGTTGTGATGAGGGCGAATAACGCGAACTGGACCATGCCCGATGCTATGGAAGCCGCGGCCGGCATGGCCGCCAGCCATCGCCAACACCGGCGCCAGTGTCAGTACCAAGGGTAGCAACAACATGCGTTTGAACAGTATTTTCATAACACTTCTCCTGCCCGGATTGCCCATAAGCAAACTGGAGTAGAGTGTAGGGCTGAATCACTGAATAACAACTGAATAAGAGCAGGTGGTTGATGTACTGCAAAATTAAAGGTCCCCTTACGCTGTTTTGCCAGAGGTCTGCGCACTCCATGCAACAGCATATGCATCCAATACCTCATATTTTGCGAGGCCTTTCGTTTGCTTCACTCTTGCTCAGCAGCGTGCTGCTGGCTCAGTCCCCCCAAGAAGTGCATGACCTGGTTTATGCCACTGTGGATGGTAAAACGCTGAAGCTGGATTTGTATGTGCCGGCCACCGGCCATGCACCTTTGGTAATCTATGTGCATGGCGGCGTGTGGCGCAATGGCGACAAAACTTCCGGCCGCAGCTTTGCCACTGCCTTGGCAGCTGAGGGCTTCGCAGTGGCGAGTCTGGATTTCCGGCAGACTGTGCAGGCACCCTTTCCGGCCAATATCCACGACATCAAGGCTGGCATCCGCTTTTTGCGTGCCCACGCTGGCCAATATGGTTACAGCGCCGAGCGCATCGGCATCACAGGAGAATCTTCCGGCGCCCATCTGGCTTTGTTGGCCGGCGTCACCAACGGCGTCAAGGAACTGGAAGGCAATGTTGGTGACCAGCTGACAACTGCTTCCGATGTGCAAGCCATCGTCAGTTATTTTGCTGCTACCGACCTTACGACCATTCTTGCCCAGTCGACACCGTTCGGGCTGGGAGTGCGTGAGCCGGGTCTCACACTATTGCTGGGCGCTTTGCCTGATAAAGTTCCGGAACTGGCCAGGCTGGCAAGTCCGGTTTTCCATGTTGATGCCGGGGATCCGCCCCTGTATTTGTTGCATGGAGACCGTGATCCACAAATGCCGGTGAACCAGAGTCTGCAGATGTGGGGTGTCTACAAGGCCGCCAAGCTGGATGTCACTTTTGATCCGGTCCACGGGGCAGTCCACGGTGGCCCGCTATTCTTTACTCCCGAGCATCAGCAAGCGGTGGTGGCTTTTTTGCGCAGAACTCTTTTCAAGCCGTAATCATGCTCCGTAGGTTGAAGATTTCGAACCGCTTTATGCAGTCGCCTCTGATCCGTTGATCGGGGAACAGCATCCTGAACCAACTCATTGCCAGCGTCCGGTGTTCCAGCGTTTCTTCGATGGCGGGTCGGCGGCGGGCGCCGCTTGGGTGGTTATCGATAAAGCAAGCGGAAAAGTGATGGGTTCATCACGTTATTACGAGTACGACCAGGCTGCGGGCGCAATAGCGATTGGGTACACTTTTCTGGCACGCACAATCGGCGCTCTCGTAAAGCGCCGGAAAAACTGGGTGGCGTGTTATCACATGAAACGATGAGGAATCTTCATGGTCAGCCCGAGCCTTATGCCTACTAGCGGATTACTGCAAGCGCTTGGCATTCTTGATACCCCTGCCGAAGCCAGATTTGACCGCGTGACCCGTCTGGCCTCGCGGTTGTTTGCAGTGCCGGCCGCCCTGATTGTGATGGTCGATGAAGAGCGACAGTGGATCAAATCCATGAGTGGTCCTGCAGCGGCAGAACTGGCCCGCAACAATATGCTGTTTTCCCTTCACGTTGATGCCGATGCGATCTTGCAAATTGCCGATGTCAGTACCGATGCCCGCTTTAGCGGTCAGCGCATGGCGCACTCATTACTCAAATTCTATGTTGCTTGCCCCCTTCATTCGCGTGAAGGTCATCGTCTGGGGATATTGTGTCTGCTGGATTATGTGCCGCGTACGCTGGATGCAGCTTCACTGGAATGCTTGCGCGATCTCGCCGCAGTTGTTGAAAGCGAATTAGGTGTGCTGGAACTGGCTTCGCACGATGCGTTGACCGGCATTCCCAACAAGCGCGGCTTTCTGTTGTTGGCACAGCAAAATTTGGCATTGTGTGCGCGGCAAGGCCATGCAGGCTCGCTGGTGTTGCTGGAGCTCACTGGCCTCCAGTCCATCAACGATACCTATGGTCGTATCGAGGGTGATCTTGCACTGCTGGTATTGGCTGACCAGTTGAAAAAAGCTTTTCGGGGCTCTGACAGCTTTGCCCGCATCAGTGCCGACCAGTTTGCTGTGTTCCTTGCCAATGCGACCAAACAGCAAGCTGAAACAGTATTTGCCCGCTTTACCTATGCCTTGCAGCAGTACAATCTGGAAGCGTGTCGTGACTATCAGCTGGCATATGCGAGCGTCATCGTTGAATTCAGCCCGCAAAAAAACCTGATACTTGAGCAGTTGCTCGGCCAGGCTGAATCCGAACTGCACCAGTTGAAAAATTCTACTCCTGGCTGGCCCGGGCCTGGACAGCCTAAATCACAGGCTCTGCATGGAATATAGAGTGGGTGTGTTCTGGCAAGTCATCGCTGGCCGCACGAATCAAAAACTCAGCGATATCCCGGCGAAAAGAGTTCGGCGTGCTCCATATTGCGGTGCGCCTACCCCCACCCCGGTTCCGTCACGCAGCAAGTACGATTGGTCGAACAAGTTGACCAACGCCAGCCGGCCTTGCAGTTTGCCGACTGCTGTTTCATTCCAGACATGGGTCAAGGACATATTCACCGTGGCATGTTGCCCCAGTGTGGCTGCGTTGGGCTCTCCATTGTCGGAAGTGCGACGCATGCCACTGCCATACAGAAAGTCGGCACTGAGCTGGGAGTCGCCGAAATCATAGTGCACACCACCCGATAAGGAATAGGTTTGATCATGATCCAGGTAAACAAAGTGGTTGGCGATATAGCTTAATTCATCCGGGGCAAACAACGATTGGCCCGAGATGATGTTTTTGCCCTGCGCTTTCTGCACGGTAAAATTCAGGAACCCGCCCCACAGCTTGTCGTTGTAGATGGCCGAAAATTCCAGACCTTGCGCACGGCCTTGCCGGTAGTTGAATGGCGACAGAATGAGCGCTTGTCCGAATTGGCCTTCGTCGATCAGGTTGGCAACTTTCTTGTAGTAAGCATCGGCTGTCAGGGTCAGCAAAGCATTTAGCTTCCGGCTGATACCAACATCGAAATAATGTGTTTTCTCCGATTTGACATTATCCGATACCGGGATGGACGCAGCATTGGTCGTATGGGCGTAGAGATTGATGCTGCCTTGGGAGGCCAGTTCCTGCGGTGGTGGTGTGAAGTAGCGCGAATAACCGGCGTGAAAAGCGGTGTCGTCGTTCAAGGCATAGGCCAGATTGAGACGGGGACTCCATTGATGTTCATCAACAAACGCTGCAACCTTGTCGAAGCGCAGGCCGTAGTTGAGCGTCAATGGCTCGGCAATATGCCATTCGTCTTGCATATACAGGCTGGTGAGGCTGCCGGTTTTGCCGGAATTGTCGACTATGGAAAGCGGATCTGTTCCCAGTTGCGCGCCCGTATTGTCAGCAGGGAACACAGCAACCGTGTTATTGCTGTGCGTGGTCTGGCGCGCATATTCGACGCCTGAGCGCACCGTGTGTGTGTTGTTCAGCTTGTAGCTGGCATCAAGCTGGACACCATTGGCGGTATTTCCGCGCAAGCTATTGGTTGCAACACCATTGAATATCAGGTCGCCAGCCAGGTCGGGTGTGTAATGCAGCTCGGAATACTGGTGAAAGCCGGAAACCTGAAAGTTCAAATTCCCCAGGCTCTTTTGATAAGACAAGACTATATAGCGGTTGGTCTCCGCTTGATGGTCGTTGAGCTGTGCTGAGGGCAAGCTGCTGAAGCCCTTGCCGGCGTCGCTAATGCCTGTCAGCGAAAATGCGACTGCTTGACCGGGATTGTTCGGTATCTGGAATGTTCCGCTATAGGTGCCAAACATGAGCCCGTAGCGGGTGTCATCGTCGGTGAAATACGACAAGCTGCCAAAGGTTTTGGCTTGGCGGGTATCGTCGTGAAGTGCACTTTTCCCGGGGAGTGGATTTTCAATGCCAAGTGAATTGGAGACATGGCTGGCGGACAGATAATAATTGAAATTACCCTGACTGCCGAACAACTCGGCGCTGGGTTCAGCATAGTTGTTGCTGCCTGTAAGCATGCCAATTTGCCCACCCGGCTTGGTGCCACCTTCCTTGGTTTGAATGTCGACAATGCCGGCAGTGCGCAGGCCATATTGCGCGGGTAATGCGCCGGTAACGAATTCCACTTTATCAATCTGGCGGGTATCAATTGATTGCCCGAAGCCGGAAATGCTTTCCGGCAGCTGCACGCCATTGACCCGGTACTGGACGTTGCCATGATCATCACGGATGTGAATCGATCCGGAACCTTTGGAATCTTCAGAGACGCCGGGTAGCCGCAACAACACTTCATTGAAGGGTGTGTCTTCGCCCTGGCCCAGCGTTTCGATCTTGTGTTCATCCAGCGTGTAAACTGTGGTTCCGATTTTTGGCGACAGTTCGATACGAGCGCTCTTGAGATGGGCGCCGATTATTTCTATGACCTCAGGTGTTGCATCGGTGCTGGTGGCGGTATTGCCCGCGCTGCTGACCGTTTGGGAATGAACTGTGGAAGCCAGTGACAAACTTGCCAGCATTAGCGGCAATTTGCGCATGCATGTAATACGTTTCATGTTGAACCTGCAATCGTACCTATGGTTTGCGAAAGGCTCAGGCGGCTAGAGCGGCTGAACCTTGGAAAGATCAGGTTGATGAAAGTCCGGTAACTGTGCATTGCACAAACCCTTCAGGAGCTTGCACAACAACACTTGCAGCAGCCCAAAGGTCTGCTGCAACTAGTCAGGGATTTTCAGGCAGGAATGGGCGGGGGGGCGCGCCCCTGATAGGGCGAGCACAGGCAGTTGAGGGTGGGGGCAATGCTTTGAGTTACTACCAGGATTGCTATCGCAATACCGGACACAACCAAACTTTGTTCATGTTCGGTGTCATCACCCAGGGTTTGCACGTGACACATGGCACAATCAATGATTTCGTGCGAGTGGTTGTGCAAGGGGGAATGTTGCAGCAATTGCACGCCAAGCAACATGAATGCCATCAAGGCGATCAGGTGGATCCGGCAGGATCTGTGCAATTTGTGCAGAAAGGGGAAGCGCATCGAGACGGTTCGGAAGACTGATGCAGTCATAGTAGTAGGTGTTGGCGGAATTTGTAAATCATCTGCCCGCAAGTTTGACGCCAATCACACGCTTTTACGGGCGATGGCTTGTTGCAGCTGATCCAGACTGCAACCTTTGATCTCCACAGTTTTGAGCGCATTGGTGTGGCCCGCCACTATAGAGACAGCATTATTGGCCAGGCCCAGGCGTTCTGCCAGCAGGGTGGCCACGGCCACATTGGCGCGCCCGTTTTCGGGTGCCACATTTACCTTGATTTTTAGTTTGTCACCCAACCATTCGATGCCGGTGCGAGTGGCGCCCGGGATGACCTTGATCTGGATACGCAAGCTGGTCTCATTGTTCATGTTCTCAAGGTATCACGATTCAAAATTGCGAGTAGCGTTTACAGAGCCAGGACCCGCTTGCCTATCCATCGAATATTGTGGTTATTAAAAGAATGCCCGTTCTTGAAATTGAGCTGAAAACAGCAATTTAAGATAGGTAAAATTTATGATCAGAAAATTCTGATTGACTAATGTTGCCAAGATGATTTCAATTGGGCTGAGGGGAAAAATATAAAAACCGGCGAGCACCTATATAGTGCTGCGACCAAGAAGTACCGAACGGTGTGGTTCGTCATTCATGCAGGTTCGGAAAACTCTGTTGTACAGTAACTATTGCCAATATTGACCAGTACTGACTGGTCACTGTATTTGTTACAGTAAAACTGCTTTGGCTCTGTATTTTATTTTTACTTGTCCCCTCTTTGGATGGCCCTGAGATATTTGCCGGATATACCGGTCAAACTCTGTCTGCCAAATTATCTAATTCAAATGTCTGAGGCGATTCTGATGAGAAGTTCCATTATTAAAAAATTCAAAGCCAAAGCTTTGGTAATTTCTGTTTCTGCTGTAACTGCTATGCTGATAGCTTCTCCGGTGCTGAGTGCCACGGAGGTCGAGGAAATCCAGGTTACCGGTACCCGTATCAAAACCACTGACGGTATGGCGACCCCCACTCCGGTAACTGCTCTTTCTACCAGTGAATTGAACGATTTCAATCCTGGCGGTACCGTTGCCGAGCAGCTTGATAACCTGCCACAGTTTTTCAATACCCAGACCGCGCAGCGTGGCGGTGGTGCACTGTTCGGTTCAGCCGGCGGTTCATTCCTGAACATGCGTAATCTGGGCCAGGCACGTACTCTGGTCCTGCTGGATGGCTCCCGCGTGGTCCCGGGCGACAAAAGCGGCTCGGTCAACGTGGATACCTTGCCCAATGCCTTGCTGAAAACGGTTGACGTAGTCACCGGCGGTGCATCGGCAGCCTACGGCGCTGATGCCATTGGTGGTGTTACCAACTTCATTATTGATCGTAAATTCCAGGGTTTTAAAGCGACCGTAGGCACTGGTATCACCGAGATGGGTGATGGCAAACGCGAAAACCTCTCCTTGGCATTTGGTCATAAATTCGGCGAAAAGCTCAACATTATCGGATCGGTTGACTCAAAACACATCGACCAGATCGAGCGTAGCGCAGCCGACATGAGTCCCGACTTCTACCAGCGCTGGGGCTGGGTGGGCAACCCGGCTTTCAAGGCCTCTGATCCTGCTGGCACTAACCCGCAGTACCTCATCAAGCCTTGGGTCCACTCTACCATCCAGTCGCCTTATGGCTTGATTGTTGGTGCCAACGTTGGCCCCGCCCTGGCCTCGCCCAGCGCGGTGGCTGCCGGTGCTCCGGCGGCGGTGTTCGCCGCCAGTGGCCTGAGCGCTATGAAATTCACCAAGGATGGCTCAGGCATCACGCCCTTCATCAAAGGCGACTACTACACGACATCCGGGCAGGCAACCGCGTCCGGCGGGCCGGAAGGAGCACTGCATAACGAAGCGTTCAGCGTGGGTGGCGCCAATGGCCAGGAAGTGGTCGGCCGCTCCTTCTTCCTCGGTGGCGAATACCTGCTGACTGACAAAATCACCCTGACCGCCCAGGCCATGGCGGGTCGTTCCGAGTCCAACTCTGCCAGTAGCCGTGCTGGCTATGAAATGGAGGCCCCGTGGACCGTTACCGTATTCCGTGACAACCCGTACCTGCCTGCCAATGTGGCTGCGATCATGGATGCCAACAAATTCACCGCACTGCAGGTGAACAAGGTTGGCTCCTTTATGAATGTCCCGGAAATCGGCTCCGGCCAGAGAGATCACAACGTGCTGACTACCCAGTCATGGGCGTTGGGTTTCGATGCTGACCTGAATGACAAGTGGTCGCTGAAAGGCAGCTTCCAGGATGGCACATCAGGACGCAATTCAACAGTAATCAACAAACTGCGTTCTGATCGCATGTTCCTGGCTGCCGATGCCGTGCGTGACCCTAAAACCGGCAACATCGTTTGCCGTGTATCGCTGGTTAATCCGACCCCGGCCCAGTTGGCTGCCTCGCCTTCCATCAAGGGGCTATATACTTCGGTTGAAGACAATTTACGCTCGCTTGATGGCACCACAGCACGCAAGCCGCTGTATTCACCAATCGGTCTGGATGCCGGCACCATCAGCGGTTGTGTGCCCTACGATGTGATGGGCAATGGCAACATCACTTCGGGTACCGTGAACTACGTGGGTACCACCAAAACCGGTCTGGGCTGGGTCAAACAGACGTTTTCCGAAGTTCTGCTGACCGGTGAAGTGTACAAGGGCTGGGGCTATGGCCCGGTTTCGGTGGCGACGGGCGTCAACTATCGTAAACAAAGCTTCCACGATGGTTCACCTGATTACGCTACTGAAGAGTTGGGGCCACCCCGCAACGATCCTGCGCTGGGCATCCAGGGTATTCCCGCCGGTATCGCGTTGAATGGCAGCCCGAACCTGCACCAGTTCTCCACCACGCCAGAGATCTATGGCGGCTACAATGTGAAAGAGATGTTCGCTGAGCTGCAATCGCCGTTCTGGCGTTCACAGTCCGGCAATCAGAGTATTGGGGGTTCGGTTGCCTATCGTGATTCCAATTACTCGACTTCCGGTCATGCCAAGACCTGGAAAGCCGGTGTCGATATCCAGCTCTATTCAGACCTGCGTGTGCGAGCAACCCGCTCCAAAGACGTGCGTGAGCCTACATTCTCCGAGCGTTTTGATTCTCAAGGGGGCGGCGGCTCTGTTAACGATCCGAGCAAACCAAGCCTCGGCTCGATACAGATTACGACCGTGGTAGTGGGCAATCCGAATTTGAAACCTGAATTTGCCAACACGGAAGTAATCGGTTTTGTTTATCAGCCGTCCTTCCTGTCGGGTGTGCAGCTTTCCTCTGACTGGTACAAGGTAGCTGTGACAGGTGCTATCGGCTCACTCGGTACACAGCGTATCGTCAATGACTGCGTGTCTGGTGTAGCTCCTGCATTGTGCGCGAACGTTGAGCGTGATGACGCGGGTATCATTGGTCGTGTGTTCAATCCTTACCTCAACGTTGCTTCTGCCTTTGTAATGGGGGTTGATACTGAGCTGGCTTACAAAATGGAGCCCAATCTCTTCAATTCACTTCCTGAAAAGCTCGCACTCAGATTGCTCTATGGTCACGTGACCGAGCGCTCCAACGTGTCGGTTGTCGGTGCTGCCAGCATTGATATTGTCGGTGGCGTGGGCGCCCCCAAAAATACTGCCACCTTGGTTGCCAACTACGATGTCGGCGCCTGGGGCCTCCAGTTATCAAGCCGCTGGATTGACACGGTAAGGTTGAGCAAGATCGGTGGTGGCGGTGTGCTGGCACTCCCGGGTGTTGATTTCGACAACCCGTTTGTTTCATCGCATGTAGTATGGAATGGACAGCTGAGTTACAAGGGCCAAACCAAGTCAGGTGCTGATTGGTCGGTTGGCTTGGCAGTCCAGAACATATTGAACGAAAACCCACCCATCATCGCCAGCGTGTCTTCACGTGGGGGTACGCAGAACGTCAGCGATACCTATGATGCAGAAGGTCGTCGTTACGCGCTGAACGTCAACTACAAGTTCTAGTTGGAGGGTTTCGACAGGCAGTAGCAGCGGCATTATCCCCATGATGTCGCTGCTACGGTCTGAAACAAAAAAGAATGGGGCTTCGGCCCCGTTTTTTTTGGCTGCAAAGCAGGGCGGAGTTCAGGTCAGGCAGGCTGGATCAAAAGCATAGCCTCCCTCCAGCCACGCACATACTTCCTGCGCCATCGGATCTGGCAGCCATTGTTGATACAACGCCAGCAAGCGGGATTTTTCCGCAGCATCAAACTGGACAAGCCCCTGCCACTGAAAGCGTTCGCTATCCTGCGCGAGCTGCGCCAGCACGTGTGGATTGGTGACAACAGCCGCTAACGAGCACTTGCCGGGTACTGCTTGCTGATAAAGTGCGGCCAGGCTTGCCAGTGGAATTTGCGACAAATAGGCCTGATTCATGGGATTGGCCAGCAGGCCACTGCACAGTTCTCTGATCGGGGTCAGAGTAAAAACTTCATCCTGATTCAGCAGCGCTCCGGCTTTGGGGTTTTTACTCTGACCGCGTTGATCAAACGGTTGCAAATGCAGAAACGCTGTCAGGCGTTTGGCATCATTGACCGGATAGTTGTCCCACAGCAGTGGCTTGCGCTGCAGCTTGGCGCCTATTTCGAGCAGATGATCGCGTGGGTAGCTATGGGAAATCACCCTGGGGCCTGTCCACAATACATCCACCTCTGCAGGCAAGGCCTGGCCCAGTTGTTCCAGATAATGTTCGGGCTGCTCGCCGAAATGTTTCACCAGCAAGGGGTCGCTTGAGTAATAGGTCGGACACAACACAAACTTTTCTGCATTGCTGTGCCGGCTGATGCAATCAAAGATTTGCAGCTGGGTGGTGGCCAGTCCGGGCAATTCACCCAGCATGTCGTCAAACAACACTGCCAGCAGCGGGGCCTGCAGCTGGTTGAGTTGTTCAAGTTTGCGCAACAGCAGGTCGCGTTTGGTGGCAGAGAAATCCCGATAGAGTTCAAACGGACTAAGGCCAACACCGAATTCGATGCCCAGGCTGGCGCAATGCCGGGCAAGTGACTTTAGCTCGGTGAAGGTTGAGTCCGGATAAGGCATGAACCATTGCTTGCGCAGATAGTCATCATTCTTGGGCGCGTAAAGATAGGTAGTGAACTGTTGCGCCGCCAGAAAGCTGGCATGATCCTGCCGCGCCAGCCAGCTCCATTGCCGCCCAAAAAAACCTTCTACCGTGCCGCAGCGAAAAGGGGGATTCACTGCGCTTGGGAGGAATTGGCTTCAGCAATTTTGCGCAGCTTGCGAACATCCGTGATGCCGCCGGCATTGCTCACTTTGGAAAAGCCGGCAGCATCCAGCAAGGCCTTGGCCTCACCGGCACGCTTGCCGCTGCGGCAATACAGTACCAGCTCGGCATCCTTGCCATATTTTTTGGCAAGTTCGTCAGCTTTGATAGTGGCCAGCGGGATGTTGGTGTCACCGCTGATGTGGTCGGCGCTGAACTCTTCGGTAGTGCGCACGTCAATCCACACTTTCTCTGCGAGTGTGGAGCAGCTGAGCAGCATGGTGAAGCACAACAGCACAAATTTCCTGAAAATGTTTGTCATCGCACTATCCTCTGAAGTGTTGCGGGGACCTGTGGTTAGTCTGCTTATTTGTTGAGGTGACGCGCCATCAGTTCTTTTACGCGTCGCATCGCTTCCTTGATATTGTCGGTACTGCTGGCATAGCTGAAACGGATAAAACCTTCTCCCATATGTCCGAAGCTGGTGCCTGCCACAGTGGCAACGCCGGCTTCCTCCAGCAACAATTCTTCCAGTTGTTTCGACTTCATGCCGGTGCCGCTAATGTTGGGGAATGCATAGAATGCGCCCTTGGGCACAATGCAGGAAAAACCAGGGATTTCGTTCAGCAATTTCACAATCAATTGCCGGCGTTCATCAAAAGTTTTCACCATCATGTCGACCGCATCCTGCGGCCCGGTGAGTGCTTCAATACCGGCGCGCTGGATGATGGCAGAAGGGCAGGAGTTGCTATTGATCTGCAGGCGCTCAGCATGATCGATCAGCGAGGCCGGCCATACGCCATAGCCCAGCCGCCAGCCGGTCATTGAATAAGTCTTGCTCCAGCCGTCCAGCAAGATGGTGCGGTCACGGATTGATTCATATTCCATGAAACTGACGTGCTTCATGCCGTCATAGAGCAGGCGGGCGTAGATCTCATCGGCCAGCAGCACCACATGCGGATGCTTCTCCAGGCCCTTGACGAAGCGCTCGATCACATCGCGCTCCAGCACGCCGCCGGTGGGATTGGCGGGTGTGTTGATGATGATGAGGCGGGTGTTGGGAGTGATCTGCGCCAGTACACGATCCGGGTCGAAAGCGAAGCCGGTGGACTCCTGCAGTTCAATCGGCACGGCTTTGGCGCCGCTGAACTTGATCATCGATTCGTAGATCGGAAAACCGGGATTCGGATACATGATCTCTGCACCGGGTTCGCCAAACATCATGATCGCAAAGAACATGGTGGGCTTGCCGCCTGGCACGATCATCACGTTTTCCTTGTCTATTTGCACACCGCGGTATTTCTTGATGTCGTTGGCAACTGCTTCGCGCAGCTCCGGCAGACCCTTGGCGGGGGTATAGAAATGAAAGCCGTCATCAATCGCTTTCTTGCCAGCCTCCATGATATTGGCCGGGGTACGGAAATCCGGTGAGCCGATGCCGAGGTTGACGATGCTGCGGCCTTGCGCTTCCAGGGCTTTGGCTTTGGCGAGAATTTTAAAAGCGGATTCTGTCCCTAAACGGGACATTGCTTGCGCAAGTTGCATGCTTACCTCAGGGTTTAAGCGGGTGGATTCGGGAACTATTCCAGTTTGGTTCTGCCTGCCCGGCCACGCTGGGCGGATAGGTGCAGTGAAGCTGTGAAACTATAAAAACAGGTTGTGAAAATCAATGCAAATTCCGGAGTTCAGCCAAAGTATTTCACGGGCTGCTTCCCCGGTTTTCCTGATTAAGTAAGTAGCAACGGTATTCCTGATTGGTTAGTGCGCAGCCTTGCGGCGACAAGCCGGTTCCCGGCTGAATACCAATGGATAATTCACTATAAAACAATAAAAGTTTCATAAGAATAATAAATATAATATATACGATACAAAAGGTTACAGAGGGCCGGGGCAGCTTGGCAGATTGGAAGATCGCTGCATCTGGTCTTGCTGGCACAGCGCGAGGTGTTGGCTGCGCCAGTCCCGGCAGCTGAGTGGATTAGTGGGGGTGATAGTGTGCGATGACCTGCGCCGCCAGCGCACTGGTGGAGGCATCAAAATCCGTCGGCAGCGAGCCGCTGCTGAGTGCTTTGAACACGCCTGAACCCAGGGTTTTGCCCAGTTCTACCCCCCATTGATCAAATGCATTCATGTCGAGCAGCACACTTTGCACAAACACCTTGTGTTCATAGAGTGCAATCAGGGCGCCGAGAGTTTGCGGATTCAATGACTGCATCAGCAAAGTATTGCTGGGGCGGTTGCCCGGGCACACTTTGAACGGCGCCAGCCATGCGGCTTGGGCTGGCGTCTTGCCTTGCTGTAGCAGTTCAGCAGTGGCTTGCTTCAGCGTAAGGCCGGCCATCAAGGCCTGGCTCTGGGCAAAGCAGTTGGCCAGCAATTGCAAATGCGCTTGTGGCTGCGGGCTGGCGCTGGCAATGGCACAGATGAAATCTGCCGGAATAAAGCGGGTGCCCTGATGCAGCAATTGATGGAACGAATGCTGGCCATTGGTGCCGGCACTGCCCCAGATGATGCCGCCGCTTTGGCACTGCAGTGTGTTGCCGTGTTGGTCCACTTGCTTGCCCAGGCTTTCCATATCGAGTTGTTGCAGAAAGGCTGGCAGCAAATACAGGTTCTGCAAATACGGCAGCACTGCATGGCTGTGGGCATTGTGACCGTGGTAATACCAGTGTGTGAGCAAGGCCATAATTACCGGCATGTTTTGTCCGGGTTCCGCACTGCGAAAATGTTCATCCATCAAATGAGCGCCATGCAACAGCGAACGGAAATTCTGCATGCCAATGCCGAGTGCAATCGGCAAGCCGATCGCTGACCACAACGAATAGCGGCCACCCACCCAATCCCACATCGGGAAAATATGTTCGGCAGCAATGCCGAACTCTGCTGCTTTGCCGGTATTGGCACTCACGGCAACAAAATGGTGCGGGAGGGCCGACTCCGGAATGCCGCTGGCGAGTACCCAGGCACGCGCGGCATGGGCGTTCTGCATGGTTTCCACAGTAGTGAATGTTTTGGAAGCAATCACAAACAGGGTTGAACTTGCCTGCAAGGTGGACAGTGTTTGTGCAAGATGAACAGGATCAACATTCGAGACGAAGTGGCATTGCAACCGGCTTGAATGAAACGGGGTGAGCGCGGCATAGGCCATCGCTGGCCCCAGATCGGAGCCGCCGATGCCGATATTCACTACAGTTTTGATCGGTGTGCTGTGGTAACCACGCCACTGGCCTTCATGTACAGCCCCCACAAAGCGCTCCATGCTGGCCAGCGCAGCGTGAACCTGCTGTTCGCGGGCAGTGCTGTGCTGGGGTGAGCGCAGCAACATGTGCAGGGCCGGCCGGTCTTCGGTGTTATTGATGTGGTCGCCCCGGAACAGCGAGTCAATCTTGTCTTGCAGGCCGGCTCGCTGCGCCAGTTGCAGTAAAACCTGCTTGATAGTGTCAGTGAGCAGGTTTTTGGAATAGTCCAGCTGCAATCCTGCCGCACTGAGGTGGTAACGCTGTGCGCGGCCAGGGTCTGAGTTGAACAATTCTTTCAGGGGCGGGAGGGCAGTGGCGGCCAGCGCTGTCATCTGCTGCCATTCTTCACTGTGGGTGAGAGGAGCCGTGGTATTCATGGTGCTGCCTGTAGTCCTGGTATGAAAGCAAGGGCGAATGACAAAAACCTCAATATGCAAGATTTGTCATCGTCGATAATTCATCGCAAGTGTAACGTAAACATTGCCCGAACCGCCCTGTGGTTGATACCATGCCGCCGCTTTAAGGCCGGTATAGCTCAGACGGTAGAGCAACTGACTTGTAATCAGTGGGTCCCGAGTTCGATTCTTGGTGCCGGCACCATTCATGAACAGACCTCCTTGCTACTGTTGAGTAATCAGCGCAGTGCAGGGAGGCGCTGCTTCAGGCGCGGCAGGCGCTCCTTCAGCTTGCGAAGCCAAGACCCCCATCCCGGCCGCTATAGTTCCAATCCCTTCTGGTCAGGTTGCCATTTGGCCAACTCTAGCTGGGCTTTGCCAATACCCAGATTTTTCAGCCAGCGGGCCACTGCATCCAGACTGATCCAGGTTTTCAATTTGCCGGCAGTGGTGTGCACGGTGACGCTGCTGGTCAAATGCTCCGCCTCAATATAAAACGCGCGGCCATTGGCAATAATGCGGATTTTTTTGACGGCACCGGCATCGATCAGTGCGCGAAGAGTGCGCTCATCCATGCCTTAATCCTGGATTTTTCATGGGTTGCTTCAGTCTGGACAAGTAGTAATCAAGAGGCTGCCAAGATGGTACAAATAGCCTGTTTTGGCAAGCAGGTACTACTTGGCATCCAACGCAAATAATTCAGCCAGAATGCCGCGCCATTCCCGGTATTGCTGTTCAAAGGTGCCGGTGAGCCGGTGCAGCGCATCGTTGGTTTGCAGCTCGGTGGGTTCAATTTCATTGGTGAAGCCTTCGCCCAGTTCGTCGACATAAAGCTCCTGCAATTTGGCCCAGCGGTAATTGTTGTAGCTTTGTTGCAGTGCACGATAACTGCCGTGCTGAAAGTCCGAAGTACTGGCTAGCACGCGGGCATTGCGGGTTTCGCTGCTTTCTGCTTGTTCACGCTGGGACTGGCGCCACAGCCCGTACAGCGGTTTGGCGGCGCTATAGAAGCGGGCATATTCCTCATCGACCACATCAATGAACTCATATTCCCGGCCGCGGATTGTGAGGATGCGTTTCATCAAGGGATCGGTAGCAGCTGGCATGCGCTTGAGGGTGACTTCCCCTTTGGGGCTTTCTTCCAGATACGGTGAAAATGCCGCAGGCACGAGCCCAAGCCCGTATCTCAGCAAGGACACATTCTTCATTTTGCTGAGTTCATCAGTGCTTAGTTGCTGGGCTTGTTGTTTCAGTCCGTTGGTGATCTCGCCAAACATTTGTGCAAAATCATCCTCGGCCAGGGCGTCGCCGCTCAAGGCATGACTTGCCATGGCGGTGCCATTGAATACGCGATCAATCCATACCCGTCCGGTACTGTCGGTGGCTTTGATGGCAAGCTGCAGCACATTGCCGTCCGACTTGAGAATCTGGCCGCTGATGCGCAGATCAGCGCCATTGTCGAGCAGCGGTAAGACCCGCACTGCTCCGAAGTTGCCACTTTGTTCGAGGCGGTAACGCAGATACATCGGCAATAAGCGGGTTTCACTGACCGCCACCGCCTGCACCGGATCAGGTTTGGTTGGCTCTTTTTTGGCTGGCGTTACCGCTTTTTCCGGCGGTTTTTCCGCTTGCGTGAAGATCTGGATGCTGACGTCCACAAAATGCTCTTCATCACTGGCGCGGACCCAGGAGCTAGCCACCAGCAGCACCAACAACCAGGGCCGGAATAGCTGCTTGCGCTTCATTTGCTGTGGCCTTGTTGTGAACACACTTTGTTGCGGGTCAAAGTTTGCTTGCAATCATAATGATCATCTTGCGAAACAAAACGCGTGTAGTAATTGCTGATCACAATGGGAGAGGTCACCCGGTCCGAACCAATGGTGGAGGTGACGTTGAGTTGCGTCCCGTCCGGACTCAAACTGAACAAGTGGCTGACTTGCAGTCCGCCGGCCATATACATCTGGAACACCATACGATCATTGGTCCAGCCGCAGCGTTCACTGCCAAAGGCATTGGTGCGCTGCACAAATTGTTTCTCGTGATAGAGGCAGCGCAAGTTGAAGTCATTCTCGCGTTCCACATTGACACTCGCATCGTCCTGTTTGATGTTAAGCAGTGGCATGCGGGTGATCTCTTCTGCCAACTGGGCCAGACCGTTGATCGACTTGGCGTCGAGCCCCGAGGCTTCCTTGAAGCCGGCGTTTTCGTTGGTGTTGCGTACAATCCCGCGCCGGATATCGGCAACGTAGAGTTGAAATCTGTTGGAGAAGACATCACTTGCCTGATAGTTCTTTTCCCAGTGACCGGAAAAATCCGGCAGCTTGGCATTGTGGAGCTGCGTGGATTCAGGCTTGAATGTTTGCTCATGGGTCGTGGCACATGAGGCGAGCATCAGGGCTGCACTGCAAACAAGAATTTTTTTCAAACAGAATGGCATGCAGGGCTGAAACTATGGATGCAGGGAAGACAGATGAGCATCTTAGCGAGTGTGGCGGACAGAGCAATTAAATTCCTCTTAGAACGAAATATTGAATAAATCCAATAAATTTATGCACATAGAGGAACTTCGTGAAGTGGCTGATTAAGAAAGTGTTCTAAATTTATGAGGCTGGATTCAGGTTCGATTAACTCTTTGAAAATAATAGAGAAAATATGACAAACAAAATCAATGTCAGGCAGTTTGTCACAGTCTTGCCGACGCAGTGTCACAATGCCCCGCCAGGTTACACACACACTTATCCACAGTTTGTGCACAAAATTACTACAAGCCACGTAGATCTACGTACCATGGCAAGACAGGAATGAGGGAGGACCGCTAGCATGACAGCAACCTGGCAATTGCAAATGGCCGTACGCGACTATGAGTGCGACATGCAGGGCGTGGTCAACAATGCTGTGTACCAGAACTATCTGGAGCATGCCCGCCATGAATTCCTCAAATTGCGTGGACTCGATTTTGCCGTGCTGGCCAAGGCTGGCATCAATCTGGTGGTGGTGCGGGCGGAACTCGATTACAAAGGCTCATTGACCAGCGGCGACAAATTCACCATCAGCACGACACTTGAGCAGCAGTCCCGCTTGAAATTTGCTTTCAAGCAAACCATCACGCGTGATGCCGACAACAAGCTGATGCTGGAGGCTCTGGTCATAGGCACCGGCGTCAATCCGCAAGGCAAGCCCTATCTGCCTGATCAATTGCTGCCCTTGATGCGCTCGCTCACTCACCAACCCTGATCAAATCAGGATTTTCTGCCAGGAGACAACATGGCTCTGCCCAAAATCGGCAACCTCGCACCGCAATTTACCTTGATGGATCAGGACGGCAATCAGCAGTCACTGAAGGATTTTCGTGGCCAGGCGGTAGTCGTCTATTTTTATCCGAAAGCACTGACGCCCGGTTGTACCGTGCAAGCGCGCATGTTGCGCGACAGCAAGAAAGAATTGGGCAAGCGCAATATCAAGGTGTTTGGCATCAGTGGCGACCAGCCTAAATTGCTGACCAGGTTCGTCGAGAAAGAAAAACTCAATTTCACACTGCTGTCGGATCCCGATCATGCCGTTGCCGAAAAATATGGCGTCTGGGGGTTGAAGAAATTCATGGGGCGCGAATACATGGGCATTCACCGGATGAGTTTCATCATCGATGCCGATGGTCGTCTTCGTCACATCATGGAAAAAGTGAATACCAAGACCCATCACGATGAAGTGCTGGCGTGGATCGGCCAGAACCTCAAGTAATGCGACTGCATTTCAAACACTATCCGGGCACAGGGCCGACGCTGCTGATTCTGCACGGGCTCTACGGCAACCAGGGCAATTGGGCTGCCCAGGCCAGGCAGTTGGCGCCGCACTTCAATGTCTATGCACTGGATGCCCGCAATCATGGCCAATCGCCGTGGGCTGACACCATGGGGCTGGCCGAGATGGCAACAGACGTAGCGGACACCATGCGCACCTTGGCGCTGCCGCATGCGCATTTGCTCGGTCATTCGATGGGGGGCAAAACCGCGATGATGCTGGCGCTGACCCAGCCCGGGCTGGTGCAAAGCCTGTGTGTGGTTGATATAGCACCTGTTGCCTATCCCCAGGCCGGCGATGGCGTGATCAAAGCCTTGTGTGAGCTGGACCTGAGCTCAATCAGTACGCGTGGCGATGCTGACAACAAGCTGGCAGTCAGCATCCCGGAAAAATTCATTCGTGATTTTTTACTGGCCAATCTGCAGCGTTCGCAAACTGGCGGCTGGTGCTGGCGATTCAATCTGCCGGTGCTGGCCTCCTGTTTCCAGCAAGTGACGGGCTGGCCAGGCGGACTTGGCACTTACCCAGGACCCACGCTGTTCATCAAAGGCGAACACTCCAGCTACATCCTGCCCGATTATGAGGCCGCCACGCTGCAACAATTTCCTCACACCCAGCTTAAAGTGGTCAATGGTGCCGGCCACTGGGTGCACAGCGAAAAGCCGGAAGCGGTGCTGCGGCTGATCAGGAATTTCCTGGGATAACCCACAGAGCAAGTGCTGCCACTTATTGCAGCCGGCAGTTCTTCGAAAACTGGGCCTTGAGAAAATCCATCTGGTCTGCCCGGATACGTTTGCTGTTCACCAGTGCGAGATATTCGGCCGGATTGGGTTGATACGGCAGTGCCAGCAATTCCATATTGGCTTCCTGGGGTGTCTTGTTCTGCTTGTAGTGGTTGCAGCGCTTGCAGGCAGCGACCACGTTTACCCAGACATTCATGCCGCCACGCGAAGTGGGTACGATGTGATCGCAGCTCAGGTCACGGTCGGGAAATTCCTTGCCGCAATACATGCACAGGTTCTGGTCGCGGCGAAACAGGATGCGGTTGCTTAGCGCGGGTTTCTTGGGTCGGCCACCATGCAGGGCACCTTCACAGGCAATGATGCTATGCAGGATGATGAAGCTGCGTTCACCGGAATAGCGGGAAGTGCCGCCATAGACCGTGCGAACCCGGTCACCCATGGTCCAGGTGACCAGTTCGCGGGCATACAGCGTAGTGGCTTCCTGCCAGGTCAGCCATTCCACCGGGCTGCCTGCGAGATTCAGCCGCAAAATATGCGAGTGTTCGTCTGACTTTTCTATGCGGTACATTGCGTAGTTACAAGTCCTGAAGATACTGCGTTGGTATAGCGGTGGTTGGTCTACCTTACCGTTGCATCGACTCTTGCATGTTGCGGGCTGAATTTAATGGCATAAACCGGGGGCGTCAACACCAGTGACACGCGCAGTGACACGTAAATGCAAAAATTAACTGAAACCTCGCAATAAACTGTGCTGGCGCTCACCCTTCGCTCAGGCCTTTTTAGGGGGCTCCAGCAGGGCAATCAGTGAGGATGTATCCCAGCGGTTCCCGCTCATTTGCTGTACCTGGGCATAATAACCATCAACCAGCCGGGTCACCGGCAAGGTAGAGCCGTTACGTTCGGCTTCCTGCAGTGCAATGCCAAGATCCTTGCGCATCCAGTCAACCGCGAAACCGAAATTGAACTCGTTATTTTGCATGGTTTGCCAGCGATTCTGCATCTGCCACGACGAGGCGGCACCTTTGCTGATCACGTCCATCACCAGCGCGACATCAAGCCCGGCATGTTTGGCGAAATGGATGCCTTCTGCCAGCGCTTGCACCAGTCCGGTGATACAAATCTGGTTTACCATTTTGGTCAGTTGTCCGTAGCCGGACGGCCCGATCAGTTTCACGCTGGCAGCGAAACTGCGGATCACCGGTTCGGCTCTGGCAAAGGCCGCTGCATCGCCACCGGCCATTACCGTGAGCGTGCCGTTCTGTGCCCCCGCCTGGCCGCCGGAAACCGGGGCATCAATAAAATACAGGCCATGCTGCTGGGACGCTTCCGCCAGCTCGCGTGCCACGAGGGCAGAGGTGGTGGTGTGGTCGATTATCACGCTGCCGGGCTGGGCCGTTGCAAATACCCCGTCTTTGCCGGCGATGACCTGGCGCAAATCGTCATCGTTGCCTACGCAGGTAAAAATGAATTCGGCATTTTTGGCAGCTTCCGCCGGAGTGGCGGCAGTATGCCCGCCGTGCGTTTGTTGCCAGCGTACGGCTTTTTCAGCAGTACGGTTGTAAACGGTAACCTGGTGGCCGGCTTTGACGAGGTGGCCAGCCATCGGATAGCCCATCGTGCCGAGACCTATAAATGCTGTGCGAACTCCCATGAAAGCTCCTCTATGGCTTGCGTGCTGAAGACGCGCCACTATACTCCAACACGCTATACCAAGGTCAAAAGGGTTGAGTCATGAATCTGGAAGAATTTCGCCGGGATTATCTGCAGGGAGGACTGCGCCGCGACGAGCTGCCGGAGGATCCCATGCAGCTGTTTGCGTCCTGGCAGCAGCAGGCCATCACATCACTCATCCTGGACCCCACCGCGGTGGTACTGGCGACCGTGGGTGCAGATCACCGGCCATCCCAGCGCATCGTGTTGCTGAAAAGTTTTGACAAGCGCGGACTGGTGTTTTTCACCAATTACAGCAGTCGCAAGGCCCGCGAAATCGCCATCAACCAGCAGGTAAGTTTATTGTTCCCGTGGCATGCACTGGAGCGTCAAGTAAAAATTTGCGGGCATGCGGGAAAAGTCAGCTTGCTGGAATCGGCCAAATATTTTGCAACGCGGCCCCGCGAATCACAGTTGGCCGCCTGGGCTTCGCCACAAAGTGCGCCGCTGACCTCCAGAAAATTCCTGATGTCCCAACTGGAGTCGATCCGCCACAAGTTCAACAATGGCGAGGTGCCATTGCCGGATTTCTGGGGCGGTTTCAGAGTTGTGCCACAGGAAATTGAATTTTGGCAAGGCGGCGGCAACCGGCTGCATGATCGTTTCCATTATGACTTGCAAGCGGATGGGCACTGGCAAATCAGCCGGCTGGCACCGTGAATCACAAGAAATCGACACACTGGTTGCGAAAGGGTAAACCTGCTCCGGCCGGCGAGACTCTCTGCTAGAGCACAAACCACAACAAGGCCGGCAGTGACGCAAATGACAACAAGGTGGAAATCACCACAGTGCCTGCCACTTCTTCCGGGCTGCGGTTGTAGCGTACGGCGAACAGATAGGAAAATACCGCCACCGGCATCGAGCTCTGCAGGATCATGATGCCGCGCGCAACACCGGTAAGGCCGAGCCAGTGCGCTAGCAACACTCCCACCCCGAAACCCATGCCCAGCCGCAGCACTGACAGTGCTGCGCTGCGCTTGAGGCTGGTGATCTCAAAGCGTGCCAGAGAAACCCCCATCGCAATCAGCATCAACGGAATCGTGAAATTACCCAGCAATTTGGTGGTGTTCTCGATCCACTGCGGTGGCCGGGTACCGGTAAACAGGCACAGCACGGTAATGATGACCGCATAGAACATCGGGTTGCGCAGCAGTTCCCTGAACGACAGTTTGCCGGAGGAAATCATCATGCCGATCGTGAAGGCGAACACGGTGTTGACCATGAAATAGGTCATGCCCAGCGCCAGTCCTTCATTGCCGAACGCCAGCAAACACAGCGGCATGCCCATGTTGCCGACATTCGGGAAAATCTGCCCGGGCAGCCAGGTGCGCTGCTCCAGTTTCGCAAAGTAAAGCACGCTGCCGCCGATAACGCCGAACACCAGCAGTGCCACGAAGGCTGCCAGCGCCATCTGCTTGAAGGCGTCCATGTCGACGCTGATTTCCATGAAGGTGGAAAAGATCAGACAGGGCGCGCCCACTTCCATCACCAATCGCGACACGAACGGCGTATCGAAGGCGAGGCCCTGCTTCACCCAGCCATAGCCGAGCAGGGCGCAGATGAAAACCGGGGCGATGACGGCAAGGATGTTCAGCAACATGTGAGTTGGTTCAAATGATCAGAATCAGCAGGAAACGGGGGGCTGTCCCCCTAATTATTTGCCTGTCCATGCTGCCAGTTTCTTCGGCACCAGCACCTGCTGCAAGCGTGCATACTGCGGCAATCCATTCTGGTAAGGCGGATAGTCTTCGCCCTGAATCAGTGGGGAAAAATACTCTTTTGCCAAGGCAGTGATGCCAAAGCCGTCGGCGGTAATGAAATCACGCGGCATTTTCTTTTCAACGTTGGCAACATCGCTGAGTTTAGCTTCACCGACACTCCAGCGATAAGGAGTATTACTTTCGCGCACGATGATGGGCATCACCGCATTCTTGCCGGCCAGTGCCAGCTCTACCGCCGCCTTGCCCATCGCATAAGCCTGCGCCACGTCAGTGCCGGAGGCAATATGGCGGGCTGCGCGTTGCAGATAATCGGACACAGCCCAGTGATATTTATAACCGAGTTCGGCTTTGATCATGGTGGCCAGTGTCGGCGCCACGCCACCGAGCTGCACGTGGCCAAAGGCATCCTTGCTGCCGGCATCGGCGAGGAAAGTGCCGTCGGCGTAATGGGCGCCTTCGCTGACGACGATCGCGCAGTAGCCATATTTGTTCACGCAGTCCTTCACTTTGGCTAGGAACGCGGCTTTATCAAACGCAATTTCCGGGAACACAATGATGTGCGGCGCATCGCCTTCCTGTTCGGCAGCCAGGCCGGCGGCACCGGCAATCCAGCCGGCATGGCGGCCCATGACTTCCATCACAAACACCTTGGTGGAGCTTTCGCACATGGAGGCAACATCAAGGCCGGCTTCGCGGATCGACACGGCGACATATTTGGCGACCGAGCCAAAACCGGGACAGGTGTCGGTAAGCGGCAAATCGTTATCAACGGTCTTGGGCACGCCAATGCAGGTGATCGGAAAATTCATCTGCTGGCTGAACTGCGCCACCTTGTTGGCGGTGTCTTGCGAGTCGCCGCCACCGTTATAGAAGAAATAGCCGATGTCGTGTGCCTTGAATACTTCGATCAGGCGTTCGTACTCGGCCCGGTTTTGATCGACACCCTTCAGCTTGTAACGACAGGAGCCAAACGCACCGGCCGGTGTGTGGCGCAACGAGGCGATGGTGGCAGCGCTTTCCACGCTGGTATCGATCAGCTCTTCACGCAAGGCGCCGATAATGCCATTACGGCCGGCAAACACCTTGCCCAGCGCCGGGTGTTTGCGGGCGGTTTCAATTACACCGCAGGCGGAGGCGTTGATGACGGCAGTAACACCGCCCGATTGTGCATAGAAAATGTTGTTGGCTGGCCTGGACATCGACGACTCCTGTGAGCAATGCCGCGATTCTACTTTTTACCGAGTGCTGGAATATAGAGCCAATAGGAATAATCGCCAGGTTTTGCGACAATCCAGCCACCGTCGTTTACGATACACCTTCATGCGCATTCATATTCTCGGCATTTGCGGTACTTTCATGGGCAGCCTGGCCGTGCTGGCCAAACAGCTCGGTCATGAGGTCAGCGGTTCCGACCAGAGCGTATACCCTCCCATGAGTACCCAGCTGGAGGAGCAGGGCATTGCGCTGTGCAGTGGCTATGATCCGCAGCACATGCTCGCCAGCAAGCCTGACCTGATCGTGATCGGCAATACCTGCTCACGCGGCAATGCTTCGGTTGAATATATTCTCGAACATGGCCTGCCCTTTACTTCCGGCCCGGCCTGGCTGGCTCAGCATGTGCTGCGCGGCCGCTGGGTGCTGGGTGTGGCAGGCACCCACGGCAAAACCACTACCACCAGCATGCTGGCGTGGATACTGGACTATGCCGGCATGGACCCCGGCTATCTGATCGGCGGCGTGCCGAAGAATTTCAGTGTTTCCGCCCGTCTGGGCAGCTCGGATTTCTTCGTGATTGAAGCCGATGAATACGACAGCGCCTTCTTCGACAAGCGCTCGAAGTTCATTCATTACCTGGCGCGCACCGTCATCATGGGCAATCTCGAGTTCGATCATGCCGACATTTTCCGCAGTGTCGAAGATATCCAGATCCAGTTTCAGCATCTGTGCAAAACCATTCCTCAACACGGCCTGATTGTGGCCCCCACCGGCTCCGCAACCCTTGAACAAGTGTTGGCAGTGGATGGTGAGAAAACCCGCACAGTGTGGTGTGGATTGCAGCGTTGCGGCAGGGCGGGTTCATCCGGCGCCGACTGGAGCTACACCCCGCTGAGCGACGATGGCTCCAGCTTCCGGATCCAGCACGGCAACGACACTGCCGATGTGGCGTGGGCGATGCTGGGTGACCACAACATGCAGAATGCCATAGCCGCTGTCGCTGCTGCCGCCCATGCCGGCGTGCCGTTGAAGATCAGTGCGGAGGCTTTGGCGGATTTTGCTGGTGTGAAACGCCGGCTTGAATTGATTGGCAAAGTACGTGAAGTCAGTGTCTATGATGATTTCGCCCATCACCCGACTGCGATCGATACCACGTTAAAAGGCTTGCGCGCAGCGATGCACAAGCAAGGTTCCAGCGGCCGCCTGATTGCGGTGATTGAGGCGCGTTCCAACACGATGAAAATGGGGTATCACCAAAAGACCCTGGCGGCTTCTGTGGATGCCGCTGATTCAGTGCTGTGGTTTAAAAGTACTGCCACCAAACTTGACCTGGATGCGATAGCAAAACAGGCCAAGGCCGAATTCCTGTGCATGGACAACACCGAGACGATGCTGGTGTGGCTGAAAAACCACCTCAGAGCCGGCGATCAGGTGGTGATCATGAGCAATGGCGGATTTGAAGGCATGCATCAGCGTTTGCTCAAGGCTTTGCAGGAAAGCTAGAGTGCAGAGCCAGATAGATACCATCCCCTTGTTTCCACTCAATTCGGTGATGTTCCCGAAGGGGCGCATATCCCTGCAGATTTTTGAACCGCGCTACATCGACATGGTGGCCCAGTGCATGCGCGATGGTGGTGGCTTCGGCATTGTGCTGATTTCGGAAGGCAGCGAAGTGATGCGGCTTGGGCAGAAGATGGATGTACATCGGGTCGGCACGTTTTGCGAAGTGGTCGATTGGAACCAGTTACCCAACGGTCTGTTGGGTATCACCGTGGAAGGCCGCCGCACGTTCCAGTTGGTGGAAACCTGGCGTGAGAGCAACCAGTTGTGTCGGGCGGTGGTGAAGTTCAGGGAACAGGATGGAATTTCCGGCTCGGCAGTGGAGGTGGGCTTTGAGTTTGAGGAGTACGTTGAGCTCTTGAAGGGCTTGTCGCGCCATCCGGCCATCGCGGATTTGAAGCTGGAGGTAAGTTTTGACAATCTGCGGGAAGTCGCCTGGCGGCTCAGCGATTTGTTGCCGATCGCCAGCAAGGAAAAACAAACCTTGCTGGAACTGGAAGATCCGATTGCCAGGCTGCAGCAGATAGAGCTTTATATCAAGGCCATGAACAATTGATATTGATTGGCTGGGCGGCTAGCCAAGTGCGTAGTGATTGATAACGGCAGCAATAAGGGCAAAGATCACGATGATGCCCACGTTCCAGGCCAGCAAAGCCCAGATCCTGAATTTTTTGCCTGCAGGCGGATAGAATCCGGTCCGGTCATATTCGCGTTCAGGCACTGCAGTCTGCGAGGTTTTGGTCTCCGCAGCGGCACTGGCAGGTTGTTCTGGCATATCGGTAGGGGTCATAGGCTGGTGATGGGGTGGCAGTGACGATCCAGCCTGCTATTGTACCCGCATAAACAGACGTCATGGTTTTTGCCACCCCAGCTGGCAAGTCTTTGGATAAGTCTTACTGGAACCAGTGATGAGTATCAAGCGACCTTCAATCAAGCAGCTGGAATATTTTCTGACGGTGGCGCGTGCTTCCAGTTTCCGGGGCGCCGCCGAGCAATTGGGCCTGACCCAGCCGGCACTCACCATCCAGGTGGCCGCGCTGGAAGCCTTGCTGGGCAAGCAGTTGTTCGATCGCTCGCGCGCGGGCACCTTGCTGTCGCCGGCCGGTCGCGAATTGCTGCCGCTGGCGCGTGAAATTCTCGATCATTACCAGCAACTGGCTGACATGAGTGCACAGGTGCAGCAGGAGATGTCTGGCACATTTCGCATGGGGGTTTCGCCCACGATCGGTCCTTATCTGCTGCCGCGCGTGCTGCCGCAATTGCATCAACGCTTTCCCTTGCTGAAATTGCACATCCACGAAACCTTGCCGCGTCTGCTTGAACAAGGGCTCGATGCCGGCGACTACGATCTGATTCTTACCGTGCTGCCAATGAGTGCCGGCAACAACCGCATCCGGCCGCTGTTCACGGAAGCCCTGCATGCGGTATTCCATGTGGATCATCCGCTTGCCAAAAAACAGAAACTCAAGGGTCGCGATCTGCATCAGCAGGCAGTGCTGGGTATAGATGACATGCATCATTTGCATCGGCAGATTGTCGGATTGTGCGAGAAATACGGCGCCAATCTGTTGCGGCAGCAGGAAGCCAACACGCTGTCGTCGATGCGGCTGATGGCAATGCTGGGCATGGGCATTGCCTTCCTGCCCGAGTTGTTCCTGCAGGCGGAGCTTAACCAGTCAGAAAATCTGAAAGCCTGCAAACTGGAGGACGAGGAGCTAAGTCGTACTCACATCGCCATGTGGCGCAAGAACGCGGCTTCCCGGCATCTGTTCCAGAAACTGTCCTACGAGATCAAGGCCATTGCGTTGGAGCAATTCGGCAACATTCTGGTGGAAGCGGGCACGGATGATAATGTGCCGGAGAACTGGTGAGCGGTGCATGTGATGAAACCGCTGCCTAATTCAGGTTTGCAGCGGCTTGTTGTCAAGCCTGCCGGGCGGGATACAAAAAAGGGGCTAGCCGTCAGGCTAGCCCCTTTATGTTTGGTAGCGATGGGTGGACTTGAACCACCGACACCCGCATTATGAATGCGGTGCTCTAACCAACTGAGCTACATCGCCTCAATTCATTGAGGGCGCGAATTCTAAGCTGTCACACATTAAAACGGAAGTGCATTACATCACCGTCCTGCACGATGTATTCCTTGCCCTCCAGACGCCATTTGCCGGCATCCTTGGCGCCCTGTTCGCCCTTGTACTGGATGAAGTCGGCATAGGCCATGACTTCGGCGCGGATAAAGCCCTTCTCAAAGTCGGTATGGATCACAGCGGCAGCCTTGGGGGCAGTGGCGCCGATTTTGACGGTCCAGGCCCGCACTTCCTTCACACCGGCGGTGAAATAGGTTTGCAGGCCCAATAATTCATAGCCGCCGCGGATGACACGGTCGAGGCCGGGTTCGCTCATACCCAGATCCTGCAGGAATTCCATCTTTTCTTCCGGTGCCAGCTCGGCAATCTCTGCTTCCAGCTTGTTGCAGATGACCACCACCACCGCATTTTCCGCTTTGGAAATGGCGTTGACCTGATCCAGAAACGGATTGTTAGTGAAGCCTTTTTCATCAACGTTGGCGATATACATGGTGGGTTTGGCAGTCAGCAGGTGGAAGCCGTAGATGGCGGCCTGCTCATCCTTGTCGAGCTCGAGGCTGCGCACCGGCTGGCCCAGATTGAGATGAGCTTGCACGCGGGTCAGCACATCCTTGACCTTGATGGCCTCCTTGTCCTGGCCCCGGGCAGCCTTGGTGGCGCGATCCAGGCCTTTTTCCACGGTTTCCAGATCGGCCAGCGCCAGCTCAGTGTTGATGATTTCAATATCGTTCTTGGGATCGATCTTGTTGGCTACGTGAATCACGTTGTCATCGGCAAAGCAGCGCACGACATGGGCAATGGCATCGCATTCGCGGATGTTGGCAAGGAATTTATTGCCCAGACCCTCACCTTTGGAGGCGCCGGCAACGAGACCTGCGATATCGACGAATTCCACGGCAGTGGGCACGACCCGTTCCGGTTTGACGATTGCTGCCAGCGCAGTCATGCGGAAATCAGGCACCGGCACAATGCCGGAGTTGGGCTCAATTGTGCAGAACGGAAAGTTTTCCGCCGCGATGCCAGCCTGGGTGAGGGCGTTAAACAGTGTGGATTTGCCAACGTTGGGCAAGCCAACGATACCGCATTTGATACCCATGTCAGTTTTCCTTTGGTTTTGTATGAAGCTGGTTCATGGCAAGCTGGATATTGCCCTGCGCCAACAGCGGCATAAGCGCTACCGCTTTGCCAACCTCTGCTTCAAAAGCGGGTTCTTCCGATTTTTTGAAATTACCCAATACATAGTTCAATACCAGCGAGGCATGACCTGGATGGCCGATGCCCAGACGCAACCGCGCAAAATCGGCCGAGCCCAGCGCGCGGATAATATCGCGTACGCCATTATGCCCGCCGTGCCCACCGCCAACCTTCAAGCGGGTGGTGCCCAGCGGCAAATCCAGTTCGTCATAGGCAATCAGGATTTGCGCGGGTTCCAGCTTGTAGAACTGACAGAACGGTTGCACCGAATCTCCGCTCTTGTTCATGAAAGTAGTTGGAAACAACAAGCGTACTTCGTGGCCATTCAAATCGATGCGTCCAGCGTGGCCCTTGAATCGGGCCTCTGGCTTCAACTCGCACTTGTAGGCTGCTGCCAGCGCGGCAAGCCACAGGGCGCCGGCATTGTGCCGGTTGCATTGATATTGTTGGCCCGGGTTTCCCAGGCCAACAACCAGTGCGATGGCAGCGCTCATGTTGCAGCGATGCTACGCGGACAATGTTACTTCTTGGCCGGAGCTTTGGCTGGAGCCTTGGCCGCAGCAGCTTTGGCAGGAGCGGCCTTGGCCGGAGCAGCTTTGCCTGAAGCAGCAGCACCTTCAGCGCCAGCAGCAGGAGCATCATCACTGCCTTTCTTGATCATCTTGATCGACACAACCGCCAAGTCACCGGCAGGGCCATGCCCCAGCGATACGCTGTGCACGCCTTCTGGCAGTTTCAGGTCGGAGATGTGCATGGAATGGCCAAGGCCCAGGTGAGCAATATCAATTTCGATATAGGTGGGCAGGTGCTTCGGAAGACAGGAGATTTCCAGTTCGGTCATGATATGCGAAACCACGCCGCCCTGTTTGACACCAGGCGCAATGGCTTCGTTCTGGAAGTGCAGTGGTACTTTGATGTGCAGCGGGCGATCGTCAAATACACGCTGGAAATCAGCATGCAAAAGGCGTGGCTGCGCAGGGTGGCGCTGCAAATCCTTGATGATGGCATTTTCTGCCACACCGTCAACATTCAACGTGACGATGGAAGTGAAAAACGCTTCATTTTCCAGTACGTAGGCCAAATCCTTGTGGCTGATCGAAATGTTGGCAGGTGCCTTTTCGCCACCATAAAGGATGGCTGGGATTACGCCAGCTTTACGACGCAGGCGGCGGCTCGCACCTTTCCCTGCGCTGGACCTGGCTGCGGCCTCGAGAACAAATTTTTGTTTGGACATTGTGTATTCCTCTGCGAGAACCCGGCGGGTACTCGCTTGTGGTGTTGGGTTTGCACCCGGTATTCCCTGAGCCTGCTTGCGACCGGCAAGTCCAGGGGGTTGCCTTCAAGACCTGTTGGTTAAGGGTTAACCCTCGTCAAACATGGCACTGACGGATTCTTCGTTGCTGACCCGGCGGATACTCTCGCCCAGGAAGCGGGCCAGTTGCAGCTGGCGGATTTTCTTGCACTTGCGCGCTTCATCATTGAGCGGGATGGTGTCGGTCACCACCAGTGAATCGAGCGTGGAATTATTGATATTGTGGATGGCATGGCCTGACAAAACTGCATGGGTACAGTAAGCCACAACCTTGGTGGCACCTTGTTCCTTGAGTGCATCAGCGGCTTTGCAAAGCGTACCGGCAGTATCAACCATGTCGTCAACGATCACGCAGGTGCGACCTTTTACTTCGCCGATCAGATGCATCACTTCAATTTCGTTGGCTTTGGGGCGGCGCTTGTCGATGATGGCAAGGTCGGTGCCCAGTTGTTTGGCAAAAGCGCGGGCACGCACCACGCCGCCGATGTCGGGGGATACCACGGTCAGGTTTTCGTAGGACTGGTTGCGTACATCTTCCACCAGCACCACTGAACCATAGACGTTGTCGACCGGAATGCTGAAAAAGCCCTGAATCTGTTCGGCGTGCAAATCAATGGTGAGCACACGGTTGATGCCGGAAGCGCTCATCATGTCCGCTACCACTTTGGCGCTGATGGGCACACGGGCGGAGCGCACCCGGCGATCCTGGCGGGCATAACCAAAATAAGGCACTACCGCAGTAATGCGATTGGCTGAGGAGCGATGCAGGGCATCTGCCATCAACAGCAGCTCCATCAGGTTGTCATTGGTGGGATGGCAAGTAGGCTGGATGATGAACACATCCTGGCCCCGCACATTTTCGTTCAGCTCGACATTGATCTCGCCGTCGCTGAATTTGCGCACATCGGCACGCCCAAGCGGAACACCCAGCCATTTGGCCACTTTCTGGGCCAGTTCGGGGTTGGCATTGCCGCTGAAAACCATCAAGTTGTTCGCCATGCTGGGACCTGTTTGTTTTGCCTGTCTCTGTGGGCTTGGCTTGTTCAGTTGTTAGCTCTTGCAGGCAAGCCTGCGTTATATGGCTGGGGTGGCTGGATTCGAACCAACGAATGCAAGGATCAAAACCTTGTGCCTTACCACTTGGCGACACCCCAAAAAAGTTTACTGCTCCAGCAAGTCCAGCAGCGGAGACCGGTTGACCCCGCGAGCCACAAACCCCTGGCAACCCGGTATCTGGTTGGACGTTGCTGCTGGTAGCCTGGACAGAATTTCCGTTGCTGCTGCTTGGGTCGGGAAACTCGCAAAAACACTGGCGCCGGTACCGGTCATGCGAGCCTCGGCAAACTGGTCCAACCAGTCCAAAGCTGCTTTTATCGGCGGATACAACTTGCAGGACACTGCCTGACAGTCATTCCGGCTACCCAAAAACGGGAAGGCGCGCATTGTCAGGGAGGGGCTATTCCTTGTCAATTCAGGATGGCAGAAAATTTCCCGGGTGGCGACCTCGCACGGGGGGGTCAACACCACATACCAGCGCTCAGGAACTGTTTGATTGACAAGCTTTTCTCCCACACCGTCGGCAAAGGCGCTATAGCCGTGTACGAACGCCGGGACATCAGCCCCGAGACTGAGTCCCAGCTTATGCAGCGCGGAGGGTGTCAATCCGCACTGCCAAAGCTGATTGAGTGCCAGCAACGTGGTGGCGGCATCCGAGCTGCCCCCTCCCAGCCCGGCTCCGGCAGGCAGGCGTTTATGCAGGTGGATATGGCAAAACGGTGGAGCGGTGGCGTGGGGAGCCAGCAAGCGGGCCGCCCGCAGCACCAGATTGTCGTCATTCGCCAGTTCGGGGCGTGAACAGCTCAAACTCAGGGTTGAAGCTGTATCTTGATCAAATTCGAGCTCGTCACCGTAATCGAGCAGCTGAAATACAGTTTCCAGGTTGTGGTAACCGTCTGCCCGGCGCCCAGTGATGTGCAGGAACAGGTTCAATTTGGCCGGTGCCGGCAGCTTGAGCTTGCTCATGGGGTCGCCGCGTTGAGCTGCCATTGATCGATCAGAAAGGTCAGTTGCAAATCCCCGGTAGCCAGCTTGATGCGCCCGGGCAGCACCACATCCTGCACTTGAACATAGCGTTCGAACGTCAACTGCCACAGCCGCCCCCTGTTGTCGCGTTGGGACAAACTGGACAAACGTGAGCTGGCATCGAATTCAGTGGTGGCAGCAATGCCCGGCACTGGCAAGGCCCTGACCCAATACAGCAAATAGGCCGCCGGAAATTCGAAATTAAGGTAATCCTTGGTGAGGGCTTCCAGATTTGGCAATTGCACCGGCTTTTCACCGGCTTTCTCCACGGTTACGCCATGATCACCCCCATAAACGCGAGTAGCACCCAGGCCGATCATTCCCCACAATCTAATTTCAAAGCGCTGCTGTTGCTGCTGCCAGTTGAGGTTGACGGTATCTGATTTTTGGCTTTGTTTGACATTGAGCCTGCCAGTCAAGGCCCAGTTTGGATACGCGCGCAGCGCCTGCTCATTGGCCTGAAAGTCAGTGTTGCCAATCGGCGCAACCGGTTGCAGGCTGGTGCAGGCGGCCAGTGCAAGCCACATCAACAGAGCACTTATGCGGATAAGAACAGAGGACACAGGTCGCTTCAGAAAGAGGCCGAAGGATCCAGCCGTTGTACCGTGTTGCGCACGTACACGCTGTCAGGCTGGCTGCTAAGGGCAGAGCGCCAGATCTTGGTGGCTGCCGATTTTTCACCCAGCACCCACAGTACTTCACCCAGATGGGCTGCCACTTCCGGATCGGGATAGAGCTTGTAGGCTTTGTCGAGCACTTCCCGGGCTTCGCTCAGCATCCCGAGTTTGTATTGAACCCATCCGAGGCTGTCCATGATGGCTGGATCATTGGGGGCCAGCTCAGCAGCACGCTTGATCAGTTCATAGGCTTCCTGCAAACGGTTGGTGCGATCCGCCAGCGTGTAGCCGAGACTGTTGTAGGCCACCGGACTTTGCGGCTGCAGCAGTATGATCTTGCGCAGATCGGTTTCCATCAGAGCCAGATCGTTGGTGTCCTGGCTGAGTACCGAGCGCAGGAACAGCAGATCAACATTGTTGGGGAAAGCGCCCACTGAGTTGTTGAGAATGGAGTTGGCCAGATCGTATTTCTTTTGCTCAATCAGGATATTGGCTTCCAGCGTCAGCAGTGGAATGTTGAGGTCGGAATTGCGGAAACGGATGTTTTGCAGGTAGGCGTGCAGCTCTTCGTCACGGTTGGCGCGCACCATCAGCTCCGAGAGATTGCGCAAGGCCTGCAGGAAGTTGCCGCCGGTTTTTACTTGTTGATACTGTTCAATAGCGCTCTCGACATGGTTCTGCTGGCCCTCAATGAAACCCAGGTAATAGTGGGCATCATCCAGTTTCTGGCCGTTTTTTATGAGTCGCTGCAGATAGTTCTGGGCCTCGCCAAGCTGGTTTACTTCCATGCACAACAAGGCCAGTGAATAGAGCATTTCGTAATCGCCGGGATTCTGCTGCACCAGAACTGAGAATTGTTCGCGCGCTTCCGGGAATTTATGGTCGGTGATGAGCCGGCGCCCATAGAGCAAGCGCAGCTCCTTGTGATCGGCATAGGTGCGTACACCTTGTTGCAGCTTTTTGAAGGAGTTGGTGTGATCAGCCATGATCTCCAGCAACTGCACTTGCAGCAGTACCAGATCGGCACCATTGACACTGGCTGGCAGCTTGTCGAGCTGGGCTTTGGTGTCGCGATCACGGCGTTCCACTTCCTTCAGCATCTGTTCGATGATGGCAAGCGCCGGTTTGGGTTGTTTGTCCAGCTGGTACAAATGGGCGAGACTGAGGCGGAGTGATTCGTGGGTGGGGTAGTGTTTGAGCAAGCTTTCATAATCATCGATTAGCCCGCTCAACACCGGGGTGCCGGCACCGGCAGTTGCCGCTATACGCGCTGACAACATCCGGAAATCCACTTCCTGACCCTGTTCCAGCAAAAGGTTGAACTGGTGGAAGGCATCGCGGTAGCGGGACAGGCTTATCAGTTCCAGGGCTATCGTCTGGCGTGGCTCAACGGCTTGTTGATCCTGCAGCAGCCACAACTCCGCCATTTCAATTGCCAGATTGGGTTCATGCGAGAATGCCGCGATGTGCGTGGCTCGCTCGATGATGCTGATATTGTTGCTCTCGCGTGCCAGCTTGGCGTATTCGCTGAGCGCCAGCGCGCTTTGCCCCCGCTGTCCGGCCAGCTCAGCCATGATCGAGCGCGTCAGTTGATCTTCAGTAAAATTGCCGTATTTGGCGGCTTCACTGGCAGCAATGGCGGGCTTGCCAGCAGTTTCGAGCGGGTGTGCTGCCGGTTTTGCCGCTATAGGGTTGACTACAGTGGAAGAGCAGCCCGCAAGCGAAAGCAACGCAGCTGTCAGCACCAGGGATAGGGCTGAAACAGGTTTGCGGATCCGGACAAGGGCGGTAACAAAGAAGTAACGAGAGAGCGGCATGCTGTGAGTATAACGATACAGTCAGCGCCCCGCCAATTGTTGGTGGAGCTCATGTGGCTTAACGGGTAAAATGCCGGCCTCATTCCCCGGGTTTCCCTTTCATGTCGCTGCTGGTGCTGGGCATCAATCACAACACTGCTACCGTTGCCGTGCGCGAAAAACTCGCTTTTGCTCCTGAACACATGCAGGACGCCTTGCAGCAGGCTTGCCGCAAGGCGGGTCTGGCAGAAGTATCCATTTTGTCTACCTGCAACCGCACTGAGCTGTATGCGGTGCCGGAACAGGCCTCGCCTCTGTATGAAGAATGTGCAGATCAGGGAAAAACTGTGGAAGCCATTACCCGCTGGCTCTGCGAATACCACAAGCTCGGCCCCGGCGAACTGGAATCAGCCCTGTATCTGCATGGCAATGAGCAGGCCGTGCGCCATCTGATGCGGGTTGCGAGCGGACTCGATTCCATGGTGCTGGGCGAACCCCAGATTCTCGGCCAGATAAAATCAGCCTATGCCGTGGCACAGCAGGCTGCCACGCTGGGTACTACCTTGCATCGCACCTTTGAAGAAGTGTTTACGGTTGCCAAACAAGTGCGTACAGAAACTGCGATTGGCGAAAGTCCGGTGTCAGTTGCTTTTGCTGCAGTCACGCTGGCGCAGCAGATATTTACCGATATTCATACAGCTTCTGCACTGATGATCGGTGCCGGTCGCACCATCGAACTCGTGGTGCAGCATTTGAAAGAAGCCGGTGTGACAAACATTGTGGTGGCCAACCGCACCTTGACCAACGCGCGTGAGTTGAGCCGCAAATACGGCGTGAAAGAAGTGTTGTTGTCGGATATTCCGGAAGTGCTTGTCCACACTGACATCGTAGTGTCATCCACCGCCAGCCAATTGCCGATTCTGGGCAAGGGTGCGGTGGAGCGCGCGCTCAAGGCGCGTCGGCACAAACCCATTTTCATGGTCGATCTGGCTGTGCCGCGCGATATCGAGCCGGAAGTCGCCGAGCTGGAAGACGTCTATCTTTATACAGTTGATGATTTGCGAGAAGTGATCGACGACAGCCTCAAAAACCGCCAGGAAGCTGCGCTTGAAGCTGAAATTATCATCGACAAGGGCGTCGAGGTTTTCATGCGCAAGCAGCGCGGCCTTGGCATAGTGGCCACCCTGCGCAATTTTCGTGACAAAGCCGAACAACAGCGTGATGCCGAGCTCGACAAGGCGCTCAAGGCGCTGGAGCGTGGCGCTGATCCAGTGGTTGTGGTGAAAGAACTGGCGCGACTGCTTACCAACAAATTGATCCATTCCCCCAGTGTGCAAATGAAGAAGGCTAGCGCCGACGGTCATCATGAACTCATCCATCTCGCCGAGCAGCTGTTCGAACTGGAAGCCAGTAACGAAGCAGCCACTGCGCCCGACCTCGTTACAGCCAAAAAACAATGATGAATCCCTCGATAGTTGCCAAGCTCGAATCCCTGCTCGAGCGGCATGAAGAATTGCAGCATTTGCTCAGTGACAGCGAAACCATCGCTGTGCAGGACAAATTCCGCGCGTTTTCCAAGGAGTATTCAGAACTGGAGCCGGTGGTGCAGTGTTTTCGCCATTTGCAGCAAGTGCTCCGCAATTTGCAGGAAGCCGATCAGATGCAGAAGGACAGCGATGCGGATGTGCGTGAAATGGCTGCAGAAGAAGTGGTCAGTAACAGCAAGCGCCGTGAAGAACTGGAAACCGAACTGCAGAAATTGCTGTTGCCGAAAGATCCGCGCGATTCCTGCAATATCTTCCTGGAAATTCGCGCGGGAACCGGCGGTGATGAGGCTGCAATTTTCTCGGGTGATTTGTTTCGCATGTATTCACGCTATGCCGAATCGCAGGGCTGGAAGCTGGAGATTCTCAGCGAGCGGCGTGGTGAGCATGGCGGCTACAAGGAGCTGATTGCGCGGGTGGAAGGCAATAATGTGTATGGCAAGCTCAAATTCGAGTCGGGTGCGCACCGGGTGCAGCGGGTACCGGAGACCGAAGCCCAGGGCAGGGTGCATACCTCTGCCTGCACAGTTGCCATTTTGCCCGAACAGGCGGAGCAGGCCGAGATCGAATTGAACAAGAGCGAATTACGCATCGATACTTTCCGTGCCAGCGGTGCCGGAGGTCAGCACGTCAACAAGACGGATTCAGCCATCCGTATCACGCATTTGCCGAGCGGCATTGTGGTGGAATGCCAGGATGAACGCTCACAGCACAAGAACCGCGCGCGGGCGATGTCATTGCTGCATGCCAAGCTGCAGGCAGTGGCTGACGCAGAGCGTAAAAAGGAAATGACCGATACGCGTCGCGATCTGGTTGGTTCCGGGGATCGCTCGGAAAAAATCCGCACCTATAACTATCCTGACAGTCGCGTCACCGACCATCGTATAAAGCTTACTTTGTACAAGCTGGCCGACATCATGAATGGCGACATGGAAGATCTTATCCAGCCGCTGCTGGCCGAACACCAGGCCGACCAGCTGGCAGAATTGGCCAAGTAATGGCATCCACAGTGCGTTCTGCACTCACCAAGGCTGTTGCGATGCTCGGCATGAGCGACAGCGCTGATCTGGATGCACAGCTGTTGCTGGCAAGGTTGCTGGACAAGCCCCGGAGCTGGCTTTATACCTGGCCCGAACAGCCGTTAAGCCCCGCACAGGAACTTGCTTTTGCAAATCTGGTGGACCGTCGCCGTCAGGGTGAGCCGGTTGCATATCTCACCGGCAAACGTAATTTCTGGAAGCTGGAATTGCTGGTGAATCCGGCCGTGTTGATTCCGCGTCCGGAAACCGAGTTACTGGTAGAACTGGCGCTCGAGCTTGGCCAAGACCAGCAGGGTCCGGTGGCAGATTTGGGCACTGGCTCCGGTGCCATTGCATTGGCGCTGGGACTGGAGCGACCTGATTGGCAGATTCATGCCAGTGAGATCAGTGACCAGGCATTGCTGACTGCGATGCACAATTTGCAGGCGAGTGGTCTGCAAAATGTGAGGTTGTACAGTGGCTCCTGGTTCAGCCCGTTGCCAGCCATTCACTTCCAGCTGGTGGTCAGCAATCCGCCTTATATTGATGCGGCGGATCCGCATTTGTTGCAGCAGGAGCTGGCATTCGAGCCCCGCATGGCGCTGGTGGCAGGTGAGCAGGGCCTGGCCGATCTGCAGCAAATCGCGGTAGAGGCACGTGCGCATTTGCTGCCAGGCGGCTGGTTGTTGCTAGAACATGGCTGGCAGCAAGCGGAAGCTGTGCGCTTGCAGCTGGCGCAACTGGGTTATTCGCAGATTCTCACAAAGCAGGATCATGGCGGGCGCGATCGGGTTACACTGGGCCGGTGGACGGAGCAGGAACTATGAACGACGAACAATTGCTGCGTTACAGCCGGCAATTGATGTTGCCGCAGGTTGAAGTGGCCGGGCAGGAAAAATTGCTGGCGTCCCGCGTGCTGATCATGGGTCTGGGGGGGCTGGGTTGTCCGGCAGCAATGTACCTGGCGGCGGCAGGAGTGGGTCAGCTGACGCTGGTAGACCATGACAAGGTCGAACTCTCCAATCTGCAACGCCAAATTGCGCATCACACCGCCAGTATCGGCCTGTTCAAAGTGGACTCAGCGCGTGCAACCATTGCGGCGCTTAATCCTGCTGTCAGCGTCGATGCTATCAACCGCAAGCTTGCAGGAGACGAACTGGCGGCATTAGTGGCCAGGCATGATGCAGTCCTGGATTGCACCGATAATTTTACGATTCGTTTTGCACTGAATAGTGCGTGTTTTGCCGGCAGGGTGCCGCTGGTCTGTGCTGCTGCAATCCGGCTGGAAGCACAGATTGCAGTGTTTGATCCCCGTCAGCCGGATTCCCCTTGTTATCGCTGTCTATATGAGGAAGATGCAGAGGCTGATTTGAGTTGTGCCCATAATGGCGTGTTGGCGCCATTGGTGGGAGTTATAGGCAGTTTGCAGGCGCTGGAATGCCTCAAACTGCTCACAGGTATCGGCAAGACCCTCGCAGGAAGGTTGTTGCTGCTGGATGCTTCCACGCTGGAATGGCGGGAGTTGAGGCTGCGTAAAAAGGCGGATTGCCCGGTGTGTCAAGATTGACCTGCATCGGTCCGGCTGAAAAAATACGGCCAATAAATGTTCAAAAAAGTTAACTGTTGTCTGAGAGGACTTATATATGCGTATTATCAGCGTGATCTTGTTCGGCTTGTTGTTGTCAGCCTGCAGTGTCAACTGGGTGAAACTGACTCCGCAAGGGGAAAATGTGGCAATTTTGCAGGCCGCTGAGGTCAGTAATTGCACGCCAAACGGCACAACCACAGTATCAGTCATCAGCAAGGTGATTGTGAATCGCCAGCCGGCCGACGTCCAGGAAGAGTTACGCACCCTGGCTCGCAACCGTGCTGCAGATCGCGGAGATGCGATTGTTGCCACCGGAGCTGTCGCCAATGGCGAACAGACCTACAACATCTATCGTTGCCGACGCTGAGACAGCCAGAATGGAACCAAACGAAAGCCCTAACATAGAACCAATCCAGGACACTTCTGCAGTCGCGCCCATTGAGCCGATTGCGTCAATTGAACCAGCTGCCTCCATTGAGTCAATTGAATCCATTGAATCCATTGAATCCATTGAATCGATTGAATCGATTGAATCGATTGCACCAGTCAGCCTGCCGCCCAATGCGATGAGCAATGTCAGGTTCCGCGATTTCAACTTGCCGGAACCTTTGCTGAAGGCCTTTGACGACCTTGGTTTCGAATACTGCACCCCCATCCAGGCGCAAAGCATTCCGATCACGCTGCAAGGCCACGATGTCACCGGCAAGGCCCAGACCGGCACCGGCAAAACCGCGGCTTTTCTCACCGCCATCATCAACGATCTGCTCAACAATCCGCTCGATGAAGAGCGTTATATCGGTGAGCCGCGCGCTTTGATCATCGCCCCCACACGCGAACTGGTGATGCAAATCGCCAAGGACGCCAAGTTGCTGCTCAAATACACTGATCTGAAACTGGTCACGCTGGTGGGTGGCATGGATTACCAGAAGCAGCAGCAGGATCTGGAGCGTGGACTGGTCGACATCGTGGTGGCAACACCGGGCCGGCTTATCGACTTCATGGGCAACAAGGCCATCTGGCTGGGTCTGGTGGAAATGCTGGTGATAGATGAAGCCGACCGCATGCTCGACATGGGCTTTATTCCTCAGGTCAGGCAGATCATCGCGCAAACGCCACGCAAGGAAAACCGGCAGACCATGCTGTTCAGTGCGACCTTTACCGATGACATCCTGACGCTGGCCGAGCGCTGGGCGCTGGATCCGATCAAGGTGGAGGTATCCTCGCCGCGTCAGACCACCGACAACGTCAAACAGCTGGTTTATCTGGTGACGACCGACCAGAAATATCCTTTGTTGTACAACCTGATCAAGAGCGAGGAAGGCGAGCGCGTGATTGTGTTTACCAATCGGCGTGACCAGGCCCGCAAACTGGCGGACAACCTGCATCGCAACGGCATCAACGTGGGGCTGTTGTCAGGTGAAGTTTCCCAGCCCAAGCGCGTGCGCACGCTGGAAGAGTTCCGCACCGCCGAAATCCAGGTGTTGGTGGCAACTGATGTGGCTGGTCGTGGCCTGCACATTGATGACATCTCGCATGTGGTCAATTTCACGTTGCCGGAAGAGCCGGAAGATTATGTGCACCGCATTGGCCGCACTGGTCGCGCTGGTGCGCTGGGCACTTCCATCAGTTTTGCCTGTGAAGATGACTCCTTCCTGCTGCCTGGCATCGAAGCCAAGATCGGCATGAAGCTGCCCTGTGAACATCCGACGCCGGAAATGCTGGTAACACCGCCGCCTTTCACGCTGCCCACCAAATTCAAGGCAGAGCCGATGGAAGCTGGACGCAGCCGCGGCGGTAGTGGCAGCAGCGGTGGCAGTCGTGGTGGTTCGCGCGATCGCGGCAGACCGCCGCGCAGATAAAGCTGCAGGTTAAATGATGGATCAAAAACCGCTGGCTGAGTGATTGACGCTCAGCTAGCCGGCTTGCAGCAGATTACGGGTCCAGAACTCGATGCGGGTTCCTTCCGGATCATGCACGTAGAAATAAGGCGCCCGCCAACCCTGGGCGCGGATTTCGGTCGTGGCAATCTTGTGCCCGGCAAACAAAACATGCACGGCCGGCAAATCCTCCACAAAGAATGAAAACGTCAATCCCGCGCCATCGCCTGGCGCGATCGTGCAGCGGGTTGCATCCGCAATACTCACATGCGCCGCCCCGTTCACGCTGAATTCCATGAACCAGTCATCCTTCTGGAAACTGATGTCGAGCTTCAACACATCGCGGTAGAAGTGGCGGCTGCGTTCCCAGTGACGACAGTAGAGGATGGTGTTGGCGGCGAGGATTTTCATGCTGTATCCCTCTGATCCTGGCGAAAGCCGGTTGCTGGTTAAAGAGCGCCGGCGTTGTTCAGTATCCTGGCGTAGTCACTGCCATGACGATGTTCAGCAACCAGTTGGACTATGGTCTTGCCACTGGGACCGGGTTCATTGAGATTGCGGCCGGCTGCCACAAAAAACGCAATAAAGCGCGCAAATGCATCCGGCTCCATGCCGCGATAGGCTTTCAGCAATACGTGATAATCAGCAGGTTCACCGGCTACTGGCTGCAGATGCAGGAACGCCTGGATACGCTCGTCACTCCACCATTCATCGGTGACTGCAAGCTGGGTGCGGGCGGCGCCGGTCTTTTTTTCGGATTTCATGGTTGCTTCACTTCTTCAATTTGTTGAGCAGGATGTCATTCACCTGCGCCGGATTGGCCTTGCCCTTGCTCTCTTTCATCACCTGGCCGACAAAAAAGGTAAACACTTTGTCCTGCCCGCTGCGATATTGTTCGAGCTGCTTCGGATTGGCAGCGATGATTGTGTCGATCAGTTTTTCAATCGCACCGCTGTCGGTCACTTGCTTGAGGCCTTTGCTTTCGATGATCGTGTCGGCACTGCCTTCGCCGTTAATCATCGCTTCAAACACGGTCTTGGCGATCTTGCTGGAGATGGTGTTGTCCTTGATGCGGCTGATCAGGCCGGCGAGGGCGTGGGCGCTGACCGGGCTGTGTGCGATATCGAGTTCTGATTTGTGCAGCACCGATTGCAGATCACCCATCACCCAGTTGGCAGATAGCTTGGCATCGCCGCAGGCATTGGCAACCACTTCAAAGAAATCCGCTGTGGCACGGTCTGCTGATAGCACGTCGGCATCGTAGTCGCTGAGGCCATAATGGCTCTGGAATCGTTGGCTTTTGAGGTCGGGCAGCTCCGGCAACGTGGTTTTCACTGCGGCGATAAATGCGTCATCAATCACTACCGGCAGCAGGTCAGGCTCGGGGAAATAACGGTAATCATTGGCTACTTCCTTGCTGCGCATTGAGCGGGTTTCATTCCGGTCGGGATCGTACAGGCGGGTTTCCTGAATGATGCGGCCACCGTCTTCGAGGATGTCAATCTGGCGCTGGGCTTCTATCAGGATGGCTTTCTCGACAAAACGGAACGAGTTGATGTTCTTGATTTCGGCACGCGTACCAAACTTGCTGTCGCCTTGCTGTCGCACGGAAACGTTGGCATCACAGCGCATGGAGCCCTGTGACATGTCGCCATCGGAAATGCCGAGATAAAGTATCAATGAATGCAGCTTCTTCAGGTAGGCGACCGCTTCTTTGGCGCTGCGCAATTCCGGCTCGGAAACGATTTCCAGCAGCGGGGTACCGGCACGGTTGAGATCAATGCCGGTGTCATTGGGAAACAGTTCATGCAGGGATTTGCCGGCATCTTCTTCCAGATGGGCACGTGTGACGCCAATGGTTCTGCTGGTGCCGTCATCAAGCGTGATCGTCAACGAGCCTTTGCCGACGATCGGATGATCAAGCTGGCTGGTCTGATACCCTTTGGGCAAATCCGGGTAAAAATAGTTTTTGCGGTCAAATACCGATTTTTTCCCAATATGGGCGCCAATGGCCAGGCCGAATTTCACGGCCATGCGCAGCGCCTCGCCATTCAACACCGGCAAGGTGCCCGGCAGTGCCAGATCAAAGACATTGGCTTGTGTATTGGGTTCGGCGCCAAAAGTGGTGGCAGAACCCGAAAATAATTTGGATTTGGTAGCGAGCTGTACATGCACTTCCAGCCCGATGACGGTTTCCCATGCCATGGTTTTGTCTCCTGATGCTCTGCTACACGCCGGGCGTGTGGGTATGCCAGTCAGTCGCCTGCTGGAAGCGATGGGCAAGGTTGAGAAGCTGAGCTTCGGAAAAGTCGCGACCGACTATTTGCAAGCCGATTGGCAACCCGTTCACCAGGCCGGCTGGTACCGATAAGCCTGGCAGTCCGGCCAGGTTGACGGCGATGGTGTAGATATCTTCGAGATACATCGTTACCGGGTCCTTGGTTTTGGAGCCCAGCGGAAATGCCGTGTGCGGTGAGGTTGGCCCCATGATCACGTCGACTTCCCGGAATGCGCGATCGAAGTCGTCCTTGATCAGTCGGCGCACTTTCTGGGCCTTGATGTAGTAGGCATCGTAATAACCGGCTGACAGCGCGTAGGTGCCGATCATGATGCGGCGCTTTACTTCATCGCCGAAACCTTCGCCACGGGTGCGTTTGTACATATCCTCCAGATCCACCGGTTTGTCGCAGCGGTAGCCGAAGCGCACGCCGTCATAACGTGACAGGTTGGCCGAGGCTTCTGCCGGCGCCAGCACGTAATAGGCCGAAACCGACAAATGGCTGTTGTCGAGACTGATTTCCTTCAGCACCGCGCCCTGTTTCTCGAATTCGCTGAGTGCGGCGCGAATCTGTTTTTCCACTTCCGGATTGAGCCCGACTGCGAAATGCTGCTTGGGCAAGCCGATGCGCAAGCCTTTCAGCGGTTGATCGAGCGTAGCCAGATAATCCGGCACCGGCACATCAACGCTGGTGGAATCCTTCGGATCAAAACCGGACATCATCTGCATCAGGATCGCAGCATCTTCAGCGCTGCGGGTCAGTACGCCGGCCTGGTCAAGGCTGGAGGCAAACGCGATCATGCCCCAGCGTGACACCCGGCCATAGGTGGGCTTGATGCCGGTGAGACCGCAAAAAGAGGCGGGTTGGCGGATGGAGCCGCCGGTATCGGTGGCTGTGGCGGCCGGGCACAGGTGGGCCGCTACCGCCGCCGCTGAGCCACCTGAGGAGCCGCCAGGCACCAACGTGTGATTCCATGGGTTCTTCACCGGTCCATACCAGGAAGTTTCATTGGATGAACCCATCGCAAACTCGTCCATATTGGTCTTGCCCAGCATCACCATGCCGGCCTGGCGCATTTTTTCGACCACGGTGGCGTCGTAAGGAGCGATAAAGTTGTCGAGCATGCGGGAGCCGCAGGCGGTGCGGACGCCGCTAGTGCAGAAAATGTCCTTATGGGCGAACGGGATGCCGGCATAGGGGGCGGCAGTACCGGCCGCCCTGGCCTGGTCGGCAGCCTGTGCCTGCGCCAGCGCCTGTTCACCGGTAACGGTGACATAGGCATTCAATTCGGGATTGTGCTGGTCAATGCGCTCGAGATAGGCCCGGGTAAGCTCAACACTGGTGAAATCCTTGCGTGCGAGCGAGCGTGCCAGTTCGGCAACACCTTGTTTCAATGCGTCATTCATCTTGGGGGTCATTTCACTAGTCATCGGCCTTACTCCAGCACCTTAGGCACCAGGAACAGCCCCTGGTCGACACTTGGGGCCAGTTTCAGCAGCAGATCGCGCTGGTTGGTTTCAGTGACCACATCGTCACGCAGGCGTTGCGAGGCATCAAAGCCGTGGGCAAGCGGCTCCACACCGGCGGTATCGACTGCCTGCATCTGGTCGATCATCGACAGAATATTGGTAATACGGCTGAGGGCTTCGCTTTGTTCGGCGGCCCCAAGTTGCAAGCGCGCCAGATGGGCGATATAAGCGATGTCCTTGAGTTCAAGAGCCATGAGGGGTGATCCAGGAAAGTCTATGGGTACAAGCAAGGAATTTCCTTGCCCTGTGCAGGCTGCGGTTGCTACAGTTGCACCCCACAAAAAAGTGCAAATTATACCGGAACTTTCCGCCTTTTAGCCAAGTCTAGCAAGTCACAGCGTCAGATTACGCATCCCGGTCGAGGTACCCCGAAATCAATGTTCAAGAAATTAAGAGGCATGTTCTCAAACGATCTTGCGATCGACCTGGGAACCGCCAATACGCTCATCTATGTCCGTGATCGTGGCATAGTCCTGAATGAACCCTCAGTCGTTTCCATCCGCATCCACAATGGCGTGAAGACAGTTACCGCAGTTGGAGCTGATGCCAAGCGCATGCTGGGTCGTACGCCTGGCAATATCACCGCCATTCGTCCGCTCAAGGACGGTGTGATTGCGGATTTCCAGGTTACTGAAAAGATGCTGCAGCACTTCATTCACAAGGTGCATGAGAACAGCTTCATTCGCCCGAGCCCGCGCGTGCTGGTATGCGTGCCATGCAAATCAACCCAGGTTGAGCGACGCGCCATCCGTGAATCAGTGATGGGCGCCGGCGCGCGTGAAGTGCGTTTGATTGAAGAACCGATGGCCGCCGCAATTGGTGCCGGTCTGCCGGTTGACCAGGCCAGTGGTTCGATGGTGGTGGATATCGGCGGTGGTACCACCGAGATCGCCATCATTTCACTCAATGGCGTGGTTTATTCTGAATCAGTGCGCTTGGGTGGTGATCGTTTCGACGAAGCCATCATGACGCATGTACGTCGCAATTATGGTTCGCTGATTGGCGACGCCACTGCCGAACGCATCAAGAAAGAAATCGGCTGCGCCTTTGCCAGCAAGACCATCCGCGAAATTGACGTGCGCGGTCGCAATCTGGCCGAAGGTGTGCCGCGCAGTTTCACGCTTAACAGCGATGAAATCCTCGAAGCCTTGCAAGAGCCGCTGTCTGCCATCGTGCAGGCTGTGAAGAGTGCGCTTGAGCAATCACCGCCTGAGCTGGCATCGGATATTGCCGAGAGCGGGCTGGTGCTTACCGGTGGCGGAGCACTGCTGCGTGATCTCGACAAACTGCTCAGTGAAGAGACCGGTCTGCCGGTGATCGTAGCCGACGATCCGCTCACATGCGTGGCGCGCGGTGGCGGCAAAGCCATGGAACTGATGGATACACATGCACTGGATTTGCTGACAGTGGATTGAGAGGGTTAAACCTCGGGGCAGGTCACCATAAAGTCGCTATTTGCTCAAACCAATGCGCACGGCTACAAACTGGTGGGGCTGGCCCTGTTATCACTGGTCCTGATGTTTGCGGACAGTCGTTTCGACTTTCTGGGTCGTGTGCGTTATTACATCGCCATCGTTGTCACGCCTTTGCACCTGATGGCTGATTTGCCGTCGCGCACATCGGATGCTTTTCATAATTTCTTCAAAACCCGCACAGATCTCGAAGATGACAACCTGCGCCTGCAGGATGAAATGCTGATGCTGCAATTCAAATTGCAGAAACTTGATCACCTGGACGCCGAAAACCAGCGACTCAACGAATTGCTGAAAGCCACTTACATCATTGATGACGTTGCCGTGCGGGCCCAGTTGCTGGGGGAATCACCGGATCCGTTTTCCAAGCGGGTCATTATCAACAAAGGCAGTAATGAAGGTGTTTTCATCGGGCAGCCGGTGATTGATGCCCACGGTTTGATGGGGCAAGTGGTGCAAGTGGAGCCTCTCACCAGCTGGGTGCTGCTGATTACCGATCCCCTGCATGCGACCCCTGTGCAGGTGAATCGCAATGGACTGCGCGCCATTGCCGCCGGCACGTCGGACATTCTGCATCAGCTTATGCTCGAAAACGTGTCGATTACTGCGGATATCCAGGTGGGCGACGAATTGGTCACATCCGGGCTTGACCAGCGATTGCCGGCTGGTTATCCGGTAGGCGTGGTGAGCAGCGTCAAGAATGATCCCGGGCAGTCGTTTGCCAACATCAAGGTCACGCCAAGCGCTCAACTTGATCGGAGCCGCAATGTGCTGCTGTTGTTCAGCTCGGCAGAATCCAAAGCGGCCCGTGCCGCAGCGAAAATTGAAGCTAGTGGAAATGCGCTACAGCCGACGCCCCACGTAGAAGGCAGGCAGTAATGGTCGACATCAGCGGCAAATCCAGAAATATATGGGTCATCGTATTGTCATTGGTGTTTGCCGGTGTGCTGGCGATAGTGCCGATCCCGCTGTGGCTGGCACTGTGGCGCCCGGACTGGATAGCACTGACACTGATATATTGGGTAATTGCCTTGCCTCACCGCATTGGCATGGTAGCGGCATGGCTGGTAGGCCTGCTGGTCGATGTGCTGGAAGGCACCCTGCTGGGCCTGCATGCAATCGTGCTCATGATGTCAGCCTATATTGCTCTCACGCTTTACCAGCGCCTGCGCATGTTCACGCCATTACAGCAGAGTCTGACCATCCTGATGCTGATTGGCGCAGGACAGCTTCTGATATTCTGGGTGCAGGCAGCTACCGGGCAGAATACTGCCGATAATCTTGCGTTTGTGCTTTCTTCAATGACCAGTGCGCTGCTATGGCCGCTGGTGTTTGTGTGCCTCCGGTTCTGTCGGCGTTCTTTCAATGTCGGCTGACGGTTTGCGCAGGCTGTGCAGCCCATGACGGCCTGGCAGCGCTGGTTGCAGGCGCCCAACACACTGTGGTTGCGTCGCATGTTGTTTCAGGTGCATTTGTGGCTGGGCATCGGTTTCGGTGTGTACATCCTCATGCTGAGTCTGAGCGGCAGTGCAGTGGTGCTGCGGCCCCAGTTCAGCCGCTGGTTTGTTCACAACGAAGCGGCGTCTTCGCAAGAGCCGAGGCTCGAAGGCGGCCAGCTCGAAGCAAAAATTGCAGCAGCCTATGCCGGCTTCACGGTCAAACGCGTGGTGCCATCGACCAGAGGCCGGCGCGCCACCTATGTAGCGCTCGAACAGGATGGAGTGGAGTCAACACGGTATTTCGACCCGTACTCAGGACTTGATCTCGGCCCCACCTTCCCCTGGCCGGTTGCCAGTATGGAGTGGCTGGTCAGTTTGCATGATGATCTCTTGCTGGGCCCTTATGGCAAGACGGTGAACGGCCTTGGAGGTGCGCTGTTGCTTGGCATGCTGGTAACAGGTGTCATTCTTTGGTGGCAAGGCAAGCGGCGCTGGCAGGAAGGTCTTGTGATCAGTGCCAAAAGCCCGCGCAGTTTTATGTGGCAATTGCACAGTTTTGTCGGTTTTTGGGCCATATTTCTGCTTTTTGTCTGGGGAGTGACCGCAGTGTATTTTGCCTGGCCACAGCCGTTTGATGCGGTTATTGACTGGATGGATGACAATCCGGCAGATGGTGACCGGCCTGACGCCTGGCTGCTGTTTCTGATACGCATGCACTTTGGCCGCTTTCGTGATGCGCTGTGGGCCAATATCCTGTGGATGTTGCTGGGCTTGTTGCCGGCGCTGTTGTATGTGTCGGGCTTTCTGCTGTGGTACCGACGCGTCCTGAAAAAACTTCCTGAAAAACTGTAGTACACTCGTGCAAAGTGAATGTCAGACCTGACCCCAGCGTAGGCGTGTGCGTATTTTCAAATCAATTCTGATCCTGAGTCATCGCTACATCGGCATCCCGCTGAGCCTTTTTTTTGTGATGTGGTTTGTGTCGGGATTTTTCATGATCTACAGCGGTGGCATGCCGAAAGTTACCGACGACATGCAATTGGCTGGTGCCCAGCCGCTCGATCTCGCCCAGGTAAAAATCACTCCTGCCCAAGCAGCAGCAGTGGCTGGTTATGAGCCGCCAGCGGCTGTGCTGCGCACGATTCTGGGGCGGCCGGTCTATGAATTGGGTGACCCCGGCTATCACAGCAGCCTGGTCTATGCCGACACTGGCGAGCTGATGCAGCCGCTCACTTCCGCGCAGGGCGCAGAGCTGGCAAGCAGCTTTCTTTCCATTCCTGCATCACTGTTTCGTCTGCAACAGACCCTCGAAGACCATACTGACCAGTGGACATTTACTGTCGGACGCGATCTGCCGCTCTACCAATATGTGGTCGATGATGCTGCCGCCACACAAGTGTATGTCTCAGTCAATTCCGCCAGAGTGAGTACCTATACCACTCGCCAAAGCCGTGCACTGGCCTGGCTGGGCACAATACCGCACTGGCTGTATTTCGAAACCTTGCGCGACCACCAGCAGTTGTGGAATTCGGTGCTGGTGTGGTCGGCCGGTCTGGGTTGTGTGATGGCAGTGCTGGGTTTGGGTCTGGGATTTACCCAGTTCCGCACAGTGCGCCCTTTCGAATGGCGGCGCGCGATTCCCTATAAAGGGCTGATGCGCTGGCATTATTTGCTGGGCTCAGTGTTCGGCCTGGTAACGCTCACGTGGGTGTTCAGCGGCCTGGTATCAATGGAACCATGGGCCTGGACCCGTGTGCAGGGCTTGAAAGTGCCGCCAGGTACTTTGGCGGGCAGTGAGCTGAAACTGCAGGAATTCCAGTTGCCGGATATGCTGCAGTTGCAGTTATTGACCGGATCCCCCGTCAAACAGCTGGAATTTGCGCGCGTGCTGGGCGCGCCCTATTTCATTGCCGGCTTTGTGCCGGTCAAGGCAGATGTTGGCAGCAAGCGGGACAGGTTACACCAGCCTTACAATATCAACGGCCAGTTACAGGCTGCGGCGCTGATGGTGGATGCGCAGACCGGCCAGCAGCACCCGGGTTTTGATGCTGCCCGGCTGGTGTCTGCACTTGAAGCTGCCATAATGGATGCCAAGGTGACCGACAGCGCCATCCTCACTGACTATGACGATTATTACTATTCGCGGGGCAACCAGTTGCCGTTGCCGGTATTGCGCATCAAGTTCGATGATCCTGAACAGAGCTGGCTTTACGTGGATCCGGTACGCGGCAAACTGTTGTCACTGGTCCACAAGTGGAGCCGACTGGAGCGCTGGTTGTACAACGGCCTGCACAGTCTTGATTTTGCTTTCTGGTATCACCGGCGTCCCTTGTGGGACATTGGCATGCTGGTGTTGTTGAGCGGTGGACTGGGCACCAGTTTGCTCGGGCTGTATTTCGGCATGCGCCGCTTGAAAAATGATCTGGCACTGGTTGCCAATAAACTGTTCAGGAAAAAATCTTCCAAGGGTGTGCCGTATGCAGCGTAGTTGCAGTGTGTTGGTTCTGTTGATGTTGGTTGCCTTCAATCCGGCAACCGCCCAGCAAAATGCTCTGGCCGAAGGGCCATGGTTCTTCAATACCTATGCTCCCGCGGGGAAGATCAAGGTTTCGGTGTTGGCCAAAGGTATCGACAAGGCCTTCGGCATGGCGTTTCTGCCGGATGGCAATATCCTGATAGCGGAAGCAGCTGGTAATTTGCGCTTGATTCGTGGCGGCAAGCTGGAGGCCAAATCCGTGAGCGGCATTCCGGCAGTTGCCAAGGGTGCCACTGCCGGCCTCATGGATGTCGTGCTGCATCCTGATTTTTCGCATAACCGTCTGGTCTACTTCACCTATGTCAAAGCGGGCAAGCCACCGAAGGGCGAGGACTATTATTCCACGATGGCAATGGGGCGTGGTCGTCTCAATGAAGCGGAAAACGCGCTGACCGAGGTGAAGGATGTGTTTGTGGCAGATGCATGGTCTGCAGTGAAGGGCGGCTTTGGTTCACGTTTGCGCTTCGCACCCGATGGCAAATTGTTCATGTCATCGCCATTCCGGCGTGATCCGGTCAATCCGCAAAACCCGCACAGCGATATCAGCAAAATGCTGCGGCTGAATGATGATGGGTCCATTCCCTCCGACAATCCTTTTGTTGGCAACAAGGACTATTTGCCGGAAATCTGGTCGATAGGCCATCGCGCCATTGAAGGCATTGCTTATCATCCACTCACAGGCGAACTGTGGGCCAGCGAGCATGGTCCGCAAGGTGGCGATGAAATCAACATCATCCACAAAGCCGGCAATTATGGTTGGCCGCTGGTGTCATTTGGCCGTGATTATGACGGTTCACGCGTTTCCAAGGTCCCGGCAATGGACGGTATGTTGCTGCCGGAAGTGATCTGGGTGCCGTCCATCGCTACCAGCGGCATGATGTTCTATACCGGCGAACGCTTTCCGCAGTGGAAGCACAACCTGTTCGTGGGCGGCATGATGCGAGGGCGCATCCCGGGCACCGGCCATGTTGAGCGTATTGAGTTCAACAGTGAGGGAGAGCAGAAGCGCGAAAGCTTGCTGGAAGATCTGCACCAGCGCATTCGTGATGTGCAGCAAGGCCCTGACGGCTTGATCTATGTGCTGACCGAAGAAAAGAATGGCGCCTTGCTGGTAATCGAACCGGTGCAGTGAGAGTCAAAGCGCAATGGCTGGCAATGGTTTTCTGCTGTGCCGCAGTCAGTGGCTGCGGTTGATGGCGGCATCTGCCACCAGTTCGAGCCCGCGCCGGTAGGGCGATGCGGGTAGCCCGGCGAGATTGCTGAGCGCGCTATCAATACGCTGTTGCGCCAGCTTGCGGGCATGGGCCAGTGCGCCGGAACTTTTTACGATGGCGATGATTTCCTCCAGTTTGCCAAGGCCGCCGTTTTGTATCGCCGCGGTGACAAGCTGTCGCTCGTTGGCAGTACCATGCTGCAGGATGTAGATCAGTGGCATTGTAGGTTTGCCTTCGGCCAGATCATCTCCTACATTCTTGCCCAGTTCTGCGCCATTGCCTTCGTAATCGAGCACATCATCAATCAGTTGAAAGGCCATGCCGACTTCCAGTCCGAAATCATGCAATTGCTGCTGGAGGGTGGTGGAGGCGCCAGCAAGAATGGCGGCAGAACTGCAGGCCGCCGCGAACAGGATGGCGGTCTTGTGGTGAATCACCTGCAAATACGCAGCTTCGGTGGTCTCAGGGTTGTGCTTGTGAAGCAGTTGCAATACTTCGCCTTCGGAGATGCGATTGGTGGTGGAAGCCATCACATCCATGATCGGCATGCTGCCAATGCTGACCAGAAGTTCAAAAGCGCGTGAATAAATGAAATCGCCGACCAGTACGCTGGAAGGATTGTCCCATTTCACATTGGCGGTCGGGCGGCCTCTGCGCATTTCCGACATGTCGACCACATCATCGTGCAACAGGGTGGCGGTGTGCAGGAACTCGATGACGGTAGCCAGATCAATGTGCTGGGTTCCTTGGTAGCCCAGGGCTCTGGCGCATAGCAGCGCCATGGTGGGGCGCATGCGCTTGCCGCCGGCTTCGACAATATAATGGCCGATGCTCTCAATCAGGGGGACCTGTGAGTGCAGTTGGGCTACGACTTTGCCGTTAAGGGCGGCGAAATCATCTGCCACAATGGCATGGATATGCTTGACCATGGGTTACCTGTAAGCTGACGGGGGTCGGCACGGCCCGGGGGCGCCGGGAAGAGCACGGCATCCTACTGTCTGCACCCGCCCAATTCAACGTAACTGCTTGCTTGTTCACCCCCTGGCGCCAGTGAGAGGGCCCCCCTGCCCAGATTCCGGGGCCGGCAGTGAAAACAAGGGTTGCGCCTGCAGGGGGTATTTCCGTACAATCGCCGCCCTTCGCAAGGGGCTCGTTTAAGCGAGTCTGTGAATGGCATTGATCGACCAAAGTCAGACCATCGGATATACCATCAGATAGACCATCAAAGGCCCATCAGGCCAGGATTGGAGCGGGATATGTACGCAGTAATTTTAAGTGGCGGCAAGCAGCATCGTGTAGTTGAAGGTGAAGTGCTGAAGCTGGACAAAATCGAAGAAGCAACTGGTGCCAGCATTAGTTTTGACAAAGTGCTGATGGCAGGTTCGGGTGCAGATGTAAAAATCGGCGCGCCTTATATTGAAAATGGCAAGGTTACTGCTGAAATCATCAGCCATGGCCGTGCCGACAAAGTAACAATCATCAAATTCCGTCGTCGCAAGCATTACCGTAAACAACAGGGCCACAGACAGTGGTTCACTGAAGTGAAGATCACCGGCATCAGTGCCTGATCAGCGACACAGCCTGCAGCTGCACAGCCCAGGCCCTTACTTTAGAAAGTTCAGGAGTAGACAATGGCTCACAAGAAGGCAGGCGGTAGTACCACTAACGGCCGCGACTCGCAATCCAAACGCCTCGGCGTGAAACGCTACGGCGGTCAAGTAGTGCTGGCCGGCAATATCCTTATCCGTCAGCGCGGTACCAAGTACCATGCAGGTGAAAATGTTGGCATGGGCAAGGATCACACCTTGTTTGCCAAAGCGACCGGGGCAGTGCAGTTCCAGCTTAAAGGTCCGCGTGCCCGCATGTTTGTGAGCATTGTGCCAGCGGAAACGGCTGCCGCTTAAGCCAAGCATGGAATCAAAAAAAGCCCTGTTTTACAGGGTTTTTTTTTATGCATTATCCATGTATCGGTAGTAATGCTGTTTAATTGTGATGGGCGCGGTTATGGAGCAGTGGCTTCGAACGCCGCAGGCGCCTAGAGTCGTGGGAAGTCATGAAATTCGTTGATGAAGCAGAAATCATTGTGGAAGCAGGTAATGGCGGCAATGGCTGTCTGAGTTTCCTGCGCATGAAATTCATGGATAAGGGCGGTCCAGACGGGGGAGATGGCGGCGATGGTGGCAGCATCTATCTGGTTGCCGATGACAGCCTCAACACCCTGGTAGATTTCCGTTTTGAGCCGCGTTACCGCGCCAAGGCGGGTGAACGGGGCGGCAAAACCAATTGCTCCGGCCTCAGTGGCGATGATCTGCTGGTAAGGGTGCCGGTGGGCACCAGCGTCTATGAAGCGGATACCCAGGAATTGATGGGTGATCTGGTCAACCCCGGCCAGCGCTTGCTGGTGGCGCAAGGCGGCCTGCGCGGGCTTGGCAATGCGCGTTTCAAATCCAGCGTCAATCGCAGTCCGCGCAAAACCACCAATGGCAAACCCGGTGAAATCCGCCGCTTGCAGCTGCAGTTGAAGCTGGTGGCTGATGTGGGGCTGCTGGGCTTGCCCAATGCGGGTAAATCCTCACTGATTACAGCAGTTTCCTCGGCCCGTCCCAAAGTGGCCGACTATCCTTTTACTACCCTGATCCCCAATCTGGGCGTGGTCAGCGTGGGCGAAGAGAGCAGCTTTGTGATGGCCGATATCCCTGGCCTCATTGAAGGCGCCTCATCCGGTGCTGGTTTAGGCATCCGTTTTCTCAAACATCTGGCCCGCACCCGCGTGTTGTTGCATCTGGTGGATGTGGCGCCACTGGATCAGAGCGATCCGGTTGAAGCTGCAAAAGTCATCATCCATGAGCTGGAACAGTTTTCGCCAACCTTGAGCGTGCGTGAACGCTGGCTAGTGCTGAACAAAATGGATTTGATACCCCTGGATGAGCGCCAGGCGCTGCAGGACCACATAGTGGAAGCGTTGCAATGGTCCGGCCGGGTGTTTGCGATTTCGGCAGTTGAGCGTTTGGGTACGCGTGAACTGTGTGAAGACTTGATGGAATCGATCAACGAGCAGAAGCGCTTGTTGCGGGAAGATGAAGACTATCGGGCACAGGACCAGAAAGTGCAGGAGCAAATGCAGTACGAAATTCGCCAGAGCATTGAACGGGCCCGGGACTTGTGGCGTGAGCGCAGCAACGGCAATGATGCTGATGACCTGGACGATGATGATCTGGACGTGGAAGTGGAATACCGGGATTAGACGATGGGCAACCGCGATCTTCTCAAGACAGCCCGCACCTGGGTGATCAAGATTGGCAGCTCCCTGCTGACCGACAATGGCAGGGGGCTCAACCTCGACAGCATCGCCCGCTGGGGCCAACAGATCTGCCAGTTGCAGGACCAGGGGCTGGATGTGGTGCTGGTGTCGTCAGGAGCCGTGGCAGAGGGCGTCAGTCGCCTGGGCTTGCCCGGAAGGCCTACTGCCATCCATGAGCAGCAGGCGGCAGCTGCGGTGGGTCAGATGGGTTTGATCCAGGCCTATGAATCCCAGTTCAAGAAGTTCGGCAAGCATACTGCCCAGATTCTGCTCACCCATGACGATCTCTCCAATCGCAAGCGTTATCTGAATGCACGCTCAACACTGCGGGCCTTGCTCGACATGAAGGTGATCCCGGTCATCAATGAAAATGACACTGTGGTCACCGATGAAATCTGTTTTGGTGACAATGATACGTTGGCAGCCCTGGTCGCCAATCTCATCAACGCCGATGTGCTGGTAATCCTCACTGACCAGCAAGGGGTGTTCGACGCCGACCCACGCACTAACAGCGAAGCCAAACTGATCAGCGAAGCCAGCAGCCATGACGATATGCTGATGGCAGTGGCCGGCGGCGGCGGCGCGCTGGGCAAAGGCGGCATGCTCACCAAGATCCGGGCAGCCCGCCTGGCTTCACGTTCCGGCACGGCCACCATCATCGTGCATGGCAGTTCACCGGATGTGCTGGTAGCCCTGCAGCGCGGCGTTGAGCTGGGTACGTTGTTGTTGCCTGAGAAACAGCCGATTGCGGCCCGCAAGCAATGGCTGGCCAGTCATCTGCAGGTGCGTGGCATCCTGGTGCTGGATCCGGGCGCTGTGAAGGTGCTGACCGGTTCCGGCAAGAGTTTGTTGCCAGTGGGCGTGAAAGCCGTCAGCGGCCAGTTCAAACGTGGCGATCTGGTGGCGTGTCACGATGAAAGCGGCAAAGCCATTGCCCACGGCCTGGTGAATTACGACTTTGATGAAACTGCACTGATTATTGGCAAACCCAGCGAGCAGATCACCAGTATTCTGGGTTATGAAGGTGAGCACGAGCTGATTCATCGCGACAATCTGGCGCTGCTGTAACTGCAAACTCCTCGATATTTCCCCTCAGGTTGGCGTACTTGCGTTGACAGCCTCCAACCGCAGCCGTTAAGTTTGGGACAATAACAGGGCAGGCTCAAGCAGCGCTGCCAATAACAAGGTTTGCATCATCAGAGGGGCTTTCCATGAATTCACTCATTCGCAGTGTGCTGTTGCTTGCGCTGGCCGCCGGCAGCTGCTTGCTGTCATCAGCGGCAATGTCAGAAAAGAATCTGGCCGGGGTGTGGGTAGGAACCTATTCGGAGGACTGGCCAGACCGTTTTCCCGGCCCGGAACTGGGAGACTACGCTGGTCTGCCGATCAACGACGCCGACCGCCTGCGCGCGTTGTCGTGGAGCGCTTCACTGATCGCATTGCCGGAATACCAGTGCCGCGTGCATCCATCTGATTATGCCAACAGCTTTGCCGACATCCGCCTCTGGGAAGAACGTGATCCGATCACCGAAAAACTGATCGCGCTGCATCTGCAGCATTTTGCGTGGCAAACCCGCCGAACCATCTGGATGGATGGTCGTGAACATCCGCCTGAATATGCGCAGCACACCTCGATGGGCTTCTCCACCGGTCAATGGGATGGGCAGGTATTGACGATCCATACCACCCATCTGAAAGAGGGCTGGTTGCGGCGCAACGGCGCTGCCCGCAGTGACAAGGCGACTGTTACCGAACATTTCATCCGTCACGGCGATATCCTGACCTGGACCGTGGTGGTCAACGATCCGATTTATCTGGAAGAACCTTTCATTCGCAATCGTGATTATCGCTATAGCGTCGATAACCAGGTCGCCAACTATGCTTGTGACAGTGTCGTCGAAATGGTGCGAGCCCCTGGTTACATTCCGCACCATCTGCCTGGCACCAATGAAGATGTGAAAATTTTCGCGGAAACCCACGGCATTCCCTACAAGGCAGCCATGGGTGGTGCCGCCACGATGTATCCCGAATACATCAAGGTGATCCGTTCACTGCCTGTTCCCTCACCACGTTAATGGAGACGAAGACGATGCAATCCCTATCTGTTTCCAGCTTCTGCAAGCGTGGTGTGCTGCTGGCCCTGGGCATTTTGCTCGCCAGTGGCAGCCATGCCCAGCAGCAGGATTTCTCCAAAGTGAAAATTGAAGCGCTGAAAGTGCGCGACAACATTTACATGCTGGTGGGTTCCGGCGGCAATATCACCTTGCAAATTGGTGCCGACGGCGTCCTGATCGTTGATACCCAGTATGCGGAATTGTCCGACCGGATCCTCGCCAAGATCCGCGAACTGTCCAAAGGCCCAATACGCTACATCATCGACACCCATCATCATGCTGACCACACCGGCGGCAACGCCAAGCTGCGTGCAGCGGGCATGACAGTTTCGGGTGGCAACGTTGGCGGCGATATTGCTGATGCCGGCGCCGGTGCCCAGATCATTGCGCACGAGAATGCGTTGCTGCACATGACAGCGCCTCCGGCCGCCGGCCAGCCGGCGATACCCTCGGCAGCATTGCCCACCCTGACCTATTTCACGCCCAAGAAGGATCTGTGGTTCAACGGTGAAGGCATCCGCATCATGTACGAACCCAATGCCCACACTGACGGAGACAGCATTGTCTATTTTCGGCAGTCCGATGTGATTTCATCCGGCGATGTGTACGTTACCAACCAGTACCCGTTCATCGATATTGCCAATGGCGGCAGCATCCAGGGCATCATCGCCGCTGCCAATAACATCATTGATCTGATCATCCCGGTCTATGGCCAGGATGGCGGTACGCTGGTGATTCCCGGTCATGGCCGGCTAAGCGACATCGGCGACGTGATCAACTATCGCGAAATGCTGACCATAATCCGGGATCGTATTGCGGACATGATCAGGAAAGGCATGACGCTGGAGCAGGTGAAGGCTGCCAAACCTACCCAGGATTATGACCCGCGTTGGGGCGCCAGCAGCGGTTTCTGGACCACCACGCAGTTCGTGGAAGCTGTCTACAAAAATCTCAGCACTGCCCAGGGTAAATGACCATGATGAAATTGTTCCGATTTGCAATTGCACTGGGCCTGTATGCGGGTGCTGCAGTGGCGCAGCCACCAGGACCGGGTCCCCAGGGGCCGGCCACCGCTAAAGCGGTCGCCCCCCACGACATTACTGGCTACTGGGTTGCGGTGGTCACTGAAGACTGGCGTTATCGCATGATCACCGCCAAGGCGGGCGATTACCCTGGAATCAATCTGACCCCGGCCGCACAGCTGGTGGCCAATGCCTGGGATCCTGCCAAGGACATTGCCGCGGGCAACGTCTGCAAGGCCTATGGCGCTGGTGGTCTCTTGCGTTTGCCAACTCGACTCCACATCACCTGGTCCAGCGATAACGTACTCAGTATCGAGACCGATGCTGGCAAGCAAAAGCGGCTCTTGAAGTTTGGCTCAGCGCAGGATGGCGCCGGCGCCGGCACTTTGCAGGGTGTTTCAAAGGCGCGTTGGGATTTGCAACGTGAGCGTGCGTTTGGTCCGGTTGTGAATGGGACGCTGGAAGTTGTTACCACCCAGATGGCGCCAGGCTATGTGCGTAAAAACGGGGTGCCATATGGAGAGGGTGCCAAGTTGACCGAATATTACGAAACGGTGAAGGAAGACAATGGTGAGCAATTCCTGATCGTCATTGCCAACCTGGAAGATGCGGCCAATTTGGCCCAGCCGGTACTGACCAGCACCAATTTCAAACGCGAACCGGATGGCAAGAAGTGGGATCCGAGTGAGTGCATGGCAAAGTAAGTGATACACACATCAAGCATGCATAAAAAAGCCGGGATCAAACCCGGCTTTTTTATGTGTGGGCAGACCTGGTATCAGTCGAAACTTTCACCTTTCTGGCCCCAACCGAAATTGTCGGAAGTGCGACGAATACTCTGCATGCGCAAGCGATGGTCGCCCTCATCCCGGCTTGGCTGCCCGACTACAATCACCTCATCGCCGATTTTGAATGAGTCGCGGGTAAGTCCCTGGCGTTCCAGCGCAGTGGAACCACCCCATTCAATGCCCCATCGTTGTTCAACGCCTTTGGCATCGGGTGCAATTACCATCACGGAGGAATGCGGGTTGCGGAAATTCATCTGGACCAGCTTGCCTTTGATTTCTGCTTTTTTCTCAAGATCATAGCTGGCGGAGAATGAATGATGGGCCTGGGCAACCGACAGGGTTGTCAACAACCCCCAGACTGCCAAACCGGCCATTGTTATTTTTTTAACTGTTTGCATGGTGTGTCGACCCCCTCGGTCAAAGTGACATGCAACAGTATAGCCCGCAGCAGTACACTTTGCAGCGGGCAACAAAAAACCGGCACAGGGCCGGTTCAGGTAGAACCAGCCAGCAGCATGCCGCTGGCTGATTGCTTCGATCAGGCAGCTACTTGCAAAGCCTTGATAGAAGCATTCAGACGGCTCTTGTGACGAGCGGCCTTGTTCTTGTGGATGATGCCTTTGTCGGCCATACGGTCGATCACGGGCACTGCTTCCACATAGGCTGCAGTGGCGGCGGCATGGTCTTTGGTTTCAATGGCAGCGATTACCTTTTTCAGGTAGGTGCGAACCATGGAACGGAAACTGGCGTTGTGCTGACGGCGTTTTTCGGCCTGTTTGGCACGCTTTTGAGCTTGTACGGTATTGGCCAAGGGAAACTCCTGAACTCAATGATTTATATGATTAATGCGACTTTTTATAGATACTTAACAGGTATTAAACGGGTACTGAATCCATAGCTGGAAGCTTGCTTTCCAACCCGCCTGAGGCGGCTCGAAAAAAGGCGTGCACTATGCTTTTGCCAAGGCTAAAAGTCAAGCCTGGCTTGGTGTTGTGGCGGCTGGCAAGCAGGGGTAACTGCCGGTAACATGCGGAAAATTTTCGGTTTCCCCCCTAAGTAATGTCTTCTTGCCCTTTTCTAGCTCCAGAATCACTGCTGGCTGTTCAGCATGCTGGCGGACTACAACCATGCTCGATTGCAAGATCCGGGGCAATCCTGCTGTTCGGGTGTTGGGCAAGTTGCTGCATGGCCTGCCCTGTGTTTTTTCACTCCACATAATGCCTTTTTGAAGAGCGGTCCGTCCGGATGATCCAGGTTTTCCATGCAGTGGCAGCAGCCAGAGCTGCGTTAGGCGCATGTGTCGTTACCATTGGTAAATACGACGGCATGCATCTGGGGCATCAACTGATATTGCAGCAACTGCAAGCTGAAGCTGCGCGCCTGCAGGTACCGACACTGGTAATTTTGAGCGAACCCCAGCCGGAAGAATTTTTTGCAGGCAACACGGCCCCGGCCCGACTTAACGCTTTTCACGACAAGGTGGCGTTTCTTGATGGCTTCGGTATTGATGCAGTCTATTGTCTTCGCTTCGATCATGACACCAGTCGACAGCTGCCGGAGGATTTTGTCTTGCACACCTTGATCGATGGGCTTGGCATGAAGGGGATCGTGGTGGGCGAGGATTTCCGCTTCGGGCATCATCGCAAGGGCAGCACTGAAACTTTACACCACCTGTCCTCATTGCACGGCTTTAGCGTGAGTGCAGTAGCTCCGTGCCTCGATAAGCATGAGAGGATCAGCAGTACCCTGATTCGCCAATGCCTGCATCGGGGTGATTGCATGCGGGTGAGCCAGTGTCTTGGCCGGCCTTATTCGATCAGCGGCACTGTCATTGCTGGCAAAAAGCTGGGTCGGCAACTGGGCTTTCCTACTGCCAATGTAGCCTTGCTCAGCAACAAACTGGCATTGTCAGGGGTATTCGTTGTGCAGGTTGAAGAGGGAGCAGTGATGCGACCCGGTGTGGCCAGCATGGGTTACAACCCGACTGTGAGTGATAGCCAGCAGGCTTCACTGGAGGTTTTTTTGCTGGATTATGACGGCGATCTCTATGGCAAGCAGCTCAAGGTCAACTTTCTTCATAAGCTGCGCGATGAGCTCAAATACCCCACCTTGGCTGAGTTGAAGCAACAGATGGCGCTTGATGTGCAGAACACCAGACTCTATTTTGGAGCAGGCCAATGACAAACAGTATTGAAGCGACAGGCAATCACAAGACTATCCCGCTATGGGTCTTGTGGTTGTTGGTAAGTGTCATTGTCATGCTTGATCAATATACCAAGCTGCTGTGTACCCAATATCTTGAGCGCGGAGTGCCCCACACAATATTCGCCGGCTTCGATTTGCTGCTGGCCTTCAACAATGGTGCTGCTTTCAGCTTTCTCAACGGGGCCGGCGGTTGGCAGCGCTGGCTGCTTAGCGGTATTTCGGTGGCGATTAGCGCGGTGCTGGTTGTATGGTTATGGCGACTGCCCAGACAGCAGCGTTTGCTGGCTGTGGCACTTGCATTCATCCTTGGTGGTGCGCTGGGCAATCTTTATGACCGCGTCGTGATGGGTTATGTCGTGGATTTCATCAGCGTTTACGCCGGGCAGTGGCGCTTCGCAACCTTCAATGTCGCTGACGCGGCCATATCCTGTGGAGCTGCCCTGCTTGGGTTGGACATCCTTGTGAACGGAGTGCGACATGGCTAAGGCAGTCGACAACAAACTGCCGTTACGGGATCTGGACCGGCACTCTGACACTGCCCCGATTGCCGCCACTGCAGCGGATACGATCGGTTCCGGTTGCAAGGTTACCTTGCACTTTTCCCTGAAGCTGGTGGACCAGCAATTGATCGACAGCAATTTCGACAGCAGTCCGGCCACGCTGGTACTGGGCAATGGCGACATGCTGCCAGGTTTTGAGCGCGTACTTTTGGGTAAAAAGGCGGGCGACACAGTTGAGGCGCTGATTCCGGCAGCTGAAGCCTTCGGCATGATCAATCCCGATAATCAGCAGCGGTTTCCCCATTTCCAGTTTCCCCCTGACATGTCCTTGGCAGAAAATATGATGATTGAATTCAATGATGCCAGCGGTTACAAGCAGGCGGGTCGAGTGACACATATCGGCAAGCAATATGTGGAAATCGATTTCAACCATCCGCTGGCCGGGCGTGACATTGTGTTTGCCGCAGCAATCCACAAGGTTGAGCACCACACATGAGTGAAGTTACCAACCAGTTTTCAATTATGCTCGCCAATCCGCGTGGTTTTTGTGCCGGTGTTGATCGCGCCATTGATATAGTCAACCGTGCACTCGACTTGTTCGGAGCGCCGATTTTTGTGCGGCACGAAGTTGTGCACAACAAGTTTGTCGTGGAAAGCCTGCGCCAGCGCGGCGCCGTGTTTGTCGATGAACTCAAAGATGTTCCCACAACGAGAGTCAATGGCCGTGAACCCATTGTGGTGTTCAGCGCGCATGGCGTGGCGCGCGAAGTCAAGGATGAAGCAGAGCGGCTTGGGCTGAAAGTGTTTGATGCCACCTGCCCATTGGTAACCAAAGTCCATATGGAAGTGCAGCGTTATAGCCATGCAGGAGAAGAATGTGTATTGATCGGCCATGCTTTTCACCCGGAAGTGGAAGGCACCATGGGGCAGTACGACGGACACAATGGTGGCCGCATTTATCTGGTGGAGGACGAAGAAGATGTCAGTCAGCTGCAAGTGATGAATCCTTTCAAGCTGTTCTATGTCACCCAGACCACGCTGTCGATGGATGATACTGCACGCATCATCGATGCGTTGTTCGCCCGCTTCCCGGCAATCAAAGGCCCTCGCAAAAAAGACATTTGTTATGCCACCCAGAATCGCCAGGATGCAGTGAAGCAACTGGCACTGGAGACGGATCTGGTGCTGGTGGTGGGATCCCCCAACAGTTCAAATTCCAATCGTCTGCGTGAACTGGTAGAGCGGAGCAATTGCGAGGCCTACCTGATTGATACCGCCGGCCAGATCAATCCGGACTGGCTGCAGGGCAAGCGTCGCGTAGGCGTGACGGCAGGTGCGTCAGCACCGGATATTCTGGTTAAACAGGTCATTGCCAGACTGGAAGATCTTGGCGGAGCTACCCCTCTGGAAATGCAGGGTGTGGAAGAGCACACGATTTTTTCGATGCCGAAGGAATTACGCTCCTAAGCCCGGCCCGCACAGGTCGCGCCTAGTCGATGTTGAGCTTTTTAAGCCGGTAGCGGAAAACACGAAAACTCATGCCAAGCTTGCGGGCTGCGGCAGTTCGGTTCCAGCGACTTGCTTGCAGCGCTTTCTCGATCACCTGGCGCTCGATGGTTTCCAGATGCTTGTCGAGTGAGAAATCCCCATCTTCCAGCGAGCTTGGCAGTTCAGGCAAAGCCAGCTGCTCTGGTTTGTCCGACAGGTAGGCCAGCTCAGGAAAATCCTGCAAGGCCAGCAAACTGTGATCGGTGAGAGCACAAGCCCGCTGCAGCATGTTTTCCAGTTCGCGCACGTTGCCAGGGAATGCATATTGTTGCATTGCTTCCATGGCTTGTGCACTGATGCCAACGACAGGGGAAGGATGCGCGGCGGTCAGCCCGGCCAGTATGTGGTCGACCAGCAATGGCAGATCTTCCCTGCGTTCGCGCAATGGCGGTACCTGCAACTCGATCACGTTGATTCGATAGAACAGATCCTGACGGAATTGACCAAGTTCCACCGACTTGGACAGATTCCTGTGGGTTGCACTGAGAATGCGTACGTCAACCGGGATTTCGCTGGACGAGCCAATCGGCCTTATCGATTTTTCCTGGATGGCCCGCAGCAATTTTACCTGCATCAACAGCGGCAGATCGCCAATTTCATCGAGAAACAAAGATCCGCCATTGGCCTGTTGGAACAAACCGGTCTTGTCCTGGTCGGCACCGGTAAAGCTGCCTTTCCTGTGGCCAAAAAACTCGCTTTCCATCAATTCAGCTGGAATGGCGCCGCAGTTTATTGCAACAAATTCCTTTTCCTTGCGGGGGCCGGAATCATGGATGGCACGTGCCACCAGCTCTTTGCCACAACCGGATTCACCGGCAATGCACACCGGTGCCTGGCTGCGGGCAAGCTTGGCAATTTGATGCTTGAGCGCAAGAATGGCGGCAGACATGCCAATGATCTTGTCAGTGGAATTTTGCAGCTTCTCTACAGCCTGGGCGGCCTGGGAAAGTTTCAGTGCGCTTTGCACCAGATTGCGCAATTTTTGCAAATCCACCGGTTTGGAAACGAAATCAAAGGCGCCGGCTTTCAGCGCAGAGATTGCAGTTTCAGTGCTGCCGAATGCGGTGACCACTGCCACCGGCATTTTGTCGTGACATTGCTGTATCTCTTCCACCAGTTCGAGGCCATTGCCATCGGGCAGGCGCATGTCCGTGAGACAAAAATCAAAATCCGTACTCGCCAGCAGTTTGCGGGCAGTAGCCAGATTTCCAGCAGACATCGTGGCAATGTTCATGCGGCCGAGCGTAATTTCCAGCAATTCGCGGATGTCCGGCTCATCATCGACAATGAGTACGCGTTGTTGTCGTGATGGTTGCAGTGGTTGTTGCATCGTGTGGGGGCCGGGGGGGCACATTAAATAGTCTGCCGGTCAGGATGGCCAAAATTGAGCCTGAAAGCACTGCGTCCATCAGCAGTTCGCTGGAAAAACAGCTGTGACTGGTTAGCTTCGCATAATTCCTTGCATATAAACAGGCCGAGACCGGTGCCACTGTTTTCGGTGGTATAGAACGGCTCGAAAATCTGTTCTTCATCGCGCTCATCAACGCCGGGACCGTCATCAATAACGTCGAGCCAGGCCAAGGCATTGGTGGCATTAACCCCCAGTTCCAGGGTTACGGCGGCTTCGCCTGTGAATTTCAGGCTGTAACGCAAGCCGTTATCGCACAAATTGGTCAACAGCTGTTCGAGCTGGCTGGGATTGAAGCGGATCCATACCGGCTCCGAGGGCACCACTACCAGACATTGAATCGGATGTTTGTAGGAGGTTTTGATGCGTTCGGCGAAACGCAGCAACCAGGTGCCAAGCTCGATTTTTTCAGTGTCGGCGATTTTATGGCGCGACAATTCCAGTACGTTCTGGATGATTTTATTCATGCGCAGGCTGTGAGTGTGAATGATGCCCAGCAAACGAGTCTCGTCCCGCCGCAGTTGCGGGGATTCACTCAGCAGTTGGGCAGCGTGGCTGATAGCACCGAGTGGATTGCGGATTTCATGGGCAATGCTGGCGGTCAGCCGGCCCAGCGACATCAGTTTCAAGTGCTGGGCACGACTGCTGAGTTCACTATAGTTCTCGAGGAAGATCAGGATATTGACGCTATTACCGGTCTGCAAATAGGTGAAATTGGCCTGGATTTCGGGACTCTGGTTTGACAAGCGGAATTTCACCTGGCGGTTTTCTGGATGGTGGAGCCACGATTGCAGCTGTTCATGCAATATTGCCGGGATAGTCAGAGCGGTTGTCTCTTCTTTGGGTATCGCCAGGAAGTTGCGGGCGGCATCATTGCAATGCAGTACTGTCTCTTCCTGATCCAGCACCACAATGCCGGCATGCATGCGCTGGATGATTTGTTCATTGATTTGCTGCAAGGCCTGAATACTGATGGCCTGGCGTCGGTTGATCAGATCCTTTTCGCGAATTCTGGCACCTACCGTCTGTATGCCCAGCGCGGTAATGAACAGCAGCAACCCCAGCAAGCCGGTCTGCACATAATATTCTTCAGACAAGGGTACTGAGAGGAAGTGGTAGAACTCGCCGAAGATCAGTGCAATGGAGGCGATAGCCGCGAAAAACGTGCTGATGCGGATGCCAAACAACAGGCTGCCGCTGGCAACCGGCAGGATCAACAGGGGCGTGATGCCGCTGCTGAAACCGCCACTGGCATAACTGAGCATTTCCAGCACCACAATGTCGGTGAGGATGATCGAAGCAAAATACAGCTGGCCATTGAGGGTTTCCTGCAGTCTCGCCGGTATCAATAGCGTGGCAAGATTGAAAATGGCATAACTGATGGTCAGCCGCAGAAACAGCTCAGGGTCAACTGAACCCAGCGGTGAAGTGTTGGAGCGATAGTAGTAGCTGATAAGCAGGATCAGCGCGAGTACGAGCCGATAGAGGTTAAAGACTGTAATGATCTGCCGGTTCAGTTGCAGGGTGGCAGTTTCACCACCCAGTTGCAGAAAATAGTTGTCGTGCCATGCTCCCATACTAATTACCGCCGGGTTTTGAGCCAGAGGCTCCTGTGCTCATTGCTGCAAAACCAGTGACTGCCGGAGGCAATTGCTTCACTTTGTGGCAAGTGCAGCTGGCACTGCTCGCATTTTACGACGGGAGTCGGGCCTGGCTGGCTGCGCTCGCTCTGGCGTTTTTGCTGCAATTCCTGTTTGCGCAGATAATTTTTGACAAACTGCCAAAGAAAGTAACCAATGAACAGATATACCAGTAGCCTTATCAAACCCATGCAGACACCATTTTGCCAAGTAACCCTGTAATCGCAGACAATACCGTACCTTGATGCAGTGAGACAGTCCCCGGTGCCAACCAACGCAAGCAATACCAGGCAAATTTCAGTTGCCCTGGCCCAGATCAATCCGCGCGTGGGGGACATTCCCGGCAACACCGAACTGGTGCTGGCGACTGCGCGGGCAGTGTTGGCGCAGCAATCCGCCGCTTTGGTGGTGTTTCCGGAGCTGGTACTTACCGCATATCCCCCTGAAGATTTGCTGTTACGCCAGAGTCTTGATGTGCGTATCCACAAAGCCCTGCAGCAGCTGTGTGCGGCCAGACTGCCTACTGCGCTGGTAGTGGGTTACCCGGAACGAGTTGAGAGCAAGCTCTATAACCGCCTTGCCGTAATACGCGATGGCAGCATTATCGGTCGTTACAGCAAACAGTGCCTGCCCAATTACCAGGTGTTCGATGAGAAACGCTATTTTGAAGCCGGAACCGCGCCGTTGGTGCTTGACTTCAACGGTCTGCCGATAGCATTCACGATCTGTGAAGACCTGTGGTTTCCGGAGCCTATGCAGCAGGCCGCTGCCGCCGGTGCAGCCCTGGTGATCAATATCAATGGTTCGCCTTTTAGTCGCAGCAAATACGATGAGCGGCTCAAGTGCATGCGACAGCGCATTGCCGAGACCGGCTTGCCGCTGATCTACGTCAACCAGGTCGGTGGCCAGGATGAGCTGGTGTTCGACGGCGCTTCAATGGCGCTGGCTGCGGACGGCAGTGTGCAAGTGCACGCTGCGCAATTCAGTACCGATGTGCCGATGGTGTCTGTCTCCTATACAAGCAATCAGCAGCAGATTGTCACCGCCGAAATCCAGGCAGGTGTGCAGGCGCCCTTGCTGCAAAATGAAGCAGAACTGTATGCCGCACTCAAGCTGGGCTTGCATGACTACATCGACAAGAATGGTTTCAAAGGCGTGGTGCTCGGGCTTTCCGGCGGGATCGATTCGGCTCTGACGCTGGCGTTGGCAGTGGATGCCATCGGCAAGCAGCACGTCAAGGCGGTGATGATGCCGTTCGACTACACCGCGAGAATGAGTGAGGAGGATGCCGAAGCCGAAGCGCGCTTGCTGGATGTTGATTACAGTGTGATTCCGATTGCTCCGATGTATCACGCCTTCATGCAGGGATTGCACCATGAATTTGCCGGTACCATAGCCGGCCTGGCCGAGCAGAATCTGCAAGCGCGTTGTCGAGGCGTATTGCTGATGGGAATTTCCAACAAGCACGGCCTGCTGGTACTGACCACGGGCAATAAAAGCGAAATGGCAGTGGGATATTCAACACTGTACGGTGATATGGCCGGTGGTTTCGATGTGCTGAAAGATGTGCCGAAAATGGTGGTCTATGCGTTGGCAGAGTATCGCAATTCGCTGGGTGCAGTAATTCCCCGGCGTGTAATCGAGCGGGCCCCATCAGCCGAGTTGGCGCCTGGCCAGGTGGATGCAGACAATCTGCCACCGTATCCGGTGCTTGATCGCATACTCAAACTTTATATCGACAAGGATCAAAGCATGGCGATGATTTGCCAGCAGGGTTTTGACCCTGGTGTAGTGGAACAAGTCATCCGCATGGTGGATCGCAATGAATACAAGCGGCGACAAGCACCCATCGGTGTGCGCATCAGCGAGCGCGGCTTTGGCCGCGACCGCCGCTATCCGATCACTTCCGGTTGGCAACCGGGCGAGTAAGCAGCTGTCGTTGTTGTTATTTGGAAACACTACTGAGAGAGGATGAACCCATGGGCAAGACAGTGGCATTGATTGGCGCCAGCGGCAAAATCGGCAGCAAGATCGCGGCAGAGTTGCTGCAGCGCGGCCATACGGTGACCGGCATCGCCCGCAACCCGGAAAAAATTACAGTGGCGGACATGACGCAGGTAGCGGGTGATTTCACCAATCCGCAGGCGATGGCAGCAATATTGAAAGGCCATGACGCCATCATCAGCGCTGCCAGTTTTATTCCTGATCAGGCCGAGCAGTTGATCGCGTCGGTGCGAGGTTCCGGCGTCAAACGCTTTCTGATGATAGGTGGTGCGGCCTCATTGCTGACTGAACCTGGCGGCAAGAAAGTAATCGACACGCTTGAACTGCCGCCCGCCTGGAAAGCGCCGATCATGGAAGGCATCCGTACCTTGAGCCTGTTACGTGATGTGCAGGATTTCGACTGGACCTTCTTTTCACCAGCAGTGCAAATAGCTCCGGGCGAACGTACCGGCAAGTTCCGCCTCGGCGGTGAAGTGGTGGTGAAGGATGCCGCCGGTGTCAGCAAAATTTCCTACGATGATTTTGCCGTCGCCATGGTTGATGAGCTGGAACAGGGCAAACATATCAAAGCCAGATTCACCATCGGCTATTAAGCACTATCGGTGATGCCGCGCGCGCAGCAACTGGATGGCGCCGGCACCCACCAGGCACACCACCAGCAGAATTGCGACAGGCATCGGCGTGCCGGTGTAGCTGATTGCCAGCAACGGCCCGGCCAGTGCGCCGAAACCGAACCGCAAGGTGCCGATCACCGCAGTGGCAGAGCCGGCTTGCTGCGGGAACTCCATGATCACCAAGGAGTCGGCATTGACCCACGCAATGCCCAGGCAGCCGACCATGAAAAAGAAATTAATCACGGTCAGCACCAGACCGCCATTCACCAGCATCAGCAACAGCAACAGCAGTACACAGACGATGCCTCCTGCCAGTGCCCGCTGTAGCATGCGCCGCGAGCCTACCTGTGACACCAATTGCCGGTTGGCGAAATTGGCAATGATCAGGGCTGCCGCTGAGCATGCAAACAGATAGCCGAACCTGGTTTCACTGACACCAAACCAGCTGATATAGATGAAGGAAACTGAAGTCAGGTAAACGAAAAAAGCCAGCGCCAGCAATATGTAGGTAAACAAATCCCAGTAGATGCGGTGATTGCTGAAAATGATCTGGTAATTGCGCAGGGGTGATTGGCGGGTGGGCAGCAGATTGGCCGGCTTGGTTTCCGGCAACAGGTGCCAGCTGAGTACCATCAATATCAGGGCATAGAGAGCCACGAACACAAACAGGCCTTGCCACGGCGCCACTGCCAGGATCCACGAACCAATTAGTGGCGCGACCAGCGGGGCCACCAGCATGATCATCATCACGGTCGACATGCCTTTGGCGGTGTCCTTGCCGTAGGTGTCGCGAATCATCGCTGGAATGGTCACGGTGGCGGCACTGCCAACAAAGCCTTGTATCAGCCGCAGCAGCAGAAACCAGGTGGGATCTTTGCTCAGCACCAGCACCAGGCTGGCCAGTCCGAAGCCACCCAGTCCGAACAAGGCCAGCGGCCGGCGCCCATAGCGATCAGCCAGCGGGCCGAACAACAGCATGCCGCAGCCAAAGCCCACCAGAAAAATGCTGAGTGAGTTCTGGATAACGCTGATGGAGGTGGTGAAATCTGCAGCAATCTGTGGAAAAGCAGGCAGATACATGTCGACGGCCAGGGGCGGCAGTGCGGCAATAGCGGCCATGACCGGCAGTGGCAAGGAAGCTCGTAGCGAGGCTGAAGGGGCGGAGTGATCCATAGAGCTGGCAGCTGGTTCGGGAGGCGGCGCGACTATACCTGCTCGCAGGTATCTTGTCGTGGTTTGGCGTACTCGGATGCGGGCAGCTAGTTCAGTCCGCAGTTTTGGCCAAAGCCAGATTGAGCCAGCGTTGTTGCATGAGGCCTTTGAAGTCCAGTTGTTCACTGCAGGCATTGAAGGCATCGGTATTGATGCCGTTCCATTGCAGCTCTGGTGGCGTGGCAAACTGCATGTCAGTTGCTACCAGCGTTAGCTGTTTGTTGCGCGGCAGCAAATGGCGGTTGGCACTGACCAGTGCCTGTATTCGCTCGGCACCACGAAATTTCATCGCGGCAATCTTGTCATGGTTGGCGATGATGTTTTCAATGCTGTCGTACTTTTGCAGGATTTTGGCAGCTGTGGCATAACCCACGCCAGGGATGCCGGGAATGTTGTCAATCTTGTCGCCTGATAATGCCAGCATGTCGGCAATCTGGCCCGGTCGCACGCCGAACTGTTTCTTGACGCCGTGCTGATCCAGCACGGTGCCGCGCGCAAAGTCCCACCAACGATCATCTTCACCCACCACCAATTGCGTGAGGTCCTTGTCGGCACTGACCACGGTGATTGGATGCCCTTGTTGCCGGTAGTGATGGGCCAGTGAGCCAATGATGTCATCGGCTTCGTAGCGTTCGCTGTCGAACTCGGCAATGCCTACCGCACGACAGAAAGCTCGGCACAGCGCAAACTGGTATTTGAGTTCTGCCGGTGCCGGTTCGCGGTTGGCTTTGTAGTCGGGATAGATTTCCTTGCGGAAGGAAAGCCGCTGGCTGGCATCAAAGGCACAAGCAATCTGGCGAGGCTGCGTTTGTTTGAGCAACTGATAGAGAAAATCACTGAAACCAAACACGGCGTTGACCGGCTTGCCGTCACGATCCTTGATAGAGGTGTCATAGACATGCCAGGCACGGAAGATATAGATGCTGGCATCAACCAGAAACACGCGGGGAGCTGTCATGGAAGGATTCTAGCAGTGCATGGGCAACAATGATGCATGTGGTTTGCTAGGGTGCTTTCAGTTCAAAGCTGTCTGCATCCATCCACGCCGGAAATTGTTGCCGCCAATTTTGCAAACTCTCCATGTCGATGCTGCACTGATGCACACCGGAGATGGTGCCGGCTTGCAGCAGCTCTTCACCCAGTGGCGTTACTACCGCGCTGTGGCCGTTGTAATTCAGATTGTTGCCGTCACGCCCGATGCGATTGACACCGGCTACATACGCCAGGTTTTCAATCGCGCGCGCCTGTAGCAAGGTGCGCCAATGCTGATGCCGCGCGGCCGGCCAGTTGGCGACATACAACAGCAGATCGTACGGCTCGGCTGCGGTATAGCGGCTCCAAACCGGGAAACGCAGGTCATAACAAACCAGTGGCAGGATGCGCCAGCCGCGCCACTCCACCAACAGTTTGTCGGTGCCGGCCCCATAGCGCTTGTGTTCGTCCAGCATGCGGAACAGGTGCCGTTTGTCGTAAAGCTGGCTGCTGCCATCCGGTTCCACGAAGTACAGACGGTTGTAGCGCTGGTTGTTAACTGTCACTGCCACGCTACCGGTGATGGCGGCATCCAGCCGGTGTGCCATCTCCTGCATCCACGCCAGGGTTGGGCCTGGATGCAGCTCAGCAATGGCACCACTACCGACAGCAAACGCACTGGTGAACATTTCCGGCAGGATGACGAGATCGCAGCGCAGCCGCAGCGGCTCGATAGCGGATTGCAGCAGTTGGCGGTTGGCCTTGGCGTCTTGCCACGCCAGATCGGGTTGCACCAGCGCCAGTCTCAGCTTTTGCATTGAAGCTCTTGCTTAATTCAAGTCCACAGCGCATCCGCATGATGCGCAATGTGGTCAGCGATAAAAGTCGCGATAAAGAAATAGCTGTGATCGTAGCCGGCATGCAGGCGCAGGGTCAGCGGATGTTTGCCAGCCAATGCAGCGGCTTGCAGCAGTTCCGGTTTCAGCTGGTTGACGAGGAAACCATCGTCCTGGCCCTGGTCTACCAGGATCGGCAATTTTTCTTGCGCTCTCGCAATCAGCGCGCAGGTGTCGTACTGCTCCCAGTCTGCTTTGTTGGCACCAAGGTAACGCCCCAGCGCTTTCTCACCCCAAGGGCAATTGAGCGGCGAACAGATGGGCGAAAACGCAGACACAGCCCGGTACATGCCGGGATTTTTCAGCGCGATGGTAAGCGCGCCATGCCCGCCCATCGAGTGGCCCATGATTGAACAGTTGCTGGTGTCGAGCGGCAGTTCACTGCGTTCCAGCAGTGCCGGCAGTTCCTGCGTGATGTAGTCGTACATCTGATAGTGCGTTGACCACGGCGCTTGTGTGGCATTCACATAGAAGCCGGCTCCATGGCCGAAGTCCCACGCTTTGTCTGGATCGCCCGGCACATCTGCGCCGCGCGGACTGGTGTCTGGACACACAATCGCCACGCCTGCCTCGGCCGCATATTGCTGCGCGCCGGCCTTCTGCACAAAATTGTCATCTGTGCAGGTCAGCCCCGACAGCCAGTAAATCACCGGCACCTTGCTGTCTGCTTTTGCGTTGGGTGGCAGATACACCGAGAACACCATGTCGCAGCCGAGCGTGCTGCTCTTGTGTTTGAATTTCAGCTGCTTGCCGCCAAACATCTTGTTGGCGCTGACTTGTTCCAGACTCATCACTAGTTCCTCTATTGCTGTTCTACAAATAAAAAAGGGGTCAGAAGCTGACCCCTTTTTCATGTTTTGGCGCTTAGTACAACACCACCGAACGGATGCTGGTGCCTTCATGCATCAGATGAAACGCATCATTGATTTTTTCCAGCGGCATCGTGTGCGTGATCAATGGATCGATGGAAATGCGGTTTTCCATGTACCAGTCCACGATTTTCGGAACGTCGGTACGGCCACGTGCGCCACCGAAGGCGGTGCCGCGCCAGTGACGACCGGTCACCAGCTGGAACGGACGTGTGGAGATTTCCTGGCCGGCACCGGCCACCCCGATGATGAATGATTGACCCCAGCCTTTGTGGCAGCACTCCAGGGCCTGACGCATGACCTTGACGTTGCCGATACATTCGAAGCTGTAGTCCACACCGCCAGTCATCTGCACGATGGTATCGACTACGTTCTCGACGTTTTTGGGGTTGACGAAGTCGGTCATGCCGAACTGGCGGGCAATGGCTTCGCGCGCCGGATTCAGATCCACACCGATGATGCGGCTGGCGCCAGCCAGGCGGGCACCCTGGATCACGTTCAAACCGATGCCGCCGAGGCCGAACACGGCGACGGTGGAACCGATTTCAACTTTGGCCTGGAAAACCACGGCGCCCACGCCGGTGGTGACGCCACAGCCGATGTAACAGATCTTGTCGAAGGGAGCGTCTTCCCGCACTTTGGCCAGCGAGATTTCCGGCAGCACGGTGAAATTGGAGAAAGTGGAGCAGCCCATGTAATGCAGGATGGGTTTGCCATCCAGCGAGAAGCGGCTGGTGCCGTCCGGCATCAGGCCCTTGCCCTGGGTGGTGCGGATGGCCTGGCACAGGTTGGTGCGCGGGTGCAGGCAGTAATCGCAGTTACGGCATTCGGGGGTGTAGAGCGGTATCACATGATCGCCTTTTTTCAGCGACTTCACGCCCGGGCCCACATCCACCACGATGCCGGCGCCTTCATGGCCGAGAATGGCCGGGAACGCACCTTCCGGGTCATCGCCGCTGAGGGTAAAGGCGTCGGTATGGCACACCCCGGTGGCTTTGAGTTCCACCAGGACTTCGCCTTCTTTCGGGCCTTCCAGGTCCACTTCACAGATTTCGAGAGGTTTGCCGGCGGCAAAGGCCACCGCTGCACGTGTTTTCATGGGTTATTCCTTTGATATTGGGGTAGGTAATGCCGCGCCGAAATATAGCCGGTTGATCTGATGAAGGGTAGAGCGAATCTTCAAGAAAAAATGGACATTGCATGGGTCTGCCACAGCGGGTGCCCTTGAGTATAATGCCGGGCAATTCTGCAAGATGCAGTCAGCATTCCAGATCAGACGAGGTTGGGCATGGCGTTGGTGACATATATAAAGCACGATGGTTCCAGTTATGAAGTGGAAGTCCCTGCCGGCACCTCCGTCATGCAAGCTGCGGTCGACAACATGATTGACGGCATTGTTGGTGAGTGTGGCGGTTCCTGCAGTTGTGCGACCTGTCACTGCTATGTCGATGCCGCCTGGGTCGACAAGCTGCCCAAGCCGGAGGCCATGGAAAAGGATATGCTGGAGTGCGTGCTCGAACCCAGAAGCAATAGCCGTCTCAGCTGCCAGATCGTCGTCAATGACAGTCTTGATGGCCTGGTTGTCAGGCTGCCGGAATCGCAGTTTTAAATTATTTACAGACTTGGGGAACTTTCTGCGGCAAGTGCTGCTCAAAGGTAGTGTAGGCAAGGTTCTCCCCTTGTTTACTCCCCTAGTTGTGAAAGGTTTGTGATTGATATTTTTAAGCCCGGCTTTGCCGGGCTTTTTTTTGTCCGGACACTGGACCCGGTGGCAAACCATTGGCAGGGTTGGCTCTGATCGGCTATTGGCGACCGTCGGGCGGTATTGCTATGAAAATAACGGTAGGCTGAAGTTGACGAGCCCAATAGCGATGACATCTGATGTCGTGGTGCTAGCAATTTTCCCCAAAATTCAAGCTTGTGTGAGGTATGCCACAGTTTGTTCAGCCGCTGCTCAAGTTTGCTATTGGTAGTGCCAAAGTGTGAGCTGCCTAACGCTTAGACTTACAGCCCCTCCCTATAATCCAAGCCAATAGAAGCCAAATCTGTAAGTACTTATGAGCTATTCCATGTCCTGCGGGACCCAGATACGGATGACCCATCACAAAGGATTTGTAAGCCGTGAGCTTGACGGATCCGTACTGCAAACGATGGTTGATATTCTGAACCAGCCCCGGGTCAGACAGTGCACCCAATGTCAGGGACGTGGCTTGTTGGCACATCAAATGGTCTGCCCTTCCTGCAGAGGCTTTGGCCGCAAGCCCTGATCAGGGCTTGGTATCCAGATCCCTGATCAGGCCGGGATCATCAATTGCCATTGTTAGAGTCTTGCCAGTGAATTCCTGCATCAATTGCCGGGCTCCGCTGTCTCCCTGCAAGCTGGCCAGGCGTTCGAAATAGTCACTTCCTATCCCTACCGGATTGCCCCGCTGACCTTGATAAGTCGGCACCACCAGGATGTCAGGCGTTATCGCATCCCTTATGCGGCATACGGTGGCAGGCATTACCCATGGCATGTCTGCCAGCGCTATCACGGCACCTTGCCAGGCTGCAGTAGCTGGCATGGCGGCGGCCAGGCTGTGCCCCATGCCGAGTTCTGCCGTCGCCGCTACAACCACTTGCCACTCAGTGCCAAAGTGGGCAGCGAGCTCGGTGTCGCCAGCTCGCAATACTAGGACGCGGTGCTTGAACAAAGGGCCCAGATTATCGAGGGTTTGTTGCAGCAAGCCGGTGCCGGACGGCAAACGAAAAAGTCTTTTGTCAGAACCAAAACGTTTGCTACTGCCAGCCGCCAGCACGATGCAGCCGATGCGGGGGGTGGGGAAAGCGGGAGTCCCTGTCATTGGCCCTCACAGGTTTCCGGAATGGCTGACGGACAAGCGGGATCGCAGTTGCGTGAGTTCGGCCAGAATGGCAATGGCAATTTCCGGCGGGGTTTTACTGCCGAGCGCCAATCCGACCGGAGCATGCAAACGGTCAATTTTTTCCGCAGAAATGTCGAGCGCAAGCAAGCGTTCACGGCGTTTGGCGGAAGTACGGTCCGAGCCCATGGCGCCGATGTAGAACGCATCTCGTTCGAGGGCTTCCATCAGGGCCATGTCGTCGATGCGCGGATCGTGGCACAACGCGATAACAGCAGTTTGCTGATCGACAATCTTGCTGCGCAACCAGTCATCGGGCATGGCTGACACCAGTCTGGCTTTCACGGGTGGTGAATTGTCGATCAGCTCTTTGCGCGGATCACAAATTTCCACTTCATAGTCGAGAGCCTGTGCCATGTCGGCCAGATACCAGGCCACTTGCACGGCACCAATCAGCAGTAACTGGAAGGAGGGACCGTAGCAATGGAGCAAGGTATCAGCTTGCAGTTGCAGCGGGTGGTAGCGCGCCAGATCCCGCATGCTGCAATCACCAGAATGGATATTAACTTCTCGTTGCACCAGTTCGCGCCGACCTACTTTGTCGGAAAGTGTTCGGTAGAAGCTTGCCTCGGCGGGCAAAATGGGTTCAATCAGCACTTGCATGCTGCCGCCGCACGGCAAGCCCAGCTTCAACACATCTTCCACCGCAACCCCGTAACGCATATGGGCAGGGGCAGTTTTGGCCAGCTCGCCCTTGAACAGGCTTTCACGCAGGTGGTCTTCGACACAGCCGCCCGACAAGGAGCCGCAATGCAGTCCGTCTTGGTTGCACACCAGCAGTGAGCCGATCGGACGCGGTGAAGAGCCGAAGGTATCGGTGATGGTGCATAACCAGCACTGCTTGCCGGCTTCGAGCCAGCTGGCAAGCTGATGGAGCACCTGTTGGTCGAGACTGTTCATGGAATCGCCGCCTTGGGGAAAGCGGCGATTATAGGGGAATCAACCCGGTTCGTAGCGATCAAGAATGTGACGCACCAGACCACTTCGCACAATATCGCCGCGGTCAAAGGCATGTACATAAACCCCCGGCAACCCTTGCAGCTTGTTGACGGCATCTTCCAGGCCGTTAGGGCCGCGCAGATCGCTTTGGCGGATGTCGCCGTTGATCACCACTTTGGCATGTTCGCCGATGCGGGTCAGGAACATTTTCATCTGCGCCGGCGAAGTGTTCTGGGCTTCATCCAGGATCACAAAGGTATTATTGCTGAAAGTCTTGCCGCGCATGTAGGCCAGCGGGGCACCAACGATGCGGCCATGGCGCAGGCAATAATCCACTACCCCGGCCCCGAGTCTTTCATTGAGGATATCGCGGAAAGCATCAATATAGACGGCATATTTGTTTTCCACTTCTCCCGGCAGAAAGCCGAGTTGCTCTCCGGCTTCAACCGCAGGACGGGTGAGAATGATGCGTTCGATGCGGCCTGACTCCAGTGCTTCTGCCGCCAGCGCTCCGGCACAATAGGATTTGCCGGTACCAGCCGGTCCGATACCAAAAGTCAGACAGTGATTGCGAATGGCGTTGATATATAGCTGTTGGGCAGGTGTCTGGGGTGAGAGCGGCACTTTGGTCCGGCGCGGCGCATAGGCGGTGGCGAGCTGGGCACTGTGGCTGGAAAGGTCGACCACATTGGTGGCGGTTTCGTATTGCCGGAACTTCTGTTTCTTGTTGCGGTTTTCTTTTTCGCGCCGCGGGGGCTGACCCAGGCGGTTGTCGAAGTCGTTGCTGCTGCGTGCTTGTCGTTGAATCTGTGCTCGTTTCGCCATGGTAACTACCTCCACCCATAGTTGCGGAAAGACTGCAAATCGGAATAGCGTCAGGTGTTATGTACAGGGAATTCAGAGAGTGATAAGTGACCTCCTGGCAGTTGGGCTGCCCAGCGGCACTCTATGGCGGGTCCGGTTCAGCACCGGAGAGAGTTCATCCTGTTCAGAATGCGCCTCGGTACGAAGGTTGTGGTCGGAGTAGCTGGCCTGCCGAGCTGTGACACCGTATGCTCAGTAGGGTTGAAAGCAGTCTGCCACGCGTGCCGGGGCAATACAAAGCAATATTTATTATTTTTTTATAAAGACCTTGGGTGGACACAGTCGTGGCTGATGCATCCCCTGATCGCCGGCCCCGTGGGCGCTCCCGCTGGCTTGGTGTATGCTGCAAAACTGATTCTGTTAGGGGGGAATGTCATGAAACTCACAACCCAAGTCATAGACAACCTGCGCACCTGCTCGCTGCTGAGGCCGGTGTTGCTGGCAGCTGCTGTGTTGATAGGCTGCAGCGTACAGGCGCAGACACCGCAGGATTTCAGCAAGGTGCAGATCATCACCCACAAACTGGCCGAAGGCATTTATTACCTGGAAGGCTCGGGCGGCAACATCGGTGTGTCAGTAGGTGAAGATGGTGTGTTCCTGATTGACGACCAGTACGCGCCTTTGTCGGAAAAAATCATTGCCGCAGTGCGCGCATTAAGTGACAAGCCAATCCGTTTCATTTTCAACACCCATCACCATGGTGATCACACCGGCGGTAACGAGATATTGGGCAAGGGCGGCGCTGTCATCATCGCTCAGGAAAATGTACGCACGCGACTGGCATCCGGTTTCACCGGCAACGATCTTAAAAAAGCCCTTACTGCAGAGCAGAAACAGGGTTTGCCCATGATTACTTTTGTGGATGCAGTTGATTTCCATCTCAACGGGCATGAGATCCACACATTTCATGTGGCACCAGCGCACACCGACGGTGATTCAGTGGTGGTATTCAAGGATGCAAACCTGATTCATACCGGCGATGTATTCCGTACCACCAGCTATCCGCGTGCCGATGCCATGGCCAACGGCAGTGTGCTGGGCATTCTTGAATCTTATAAAACACTGCTTGCGATCTCTGATGATAAAACCGTGTTTTTGCCTGGACATGGAGTGCCCAGCAAACGCTCGGATGTGCAAGCCCAACTTGCCATGCTCAACACCATACGTGATCGCATTGCCGCCGGCATCAAAGCCGGGAAATCTCTCGAACAAGTGCAAGCCGGCAAACCTACCGCCGAGTTTGATGCTGCCTGGTCCGCCGGCAATGCCAATGCCGGCAACGATCTCGTTGCTGTGTTTTTCAATGAACTTGCTGTCAAAAAATAGCCCGTGCGTTTTCGTCCCTGCATAGATCTGCACCATGGCAAGGTGGTGCAGATAGTCGGCGGTTCTCTTAATGAGCAGGATCAGGCTGCACTGCAAACCAATTTCACCAGTGAAAACACACCTGCGCATTTCGCGAGACTTTATCGCGATGCCGGTTTGCCTGGTGGTCATGTAATCGCGCTGGGCCAAGGCAACGAGGCCGCGGCGTTGTCGGCACTAAGCGCCTGGCCAGGTGGAATGCAATACGGCGGTGGCGTCAATCCCGACAATGCGCATGTGTTTCTTGATGCGGGTGCCAGTCACGTCATTGTTACTTCATTTGTGTTTGCTGATGGTCGCATCAATCGCGACCGGTTGGCAGCTTTGGTTAAAGCTGTGGGCAAGCAAAGATTGGTGCTCGATCTCAGCTGCCGCTCCCGCAATGGAAAATTTTATGTGGTTACTGACCGCTGGCAACGCTTCACCGACGAATGTGTTGATGCGCAGTCATTAACCACGCTGGCGGGGGACTGTGCCGAATTTCTCGTGCACGGTGTTGATGTGGAAGGATTGCAGCAGGGTATCCAGGAAGACCTGATATCCCTGCTGGGGACATACAGTCCGTGCCCGGTGACTTATGCCGGAGGTGTGCACCAGCTTGGCGATCTGGATCGTGTCAAACAGCTGGGCTTGGCGCGAGTGGATCTTACGATTGGCAGCGCACTGGATATTTTTGGCGGCGCGGTGAAATTTGCCGATGTGGTGGAGTGGCAACAGCGGCAATAACTTGGCAGCTGTATCAATGGTTGCTTACAAGCCCTGTTCTTTCATTTTTTTGCGCTGTTCTTCATCAGCTTTCTGCAAAACCCCGCTAACCTGATTGGCCCCGTTTAAACCGTCACGCTGGCTATCAGTAAGAATGCCCTGGTTGTCTTTGGTAATTGTGGGTATCGGTTGCCTAGGTGGTGCCGGCTGGCTTGCCGCTGATGGGGCAGCGGGCGGCGCTGCAGGTTTGGAGCAGCCCGACAAAACCGTGCCCATTATTACGAGTGATGCAAGCAGGGCATGTTTCAAAGGGCTTCTCCTGAAAATCGGGCCGTCAATGACTTATTTCAATTTTACGTGGAGTGCAGCAGTGTCGGCCTCGTCGTCAGCGATGCCATTGCCGTCAGTATCATTGTCCCACTCGCCGTCATGGTTGGCATCACCTTTAAGCGCGACGTCGCTTACATAAATTGCCTGTGTGTCCAGCACAGCGCGGAAACCGCTATACCAGTCGCTTACAAGGGTTGGATTGCCTTTGGGGATGGTTAGCACCAGTGCCAATTGGTACTGGCCTGCCGGCAGCGTTTTGGTATCGATGGATTTGAGCGAGAAAAACTTGTGGGCAGTGGCGCCAACATCCGCGGGGACCGCAACCGAGGAAACGGTGCCATCCTGCGAGAAAATCACCACATGGGCATCAACAGCCCCTTTGGACAGCAATTCCGCACCTCTAGCGAATTGCACGCGGATGTCGAGCGAGTCACCTGCATAATAGATATGCTGATTGGTTTGCAGATTGCCCTGAATCACGCTCTGGCCATTTTGCACGCGATTGAGGCTATGGGCTGAATTGGCGTTGGCATGCTCGGCTGCGGAATTGGCAGCACTGGTGCCTGGCGTGCTGGTGCTGCCGGGGGTACTACCGGTGGCAGGCGGGCTGTCAGAAGCTGCCACAATGCCAGAGGAAAAGGTGAGCAGTAACGCGGGAACGGCCAGGGCCTTGAGTTGGGATGTTATTTTCATTGCTTGCTCCAATTCCGCTGTGAAGTAAAAAAAATACGGTTTGAATGCTAGGCAAAAGACCGGGCGGGTACTGTGCGGCCGTTAACGATTTGTGCATGCCTCTCCACATGCAGTCCACATAGCCTCAACTATGACGCAATGTTGCCAAGGCATCATTGGAGGACTGAAACTGCACGGTTTCGGTACAAAGTTATGACCAGGTAGTCAGGAGCCGAGGTAAGCATGATCAATGAGTCCCAATTGTTGGCTGACGAAGCCAAGTACTGTTCGTTTGGCGATACGGTGCACTACGCAGATCCGCCAAAAATCTTCACCGGAGCAGAAGGCAGTTACTTGTACGACTCCAAAGGCACGGCATTTCTTGATTTGCAGATGTGGTATTCCGCAGTCAATTTCGGTTATCGCAACGAGCGCTTGAACAATGTGGTCAAACGGCAGCTGGATATCCTGCCGCAAGTGGCCAGCCAGTATCTGCATCCCTCCAAAATCGAACTTGCCAAGATTATCGCCCAGGATGCCAAGAAGAAATTCGGCATGGACGGCCGGGTGCATTTCAATGTGGGCGGCTCGCAGTCGATTGAAGATTCGTTGAAAATCGTACGCAATGCCTGTAATGGCAAGAGCCTGATGTTTGCGTTTGAAGGCGGTTATCACGGCCGCACGCTCGGCGCTTCTGCCATCACATCCAGCTATCGCTATCGCCGCCGTTACGGCCACTTTGGTGATCGCGCCCATTTTGTGCCATTCCCTTATCCGTTCCGTCGCCCCAAAGGCATGACCGCGGACGAATATGGCGAATGGTGTGTGAAGGATTTCGCGCGTCTGTTTGAGACCGAATATAACGGCGTGTGGGACCCCAAAGCCAAACAGGCTGAATATGCTGCGTTCTATATCGAGCCGATCCAGGGTACAGGCGGTTATGTGGTGCCACCGCGCAATTTCTTTACCGGGCTCAAGAAAGTGCTGGATGACTACGGCATTTTGCTGGTGGTTGATGAAATTCAAATGGGATTTTACCGCACTGGCAAACTGTGGTCGATTGAACACTTTGGCGTCAAGCCGGACGTGCTGGTGTTCGCCAAAGCCTTGACCAATGGCCTTAATCCGCTGGGTGGTCTATGGGCGCGGGAAGAATTGATCAATCCGACAATTTTCCCGCCTGGCTCTACCCATTCCACCTTTGCTTCCAATCCGCTCGGCACTTCGCTGGGACTGGAAGTGATGAAGATGACGCAGGAAATTGACTATGAAGCCATGGTGATGGGCAAAGGGGCACATTTCCTGGCGGGACTGCAGGATCTGCAGAAACGTCACAAGGAGATTGGCGATGTTGATGGTTTGGGCTTGGCATTACGCGCCGAAATTTGTACCGACGACGGCTTCACCCCTAATCGCGAATTGCTCGACAAGATGATGAACATCGGTTTGTCGGGCGATCTGGATTGGCAAGGCAAGAAAATGGGGCTGGTGCTGGATGTGGGCGGCTATTACAAAAACGTGATCACGTTTGCACCATCACTGCTGATTTCAACTGCCGAGATTGATCAGGGCCTGGCACTGCTTGATCAATTGCTGACGCGTGCGAAGAAAGAAATGTAATCTTGTTCAGAGCACAGCCTCGGGTGGCATAAGGTTTGACGTCTTTCAGAAGTATTTATCTGACCAAGGCTGTGCAATGATTCCTGCAGTTATTTCTGATGCAAACTATGCGCTACTTGAACCAACTGGAGCCCGACGCGCTGGTGGATGCTTTTATGCAGCAGCCGCCCCGGGATTTTAACGCGTGGACGCTGGCTGATTCGACACCGGTATTTTCAGCGGAATTCAATTTGCTGACCACGCTGGAGCCGGAAGTCTGCCGCACGATTACCGGCTGGCCTTGGTACAAACTATGGGGCGAGTGGTTAAAACCGTATACCTGCTTTGTGGGCACAACGGTTACCGAATATGTGCTGATACCAGCCCAGGTCAACCCAAAGGCCTGGATTGCCAATATCAAAACAGTGCTCGCCAGCAAATATTCCTTCTTGATCATCAAGGATCTGCCACAGGTCTCCCCGCTGCTGAGCCAGCAGGAAAATCAGGCAGCGGCAGCTGCCATTGCCGCAGCGCAGCAGGCTGGTTTTGTAATGGTGGAAGGACAGGCGCTGGCATGGGTGCCAATAGATTTTGCAACCGTGGATGACTACATGGCGCGGCTTTCCAGTGTGACGCGCAAAAGTCTGCGTCGGAAACTGAAAGCCAGAGACAATCTTAACATCACCTCGATCGCTACCGGTGATTATTATTTCCACGATAATGCGGTAGTGGCTGATTTTTACCAACTCTATGTCAGTGTATTCGAGCAAAGTGATATTCACTTCGACATGCTGACCCTGGATTTTTTCAGCGCAGTCTTGCGCAGTTCCGACAGTGGCGGTGTAGTCATGATGTACCGGCATGCTGGGCAACTGGTTGGCTACAACATCTGCTTTGTCACCGGCAACAAGCTGCTGGATAAATATGTCGGCTTTCGTTATCCGGCCGCGCGCGAACACAACCTGTATTTCGTCAGCTGGTTTGTGAATCTGCAATATGCGCTTGCCCACAAGCTCACTCATTACGTAGCGGGCTGGACTGATCCGCAGGTGAAAAAATCTCTCGGCGCGCAATTTGTTTTTACCAGCCATGCAGTGCATGTGAGAAATCCGCTGATTCGCAATCTGCTGCGCCCGTTCAAATCATTGTTTGAGCGCGACAGCAAGGTCATAGAGCGAAAACCCTGGGTGGATGCCCATGAATAACAAAGCCCCGGTGGTGCTGGACTTTGACGGTTCCCAGGGGATTGTTGCGGGTGCGACTGAACTGGCGCTGGCCGATTGGCAGGAAGCCATCCGCTTTGGTTGTTCGCTGACCACTTTTAAAAAACTGACCAAAGTGCTGCAGCAACAATTACCGGCTGACCATGGCACGGTCTTGTTGGGCAGTGGTGATTTTCATCATCTGACCTGGCCGCTGGTTGAGCAGCGCCAGGCTCGCGGTCCATTCCAGGTGGTGTTGTTTGACAATCATCCTGACAACATGCGGTTTCCCTTCGGCATTCACTGTGGTTCATGGGTGCGCAAGGTAGCGCTGTTGCCCTATGTCACTCATGTGCATGTGCTGGGGGTGACCTCGCCGGATATTGCTTTTGCATCCGCGTGGCAGCAGTACTGGCTGCCGCTGCTAAAAGGCAAATTGACTTATTGGTGCACGGATGTGGATGTAAGCTGGGCCAAATGGTTCGGCTTGAAAAACGCCTTCCGCCATTTCGACAATCCGGATGAGTTGATTGCGGGTTTTATCTCCAGCCAGCCGCCGGTACCGACTTACCTGACCATCGACAAGGATGTGCTTTCGCCCACGGCGGTGAATACCAACTGGGATCAAGGCCGCATGCTGGAGCGGCACTTGGGCACAGTAATCGAAGCGCTTAAAGGCAACATTATCGGCAGCGATATTACCGGCGATGTTTCGGCGTGGCACTACAGTACTTGGTGGAAAAAACAATTAAGTGCTTTGGATGGTCAAACCGATATTCCACCAGAACAGTTGCGACAGTGGCAGCAGGACCAGCAGGCTTTGAATGCGCGGCTGTTAAAACTGATTGCGGAAAATTCCCGCTAGCCTGTGCTCAGGCGGTTGTTGAGGACACCAGTTTTTCTTCAGCAATCGCCAGGCACACAATTCCACTCAGGATCAGAGTCGCCCCGGCAATTTTTGCCAGGGTCATCGGCTCATTGAACACCCACACTGAAATGATCATTACGCTGACCACTTCCACATGCGAGGCTGCAAAGGAGGCGCCAATCGACAATCTTTTCAACAAGGTCAGCCAGGTAAAAAAGGTGCCTATATAGCCGATCAGCGAGCCGTAAATCCACGGATGCAGAAATACCCGTGCCAACCAGCCGGTACTGAATTCCAGTGGCAAGGCATTGATCGCGGTAAATTTGAAACAAATTTGTGCCAGTGTATCGAAGGCCATCAGGATGCCAAAGCCGACAAAAAAAAATCGTTTCATGTCAGACCTACCACTGCTACACCGGCGGTCACCAGTATGATTCCGGCCAGGCGCAGGCGGGTGAGAGGTTCATTCAGGAAAATGCGGCTGGCAATCATCACCGCCGCGATATTGATCGATGCCAGCACCACCCCTTCTGACAAGGGCACCAGCGACAGGAATGCCAGCCACAAGCCGAATTCAACGACATAACAGGCAATGCCGGTCATGATCCAGTTGTTCTGCAGCATGTTGAGCCAGTAGCGAACACCACTGGACTCATTGGTTGCGACTGCTCCTTTCTTGAACGAGATCTGGCCAAGAGTATCAAAAGCAATATTGAGTATCCACAGCAGCGCAATTGTGGGAGACATCAGAGAACTGCCGGTTGCATGAACGCTGTGCAGTCTTGTTGCTCTGCAAAGAGGGCGCGTTGCTGCAGAATGTTCCTGAAATAATCGACAGTTTCGTTGATCAGTGTGCGATGTTCGCGGTCAATCGTGACCATGTGATACGAATTGTGCAGCTCTACAATGTGGGTCGGCCCGGTTACACGGCGCGCAACCAGCCGGGAGTTGTCAATGTGGGCGATGTCATCGTTGCTGGCGTGAACCATCAGGCAGGGCGCCGTGACCTTGTGCAAATGGCGTTTTACTTTTTTGGACAAGCAAAGCATTTCGGCAACCGAGGGCCAGGGGTTGCCAGGCAAGCCGGCTGCGGCACTGTCGCCGCTGTACATGCTGTTCACAATCATTTCGCGCAAGCGTTCATCCTTGATGCCGTAGGGAGCTTGCTCATGAAACATCTGGTTATTGAACAAATTCTTGACCGGGCGCAGCCACTCCAGCAAGAACGAAAGCCGGCGTGCGAAAAACGGCATGGTCCAGCCGTCGTATTTGAAGGTGGGGCCGTAAACACCAACACCGGCCACACGATCAGGCTGCTCCATCGCCAGTTTCAGCGCCAGTACGGCACCCATCGACAAGCCAGCCACAAACATGTGATCGACTGATTCGCGCAATTTGTCGGCAGCCACTTCCACGCTCTTGTACCAGTCCTTCCAGCTGGTGCCGAGCAAATCCTGCACATCGCCGCAATGGCCGGCCAACTGCATGCCGTATACGGTGAAGCCAGCCTTGTGCAGGCCGCGTGCAACCAGCCGCATTTCAGTAGGCGTGCCGGTAAGGCCGTGAATCAACAGCACGCCGGCACGGCCACCCTTCAAAAAATATTCAGTATTTTGAATCATTGCTTAGGATCTGTGTTGGAAATCAAACAGCGACTTCGGAATTGAAAATATTTTCGTTGATAAAATTCAGGGCCTCGGCAAAACCGCTGATCGGCAAGTGGGCAAGATCCTTCTGTGCGCAGTAGCTGATGAGCTTGTCTTTGGCGAGTACGAAATCCACTTTGCCAGAGACGCAAAAATCGGAACTGCCATCACCGACATACAAAACCTGATGATTGTTGTCGTGATACATGGCCGCTCTGGCGCATTTGCAATTGCCACTGGCTTTGACGCATTGTGTGGACGCATGCGGGAACTCCAGTTTCCAGCTGCGTTCACCAACCTGGACCAGGCGATTGGCATAAACAGGCAAATGATCAAGCCCGTGCGGTTTCAGGATATGTTTGATTGCATAGTCGAGACCATCACTGAGGATCTTGACCTGAATGCCCAGCTGCGTGGCGGTTTTGACGAAGAGTTTGAAGGCCGCGTCGATTTTTATGGCAGACAAGGCCTGGTCAAGTTCGGCCTTGCTGGCATCAATCAGTTCAATCTGGCCCGCCATGCATTCACGCGAGCCGATTTCGCCATTAAGCCATGCTTCTTCCAGGTCGGCGTGACCGGGTTTGCCGAAGCGTGTAAGCAGGCTGTCGGTGACATCCTGCAAGCTGATGGTGCCGTCAAAGTCGCACAAAATAATCCACGGTTTGTCGTCACGGGTTTGCACCAGAGGATCAAACAGCTCGACATTCAAATCAATGTTCTGCATGAAATTTCACCATTACATTCTGACCTACTAAATAGTGCTGGGCTTGATCAAATTCAAGGATGCATTCAACCACGCGGTTGGTTTGCTGCTGTTCTTCGCCCCAATGACCTGTCTCCAGCAAACTGCCGATATAAACAACATGGGCTTCAATCTGGGCAATCTGCGGGGTCGCTTCAAACGATACCTGGGCCTTGGCGCCCGGCTTTACCTGGCCGATAAAGCTTTCGTTGAGTTCGGCACGGATTATCAAGGGTTTGTTGGGTAGCAATACAAAAGCCGGATTGGTGCTGCTGGCAAACGTGCCCACCTGCGCTGATATTTTTGCCACTTCGGCATCTTGCGGTGCGTAGAGGGTGCGCAGGGCCAGGGCGTGTTGCATCTGCTTGCGTTTGATATTAGCCATTGCCAGCACCGATTTGGCATTGTCGATTTCTGCATGCAGCTGGTTCAGATTTTGTTGTGCCTCATCAGCTTGCACTTGTTCTGCTGCGCCTTGTTGGGCGGCGCTGGCCCAGCGTTTGGCCAGTTGTTCCGCATTTTTCACGCGGTTAGTGAGTGCATTCATGGCTAGTTGTGCATGGTTCACTTCAGCAGTTGCCAGCTCCAGCGCCAGACTTTCCTGGTCGGCATTTAGCTTGGCCAGTACCGAGCCGGCTTTGATGGCGGCCCCGATATGGACGTCAATTTCCGAAAAAACTCCATCAGCTGGAGCGTTAATGTTCAGTAATCCGCCTTCAATATCGATTTTGCCGCGCGCAATGGGAGTGAATGGCTCTTCATTTTTCACGCTGGGAGTATGTGAATCCGAGCAGGCCGCAAGGCAGGCAAGAGACAAAGCACACAATAAGCTCACAAGAGAACGCATGGTTAATGAATACCTTTGGTGGCGTGCAGATGTTCGTTGATGTCAAAGTCACTTTCAGTGCGCCAGTCACGACGGATTTCACCGTCTTCCATCGCCAGCACGCGGTCGGCATGCTGGATCAGGCGTGGGTCATGACTGACGCATAACACGGTGGTGCGGTGTTCGCGGGCAATTTTGTGCAATAAATTGATAACAGTTGAGCCGCTGCTGGCATCCAGTGCGCTGGTAGGTTCGTCGGCAAACAGCAGCTGTGGTTTTTTAGCCAGTGCACGCGCGATGGCAACGCGCTGTTTTTCCCCGCCCGACAGTTCGGCCGGGAACTGGTTGGCGCGATGCGACAGGTCGACTTCCCGCAAGGCTTCCAGCGCCCGCTCATGCGCTTCATGTTTGCCAACGCCCAGATAATTTAGCGGCAACTCCACTTGTTCAATGGCGGTGAGGGCTGTGAACAAATTGAAGCCCTGAAACACAAAGCCGGTATGTCTGAGCCGGAACTTTTCCAGCTCGCCCATGCTGGCGCCAGTCAAATCTTCACCCAGTGCAACCACCTTGCCGCCGTCGCTGTACTGCAACCCGCTCATGATCGACAGCAAGGTGCTTTTGCCACAACCGGAGGGACCGGCAATCAAGGTCAATTCAGCGGGCAGCACGCTCAGCGAGAGCTTGTTAAGCACCTGGATTTTCACGATGCCCGAGATAAAGGATTTGCTGATGTCAGTGGCAACCAGGGCAGGTGCCGGCATCGGGTTTCTGTGCGGGTGCGGCTGATCCATGGCTACCTCAGCAACAGCGCAGGATCAGCGCGTAACAAGCCACGCATTGCCCACAACCCGGAAATCATCGCAATGCCCAGTACAACCCCCGCCCACACCATGATCATGGCAGGAGGAGCTTCAACCGAAACATCGCGTGAATGCGCGAGCATCAGCAACAACAGACTGACACCGGCACTGAACAACAGCCCTATGCCGCCTATCCACGCAGCCTGCTCCAGCACCACGCGCCGCAGTGCTGCCATCCCGGCACCCAATGCATTGAGAGTGGCGTATTCACGTGCAGAACTGATCACCACCGCTATCAGGGCCTGACTGGCGACCACCAGGCCCACTCCCACGACGATGATGGTCATCAATAAAAATGCCCCACCTGCACCGGTATCCAGCAAAAAGTAAAACTGGGAGCGTTGCGCGAATTCGCTGGCGCTCCATATGTCGTAGGTGCCAAAAGCGGGTTTGCCCAAAAGCTGGCTGCGCACTGTTGCGGCATTTTTGGGGTCCTTGAGTTTGGCTACCCAATAGGCCGCGCGGTTTTTGTCATTGCAGGAAGTGAGCTGGCAGGCAGTTTCGACAGAGCTGATGACGTTGACGCCACCCAATGCCCGCAACCCGGTGGTCGTGGCTACCACATGCACGGATTTGCCATCGATTTTCGCCCGGCTGCCGGATTCAACCCCAAGCTGGCCCAGATCAGCCCGGTCAACGATTACCGCGCCAGGCTCCAGCAATAATGGACGCAGACTGGCATCCAGCGCCTGATCGAAAATCTGGCCATCCTGGTTGGGATTGATGCCGATGACGTAAACAGAAACGCCGCCATTAGTGTGGGGGCTGCGCCAATCGCCATCCACCCATTGCATGGGTTCCACGGCCGTGATGTTGGGGTTCATGCGCAACAGGGTTTCGACATCGGCGCTGATTGCTCGCCCCTGGCTGACACTTTGGGTGCCGGGATAGCCCACCCATAAATCGGATGAAGACTTGGTCACATAGACTGCTGCGCTGCCGAAGATGCCCAGCATCAGAGCGGCCTGCATGAAGAGCATGACGCCGGCAAAACATATCGCCAGCACGGCCGGCAAATAGCGCGGCCATTCACGTTGCAAACTTTTGCGTGCCAGCGAGACCATCAGGGTAACCCGCCGTCTGCGGGCAGCGGCGCGCCGCCCAGGGATTTATAGAGAGCAACAAACGCCAGGTTGTGGCTGGCATGGGCTTCGAGCAAAGCCAGCTGGGATTCAATGGTTTGTTGCTGCTCGGCAAGGGCGTCGAGTTCGCTGGCAAAACCCAGTTGCTGCAATTGTTGAATCCGGGCGAGTTCGCGTTCGCGATTGCCTTTGTTGGCCAGGGTGGTAGCCAGAATCTGCTGCTGTGATTGCAGCGACGAGAGGGCAATTTCAGCTTCAGTGACTGCTTCCAGCACAGACTGGCGGTAGGCCAGCAGGGATGCATCCAGCGCTGAACGTTGCGCCCTCACTGCAGCTTGCCGCCGACCCCAGTCGAACAGGGGAATATCGATGGTGGGACCCAGGGCGGGGGTTGAATGAATCACGCTGTCGGATGTGGCGTTACTGGTCAGGTTGGTGGAAAACAGGTAGGCAGTTCCCAGTGCCAGATAAGGATACATATCGGCCCTTGCCACGCCCAGTTCACCAGTGGCCTGCAACACTGCAGCTTCGGCAGCCTTGATTTCAGGGCGGGTACGCAACATGTCGACCGGAAGCTGTGCAAACCCGTAAGCGCCCAGCTGGGGCTGGGGGGCCGCTATTTGCCATTCTGCATTCGGAGTGGTCTGTCCCAGCAGCAAAGCCAGGCGCTGGGCCGAGGAGTCAGCCAGTTGCCGGTTCTTGCTCAGATTGATTTGCAACAGCAAGGACTCACTGTTGGCCGCAGTCAGCTCTTTGGCTGCAGAAAGTCCCAGTTGTTGACGAACTTCGAGCAGATGCTTTCTGGCTTGTAGCAGTTGGGCCTGCCGATCCAGTAAATGTTGCTGTTGCTGGCTGGTGCGCAATTCGATGTAGGTGCGTACGACCTCCGCCACTACTGATACCCGGGCAGCCTCGGCTTCAGCCTCTGTAGTCTGGATGGCGGCTTCTGCCAATTGCTGCAGGCTTTCCTTGCGCCCAAACAGGCTTAGCTCCCAGGTGGCGTCCAGACCATATTGAAAATAGGTGTCGCGGGCAGAGATTGATTCATTGGGCTGTGCGTGGGCGCGCAGCTCCGGCAAAAACTCATCGCCGGCATGGCCCAATTGAATGCGGGCGCGGTGGATGCGGTCCTGGGCCTGGGCCAGAGTGAGGTTTTGTACCATCGCCAGTTTGACGAGTGCGTCCAGTTGCGGGTCGGCGAAGGCCGTCCACCAGGAAGATAAATCGGGTTTGATTGCGCCCGCCTCGGGTGTTAGCGGGTGAGCCCACTGGTCAGGCACAAGCCGGGGCAGGGGTTGTGAATTATTGGTTGCGCAGGCTGCCAACCCGCCTAAAACCAGCACGAGTATCAATGGTGTCAGCCAACGGTCAGCGGTAAAATTTATCATTAGCCCGGAGCGGGTTCCGCAGAGAACAAGGGGGGTAAACAATCCCACATCCAACGATGTCATTATGGGATGCATTGCTTGCGTAATGATTGAGGTTTTGTGGAGGACACGTGGAGAAAATACAGGTTCACCTCCTGTATTTTTCGGTGCAAGATGAAGATCTTGCATTGATTACCTGCAGTAACGGGACAGGTGCAGGAACGGGTGAATAGCGCAATTATGAACCGGAACCCGTGAATCAGGAAATACCTTGGGTCTGTTGCTGATTTTTATCGTGAGTTAACTATGGAAAAAGTGGTAATTACCGGGCTGGGTGCCATTACCTCATTGGGTGACAATCTCAATGATTTCTGGGCCAACATGCTGCAGGCCAAATCCGGCATCACCCGTATTACCCGCTTTGATCCGGCCGAATACCGCACCCAGATCGCCGCCGAGATACTAACCAATATTTCAACCTTGCTGGGCTATTCGGTTGCCAGCTTGTCGCTGAATACCCAGTTTGCACTGGCCTGCGCCGCTGAGCTGGTCAAGGATGCCGGACTTGAGAATGCCAGCCTGGACAAGCGCCGCATCGGCATATCACTGGGAACCGGCCTGGGCGGCATGTACTACACTGAGGAAGGTCTGACCCGCCTGCTCAAGTCAGGGCCAACCCGGGTCAATCCGATGACTGTACCCTTCGTCGACCCCAATTCCATTGTCAACCAGATTGCGATCAAGTGGGGATTCATTGGCCAGCAACAAACTGTAGCCACTGCCTGCTCATCCAGTGCCAACGCCATCGGCATTGCTCTCGACATGATCAGAAGCGGCCGGGTTGATGCAGTACTGACCGGCGGTGTGGAAGCCACCATCACACCGTTGATGGTGGCTGGCTTCGATCGCCTGCGGGCAATGTCCAACCAAAACAACTCCCCCGAAAATTCCTGTCGCCCCTTCGCCACTGATCGGGACGGTTTTGTGCTGGGTGAAGGTGCTGCCATGTTGTTCCTGGAAAAGGAATCCAGCGCCTTGGCGCGCGGTGCCAGAATCTATGCGGAGCTGGCAGGTTTTGGTTCGACGGGTGGCGGTTATCATGCAGTGATGCCGATACCCGATGGCACTGATTCTGCGCTGGCAATGCAGCTGGCGCTGGAGGATGCCAACCTCACTGCCAGCGACATTGATTTGATCAATCCGCACGGCACCGGCACCAAGCTCAACGATTCTGCTGAATACAATGCCATGAAACTGATTTTCGGCGAGCGCATCGGCACCATTCACATGACTCCCACCAAGCAGCTGACCGGACATATGTTGGGTGCGGCCGGGGCACTGGAAGCGGTTTATGCAGTGAAATCGCTGCAGACACAAACGATAAGTCCATTCAACAAGCTTAACGATGAATTCAGCCTGAACATCAACTACGGGGCGCCATTGCCGGCCAAACTGGGGTGTGCGATGAGTAATTCGTTTGCTTTTGGCAATAACAACGTGAGTCTGGTTTTCAAAAAATAAATCTTGGTTTTTCTGTGGGCTTGCCAGCCGTGGGCAGACAAGCCCGGTGCGAAATTTGCCAGCGCAGCAATGCCGGGGAATAACTCAGGTATTGGCCGCCAGGGGCAGCAACATCCTGAAGCTGGCGCCGCCTTCAGGACGATTAGATACCTGGATGATGCCGTTGTGTTGTTTGATGATGCTTTGCACGATGGACAGTCCCAGGCCTGAGCCCGGTTTACCCTTGGCAGAGCTTTTGTCACCGCGGAAGAACGGATTGAACACCCATTCGATCTCGCCATCGGCAAAGCCGGAGCCGCGGTCACTCAGTTCCAGTACGGCATGAGAGCCTTCCTGCGACACCCTGATTTCCAGTACTCCGCCGCTGGCGGCATAATGCAGAGTGTTTTCAATCAGATTGGCCAGTACCTGCCGCAGCCTGTCTTTGTCGCAATTCACAAACACGGTTTCAATATGCAACTCGATTTCGACACCATAACCTGTGGCACGGTGAGCGTAAAACGGCACCAGTTCCTGGATGAATGCTCCCAGTTCGACATAAGTGCAGTTCAGGGAAAGACGACTGGCTTCCACCAGTGACATGGTGTGCATGTCATCAACCAGCCGCACCAGATGCTCGGTATGATCCAGCAAGCGCAGAAATTCCGTTTTGCCGGCTGGAATGACTTCATCGCACAAAGCATGCAAGCGTCCTTGCAGGATCGTCAACGGGGTGCGCAATTCATGCGACAGGGCGGCAGCAGTTTCCCGGCGTTCGCGTTCAAGACGCTCCAGTGTGTCCGCCATATGATTGAAATTCACAATCAGGTCATTCAACTCGCCAGTGGTATTGGGCGCTTGTGCCCTAACGGTCAAATCACCCTGACTTACCCGTATTGCCGCCGCTATAACCGATGATATGGGGCGGATAAATACCCGCGCCGACATGAAAGCAGCAATCAAGCCCAGGAAAATGATTGCGCCCAGGCCGGTAAAAATCTGGGCGCGCATGTCTTGGGGTTCGGTGGGAGAGTATTTGCTGTAAATCCTGATTGCGGCCGCACTGTTTTGCTGGCCTGTACGAATCAGTTGAGTCAACTCGCTGCGTACTTCAGCCGGCAGGGTAGACAGGAATGCCTGTTGTTGCTGCTGTGCGTTCCAGTAGAAAAAGCCGAGCATGAGGGCACTGGTCAGCAACATGACCAGTGCCATATAGATGCCAAAACGTACCCAGACCTTGTTTAGTGCTCCGGCCATAACCTGTATCCCACTCTGCGTACGGTTTCGATGAAGCCTTCACAGCCGGCATCCTGCAATTTGCGCCGTAACTTGCTCAGGTGGGAGTCAATCACACGATCCAGTGCATCACTCTCAGGCAAACAGGCTTCAATCAGTTCGTAACGGGTGAAACAGCGTTTGGGGTGGCGCGCCATGAACGCCAGGATCCTGAACTCGGTCAGGGTGAGAGGTAACACTTCATTTTTGCCATTGTCATCCATCCAGGAGGCAACATAGGCGTTATGGTCGATTGACAAGCGCCCTACCTGGGTATTGGAGGTTGGCGATTGCACACTGACGATGGTGCGCCGCAATACCGCGCGCACCCGCGCAACCAGTTCGGACGGGTTAAAGGGTTTCGTGATGTAATCATCGGCACCAAGGCGCAGCCCCAGCAATTTGTTTACGTCATCGGTCAAGGCCGTCAGCATGATCACCGGGGTGGTGCCCAGGGCGCGGATTGACTGCAGAATGTCGAGTCCGTTCTGGCCGGGCAGACGGATATCAAGTATCACCAGATCAGGTTTTTGCTTGGTGAAGTATTGCATGCCTTTTTGCCCGTCGCTGGCATGCAGGGTCTTGAACCCGTCCTGACGCAAATAGGCTTCAATGATTTCGGCAATTTCAGCTTCATCTTCGACAATCAGAATCAGAGGTTCACTGTTGTAATGCTCAACACTCATGCAGGGCTGGTGTCCGAAAGGGGGCAAAGAAGGTGGTCAGGACAAATCGTAAGCCAAACCACGCCCAGTACCAACCTAATTCGCGCGTAGCAGCCGCAACCGCATTGACTCCAATGCGTTGACGACAGGGAAAACGTTGCGTAGTTTTGTCATGGATCACCGTTCGGCCGGGCAATCAATCATAAGCTGACACAGCTTGATGCCATGACATGTTCATGCGACTTGATAGAAGCGGGTCGATTCAAATTCAGATTTGCTAAATGTTGTGAGGAAGGTATGGCAGAAGATATCACCATGGACGAAGTCTACAAGGCTGTAGAAGCGATCATTATCGAGCAGTGCAATCTGGCTGAAAAAGGCATTACCGGGATCAATCCCCACGACAACCTTATGGCTGACATTGGCATAGAAAGCGTGGATTTTCTGGTAGTGGTATTCGAGATCGAGGACAAGTTCGACATCAAGATCCCGATGGAAGAGTGGATGCAAAAGGCGGCAAACAGCGGTGCCGCAGCCAAGGACAATTACCGCATGTCGGTGTTTGTCGAGAATATCCATGGTCTTATCAAGTAATGAATATCGAACAAAACCAGTTTATTGATGAAATCATTAGTTACGAGCCAGGTAAGACCATTTGCTGCCAAAGCCGCCTGCCTGATGATGCGCCAGTATTCCAGGGGCATTTCCCGGACAATCCCATTCTGCCCGGGGTGTTGATGGTGGAGGCAATTGCACAAGCCTCGGGGTTTTTGTATTTCATGGACCATGATTTCGGCAACATGGTGTACTTGGTCTCGATCAAATCCGCGAAATTCTATGGCTTTCTTTCGCCCGGACAGGCAGTAAAAATTTCTGCCACCATTACCCATACCGGCAGTGGCTATCTGTTGACCAAAGGCTTGATTGAAACTGACAGGCGCATCGCCAGTGCCGAATTGTTTTTGAAAGTAATGCCGTTTCCTACCACGGCAATGCAGGCTGCATTGCAGAAAACAGTCGGCGAAAAAATAATGCAGTTCCGACAGGGTGCCGCGACTGCCCCGGCGTAAGCCACGCCAGTTGCAGCGCCCCCGGCAATTTCACGCTCCCTGCCGGCTGTAGTAATCCACCAGATTGATGCTGTGACTGCTGGTTGACACCATGCGCGCATGCTTGCGCTGAAGATGGCGTGGATTGGGAACTCCGCACGAATGCGCAATGATGCTGATTTCCTTGATCATGTTGCGCTGGTAGTTGGCCACGCGTACGGCTTTGTCGCTGGTGACGAGGCCGCGTTGCAATTTGGTATCGTGGGTGGTGATGCCGGTGGGGCAGGTGTTTTTGTTGCACTGCATGGCCTGGATGCAGCCAAGCGAGAACATGAAGCCGCGCGCGTTGTTGATGGCATCGGCACCCACACACAAGGCCCATGCCACATCGGCAGGATTGATCAGTTTGCCGGAACAAATCACCTTGATGCGGTCTCGCAAGCCATGCTCCAGCAGTTTGTCAACGAGCAATGGCAATGATTCGTGGATGCCGAGGCCCACATCGTCCATCAGCGTCATTGGCGCGGCGCCGGTGCCGCCATCAGCACTGTCGAGTGTGATGAAGTCAGGGGCGCGTTCAGCTCCCCGGGCATTGATTGTCTGCAGTAAATCTTCAATCCAGGTTTCATCGCCCAGCACGGTCTTGATACCTACCGGTTTGCCGGTGAATTCACGCAGCCAGCAGATGCGTTCCAGCAGTTCATGATTATTGGCAATGTCGGTATGGCGGTTGGGGCTGATTGAAGCCTCGCCTGCGGGGATGCCGCGGATGCGGGCAATTTCGGGAGTTACTTTTACGCCGGGCAAGATGCCGCCTTTGCCAGGTTTGGCTCCCTGTGCCAGTTTCAGCTCGATCATTTTTACTTGCGGTTTCCCGGTTACTTCCTTCAGTTTGTCCAGTGAGTAAGCACCATGCTCATCCCGCACCCCATATTTGGCGGTGCCGATCTGGAAGATGATGTCGCAGCCGCCTTCGAGATGGAAATCCGACAAAGCGCCTTCGCCGGTACACATCCAGCAGCCGGCCATGGCGGCGCCGCGCGACAGCGCCTGCACTGCCGGTTTGGAAATAGCCCCATAACTCATGCCGGAAATGTTGAACAACGAAGCACTGCGATAGGGGTGGCGGCACTGCGGACCAAACTCTATGGTTTCCGGCTGGGTGGCTTCTTCATCAAGAATCGCAAAACCGGCATTCACGAAAATGATGTGACCTGTGCGGTCGTTGTCACGTGTGGAGCCGAACGGCTGGGTATTGTCGAGATCCTTGGCGGCCCGGTAGACCCATGATCTTTGTGCACGGTTGAATGGCAGTTCTTCACGGTCCATCGAGAAAAAATACTGGCGGAAAAATTCTCCCAGCCTTTCGAACAAATAGCGGAAACGGCCGATCAGAGGATAGTTGCGACGGATGGTGTGCTGGGTCTGGGTGATGTCGATGAAGTAATAAAAAACTGCCAATGAAAACAAGATTCCTATGGCAATCATGAAGCCGTTGGCCAGCAGTGTCGCCATGGTCGAAAAGACACTGTCGCTTATTTTGACCAAACTGTTCATGGGCTAGCCTCAGGCAGATGCAGTCTTGCTGTTGTATCAGTCGGGTACAACCGTTCGTTCGGTAAATGGATCACAATGAATATGCTCGGAGCGTGCTCCTTGCAGATAAAGTTTTTTGCGCAGGCCATGCACAAAGGCCGGGGCACCGCACAAGTAACTACGGTAGTTTGCCAGCTTTTCTTTAGCCATATCCCGGGTCATTACTTGCTCAATCCGGCCGGTTTGGACCGCACCAGCCGCTTGCGGGTCTGCTTCAATCACGCAGGGATGGTAATGGAAAAGCGGATTGGCGCGAGCCAGCGAATGCAGTTCGTCAACCAGGTAGAGCTGGTTGACGCTGCGGCCACCGTGATAAAGATGGATTGGTTGCGTGTGCTGGTGTTGCAAAGCCTGATTAACTATGCCGAGCAGTGGCGCCAGACCAGTGCCGGTGCCAGCCAGCAACAGTGGTTGGCCGGCATCCTCACGCACATCATAAAAGCAGTTGCCGGCGGGGCCGCGCAGATAGAGTTGCTCACCCACCCTGGCAGCGCCAAACAGCCAGTGGGTGAATTCACCATGGCTGGTGGCAGCAATATGCAGCTCAACATAAGCATCTTCCGCATAATCATTGGCAATGGAATAGGCGCGGGCAATGCCTGCCGGATTGGTGGCAGTCAGGTACTGGCCGGGTCGATAGGCAAACATACTGCGTGGATCGGCAATGTCGAGAATCACCTGCAGCACCTGGGGATTAAGGCGGCGTAAACTGCGAATCGTGGCTGCCACTGCGAAATCGGCCAGTTCAGGCAGTTCGACATTGATGTCAGTATCCGGCACCCACTGACAGGCTAGGGTGTAGCCAAGTGCCTGCAGGGACGGTTTGATCCACTTTCTGGATTCTTCGCTGGCCGTGCAATTTACCACCTTGACCAGACAGGCCTGACACATGCCGGCTTTGCAGGCATAGGGCAGCGCGACACCGTGGCGGAGCAGACAGTCCAGTACGGTTTCCTGCGGTTTCAGTTGCAGTGGCTTGTGCTTGTAGGTCAGTGTTGTCATGGAATGACAGTATAACGTTATTCAGCCATGGTTCATGTCGATGACATGGCCGGGAAACACCAGCATAGTGTGCGGGGAACTGATCAGGGATAATGGTGGTCCATGCAGGCGGGGCTTGTTGGAATCCGTTGCCTAGCGGACAGTATGCAGGCCCGCTTTTTGTTCAACTGCTTCGGCAGACGAGGTTAGTTTGTCCGCTCCCCAGCCCCCCCGGCTTTATCTGGCTTCTGCTTCGCCCAGGCGGCGGGAGTTGTTGTTGCAGATCGGTTTGCCCCATCTGTTGCTGCCCCAGCAGGTCGATGAAAGCGTGTGTGCAGGAGAGGGTGCGTTGCCGTATGTGCAACGGCTTGCCGAACAAAAAGCCGCTGCAGGCTGGTGCGACAGCGGGCGTCTGCTGGATTTGCCGGTGCTGGCGGCTGACACCACGGTTGTGTGTGAGGGCAGCGTACTGGGCAAGCCGGCTAGCCTGGCCGAGGCTCGCGAGATGCTTGGCCTGTTGTCGGCCCGTACCCACCAGGTGCTCACTGCCATCGCGGTGAGGCAGGGTGAACAAGTGCAGCAAACGGTGGTCAGCACCGAAGTCAGCTTCAGGAAGCTCACGCTGGCAGAAATCGATGCCTATTGGGACAGTGGCGAGCCCAGGGACAAGGCTGGCGCTTATGGCATCCAGGGCAAAGCCGCCTTGTTTGTGCAGCGAGTCAGTGGCAGTTACAGCAACGTTGTAGGTTTGCCGCTGTTTGAGACGGCGCAGATGCTGGAGCTTTTTGGTATTTCCTGTCTTTCCATCTTGAAAGGTTGCAGTACATGAGTGTTGAAATCCTGATCAATGCGAGTCCAAGCGAGACGCGGGTGGCGTTGATCGAGCAAGGACTGTTGCAGCAGATTTATATCGAACGCAACAACCGGCGTGGCCCGGTCGGCAACATTTATCTTGGCAAGGTAGTGCGGGTGATGCCGGGCATGCAGGCTGCTTTTGTCGATATCGGCCTGGAAAAAGCCGGTTTCATCCATGCGGCCGACATCATGGTGCCGGGTCCCGATGGCTATGAGCTGGTACCCCAGCCCACGCAAACCATCGATATGCTGGTGCGGGAAGGACAGTACCTGGTGGTGCAGGTGGCGAAGGAGCCCATTGCCAGCAAGGGCGCACGGCTGACCACGTTCCTGTCGATAGCATCGCGTTATCTGGTTTGCATGCCGCATAACCGGCATCTCGGCATTTCACAACGCATAGAGAATGAGCAGGAACGGGACCGTCTGCTGGCTGCGCTCAATGCAGCGGTCATTGAAGCCGATGTGCTGGACCAGTGTGGTTTCATCTTGCGTACAGCGGCAGAAGGCGTGAGCGAGAGTGAATTAAGTGCTGACATCCGCTTCTTGCGCCGTATGTGGAGCACGGTAGATCGCCGGATCAGTGAATGCCGCGCGGCCAGCGGGATCCAGACCATCTACTGCGATCTCGTCCTCTATGTGCGGGCCATGCGTGATCTGATGACACCCCAGGTGGAGCGCATCCGCATTGATGATGCCAAAGTGCGTGACGAAATCCTCAAATTCGCGCATGAATTCATTCCGGAAATCGAAAACAACATCGAGTTTTTCCAGGGGGAGCGGCCGCTGTTCGATGTGTTTGGCATTGAAGATGAAATCCAGAAGGCGCTTGCACGCACTGTAAAACTCAAGAGTGGCGGCAATCTGGTGATCGACCAGAACGAAGCGATGACCACCATCGACATCAACACCGGCGCTTTCCTCGGCAACCATAACCAGGAAGAAACCATTTACAAAACCAATGTCGAGGCTGCCAAAGCCATCGCGCGTCAGCTCAAGGTCCGCAATATCGGTGGCATCATCATCATTGATTTCATCGACATGCAGGACGAAGAACACAAGCGGCAAGTGTTGCGCACGCTCGCCAAGGCACTGGAGAAAGATCCGGCCCGCACCCGGATTTCACCGATGTCAGAGTTGGGGCTGGTGGAAATGACTCGCAAACGTACGCGTGAGAGTTTGCGGCAAATGCTGTGTACCGAATGTACGGTCTGTCAGGGCCGGGGCAGCATCAAGGCCGTGGAAACCGTGTGCTATGACATCTTCCGTGAAATTGTGCGCGTGGCCCGTGCCTATGAAAACCGTGCGCTGTTTGTCATTGCCTCGCAGAAAGTGGTTGACCGGCTGCTCGATGAAGAATCATCCACCGTACTTGATCTTGAGCAGATCACTGGCAAGCGCATCGGTGTCAAAGTGGAAGCCTCGTACACCAACGAACAGTTCGATGTGGTGATGTCGTGAAACCTTTGCCCTTGCGCGTCTTGCGCCGCTTCAAGCATATCGGCTTGCTGCTGCTGCTCGCGCTGACGGCCTATCTGACGCTGGGCCGCCTGCTGATGCCGCTGGTTGCCACCCGCAAGGAGTGGTTCGAACAGCAGGGTGCCCTGATGCTGGGAGTGCCAGTGAAGATCGGCGAGATCAAGGGCGGCTGGTTCCGGTTCGGCCCAAGCATGGTCATCACCAATCTGCGGATCGGCGATCCGGCCAATCCCGCACAGCAACACACGATTGCGCGGGTTGAAATGGTGCTGGATGTGCCGACATCGCTGTTGGCGCGACAACCGGTCGTATCACGCATCAGTGTTGCCAAAGTGTCGGTAACCTTGCAGGAACAGAAAAACGGCAGTTGGAGCCTGGCCGGTGTGCCCAGCCAGGATGACAATGCCAGCGACCCGCTTATCGATTTCCTGCTCAACACCAAAGTGTTCACACTTAACGAAGGCAGTGTGGTATTGCAACGGCCGGGAGCAGAGCGCATAAGCCTGGGCTCGGTAATCCTCAATATTGAAAACAAGTTCTCCAGCCATGACATGCAACTGCAGTTTCGTCTCAATGAGCAGGCATCTCCGGCCCACATGGCGCTGCAGCTGCGCGGTGATCCACGCCGCAGTTTTGCTGCCACAGCCTGGCTTGATACCGAACAGTTCGATCTGTTGCCGCTGGTAAAAGCGCAATTGCCTGCCGGTTGGCAATGGCAGCAATTGCAGGGTCGCGGCCGGTTTTGGCTAGAAGCGGACAGTAACGGTATCCAGAATTTCACTGCCGAGTTGCTGGATTTCAGTGCTCAGGCCCAGCACAGTGACAAGGTACACATGCTGGATTTTCAGCACGCAGGTTTGCTGCTGTCAGCCCGTCCGGTCTATGGCGATCCCGCAGTGCCGGTGGACTGGAATGTTCGCATCCAGGATGCCGGCTTTGACTCGCAGAACCGGACCTGGAGCATCAGCAAACTGCAGTTGCTCACTACGCATACACCGGCTCCGCTCTGGCATATCAAGGCCAATGAACTCAATGCCGGGATGCTCGGCCAGTTGTTGATAAAGGTTGTACCTATGCCGCAAGCGGCACTCAGCGCGCTGGAAACACTCGATGCGCGTGGCGTGCTGCGCAATTTCGATTTCGAAACCGCCCCCGACGGTTCCTATCCGCAAGCATTCCTGCTGCGCAGTAATCTGGACAATGTTGCGGTCAATGCCTGGCAACAAGCGCCATCCGGCAGCGGCATCAGTGGTTATGTTGAAGCCAATGCAACAACCGGAAAGGTTGAAGTGGATTCCCGTGACTTCACGCTGCATTTGCCGCTGTTGTTCGAACGCCCCTGGCACTATGACAAGGTCAATGCGCGTGTGAGCTGGCAAGCGTCGACTGATGAAGTCAATGTGCGCAGCAATTTCATCGATGTGGAAAATGCCGATCTCAATGGTCGCGTCAGTTTCGATGTGCATAACCAGCGCGACACAAAAGGCGAGTGGCACAACGAATTCGGTCTGCAGATCGGCATGAACCGCATGAATGTAGGCATCGCACCGGATTATTTGCCAACCCTGGCCAATGTGAAGGAAACCATGACCTGGTTAAAGGCTGCTCTCAAAGGCGGTGAAGTAGTAGACAGCGCGTTTTTACTGCACACCATTACCGGCGAGTCTGCTCCGGAAAACGATACATTTGTCGGATCCTGGTATCGTGTGCGTGATGGCAAACTTGCGTTTTTGCCCGGCTGGCCGGAACTGAGCAAGGTCGCGGGCGTGGTAGTGCAGCGCAACAATGCCATCGATGTGATTGCTGACAGTGGCAGCATCGCCGGCATCGCGGTGGATCATGCCGAAGCCGCTATCCGTACTGTCAAAGATACACAAGTGCTTGCAGTAACGGTTGCTGCCAACACTTCCACCGCCCTGGGCATAGACTTTCTGCGTACTACCCCGGTACATCAAACGATTGGCGTGTTCATGGACAAGTGGCAGGCCACCGGTGATCTTGCTCTTAAGGTCGGCATTGGTATCGATTTGCATGATCATGACAAAGCGCCGCTGGTGAGTGTGAACACAGTTACCCATAACAGTGTGCTGGACATGACTGATTTTGATCTTCAGCTGAAAAAGATCGATGGCGAAATTTCCTATAGCAGCAAGCAGGGTTTGCAGGCGGGAAAACTGGCCGCCAGTTTGTTTGACAGCCCGCTCAAGGCAATGATCACGACGCGTGCGCCTGGCACCGAGCAACAGACCGTCACTATTGAAGGCACCAGCAAGGTCGCAGCTGCTGCATTGCAGAAGTGGTCGCAGCAACCCGTGTTCGTGCGGGAACTGTTCAACTACATGCAGGGTGAAATCGATTACAAGGCTACTGTAAAAGTAGAGCCTGTACTCAACAGCAACGAAAAAGAGACCACTTTGCTGATTGAATCCGATTTGGCCGGCCTCAGTAGCAGCCTGCCGGAACCGCTCAACAAAACCAGAGACCAGAAAAGCCCGCTGAGCCTGGAACTGGGTTTTAGCGGCGCAAACCAAACCATGGATTTTCGTTTTCGGGATCTGCTTGCCGGTACCTTGCAACTCGACAGTGCCGGCATCCAGCGTGGACAGATCAGCCTGGGTGATCGCAATCGCAATTTCACTGTGCGCCAGGCCGACAACAATACCCCTGGGGTGCTGATCAGTGGCGATCTCGACAAGCTCGATGTCAGTGCCTGGGAAAGTGTTGCCAAAGTCATGAACCAGGCTGGCGGTCAAGGCAGGCAAGTGGCCGATTATCTGCGGCTGGTGGATGTGAACATCGGCGATCTCAAGTTGCCAGGCCAAAGCTTCAGCAAGGTCAACGTGGTAGTACGGCATCCTGAACATGGCTGGCATATCAGTGGTCGCAACGACTTGCTGTCGGGCACGCTGGAGCTGGCAGATGATGCCGGCAAGCCCTGGCAGGTTGCCCTCAACTATCTGCGATTGCCTGCCAGACCGGTTGTTGACAAAAAGATCAAGAATCCACCGGAAGAAGAAGATCCGTTGCAGGACATTGATCCCACCAAGTTGCCGGCGTTTGACTTCAAGACCGATGAAATCAGTGTCGGAAGCGACAATCTTGGCGCTTTTTCGCTGCAATTCCGTCCCAACACACTGGGTGCAAGCATCAGCAATTTCCGCATGAAATCACCAGATGCCGAGATTTCCGACACCACCCGTACCTTTGGCGCCAGCATGGACTGGCGCTACCTGGACGGTAAACACCGCAGCAGTTTCACCGGCCTGTTTTCTGCCGGTGATCTGGCCAAAGTACTGCCAGCCTGGGGGCATGATGCCAGTGTGGTCAGCAAGAATGCCTCGTTTGATGGCAGTATGGAGTGGCCTGGCTCGCCGTTGCATTTTTCACTGAAACGGGCATTTGGGCCGATCCACCTCAACATCAACGACGGACGCTATGTTGACAAGGGTGCCGGCACCACAGGCCGGGTTTTTGGTGCCCTCAATTTCGATGCGCTGGTGCGCAGACTCAAGCTGGATTTCTCTGATATTTTCTCGAAAGGCTTCACTTTCGACCGAATTGACGGCGCGCTCAATTTCAGTGACGGCGTGGTGACCACAGTGACGCCACTGATGATTGCCAGTCCCTCCTCCAATCTCAATATCCAGGGTGAAATCAACTTGCGTGAGGAAACCATCGCTGCCGACATGCAAGTGCAGGTTCCCTTTGGCCAGAATGTATCGATGGTGGCGGCGCTAATGGCCGCGTGGCCGGTTGCGCTCGGCACCTATCTGGGCAGCAAGCTGTTTTCCAAACAGCTCGATGATTTCACCACGGTCATCTATCACCTGCGGGGGCCGTGGGACCAGACCACCGCCGGATTCGAACCTCCACCTGAAGACGCCAAGAAAGAAAAATCGGCGAAATAACGAGACAAGCATGGACAAGAGATTGTTGACCATTGTGATCACAACGTCGCTGAGTGCGGCTGGTTTTTTGCTGCCCGGGCTCAGCGGTGAAACCTTGCTGAACATGGGGCTGTATGGCTTCACCGGTTCAGTTACCGACTGTGTGGCGATCTACATGCTGTTCGAAAAAGTTCCCGGAATTTATGGCTCCGGTGTGATCCCCGGACGTTTCAACGAATTTCGCGCCGGTATTCGTGTGATGGTCATGGATCAGTTTTTTTCGCCCGACAATGTGCGCAAGGTGCTGGCGTCACTCAGTAGCGAGGGCGCGACACTGGTCGACAAACTGCTGCCGCGGCTCGATTTCAGCAAGGCTTTTGATGCGCTGGTTGAAGTGATCATGGAGTCGTCGTTCGGCTCGGCCTTGTCGATGTTTGGCGGTGCCGCCAGGCTGCAGGGATTGCGCGAACCGTTCGTCGCACGCATGCAGGATTTCCTGCGCAGTGTCGGGGATGATCCGGAAATACTGGCTGATTTGGCTGGTCACAACAGTGAAGCGTTGTTACGCAGGGTTGAATACATTGTCGATCAGCGCCTGGAGCAGATGACGCCCCAGCTGGTGAAAGAAATCATGCAGAAGATGATTCAGGAACATCTGGGCTGGCTGGTGGTGTGGGGCGGCGTGGTGGGAGCGTTGATGGGGCTCGGCGTAGTGTTGATGCGTCATTTGTTTTGAATTTGTTCCGGGGTTGCAACACGTGGCATTTACAGGAAATTTACGTAAATTCCGGAACGATTCTACTAGAATCCTCGCAATCAAAACTGCCTGCTCCCTGATCTCACCGGAAAATCCGCCATGGCCCGCCCCATTGAATTCGATTACGACGATGTTATTGAACGAGCCACCCACCAATTCTGGATGGATGGCTTTGTTGCCAGCTCGGTGCAGAAACTGCTGGATGCTACCCGCATCAACCGCGGCACCATGTATAACTCATTCGGCGAGAAAGAGGCTTTTTTCAAGAGCTGTGTTGAACACTACAATTCAGTATTAAAGAAGCTGATGGATGCCTCGTTGGGTAATCAGTTGCACAAAGCCCCGGCAGCGCTGACTGAGTTTTTCCAAGCCATCGTCACTAGTGTGCCGGCAGCACGACGCGGTTACGGCTGTCTGTTGGTGAATTCCCAGTGTGAAAGCATTCAGTGGGATGAAAACATGGCCAAGCTGATCCGCGAATCTTTCACTACGATCCGCAAAGCGTTGCTGCAGCGCACACGCGAACTGGAAAAATCCAGGGCTCTGGCCAGCGGAGTCAGTGCCGAGTTTGCTGCCGATCAGCTGGTTGCACTGTACCAATCCGCCAAACTGGGTCTGCGGGCCGGCAAATCACCGAAGCAGACACTTGAGCACATCCATTTTTCACTGGAAGCCATCCTGAAATAAGTGCAAGCTTCGACTCCGTTGCACCTTGTTTCCCTTCAGGAGGTTGTTATGGAGTTGGTAGTACTCGTAGCTACGCTGGCACTGGTCCAGTTCATCTATTTTTCCATCAACGTAGGCAAAGCCCGCGGTCAATACAGCATCAAAGCGCCGGCGATGAGCGGACACCCGCTGTTCGAGCGCCATCTGCGCGTGCAGATGAACACAATGGAACAACTGGTGGTATTCATCCCGGTTTTGTTCATGTTCAGCTGGTCTTTCGAAAACCACGGCTGGGCTGGTTACAAGATCGCCGCAGCGATGGGTGTTATCTGGATCATCGGCCGCACACTGTATGCGCGCGCTTATGTCAAAGACCCTGACAAGCGTGGTCCTGGTTTTGGTTTGACCTTCCTGCCCACGGTGTTGATGATCGCTGGCACTTTGGTCGCAGTGTTCAAGGGTCTGTTGTAAGACACTTTTCCAGGAATTTTCTCCATGCAGTTCACCAGATCCGGTCGTTGCAGACTTGCATGCGTATTAGCCATGCTGCTACCGCTTGCCACGCCTGTCGCTTGGGCAGGAGTGCCGGTAAAACAAGTCCAGGTCATCAATACCTATCCCCATGACCGCGATGCATTCACGCAAGGATTGGTGAGCATTGACGGAGTCTTGTATGAGGGCACTGGCCGAAATGGCCAGTCTTCGTTGCGCAAGGTGGAGCTAGGCACCGGTACAGTCCTGCAGCGTACCCAGTTGCCTTCGCAATATTTCGGCGAAGGCATCACGGTGTTGAAAGACCGCATCTATCAGCTCACCTGGCAGAGTCATGTTGTGCTGGTCTACGACTTTGCCAGTTTCAACCAGGTGCAATCGTTTTATCTGCCTGGTGAAGGATGGGGGCTGACACAGGACGGCAACCGTTTGATAGTCAGCGACGGTACTGCCTATCTGCGTTTTCTGGACCCGCTCACCCTCAAGGAGACTGGTCGGGTACAAGTGACTGAAGACGGTGTGCCACTTGATAAGCTCAATGAGCTTGAATACATCAACGGCGAAGTGTGGGCCAATGTCTGGTACACAGACTTCATCGTGCGTATTGATCCCGCTACCGGCAAAATCAAGAGCAAACTGGATTTGCATGGCATCAACGAGCGCAAAGGCCAGGATGATGTATTGAACGGCATCGCCTGGGATGCCACCAGCAAGCGCCTGTTTGTAACCGGCAAACTCTGGTCAACTCTCTACGAAATCAAAGTGAAGGAGTAAGCCGCCAGTATGCAGGCCGGGCAGAACGCGCGGATAGCAATGTTGCTGGTTGTCTTGCCCATCCTGCTGCTCACAGGCTGTGAATCCCTCAGCTATTATCATCAAGCCATCGCCGGCCAGTTGAGTTTGCTGCGGCAGCGACAGGATATTGCAGCCGTATTACAGGATCCGGCACTGCCTGTATCCACGCGCCAGCAGCTGGTGCTGGTACAGGAACTGCGCAACTTTGCCGATCAAACGCTGCATTTGCCGGTGCACCGCCAATATTCCACTTATGTCGATCTGCACCGGGATTTTGTCGTGTGGAATGTATTTGCGACGCCGGAATTCTCCCGGGTGCCGGAGCAATGGTGTTATCCGGTGGCCGGCTGTGCCAGTTATCGCGGTTATTTTTCGGAAGCGGCTGCCAGGGATTTTGCACTGCGCTTGCAGCAGAAGGGGCTGGATACCTATGTAGGCGGCGTCAGCGCCTATTCCACGCTGGGCTGGTTCAATGATCCAGTGCCAAGCAGCATGCTCAGGCGTGATGATGCACAATTGGCGGGCACCATTTTTCACGAACTCGCCCACCAATTACTCTATGTCAGCGGCGATACCGCCTTCAACGAAAGTTTTGCCACGCTGGTGGAGCAGGACGGGCAGCAGCGCTGGCTGCAAACACGGCCGGATGCCAGCGGCCAGCCCCAAGCATTGGCAGAACTTCTCAAGGACCGCCAGCGCCAGCAGCAGTTTGTGGCCTTGGTATTGCCTGCCACTGCAGCGCTGGGTCGCCTCTATCAGCAAGCATTACCGGTACCGGAAATGCGCAGCCGCAAAGCCGCCATCCAGACCAAGTTGCGCCAGCATTACCAGCAGCTCAAGGCCGGCTGGGACGGTTACAACGGTTATGACCGCTGGTTCGCTGCCGACCTCAACAATGCCCAGTTGTCGACTGTCAGCACGTACAACCAGTGGGTGCCGGCCTTCCAGGAATTATTGCAAAAGCAGGATGGCGATCTGCTGCGTTTTTATGAGGCAGCCAGACAGTTGTCACTGCTTTCGCCTGCTGAGCGCCAGCAACGTTTGCGTGAACTGGTTCCGGATGCTTGAGCCGGCACTTCCCCGGCTGTTGGCGTGATAACATTCGCGCCGAAATGATAACGGGAGCAGCACTCATGATCATCAAACCTCGTGTCCGTGGCTTTATGTGCATTACCGCGCACCCTGTCGGTTGTGCAATGAATGTCAGAAGCCAGATCGACTATGTCAAACAACACGGCGAGATAGTCGGACCGCAAAAAGTATTGGTGATTGGTGCCTCCACCGGCTACGGGCTGGCTTCACGCATCACGGCAGCGTTCGGGTGCGGTGCGGCCACACTGGGCGTGTTTTTCGAGAAAGAAGGCGCGCCGGATAAATGTGCTTCTGCAGGCTGGTACAACAGCGCGGCTTTTCATCATGAAGCCCAGCAGGCTGGACTCTATGCCAAGAGCATCAATGGTGATGCCTTCTCCAAAGAAATCAAACAAAAAGTCATCGACACCATCAAGGCCGATCTGGGTCAGGTGGATTTGGTGATCTACAGCCTGGCCTCGCCGCGCCGGCAGCACCCGCTGACAGGCGATGTGCATATGTCTACACTCAAGCCCATCGGCAAAGACATCGTGATGCGGGGTATCAACACTGACAAGGAAGTGATCCAGGAAATGAGTGTGCCGGCCGCCACTGATGAAGAGATCGCCAACACGGTAGCCGTGATGGGGGGCGAGGATTGGCAAATGTGGATTGATGCGCTGGACGAAGCCGGAGTATTGGCACCAACCGCCTATACCACGGCCTACACCTATCTTGGTGCTGAATTGACCTGGGACATCTACTGGAACGGCACTATCGGCGCTGCCAAGAAAGATCTCGATCACACAGCGGTAAAACTGCAACGCAAACTGGGGCCGCGCGGAGGTGTTGCGCGCGTATCAGTGCTGAAAGCCGTGGTGACACAAGCCAGTTCCGCGATTCCGGTTATGCCGCTGTATCTGGCGCTGCTATTCAAGGTGATGAAAGAAGCCGGCACCCATGAAGGTTGCATTGAACAGGTCTATGGCCTGTTCCGTGACAGTCTCTATGGTTTTGCTCCACACATTGATAATGAGGGTCGCTGGCGCGCTGACTTCAAGGAACTGGCGCCGGCTGTGCAGCAAAGAGTTACTGAACTCTGGCAGCAAGTGACAACGGAGAACATCCCCACCCTCACCGATTTCAAGGGCTACAAAACCGGCTTTTTGCAGTTGTTCGGCTTTGAAGTGCCGGATGTCGACTATGACGCCGAGGTTAATTCGGCGGTGCCAATTGTGGAGCTAGTATAACCAGCCGGCTTTACCGGTGTCCTGGTGGAAGCCGAACAAGCTTTGGCGCTCACGTTCTGGCTTGTTGGCTTTCACATATAAATTGGCGAGGACGGCAAACTCTTCTGCAAGGATTCCCTTGGATGGTGTGCGTTGCAATAGATCCTTGATGCGCTTCATTCTCAGCGTGAGTGTGGCAATCAGGGTTGCAAAGGCGGCGTCGCAGGCTGCGGCATCTTCATCAAGAACGGAGGGATCCATCAAGCTCCAATGAATTCTGGCAGCCTGGCCATCCCACAACGGGCAGCTCTCGCCCACGGCGCTGTCGCATACGGAAATAACAAAATCAGGATTGTAGTCGGGCAAGCTGTCCCACGATTTCGAGCGCAAACCCCGCACCGGGATATCATGCATGGCCAGATGCTCCAGTGTGAGTGGATGCACCTTGCGAGCCGGTTGACTGCCGGCACTCTGCACATCCACCAATCCGCCACACACCTGTCGCGTTATGGCTTCCGCCACAATGCTGCGGCAGCGATTATGGGTACATAGAAAGAGCAGTTTCATGGCAGCTTCGTATATTGAGATTTGTATACTGCAAAACTACCCGGCATTATTTAAGAAAAAATAAAGATTTTGACAAGCTGAATCATGTTTTGTCACTGTACTCGCACAGGTCGGCTATCAAACATCCTTGGCAGCGAGGTTTGCGTGCGACACAGGTATAGCGGCCATGCAGAATCAGCCAGTGATGGGCATCCAGCAAGAATTGCTTCGGCACCTGCTTGAGCAAATTTTTCTCCACTTCCAGCACATTCTTGCCGGGTGCCAGTCCAATCCGGTTGGCAATCCGGAATATATGAGTATCCACTGCCATGGTCGGATGCCTAAACGCAGTGTTGAGAATCACATTGGCAGTTTTGCGGCCCACGCCCGGCAAAGCTTCCAGCGCATGCCGATCTTCCGGCACTTGTGACTGATGGTGGTCGATGAGCATGCGACAGGTCTTGATGATGTTGCCGGCCTTGGTGTTGTACAGGCCGATGGTCTTGATGTAACTCTTCAGCTGGTCGACGCCGAGCGCCAGAATGGTCTGGGGAGTATTGGCTTTGGGAAACAGTTTGGCAGTGGCTTTGTTGACGCTTACATCAGTGGCCTGGGCTGACAGCATCACTGAAATCAGCAGTTCAAACGGCGAGTTGCTCACCAGTTCCGTGGTTGGCTCCGGGTTGGCGGCGCGCAGTCGCTCAAATATCTGGATGCGTTTTTGTTTGTTCATTGTTTTTTCTTGAAGTGTTGAGTTTCAGCAGTCGAGGCAACTTGTGGGCGAAGTCCGGCTGCAACGGGTGACAACCCTGCAAGCCCCGAACACCGCGGGCTGAGCCATTACACAATCTTTCCGGTTACCCGCACGCGTCGGCTACCGGCTACCGGTTCCACTGCAACCACTGATGATACCGGTGTCAGGTATTTATCGATCATGTTCTTCAGTGCAATCAGGAATCCCAGCAGCAGCAATGCCCCTGCTGGCACGCTGGCAAGCAGAAATGGCGATGTGTTGTGCAATACCTGTACTTTCCAGCTCGCTGCATCCGGCAGCAATTGATCCATATTGGCAAACAGCGCACCAGTAGCCAGTACTTCGCGTATTGCGCCCAGGACGAGCAGCAGCAACATGAACGTGGCCCCTTTCATCATGGCCTCCAACAGCGCTGGCAGTAGCTGATGCGTGCTGGCGAAATTATCAGCGCGATCAAACAACATATAGTTGGTGGCGATCAGCGGCACGAACAGGCCCAGGGATTGATAAAGCTTGAAGGTATAGGCCTGCAGGAAGAATTCAGCGCAGCTGGTCAGCGCAGCAACCAGCATTACGATGATGAGCAGTCTGGTCGCCTGGCTGAGTTGATGCCGCAGCAGTGAAACCAGCAAGCTGGAGCCGGCCAGTACCGCTAGTGTGACCAGTCCAAGCCCAAGCGATTTCACCACGGAGTTGCTGACTGCCAGCAGTGGGCACAGGGTCAGCAGCATGAACCCGCTATGATTGTGCCAGAGTCTGTTGTTTGTGCTCATGCGATAAACAGGCGAACTCATAAAGCTCCCTGCTGGTCTGCAGCCGTGAGCAGCGCACTCTTGTTGGCTTCAAAAAACAGCAAGGCGCCGTATACAGCCCCCACGACTGCTCTCGGTGTGATGGTGGCACCGACAAACTGGTCAAAATTGCCACCATCCATTTTCACGCGCCACTTGCCGGCAGGCGTATCGGCGAGCGAATGTTGATGGAAACCGGTAATCCATTGCGATTGCTCAATATCGATCTGGCTGCCGAGCCCGGGAGTTTCACTATGTTCCACCACCCGTACCCCGGTGATACTGCCGTCTGCTGCAATGCCGATCATCAGCACGATGGGGCCGCCATAGCCCTCACTGGTTTCCAGCGGCAGCACCACGCCGGAAGCAGTTCCTTTGAGGTTGGCACGATAGCCGCTGCGCGGAGCACTCAGTCCAAGCAGAGAAATCTGGCTAAAGTCTGTTTTGACGGGGTCGAGCTGGAAACCTGCTCCCGGCAAATCATTGTCATGCAGGCTCGGTGGCAATACTTGATTGAGCAACTGGCGCCGCGATTCAAGACGCTGGTGCGCGATCTGGTCTTTGGTGAGGTTGTCTGCAAATACCAGCAATACAGCGCTGCCGAGTGCAAAGGCTGCCAGCCGCAGGCTGTTGTGGATCATCGCTTTGACAAAGCCCTTGCTGGCTGGAGCATTACTCATGGGCTGTGTCCGAAGGTGCGGGGTCGGGTAAACCGGTCAATCATCGGTACTGCCATATTGCCAATCAATATTGCGAAGGCCACCCCGTCAGGATAAGCGCCGAAGGCGCGGATCACAAACACAATGCTGCCGGTCAGAGCCCCGTAGATCAGTCGACCCTTGCTGGATGTTGCGGCAGTGACCGGATCAGTAGCAATAAAGAAGGCGCCCAACATGGTGCCGCCGGCAAACAAATGCATCAGCGGCGAACCATGGCTTTGTGAACTGCCGCCGTCATAGAACAGCGCTGCCAAAATGGCGATGGCCAGCAGGAAGCCCACCGGTATGTGCCAAGTGATAATTTTTTTATAGAGCAGGTAGAGGCCGCCATAGAGGAAGCCGGCATTCACCCATTCCCAGCCGGCCCCCGACCACTGCCCCATCACCTTCGTGCTCTGCCAGAATTCGCTGACCAGTTGAGCGCCGTGCTGCTGCCGGAATTTATCGAGCGCAGTGGCACCAGTGAAAGCATCAATATGGCCATGAACATCACGGTCAAGGAAAAAGTCGAAAGCGGTGGCAAGATCAGGCAATGCATGGGTCACTGCTTGCGGCAGCAGCCAGCGTGTCATTGGTGCCGGATATGCAATCAACAAGGCCGCGTAACCGGCCATGGCCGGGTTGAACGGGTTGCAGCCGAGTCCGCCAAACAGATGTTTGGCAATGACAATCGCAAACAAGATGCCTGTCAGGCCCAGCCACCATGGCGTTGCAGGAGGCAGCGCCAGTGCCAGCAAAACGGCAGTTACTACTGCACTGTAATCGCGCAGATAAAACAGCACAGGACGTTTGCGCAACAGCATTACCAGCGCTTCCAGTGCCACTGCCAGCGCCGTCAGCCACACCAGATTGATCAGCACACCATAACCAAAGAAGAACCACAGCGCCGCCGTACCCGGCACACAGGCCAGCAGAACCTGCAGCATCACCTGCGAGGTTTTGGAGCCGGCGTGGCCATGCGGCGAGCTCAGCGGCTGCAGATTGTTCATGGCGGCGGGTCCTTGTTGTCAGCCGCTGCCGGCTTGAGTGCGGCTTTTCTGGCATGCACGCGTGCCAATGCTGCCGCCACTGCATCCTGTGCGGCTGTGGAACTGCTATTTGTGGTTGCTGGCTGCTGTTTTGCCAGTGTCGTGCGTTCTGCCCGTCGTTGTTCAGTCAGCGCCAGTTCGCTCGCCACGCGCTGCTGATGTGCTTCAAAGCGTTGCTTTGAATGTGCTGCGCGCAGACGCTGGTCATGAGCCTGGACAAGCTCGGCCTTGGCTGCCCGAAAATACTGTACGAGCGGAATATGGCTGGGGCAGACATAAGCGCAGGCGCCGCAATCAATGCAGTCCTTGAGGTTATGGGCCTGGGCTTGCTCGAGCTCATGACTGCGCGCAAACCAGTACAACTGTTGCGGCAACAAATGTATCGGGCATACTTGCGCACAGTAGCCGCAGCGGATACAAGCTTGCGCTGGCGGTGGTGTCGGCAACTCCTGCCCGGTAGTGGCAATAATGCAGTTGGTCAGCTTGGTAACCGGTAGCCCGGCATGAGGCAGTTCGATGCCCATCAGTGGGCCCCCACTGATCAGGCGTGACAGCTTTGTGGTATCCAGCCCACTCTGTTGCAACAAGCTGGCAAGCGGGGTGCCGATCAAAACTTCATAGTTGGCCGCTTGTGCGAGGGCAGCTCCTGTAATTGTGGTAACGCGGGAAACCAGCACTTCCCCATGCATGACCGCGCGTGCGACTGCAAACGCAGTGCCGACGTTATGACACAGCACACCACAGTCCACCGGCCAGCTGCCTGTGGGAATTTCCTTGCCGGTAAGCGTGTAAATCAACTGCCTTTCGGCTCCGGACGGATAGAGCGCTGGAATCACCATGACTTGCAGGCGCGGGTCGTAAGCATGGCTGCGCAAGGCGGAAATGGCTTGCGGTTTGCTGTCTTCGATACCGATCAGGCAACGCGTGGCACCGGTTATCTGCAACAGTATCAAACAACCGTTGAGCACTGTTTCGGCATGTTGCTGCAACAGCGCCTCATCTGCGCTGATATAGGGTTCGCACTCGGTGGCATTGAGCACAAGGGTGTCGACCTTATGCAGTGCTGACTGCAATTTGGAATGGGCAGGATAGCCGGCGCCGCCCAAGCCACTGATGCCCGCATCCGCAACGCGCTGGATTAATGCATCACTATCGGTATGCAGGTAATCAAGCACTGGCAGTTTGGGCCAGGTGGTGTCAGTCGCATCAGTGTCGATCACCACGCACAATTCCGGCACACCTGACATGCCGGGTACCTGATGTTCGGTAATCGCAGTGACCTTGCCGGCAGCTGGTGCATGTGCAGCAAGGCCCGGGTGCGAGCTGCCCTGCGCCAGTAGCTGGCCTTTATGGACCCGTTCGCCAATGTGCACACACAGTTGTGGCGGGTTGTTGAGCGGCTGGGTTACCGGCACGATCAGCTGTGGTGGTAACACTGCCGTGCGGATGCAGCCTTGCAGGGATTGTTGCTTGTTGGCAGGTGGATGGATGCCGCCCGCGCAATTCCACAGCTTGGGTGTGGCACTGGTCATGCATTCACTCCTTGCCCGCGATCGGTGGCAATGCACGCAACATTGACGGAGCGCTCCTCTGGCGTGGGCCAATGCCAGCTCTGCAGGGGTGTCTGGACCGCAATCATGTCAATGCAATCCACCGGGCAGGGTTCTACACACAAATCACAACCGGTGCATTCGCTGACAATAACGGTATGCATGTGCTTGGCACTGCCGAGAATTGCATCAACCGGGCAGGCCTGGATGCACTTGGTGCAACCAATACATTCGTCTTCCCGGATGTAGGCAAGCTTGCGGGCACTCTCGACACCGTGCGCGGGATGAAGCGGTGCTACTGCCACTCCCAGCAGTGTGGCCAGCGCCCTGATGGTGGCAGCACCACCAGGTGGACACTTGTTGATGGGACCGCCAGCGGCAATGGCTTGTGCGTAGGGCTTGCAACCGGGATGACCACATTGGCCGCATTGGGTTTGCGGCAGCAACGCATTGACCTTATCGACCATGGTGTTGTCGTTGATAGGCTGCTTCAGTACAGCCCAGCCGAGCCCGAGGCCCGCCACCAGCACGAGTGCCAGCAGCATGAAAGGAGAGAGCAAGGAAGCAAGTTCCATCGGTTACACCAGTCCTGCAAAACCCATGAAGGCCAATGACATCAGACCGGTCGTGATCAGCGTGATGGCGGAGCCCTGGAACGGTTCAGGCACATCTGCGCATGCCAGCCGTTCACGCAGCGTTGCCAGCATGATCAATGCCAGCGCCAGCCCTGCTCCAGTACCAAAACCGTAGCATACCGATTCAATGAAGGAGTTGGCCTTGTTGTCGTTGATCAACGCCACGCCCAGCACCGCACAGTTGAGGGTAATCAGTGGCAGCGAGGTGGCGAGTACGCAGTGTTGCGCCGGGGCTTGCATGTACAGCAGCAGCTCGGTGAGTTTCATCACCACGACGATGAGCAGGATGTACACAAGCGTGCGCAAGAACACCAGGTCAAACGGCAGCAACAGGTAGTGATAGCACAACCAGGTAGCCATAGATGACAGCGTCAGTATGCACGTGGCAACCGCGGCCATGACTGCAGCAGTTGCCAGGGAGCCGGAAGCTCTGAGCAATGGCGCCACCCCCAGCATTTGCGACAGCGCCAGGTTGTTGACGAAAATGGCACCGATCAGCAAGATCGGGATGTCAGTCATGGTCCGCTGTCATGGTTCGCATTATGGGTTGGGCTCGCGCACCAAGGTCGCATTATTTGCGTTCGATCAGTTCGATCTTGTAGCCGTCCGGGTCTTCGACGAAAGCGATCACGCCGCCGCCGAACTTCATCGGACCGGCTGGTCTGACTACTTTGCCACCCTTGGCGGTGATGTCTTCACAAGCCTTGTAGACATCCGGCAAGCCAATCGCGATGTGGCCGAAGGCGTTACCCATTTCATAACTCTTGGTATCCCAGTTGTGGGTAAGTTCCAGCACAGTGTGGTCGGCTTCACCGCCATAGCCGACAAAGGCGAGGGTAAAGCGGCCATCCGGGAAATCAATTTTGCGCAGCAGTTGCATGCCGAAGATGTTGGTGTAGAAATCCAGTGATTTTTCAAGGTCGGTCACACGGATCATGGTATGAAGAAAGCGCATGGATACTCCAAAGGGTGGCGGCATTAAGTCCCAATTAAACTACAGCTTGCGCGGCGGGAGTAGCAGCAAAACAGATATGGTAACCTTGCCGCTGCCGTTTGCAGGAGAAAACAATGCGAAGTAACAGATATAGCCACTGGTTGGCGCTGCTGATTCCGTTCATGGTGTTGACGGGGAGTCCGGCACTTGCGCAAAAATATGTGTGCCTGCAATCGACCCAGGGCGAGTGGTGTGTGGAGTTGCTGCGCTCGGTAGCGCCTGCCACCGTCACCAATTTTCTGCGCTACGTTAACGAGGGTGGCTATGCCAACAGTCTTGTTCACCGCAGCGTGCCCGGTTTTGTGATCCAGAGCGGCGGCTTTTATCTGGATGCCGGCAACGTCATCAACCCGCTTGTCACCTATGGCACTATCAAAAATGAATTCAATCGCTCCAATGTTCGCGGCACGGTGGCGATGGCGAAGGTGGGTAGCGATCCCAACAGTGCCACCAGTCAATGGTTCGTCAATCTGGACAGCAATGTGTTTCTTGATCTGGCAGCGAACAACAGCTTCACAGTGTTCGCCAATGTGGTTTATGGCATGGAGGTAGTCGACAGGATTGCTGCTCTCAGCGTCTATGATGCCAGCGGACAGCTTGGGGCCAATTTCGCGGAATTGCCGCTCGTCGCCAACCAGCTTAGCCGTCAAAATCTGGTGCTCATAAACCAGGCCTACACCTCCGATCTGCTACCGGGCAGTACTGTGCAGCCCTATCATTGCAGTGTGCCGGTAGCAAACGAGGCGCTGACAGAGCTGTGCGGCAACTCGGTGACATTCCCGGTCAATCTGGCGGGTGGGGCTTCCTATGAGGTAACCCTTGATCTGGTCGCCAGCCAGCCGGCACTGGTATTTGCGATCAGGGCGGGCAGCCTCAAGCCGCTCGCCAACCTGCCCAACAGTTATGCCAGTTATAACCCGCTCACCAATCTGGTTGTAATCCCATCCGTGCGTGTGGGTTCTACTATTTACGACAACGTGCAATTGCTGATGCCCAATAGCGTGACCCAGCGCCTCACCTTGCAGAGTTTCGTAAAACGTTGATGGCAGCGACCGCGCCAGCTGCATCAATGTTGTTGCCAGCGGCCGGGCAGGTGCATTTGTGGTTGATGCAGGAGTGGGGTGCGCTGTCTGCAGACAGGCAGGTACCTTACGCTGAGTGGCTTAATGCCGGGGAGCGTGCGCGCTGGCAGCGCTTCAGAGCGGCTACTGATCGCCAGCGGTTTTTGCAAGCACGTGCGTTGGTGCGCAGCGTTCTGGCCGGCTATCTGCAATTGCCACCGGCCAGTGTGGAATTTGCACACAATCAATATGGCAAGCCGCAATTGCTGCAACAGCCAGCCCCTCTACAGTTCAATCTCAGTCATACCCACGGCTTGCTGGCACTGGTGGTTACCAGGGATGCTGACGCAGGGGTTGATGTCGAAGCCGTGACGCGCGAAGTGGAAATATTGACGCTGGCACAGCGGTTTTTCGCGCCAGCCGAAACTGCACTGATCAAAGCCTGCAGTGCAGATGCGCAGCGTGATTTGTTCTTCCGCTTATGGACGCTGAAGGAAGCATATGTGAAAGCACGCGGACTCGGCTTGCAGCTAGGTCTTGATTCATTTGCCTTTCATTTCGATACGGCAGGGCGACCACAGCTGAGCCTGGATGAAAGTGGTGCAGATGCTTCTTCCTGGAGTTTCATGCAACTGCAGCATGCAGAGCGATTCCAAATCGCGCTGGCTGTCCAGGCGGCCGGCATCAGCAACGCACAACTTAAGGTGTTTACCGCCGCATTCTGACTTGTGGTCAAGTCACCCGTGTGCCAGCTACGGCGCCTTCATGCGGCGCAATCAGAAAGATGTCCTTGCCGTCGCCGGCCGCCAGTATCATGCCTTCCGACCAGCCGAATTTCATTTTGCGGGCCTTCAGGTTGGCAACCAGTACCGTGTGCTTGCCGATCAGGTCTTCGGGCCGGTAAGCCGATTTGATGCCGGAAAACACGGTACGTTGCACGTTGTGGCCTTTGTCGTCGACACCCAGATCAAGTGTCAGTTTCAGCAGTTTGTCGGCACCTTCCACATGTTCGGCATGCAGAATCTTCACTACCCTCAAATCCACTTTTGCGAAATCCGGAAATTCGATTTCGGCAGTGATTGGTTCTTTGGCCAGTGGTGAAGCTGCAATTGCTGCGGAAGGTGGTTCAGCAACTGTCGCCAGACTGCCTTGGCTGGCTTCCAGCATGGCCGCGATGCCGGCCGGATCGACCCGCGTCATCAGCGGAGTAAAAGTGCCGATACGATGGCCACTCAACAGGCTGGCAGCGTGCGACCATTGCATGGCTGGAATTTGCAGGAACTGCTCTACTTGTTGTGCCATCTTCGGCAATACGGGTTTCAGATAAATCATCAACAAGCGGAACAGGTTGAGGCCGACACTGCAGATATTCTGCACGTCCGAAGATTGCGGTGCCGCCTTCGACAAGGTCCATGGTTGTTGCTCGGCGATCCAGGCATTGGCCTTGTCGGCCAGCGCCATGATCTGGCGCATGGCTTTGCCGTATTCGCGCGCATCATAGTGCTCGGCCAACTCGGTTGCGGCACGCTGGAATTCGGCGGTCAGCCCGGGCTCTGCATCAGTAGCGGAGAGCAGGCCATCAAAATTCTTGTTGATAAATCCGGCACAGCGGCTGGCAATGTTGACGACTTTGCCTACCAGATCAGCGTTGACGCGCAGCGTGAAATCTTCCAGATTGAGATCAAGGTCATCCGGATTGCTGGCGAGTTTGGCAGCAAAGTAATAGCGCAGATATTCCGGATTCAGATTGGCAAAATACGTATCAGCCGTGATGAAAGTGCCACGTGATTTCGACATTTTCAGGCCGTTTATGGTCAGCATGCCATTGACATTGATTGCGGTGGGTTTGCGGAATCCGGACACTTGCAGTAACGCTGGCCAGAACAGTGCGTGGAAGTTGACGATGTCCTTGCCGATGAAGTGCCAGAGTTCCGTGCTGACGCCTTCATTCCAGTACGCGCCGAAGTCCAACCCTTGTTCAGCACACAATTTTTCGAAGCTGGCCATGTAACCGATCGGGGCATCCAGCCACACATAAAAATATTTGCCTGGTGCGCCCGGAATTTCAAAGCCGAAATAGGGCGCGTCGCGGCTGATATCCCATTCCTGCAAACCGGCCTGCAACCATTCCGACATTTTGTTGGCTACCGAAGGCACCAACACCCCACTGCGGGTCCACTCTTTTAGCATGTCGGCAAACAGCGGCAGCCTGAAAAAGTAATGCACGGATTCCTGCAACACCGGTGTAGCACCGGAAATGGTCGAACGCGGATTGATCAGGTCACTGGCGGCATAAGTGGAAGCGCACACTTCACAGTTGTCACCATACTGGTCTTCCGCCTTGCATTTCGGACACTGGCCTTTGATGAAACGGTCAGCCAGAAACATTTTGCGCTCGGGGTCGAATAATTGCGCGATGCTGCGCGTGCTGATGGCCCCGCCTTGCTGGCAGCGCTCATAGATCAGACTGGCAAGGCGGCGATTCTCGTCCGAATGGGTCGAATGAAAGATGTCGAAATCAACGTAAAAGCGCTGGAAATCGCGGTGATGCTCAACCTGGACACCCGCAATATATTGTTCCGGTGTAAGGTCGGCCTTTTCGGCACCGAGCATGATTGCCGTGCCATGCGTGTCATCGGCACACACATAATGCACTGTATGCCCCTGCATGCGCTGGAATCTTACCCAGATGTCAGCCTGGATGTAGCCAAGCATGTGGCCAAGATGAATCGGGCCATTGGCGAAGGGCAGCGCGTTGGTGACGAGAATGTTGCGGGTGTTCATTGGAGTACTCACTGTGATCTATGAGGCTTGGTCCGGTATTGGTTTCAGCAACCCTCTGAGGCCATGGATGGCCGACGGGAGCCTACAGGGACGTATTCACGGCGTGTTGCAGAAACCAATACCGGACCAAGCCATAAGATGACAATTGTACCCGCGCTAGTCGTGATACCGCGAGATAACAAACGCCTCATCATTGAAATGCAGGCCACCATGCTTGTTGAGCACCTTTTCAGTGGCTTTCAGGTAAGTGCCATCGTTGATAACTTGTTCGATCCGTTGATCCTCGATCTGATTGACATAAACCGAGGCGTTCCAGGCGGCAAACAAGGTAGAGGTGCCGATGCTGGCGCCGCCAATTTCGGAGGGCAGGGCATGCATGCGGTATTTGAAGATGGCCTTGTCGTCCGACTCTTCCCTCATTTTGAAGTGACGGGCTTCGCGGCCCAGCACAGCCCGCAGTTCGGCAAAGATTTCGTGCCGATTGACCGGGAAGGGCTCTTCATGGGGCCAGAATTCCTTGATCACTTCTTCGGCGGGGTCCTTGCCGCAGGACTGGATGATCAGCATGCGACCGCCGGGGGCAAGCGAACGTACCAGGGGCGCCACGATCTTCTCAGCCTTGAAACGGGCGGAAGTGCGTGCACGCCAGGGCTGTGACGCCAGGATAAAGTCGAAATACCAGTTTTGCATGCCGGGACGCGGAATCACCGCATCGAGCAAAATCTGATGATCCTGCCGGTAAATCACCACCACCGACGGACGTTTGAACAAAGGGTTGCCGCTGACCTTGCTGGTCTGGGTTTCCCAGCCATGTGCGAACAATGGATGCATGCTTTCCAGCTGCTGCTTGTAGCCGTAGGACATGCTGCCTTCGAGTTTGATTTCCTGCCAGTTCATCGCATTGGCCGACGCTACGTTGGAAGGCATCAGTCGGCAATCGGCATAGTTGAGGTTGGTCAGTACCAGCACGGTGGCAGGATGTTCGCAAAAACGGTCGACCATCTTGTCGAGCCCGATGCGGACATCTTCCATGCTGATTTCCTTGGCCACAACCACTACCGGCACAGTGGGGAAGCGGTGATGTAAATCGCGCAGACAGTCCGACAAGACGGTGGCGTCGCCCATGCCGGCATCATAAAGACGCAGTGCTGGCGCCACCGGACGCAGGTGCTGGAACTCCTTGCCGGCACGTTTGGCGATTGCGGATTTCTCGTTACAGGTATTGATGAACGATAAATAGTTCTGACGGTTGTCGTAAAAACGGAATTCAGTCTTCTGGCTGGCTGCGGCTGCATTCTTGCTGACTGCTTTTCCGCTGCTTGGGCCCTTGGTGGTTCTTGCCATACTGCTCCCCTATAAGCTTGATGTAAGACATAAAGACCGGATACTAAGAGCCGGCAGGGCGGGGGTCAAATGGTAGACCTGGCCAGACCAGGGCAAGCATCAAGCAGCGAGTGTGACGATTTTTGTCAGTATCTGGACAGCTTTGGCGGAATTGTTACTTGAAAACCCGCTGCCTCCGGGTTGTTGTGAAAAAGCCGGAATATCAAACCGGTTTTGTGATCTGGTCGCTATCTTGTGGATTAAGCAGGAGATTTTCCGTTGTGGCACATGAATTGCGTATAAGATTGTGTAGTCTGAATGTTTGTCCTGCCGCGGCGACCCTTGTCGTATCAGTCCCTACATTGATGCAATTGTCACAAGCGGTCCCCCCTCCTAATCATCAAACGTCGGAGCAATTCAATGAAAAGCATGAAGAAGAACATCCAGAAGGGTTTCACCCTTATCGAATTGATGATTGTTATCGCAATCATCGGCATCCTGGCTGCGGTAGCCCTGCCGGCTTACCAGGATTACACCATCCGTGCCAAAGCCTCTGAAATCATTCTGGCGGCTACCACTGCCAAAAACCTGATCTCCGAGTATGTGATCATCAATGGCACTTTGCCTACCGGTACCCAGATCACCATCCAGAATGTGACTTCCGGCATGACCCGCTCCCTGTCGTGGACCGGTACCTCCATCCGCGTCCTGGGCAAGAAAACCACGCTGGGTGCTGA
>CAINTJ010000103.1 GCA_903853385.1 uncultured Gammaproteobacteria bacterium
CCACCACGTTGGGCGGTCTGGGTATTCAGAAACTGCGGCAATTTGTCGAGCTGTTCGGAGATGGCTGCAGCGGGGTTGAGATTCTTGATCTCGGAAGTCGTGACGGCAGTTACCGGTGTAGGTGTAACCATGCCATCAGTGGTGCGGATACGAGTACCAGTAACCGATATTTCTTCAACTGCCCCGGTTGCTTGTTGAGCTTGTGAATGGGCCGAAAGAGTTGCCAAGATTGCTGCTGATACTGCCAACGCTGTGGCGCTTAATCGATAATGTTTTTTCTTACTAACGGTCATGAAATCCCCCCTTGGGATGAGCCTGAGATAAAAGATACTTTTTTTGCAGACGAAAGGCGAAGTCTACTACACACATTGATACCAGAAATCACCAAGGAGTGTAAGGAAAACAATAAGGAGTTGACCTTCACCCTGCAAAGTGAACCGCCCAGTTCGGTTTGACGCGGCTTTTATCACGTATAAATAGTAAGGAAAAACAACAACACTGGAATGCCGATCAGACCTGTCAGGATGGAAATGGACACGGCACTCGCGCTGAGGGAGGTATCCAGTTTTGCCAGGGAGGAATAGGTGAGCGCGCTGAAACCGATAGGCCCGGCACTGCAGGCGATGATCACCGCACGAGTATGAGGATCGGCTACCAGCAGCCAGGCCAGCAATGAGCCGGCTGCGAGTCCGACTCCCATTCTTACTCCTACAATTTGCAGTGTGAGTCGTAGATTGGTGAGTGTCAGCGAGAAAAACAGACCGAGTGCGACCAGGATCAACGGCGAAGTCATCTGTGCCAGTGGATTGATAATTGCGGCTACTGCAGGGGGCACGGCTGAATGAGTGGCAGCGAGCGTCAACGACACGATCAGCGACCATATCAAGGGCGACTTGGCTATGCGTTTGAGCATGGTGAATGGGTCATGCTGTTCTCCGCCATAGTAATAAGCCACCAGGTACATCACGCTGGCCATCCACAGCGCATTGCCGAGATCAAGCAAAACAGCGTTGGCAAAACCGGTCTGCCCGAACACAGCAATAACGAAGGGAAACATGAAACTATTGTTCTGGATGCCGGCATTGACCAGTGCGGTGCCGCGTTGCCGGTTGTCTGTCCAGGAGCTGCGGGTAAGTACAAACATCACGGCCAGCGCGGCGGCATTTACCAGCACGTTGATGAATGGCAGCAAGATCGTGTCAACACTCAGGGTTACCGAGGGAATTGAGGTCAGTATCAATAACGGCAGCGTTACGAAGAACACGAAACGCAGCAGGAAATCGCCATGAGTTTTGTCGGCCAGCGCGCAGCGTTTGAGCAAAGCACCGAGTCCGAAGTACAGGAAAATCGGGAGTAATTGAAACAAGAGATTAGTCATGGGTGCAGGCGGCCTGGTGAGTAGTCGCCCATTGTATTGAGCATATGGCAAGACGGGCAAACCGGAGTAAACTGTCACTATAACCAATACCCCCCGCAGACTGGAGCACCGGCCCATGCAACGTCGCCAATTTCTCAAAACCACACTGACTTTGGGCTCCGGCTTGGTGATCGGATTCCATCTGCCGGTTCGCTCCGCGCTGGGCCAGCCGCCCCAGGCTGCTCCGGCTCCCTCACCGCCGAATGCCTTTGTCCGCATTGCGGCTGACAACAGCGTAACGGTGATTTCCAAGCACACCGAGATGGGGCAGGGCATATATACCGGTCTGGCCACCATGATCGCAGATGAGCTGGATGCCGACTGGACCCAGATGCGGGTGGAAGCCGCCCCGGCCAACATCGCGCTTTACAAGCATTTCATGCTGGGCATCCAGGGCACTGGCGGCTCAATGAGTGTGCCCAACGCCTGGATGCAATACCGCACCGTCGGTGCCACGGCGCGGGCGATGCTGGTGAGCGCCGCTGCCAAAGCCTGGAAAGTGCCGGCCGCTGAAATAACCGTGAGCAAGGGCGTGTTGAGCCACAAGTCCGGCAAGTCTGCCAAATTCGGTGAATTTGCCGAAGCCGCCGCCAAACTGCAGGTACCTGCCGACGTCAAATTGAAAACCCCGGCACAGTTCACGCTGATCGGCACCGCGGTGCCGAAGATTGATTCAGTTGCCAAAGTCACCGGCAAGGCTGGCTATGCGATTGACGTGCGTCGCCCAGGCATGAAAGTGGCAATGGTCAAACATTCGCCCCGATTCGGTGGCAAGCTGGTGTCGTTCGATGACAAGGCCACGCGTGCTGTTGCTGGCGTGGTGGACGTCGTACAGATTCCAACCGGAATTGCCGTGATCGCAGACAATACCTTTGCCGCCATGCGGGGCCGGGAAGTACTGACTGCCCAATGGGATTTCAGTGCGGCTGAAAATCGCGGTTCTGCAGAAATCATGCATGACTTCAAAGCCTTGACTGCAAAGCCGGGTATCCCGGTTGAAGTTGAAGGCGACAGCTCGGCTGCCATCGCCGGCAATGCTTCGCGAGTGCTGGAAGCCACCTATGAGTTTCCATTTCTGGCCCATGCCTGCATGGAGCCCATGGACTCCACACTGGAACTGCAGGGTAACAAGGCTTACCTGCGCTCAGGCACACAGATGCAGTCGATAGAACAGCAGCGGGTGGCCGAAGTGCTGGGGCTGCCGCTGGAAAATGTCATGGTAGAAACCCAATATGCCGGTGGCGGCTTTGGCCGGCGCGGTAGCTTCGTGCCGGAGATTGATGCGGAAATTGCCAACATCGTCAAAGCCACGGGTGGTCGCTATCCGGTGCGTCTGCAGTATTCACGTGAAGATGACATGAAGGCCGGTTACTACCGTCCGATGTTCGTGCACAAGATGCGTGGCGCCCTCGACCAAAAGGGCGAAGTGGTGGCGTGGGAAAATCGTCTGGTCGGCCAGTCATTTATAGAAAACACTGCATTCGGTTTCCTGATCCAGAAAGGCTTCGATCCTTTGGCGATTGAAGGCGCCTATGAATTGCCTTATCACGTCCCCAATGTCAGCGTTGACTACCACATGGTCAAAAGCGGCGTGCCGACCCAGGCCTGGCGTTCAGTGAGCCATACCCACACCACTTTCTCCAAAGAAACCTTTATGGATGAGCTGATGCATATGGCTGGCAAGGATCCTGTGGAAGGACGTCTGGCCGCAATGAAAGACGCGCGTGGCAAGGCCGTCATCAAGGCGGTGGTTGAACACTACGGCTGGGGCAAGACGCTGGCGTCAGGCAAGGCTGCAGGATTTGCCTACAACGAATCATTCGGAGGCAGGGTTGCCCAGATTGCGGAAGTGAGCATGGATGCCGGCGGCAGGCTCAAAGTCGACAAGGTGGTGTGTGCGGTGGATTGCGGTTTGGCCGTCAATCCCCACATCATTGAAGCCCAGGTGGAAAGTGCGATCATGTTCGGTCTCAGTGCAGCACTGTACGGCGAAATTAATATCATCAAGGGCGAAGTACAAACCAGCAACTTTCACAACTATCCGATTATCCGCATGTACCAGAAGCCGGAGATCGAAGTGGTCATCATCCAGTCCGCAGAATCACCAACCGGCATCGGCGAGCCTGCCACGCCGGTGATCGGCCCTGCAGTCGCCAACGCCTATTTCAAATTGAGTGGCAAGCGCATCCGCAAACTGCCGTTTGAAACCTTGTCATAAGAGCAGCGCATGTCCTACGCCGATGAAATAGCCGCCATCACCCAACTCGTTGTCTGCGAACGCGAGAGTCGTGACCTGGGCTTCTGGAACCGCATGCGGGACTGTTTTCACGAGGATGCTGAAGTCAGCATCAGCTGGTTCCAGGGGCTCGGTCATGATTTCGTCAGTGCTTCCAGGGGCATGGCAGAGCGGGGCATGCTGGCCAAGCATCGGCTGGGACCAGTGCTGGTTACGCTCAATGGCGGCCGTGCGCTTGCCACCTTGTCAGCCATCATCGATATCCCCACCGAAATCGAAGGCAAACAATTTACATTGTGTGCTCACAGCCTGCTGCTTTATCGCGTCGCTAAACGGCAAGGGGTATGGCGCTTGAGCAGTTTTGAAGTGATTTACCGGCGTGATGAATTCATTCCGGCAATTCTGGGGCAGACAGCAAATTTGCCCGAATCCCAGCTGGCTGGTTACCGGCCGTCCTATCGCAATCTGTGCTACAGCCTGCATTTGAAAGGTTACCAGCCCAGTAATGATTTGGCCGGCGAAGACAGGCCGGAGACGGTCAAGGCGATCTTCGCAAACATATACGACTGGCTGGGCTTGCCGGTACCGGATTGAGCATTACATCACCTTGACGTTTAGCTGGCATCACTGCCATCCCGGTTTTTTGCCCGCTCAGTGCGTGAAGCGTGATTCCAGTTCGCGCAGCAATGGCACTGCCGGCAGGATGCTGGGGACGTGACAAACACCTTCCACAGTGCGCAGCAGCTTTTCAGAGGAGCCGATGCCGGCAAACATAAGTCGCCCTTGCGCATAAGGTACGACCCGGTCTTCCCGGCAATGCTGGATCAATACCGGTGCGGTTACCTGTGGTGCAAATTTTTCGCTTTCAAACGGATATTTGGCAAGCAGACGCACTGGCAGCCATGGATAGCGACCGGCTCCGACATCGTCAATGGAGGTGTAGGGAGAATCGAGTACCAGTGCGGCGATCACCTGCTTGGCGGCAAGTTGCACCGCGATACCGCTGCCCAATGATTCGCCAAATACGATCACACTGGAATCCGGATGTTGTGCGTGTAACCAGTCGGCTGCAGTCTCGGCATCCAGATGAAAGCCTGCTTCTGAAGGTGAGCCGCTGGAGCCCCCATAACCCCGCCAGCTCAGCGCCAACAGGCCAGCCCCGGCACCTGTGAGTCCTGCAAAGCGGGCTGCCCGGCCATGCGGATCATTGAAACTGCCGCTGAGATTGCCGGCATTGCCATGCAGGTAAAGATAGATGGGACGGCCCTCGCCGGGTGCGACCCACCATGCTTTCAGCGTTTCACCATCGGCAGTGGTCAGCAGCAGATTTTCTGCCCGCGGAACTTCACCGACGCCCAGCGCCACGTCATCGCGTGATGGGTTGAATACCAGCGCCTGCTGGCGAAAATACATATAGCCGCAGGCCGCCAGGTAGAGTGCAAGCAGCACTGCTGCTGCCATGGCCAGGAATTTCTTCACCGTAGGCTCCCTGCTGCAACGAGGATTGCTAAAGCACCCGGCAAATCAGGCCTTTCAGATAATAGCCTTCCGGATAGCTGCTCAAGACGGGGTGATCGCGATCCTGGCTCAGTTTTTCCAGAAATTGTACGGTGCGTTCGGCATCAAGCGCTGCATCAGCCACCACTTTGTGAAACAGATCCTCCGGCATCAGACCCGAACAACTGAAGGTGGCAAGAATGCCTTCCGGATTGAGCAGCTGCAGCGCCAGCATATTGATGTCTTTGTAGCCGCGGCAGGCCTGGATGAGGTGGTGTTTGTTCTCCACGAATTTGGGTGGATCCAGCACAATCATGTCGAAACGTTTGCCTTCAGCGCGGTATTTGCGCAGTTCGGCGAACACATCGGCTTCCACCTGCGTGCAGCGATTGGCGTCGAGGTTGTTCAGTAACATTTGCTGTTGTGCCGTTGCCAGTGCAGAAGCCGACACATCAATATTGGTGACATGGGTGGCGCCGGCTGCCAGGCACTGCACGGCAACAGCCCCTGTATAACTGAAGCAGTTGAGTACGCTTCTGCCGTTGGCATAATTGGCAATGCTGATGCGATTGTGACGCTGATCAAGATAAAAGCCGGTTTTGTGGCCGGTGTTCACATCCACCACATACTGCAATCCATTTTCATTGATGCTGACCGTGTCAGGTACAGTGCCGTGCAAGATTTGCTTGAGCGAGGGCAGCCCTTCTTTCTCACGCACTGCAACATCGGAACGCTCGAGAATCGCGCACTCAGGCAGCAGTTTTTGCAAGGCCCACACAATTTTGTCGCGATGCCGTTCGGCACCGGCACTCAACAATTGGCACACCACTACATCGGCATAACGATCAATGGTAAGTCCGGGTAATCCGTCACATTCAGCGGCCACCAGACGCATGGCATTGGATGGCAGGTTAAGTGCCGTACGTCCTGTGAGAGCTGACTCGATGCGCCGCAGAAAAAACGAATTGTCGATCACTTCGTCCGGATCGAAAGTCCAGATTCTGACGCGAATCGAGGAGGTCGGGGAATAAGCTCCGCGCCCCAGCCAGGCACCGTCGGCGGAGATCACTTCGACAGTGTCACCGCTGTGCAGTTTGCCATGCACCTTGTCGATGGCGCTGGTAAAGATCCATGGATGACGGCGCAATAATGATTTTTCGCGGGTTCGGTGCAGGGTGACGGAGGCTGACATAAGGTTGTTACTTCGCAGGTGTGGCTATTTGTTGTAATACATAACCCGCCACATCCCGTAATTGTTCGGGCGTGAAGGCCGATCCCAGCGCTGGCATGTTCTTGCGCCCTTGCGAGATCACGTTGACTACCAGGGAAAAATCGCGCGCATTGACGAGGTCAATGCCGCCGCCATGGCCGCCATGGCCATCATCGCCATGGCAGGCGACGCAAGCCGAGCCGAATACCGTCTTGCCAGCTGCAATATCGGGCTTGCCTTCGGCTACTTTGGTCGCTGTGGTGGCGCCGGCGGTAGAGGCTGCGGTCTTGGCGGGTGGCTCGGCTTCTTTCAGCGTGCCATCCAGTGCAAACAGCCATACGTTGTCGCCATGCGGTGAAGGGGCCAGGGTATTGCCAGCTGCATAGGCAATCACGTATTGCTTGCCCTCACTTTCAAAAGTGCTGACTGGTGCATTCATGCCTGCGCCAGTCTGGAACTGCCACAATTTTTTGCCGGTAGCACTGTCGAGTGCAGTCAGGCGGCCGTCATTGCGACCTACAAACAACAGCCCGGAAGCCGTGACTGCAAGACCGCTGAAGCAGGGCTCTGACCACAGCTGCTGCCACACCAGCTTGTTGGTATGCATGTCGAGAGCCGCCAGAATGCCGAGATTGGGCAAGGGCTCACCTTTGAACTCACCGCCCGGGTAATTGGCGCCGGCGGGCGGGCGTTCGCTGGAAATATCAGTTGCCTGGAATATGAAAGGCTTGTCGGACGCACATACATAGGTATAACCGGTACGCGGATCGTGGGCACTGGGTGGCCAGTTGGCTCCGCCAGCGACACCGGGAGCGAGCACCACCGGGCTGGTCCAGAACGGCGTGAAGATCTTGCCGCCATTCACCAGGTCAAAACCTTCAGGGGCAATGCGTAAGCTCTGCGGGACAAACGCATCCCCTGCCGGATGTGGCTGGGTGGCAGCGGTGTTCATCCTGGGTTCCTGCGGCACAGCCACTTCATTGATGCCGAGCAGGGGTTGACCGGTCACGCGATCCAGCAGATAGATCCAGCCGGTTTTGCTGGCTTGCGACAGGGCCTTGCGGGGTTTGCCATCAAGGGTGATGTCGAACAGGATTACCGGATTGGGGCCGTCATAGTCCCAGATGTCATGATGCACTTGCTGGAAATGCCAGCGGTATTTGCCGGTGTGGACATCCAGCGCCAGAATGGAAGAAGTAAACAGGTTATCGCCTTTGCGCACATGGCCGTTGAAATCCGGACCGGCATTGCCGGTGGAGAAATAGAGGAGGCCAAGTTCAGGATCGACAGCCGGTGTCTGCCACACCGAAGCACCGCCATCCATCCATACGCTGTTGTCGGCCGGCCAGGTATCGTGGCCGAATTCGCCGGGGCCGGGGATGGTATTGAAAGTCCATTTGAGCGCGCCGGTGCTGGCGTCATAGGCTTTGACGCGACCACGGATGCCGCGTTCACCGCCAGCAAAACCGCTGATCACCATGCCATCGTAAAAGAGCGGGGCGCCAGTGATGGTATAGCCTTCTTCCCATTTTTCTGCCTGCACTTCCCACACTACTTTGCCGGTCTTCATGTCGAGTGCTTTGAGTTTGCCATCGAGTTGGCCGACATAAACACGACCATCACCAAGACCTACGCCTCGACTGGTCCAGCCGCAACAAACAGTACTGATCAGAAAATCCAGATTGGCTTTGTACTGCCATAATATTTCGCCGCTCTTGATGCTGAGTGCGAACACATCATCATCACCGGTGACGATAAAGGCCATGCCGTTGTAGACCAGTGGTGATGCTTCACCACTGTGGCGCGGCCCCATGCCGGACCCGTTGAGATGGGTGTGCCAGACTCCTTTCAGATTGGCTACATTATCTTTGGTAATTTGTGTGAGCGGTGAGAAGCGACGGTTGTAGATGTCACCACCATTGGTTGGCCAGCTCGTGGTCGGGAATTTACTGAGCGCTGCAGGAGAAAATTCCTGCTGGGCTTGAGCATGCAGGGGCAGCAACAACGTCAGGAACGCAAGCATTCGGATCATGACGCTGGTTGCCATCAAGGATTGGCTGAGGCCGGGCAAGATTCTCATTGTGATCAGGCTCCATAACGGGTTGTAGGGCATGCGGGAGGCCAAGCCTAAGCAAGTGGCAAGGCCAGGTAAAGCAAACTGATGCCAATCAGCAGCAAGTGCCAAGGCAGGGTAATGGTCTAGCGCAAGGGTCTATCTGGTGGGCGGGACAAATCAGACACACTGGTCGGAGTGAAAGGATTCGAACCTTCGACCCCTGCTTCCCGAAAGCAGTGCTCTACCAAGCTGAGCTACACTCCGAATTTTTACCTGAACCAAGTGTGGCAGGCATTGTAATCAGTAGGCTCTATCCCGCCTAGGGGCTAGCCAAAATTCCCTGCATTCAGAGGCCCGGTGCCAGCTGCTTGCGTCCGGCCGGTGCCGGGTACTCCCAGTCAAAGTGGCTCTGTGGCATATGCAGTTCCTTCACCAGGGTCATGATATGGCGATCAGGATCCAGGTTGCGGCTGCCAATGACGATGAGTTCATTGCCGACTGCAAACTGGTCTTTGCTTGCCGAAGTCTTGTCGGCGCCAGTGACCGTGATCCATTCAATGCGCATGTCGCCGTCAGCCGAGTGCACCATGAAAATAATGTGGGGATTGGCCCAGGTTATTGCGGTAATAATGCCGCGCAGCTCAAAGCGCTCTGCGCGATCATAGTCAGCATAACTGTGGTGGGCCAGCACAGGCGCTGCCAAAAGCAACAGTGTCACCAACCAGGCCACATGCTGGCAGCGGTAGCGCCTGGAGTATCTTGGTTGTGTCGGCACAGTAAGTTGAAACCAGCTTATTTCGCGGGTGTATCCCAGGTTTTTTTGCTGTTGTCCTTGCCAGCCACCGAGTACAACACCTGCGCATTGCGGGTTTTCTGGAAGTCTTCAAGACTCATGCCTTTCATCGCCGCGTAGATATGCAGGTTGGTGGTGCCAACCACGGCGCCGAGTTTTTCCAGCATGAAAAAGATGACGCCGTAATGGATCATTGCGCGCCAGTCACGCCGCCGCACCAGATCCTTTTCTTCATCAGTCAGACTGAAATCATTGAAGCAGGCTTCCGGATTGCTGAGGAAATATTCACGGTGTTTGGGCTCAATCAGGCAGTGCAGAAAATTGTTGAGCCGGAAGGCTTTGACACTGCGGCCGATGGTGAACGGATAAGTACCTTCCAGTTGCTCGATACCTTTCAGCTGATGATCGACACGCTCCATGTAGGCGGCATCACTTTCAGCCGGTTTTTCATTGGAGCGTTCTTCAAAAATCAGACTGGCGATTGGTGTCATCGACGGCAGGTAATAGGTCTGGTGGATTTTTTCGACTTTCTCAGACAGTGCACCACGCATCATCAGCCACATCACTACTTCAGCACCTTCCATGCCGCCCAGCTTGGCCAATTCGGCAATGGTGATGTCGGTCAGACCTTCCGGATCAGTGCCCAGACGGTCCATGAACTCCATGTCCCAGGGCGTATTGTTGAAACCGCAACGCTCGCCATGCACCTGATGCGACAAGCCGCCGGTACCGGCAATCGCCACTTTCAAGTCGCCAGGAAAGCTCTGGATGGCGCGACGCAGAGCCTTGCCCAGTTTGTAGCAACGTTTGGCCGAGGGGGAGGGCGCCATCAGAACGCCCACCTGGAATGGAACCACTTTGACCGGCCAGCCATTTTCATGCGGCAGCAGCAGTGACAGTGGCGAATAGCAGCCGTGGTCCAGCCCTTTTTCCTGGAAGTAGGATAGGTCGAATTCATCAGCAACCAGGCACTTGGCGATGTGTTCGGCCAAAGCCGGATGACCTTTCAGCGCTGGCAGATTGCGGGCGCCGCCGCCTTCGTCAGCCACCGGAAAGTTTTCACCAACACCCAATGCAAACTGTGAGTAGTGATCCATGAAAAATGAAGTCATGTGGTCATTGAAGATATAGAAAATGACGTCTGGCGCCTTTTCCTTCAGCCAGCTCACTACCGGTTCATAGCCTTTGAAAATAGGTGCCCATACCGGATCGTTCTGCTTGTTGGCATCAAGGGCGAAGCCAATGGTTGGGGTATGGGAAGTGGCGATGCCGCCGACAATAGTGGCCATGACTGCTCCTGGGTAAGGTTAAGGCTGGAGGGAACCCATCAGGTTCCGGAAAATAAGCGGCGCAATGATAAGGGCAATGCCGGCTTTAACCAACCGGTGCGGATTGTTCCTGATCAAGTACCGGTGGCAGACTCCTGATAGAGTGATAACTCCAGCGTTGCTTTTTAGCTAAAAACCGGAACCAGGCGTGCCTGTCAGCTGTTGTAGGTCAGACAAACTCAGGATACTTAACAGGAAATAAACTGGCTGATTTGGTTCGCCAACCCTTGTTGAGAAAGGAGTAACATCCGGCGTGTTTCTGTAACCATAGTCAAACCATGCAATCATTCCAGTCTAAGGAGGTGTTTATGACGTTCAAACCATCAGTTATGGCTCTTGCCTTGCTGGCAGTAATGCCCCTCAGTCATGCGGCTACCTTGCAATTGACATGGGGGGACCCTGACAAATTCAGGGATATCCGTGCGGGTGATGACAACCAGATAAAATATCAAGAGCGGGTCATTAAAGACCTGGAGGCAGCATTCAAGACCCAGGCTGCGAAATTACCGGCTGAGCAGACTCTCAAGATCGAAATCAAAGATCTGGATCTGGCTGGCGAAGTTGAATTCTTCCACCCGGGTTTTCCCTTCGGCATACGCGTAGTCCGCAATATTGATTTTCCCAGAATGGAACTCAGTTACGAATTACGTGATGGCAAGAGCCAGGTGCTGAAATCGGGCGATCCGGTTATCAGTGACATGGGATTCCGCGACGGCATTCAGCTGCCGAACAACTCAACGCCTCTGCGATACGAGACAAAAATGATCAAGCAATGGTTTGAGCGCGAATTTCCGGGCCCTAGGACTTAGTGCCCGGTTTCAGCAAGACTGTGCCTTGCTACTGTTGTTAGGGCTCGGGCACAATGCCGGGGCTATGCGGGTGTAGCTCAATGGCAGAGCAGAAGCTTCCCAAGCTTACGATGAGGGTTCGATTCCCTTCACCCGCTCCAATCCGCGCCCCAGCTCAAATTTCAGAAGTGCAGTGCGGGCAACGGGTTGCTTTGATCGAAATAGCGGAAATGCAACGTGGGCATTCCTGGCTGACGGGTGCCGGCGGAGTGCTCTTGCTCAACAACCGGTTCATTTGCTTGATCATCATGAAAATCGTGAATGCCACGATAATGAAATCAAGCACGGCATTGATGAACAGGCCCGCATTGATCTTGACGGCGGCAGAGCCGGCTTCAGCAGCTTTCAGCGTCACGGCAATGTCTGAAAAGTCCATGCCCCCCATCAACAGGCCTATCGGTGGCATAAGTATGTCATTCACCAGGGACGAAACGATTTTGCCAAAGGCGGCCCCGATGATGACGCCCACCGCCATGTCAACCACATTGCCGCGCATCGCAAAATTCTTGAATTCGTTAAGCATGCTCATTGTTGGCTCCTCACATTATTGAATTACGATGATAATTTTTGTCGCCGGCGTGCGCCAAAATGCGGCGTTGATCTGCCCGTTCAAATATTAACAGGTGGAAAAGCCCGTGGGGGAGGTCGGCAAGCCAGACAAAAAGAAGCCGGGGATCACCCGGCTTTTCAACAAACCACCTCAAATGTTCAGTCAGGATGTCGAGGAGAGCGTTGTTGGCGTTGCAAAACCAGCCTTATTTGGCGGCTTTGATACAAGCTTGCATGGCTTTGGCCAAGGCTGCGCGTTCGGCTTGGCCTGCTTGGCGATCTGCAGCGGTTAAAAAGCCGTCCTGATCCAGGTCGAGTCGTTTGAACTGGGCCTGGGCACGTTTGGTTACCGCTGCACTCAGTTCGGCCAGACTCAGTTTGCCATCGCCATTGCTGTCGGCCTGGTCAAAGCGGGCACCAATGGCTACATGGTCAGGAACTTCTGGCGGATCGAAGTCCGGGTTGCTGGTTTTCAGGCAGGCAATGACCGCCGCACGGTTTTGGCCCGGGCGGGCGGGGAAGTTTGGATGTGGGGGACGAGCCGGATGATCGGCCGCAGCCGCCCCGGCATGGATTTCGTCGAGTGAGATCAGGCCATCATTGTTTTTATCCAGACGTGCAATCAACCCATCCAGATGGGCAAGACGCGGGGCAAGAAATTCTTCCAGGCTGATTTTACGGTCATTGTTGGTGTCGAGGCCTTGCAGGCGTTGCCTGACCATGCCGCCGGCTCGGGGTGGAGCAGTCAAGTGCTGGCCACGCCCCGGGCCGGCTTCAGCTTGAGGGGGGGCCGCATCGACAGACAATGCCAGCAGGCTGCTGACAGCGGTAATTGCAAACAAAGCGAGCGAAGGTGTTTTCATGGTACTGGCTCCGTCGGTAATGGGTTGGAATGCCGTGTGGTTGCATGCCTGGTTGGCAGAATGAAACCATGTTGTATTTAACGCATTCACGCCAGTGAGGTTGACAGGTTGTCGCAGGAAACTTTCGCTTGCGAAGCACGCCACGCCGGAGCCGGCTTCAAGGTACAATCAGCTGGATTCCATGTAATGAACACTTCCATGCAAAATCAAGGCATAGACCCTGCAGCACTCAGACTTTATTACCTGCAACAGCTGGGTGTGAATGTCTATGTAAGCAGGGACGTGGCAGCGATGGTCGAGACTCCGACTGTGGAAGCCGTGGATATGCCAGTTCCCCAGGATTTGTCAGCGGCATCAACTGCAGATATGGGCACAGCTGTTACGCGCAAATCACTGCTCAATGAGATGGAAGCACAGCCTGCATATTCTGTTCCCCAGGCAAGCACCAAACCGGCAAGTCCAGCACTATCCAAAACCGCCACTCAAGCAAGTGCCTCATCAGGGGAATCTGCTGCGATAGTGCCATTCCAGTTGTTGTTTTACATGCCGGAACCAAGATTGGCAGTGGCGCTGGAAATTCCAGCCATGTCCAAGCCGGTAATGCAGGAGGCGCAAGCCCGCTTGCTACAAAATTTATTGCGCTGGCTGGGCATCAAGAGCACTGGCATGGAGGCTGCTTTGCTGCATTTTCGCTGGCCACTGCCAGGAATGCCGGCCGGTGATGCAAAATCTGCCGGACGCAATCTGCAGGTGTTTCTGGAGCAGGCTGCCGCAACTCAGCCCTGGCAGCGGTTACTGTTACTGGGGCAGGGTCCAGCATCCTGTCTGGGAGCTGCTTCGGCTGATGCAGTCTTGCCTTTCCAGATCTGGGCCACACACAGCCTGGCGGAAATGCTGGCGGTTCCCGCATTGAAACGGGAAGTCTGGCGCCATTTGTTGTCGCTTCATGACCAGTTGTAACCGTTTCCAGTGGGAGCGATGACGGTGACAACCGCAGCAATTCCTCGCTATATGCCGATGCAAAGTACGCATGTGCCGCAGTTGGCAAGCGTGCTGCCTTCGCTGGTGTCGGGCACCTGGAGTGAAGATGCATTACTGGCCATGCAGCAGGCCAATCATCAATTACGGGTGCTGGAATCAGGGTCGCAAGTGATTGGCTTTGCCGAATTTGTGCTGGTGGTGGATGAATGCCAGATATTCAATATTGCGATTACCCTGGGCTGGCAACAGCAGGGCCTGGGCAAGCTGCTGTTGCGCTGCCTGTTGGCAGAGGCCGTGCACAAGGGCATGCGTGAAGCGGTGCTGGAAGTGAGAGAGTCGAATGTGGCTGCCCGCAAACTTTATGAGCAGAGCGGATTTGTCAGGACCGGGCTGCGGCCACGCTATTACCCGCCACTGCCCGGAGATTCCACCCACGAAGCTGCGATACTTTACTCCTGCCCGTTGTCGTTGTGATTGCGGGTTTTCTCATCGTTGACTGCAGTGCGGCTGACCAGCTTTTCCCACAGTAATGCTGCTGTTTTTAACACTCCCAGCAACAGTGCTGCGCTCAGCAGTATCAGTAGCAGCATGCTGAGCAAGGTCAACAAATAGCGCCCTTGCTCCGACCAGTTTTCACCAAGAAATGTCACGCTGGTCCAGCATCCGCCTGCGATAACTGCTATGAAGATCAGGACCAGTCGCGTGGTCTTCCAGTAGGAGCTCATGTCAGTTTTGCAGCAGATGCTGCAGTTCCCGCAGCAAGCGCTGGTTTTCCTCGGGCGTGCCGATGGTAATGCGCAGCTTGTCATCGAGTCCTGGCAGTTTGAAATATCGTACGAGAATGCCTGCGCTTTTCAACCCCTGGTAGAGCTGCTCTGCCAGGTGCGGAGCTGGCACTGTAACCAGCAGGAAATTGCTCTGGCTCGCTGGTGCGTTGAGGTGCAAGGCCGCCAGTGCGGTACGCAATGTTGCGCGTTGCTCTCGTACTTTCAACCAGGTGCTGGCGGCATAGTCAATGTCACCCACGGCAGCCAGCGCCAGGGCCTGCGCGATGAAGTCGGTGTTGTAGCTGTCTTTGGTTTTGTATTGCATCGGGTCGATCAGAGACTTCGGTCCGATGCCATAGGCCATGCGCAAGCCCGCCAGCGAATAGCCTTTGCTGAAACTGCGCAGTATCAGCACATTGTCGAATTCACGAATCAGCGGTATGGCATTGTAATCAAGTTCCGGGTCCACGAAATTTACATAAGCTTCATCAATCACCAGTACTCCTTTGAACTCGCGCGCCAACTCAGCCAGCTGTAACGCAGAGCTGAGTATGCCGGACGGAGCATGCGGATTGACGATGAAACACAGTTTTACCTTATCGGCATTCAACTGTGCCGCGAGCTTTGGCGGCAGGCTCCAGTCGGCATTAAGAGGGTAGTGCTTCATGCTGCAGCCATGCGCCGCCGCCAATACTTCGTAAAGCGAATAGCTGGGGGAAGCGGTGGCGATACAGTCTTCGGGCGCAACGAAGGTAGCCAGCAGCAAACGCAACAACTCATCGCCGCCGTTGGTGATGATGATGTTGTCGGCATCAATCGCATGCAAGCTGGCCAGTGCCTGGCGCAAGACCATCGCAGTTGGCGGCGGGTAGCGGCGCAAACTTTCCACTTGCAGTCCAGCCAGCGCCCTGGCTACGGCCGGGCCGGGTGGATAGGGATTTTCATTGGTGTTCAATTTGACGACGTCGCTTTGGTCGGGTTGTTCGCCCGAACTGTAGCCGCGCATCGCCTGGATATTGGGGCGTTCGTAACTCAAGCATGACTCCTGCTGTTGGTTCTGTTCAATGTGTCCTGACCCTCACTATGAGTCAGGGCAGTCTTTGGGTTGGCATCGTGGCGGGCAAATAGGTCTGCAGTCGGTGTTGCCAGCCTGAGAGCCAGCGTTGCTCGTGCCGTTCAGTGGGGGCGTTGGCTACCCGGCGGCTCAAAATGAAACCGGCACTGGTAACAAAGTCCTGCAATGGATCGCTGCCTTGCAATGGCATATGGTCCAGCACCTGTAACAATCCCCAGCCTTGTCCCTGATATTGTTCGGCGGCACTGGTGCCGTCGCCCTTGAAGTGCACATAGTCTATCAGTGCATAGAGCCCATAAGGAATTTTGGCAGAGGCGACTGCCTGCAATTTGCTGCGGATGTCGGCACCAGTGGCAAACCGGTTGGTGGGGTCGTGAGCCAGTTTGGCAAAACGTTGTACGATAAATGCCGTCTGCAACTCGCGGGTTTGTTCCAGCATGGTTCTCAGTTGAGCCAGCAGCGGGTCAGCAGCGGCAGCGAGAAAGGCGCCACGGTCAGGCCAGGGCTGGCTGGAGTTCTGCTGCAGCCACATAGGCAAGGCCACACCGGCATGCTGCAGGAATTGCAGCAATTCCGGAAAGGTCTCGACAAAGGGGGCGCTCTGGCCGCGCTGGTACCAGATGAAATGGCCGATTCCCAGCGACGGGAAATCTTCCCCCTGGTTCCAGGCAGTCAGACAAGCCGGCCGGGCATTGCATTCATTCTGATAGATGCGCTCTCCCAGCCAGTGCAGCTGCGCCGGGTCCAGCGCAAATTGCAGCCCGGGGTCGGCTTCAGTCGCCCTGGCGAGGTTCGCGCAGCAGCCCAGTACCCAGATCAGCGATATTTTGATGTGATTTATCACAAGGAAACGGCTCTGGCGTGGAAACTTCCTGGATTATTAAGTGGTTCCGAAGGTGTGTTAACCTAGCGGGCAATTCACCGGCGAATTCTAGCACGGACCCGCTGCGGTCCTGCGCCGCTTTGGCAGCCCAGCCAGCCGTTTTCCGGGCAGATACACAGACATTTTCAACGCAGTCCACAGGGCATGAACTTGGTAGAAATTTTAGACAACAAGGCCGAGGTCCCCGACCATAGCGCTGCTAGTCCTGGCAGTAACGTCGAGACTCTCGCCAACAGGCCGCAAGGACCCGTCAAAAACCAGGACGAGGACTTTGTTCGCCAGTTATCCCAGATCTATAAAAAACTGAAATTCGCCAAGAATCTCAAGAAAGCCATGAAAGATGTAGAAGGCGAGATGCTGGCACTGCTCAAGTGCAAGCTTTTCACCATCTACCAGAGTGTGGACAACGGCAAAGAGATTGTTGCTACCTATAAAGGTGGCATCGGTTCGGATGAAGGCAATGACATCGTCATCAAAGTGCCGTTTACACCCACTTCACTGGCAGGTTATGTCGCCCTGGCGCAACGTGCCATTAATGTAGATAACGTCTACAACGCGGAAGAACTCACCAACATTCATCCGCGGCTGCAATGGGACAACAAATTCAGCGAATCGAAGGGATTGTTTTTCAAATCCATGATGGTGGTGCCTATCAAGGACGAGATTTTGCTGGGAGTCATCCAGGTCATCAATTTGCGCGATGATGTGGTTTTCTCCAAGGAAGATCTCAAGCATGCCACCATGGTGGCGCAAATGCTGGCACGCCAGTTCCGTTCCGAATTCCAGAGCACCCAGGGTCCGTACGACTATCTGGTTCAGCAGGGGCGCATCACCAGTGCCGATCTTGACAAAGTCACCCATAACGCGGGGCTTTATGGTGGTACTGTCACCAAAGCCTTGATGGATGATTACAAGATAGAAGCAGACGAAATCGGCAAGTCGCTGGAGTTTTACTACCGCGTGCCGTACATGAAATATGACCCGAAGATCACACTTCCGCTAGATCTCATGGAAAACCTCGGGGTCAGCTACCTGCGCAACAACATGTGGGTACCTATTTCTGGCAGCAAGGAAGAAGTGGTCATTCTGATCAGTGACCCCAGCAACCACCAGCGCATCATGGAAATCCAGGGTGTTATCAATGCCCGTAACTATGCTTTCAAGGTGGGCCTGCCAGAACACATCCTGCAATACCTGGGGGATACCGCCAAAGCAGAAGAGGATGAAATCGGCGGCTTTGATGAGGTCTTCAAAAGTCTTGAAGATGAGTCTGTCGAGGTCGATGAAAGCAAAGACAAAGAAGATGATGGTGCTGCAACCTCGGCCATTATCCAGTTGGTCAACCGCATCATTATCGAAGCGGAAAAGCTGGGCGCTTCGGATATCCACGTGGAGCCTGGCAAGGATCGCAGTGCCGGCATCGTGCGGGTCAGGGTTGACGGCCTGTGTCGTGAATTGCTGAAAGTGCCTGCGGAACATACTTCGGCCCTGGTGGCCCGTATTAAGGTAATGTCGCGTCTTGATATTGCCGAGCGTCGTTTGCCGCAGGACGGCAAGTGCAAGCTCAAGATCCGTGGGCGTGCAGTGGAATTGCGTGTTGCTACAGTGCCGACCGTGCAAGGCGAAGGCGCGGTAATGCGTATTCTGGCGGCCGGTTCTGCGCTGCCAATGGAGAAGCTCAATCTCAGCAAAAACAACAACGATAATCTGATTGAAATAACCAAGCATCCGCATGGCCTGATTCTGGTGGTGGGGCCGACCGGCTCCGGTAAAACCACCACCTTGCATGCAGTGCTGGGCCATTTGAATAAACCTGAACGCAAAATCTGGACTGCTGAAGATCCAGTGGAAATCACCCAGCCCGGTTTGCAGCAAGTGCAGATGCAACCGAAGATTGGCTTTACCTTTGCCACGGCGATGCGAGCCTTTTTGCGTGCCGATCCTGATGTAATCCTGATCGGTGAGATGCGTGACAAGGAAACTGCCTCTATCGGGGTGGAAGCATCACTCACGGGCCACCTTGTGCTGTCAACCCTGCATACGAACTCGGCACCGGAAACCATCACCCGACTGCTTGATCTTGGACTTGACCCCGTCAACTTTTCAGATGCGCTGCTTGGCATTCTCGCGCAGCGCTTGATGCGAACCCTGTGTTCGGCATGCAAAGAGCCCTACACACCCGAACAGCGGGAACTCGACCATCTGATCGATCAGTTCGGTCGTGAGGAGTTCGAGCATACAGGTTATGACATAGCCAGCATCCAGATGTGCAGGCCAAAGGGTTGTGATGTCTGTGGCGGCTCTGGTTACAAGGGGCGAACCGGTGTACATGAGTTACTGCAAGGCACGCGTGCGATTCAGGCCCTGATCTATACCAAGGCTGAATTGTCCGAAATTCGCGCGCAGGCCATCAAAGACGGCATGACTACTCTGAAACAAGATGGCATCTTCAAAATCTTCAAGGGCTTTTCCGATTACGCGCAGTTGTTGCGCATAGTTTCTGAATAGCCGAAATAACCACAAAAAACGCTTAATTTTCGCGGTTTTTTTTAGTGGTAAAGCGCGTACTTCGAGAGCTGCCGGATAAAGTGAGAACTTTGTGAAATTTTCCCGGTAAAAACAGCATGAAAATCGTAAGTAGTTGCAAAAGCCGCGATATTTATGCACAAAATCCTTTATCGAACAAATAATGCTGAAAATTCGCATTATTTGTATAGGGTGTGTAAAGCCAAGTTCAACATGTTGAATTAATTGAATATTTTATTGATCAAAAATTGGTCAATTTGTTGAGGTGCATGCTGGATATAGCCTCTGCATGCTTTTTCCCAAAGTTATCCACAACTTTATCCCCGATGTTTGTGGACAACCCTGCAGGGTCTACTTTCTTTTCGGGGGCAACGGCCGGGGTGCTATACTGTCCTGAGTATATTGAAGGCGTGGCACAGTAGATTTTCATGTTGGAATTCAGCGAAGAAATACCCTTCCTCTGGCGGCTGAGTGCGGAAAGCGGAGAGGGGTTCAGCCTGGTTTCCATGGTCGTTCCTTTCCAGACAGGCAGCCAAAACCTTGAACACACCATCCAGACTGATGTAATCAGTTTCAGCGGTGATCATGAAAAGCTGAGTGAAGAAGAAACCCTCGAGTGGAATGAAGAAGACATCCAGCTGTTCCTGAAACTGCTGGCGGTAGGCAATGGTGGACACATCCAGCCAATTCCACCGAATACCACCCAAACCTTCAAAGTCGATCTCAATGACCCTGATACCATCGAGATCGTCAACATAGTAGCAGCGGCAGGCTTTGGCATGACGTTGACGGTGGATGACCTGCTGGTGGCCGACCCGGGCGACTTGCAACAAGGCATCACCGATCCTGAAACAGGCATGTCGATCACACTGCATACTGTTGACGGTTACAAACGGGGCATCGTGGTCGGCGTTGAGGAAGATGAAGTGGTTTGTGTATTGCTTGATGGCATCAAACTGGGCTCGCAGAGATTGCAGCTGGATCCGGTACTGGCCAGTGTGCAGGATTATGCCGATATCCATGTGCATGATCTGGTAGTAGTACTTTCCCACCAGTTGTTGCCTGCCCGCTACAGCAGCCTCAGCCCCGCTTCCTCCGATACGCTGCACTAATTCTCATGACCCCATTTGAAATTGAAGTCGCCAAACGGCGCACTTTCGCGATTATTTCGCATCCGGACGCCGGCAAGACCACGATGACCGAAAAGCTGCTGCTGTACGGTCGGGTGATCCAGAAAGCCGGCACGGTAAAAGGCAAGAAATCCGACCGGATGGTTACGTCCGACTGGATGGCCATGGAACAGCAACGCGGTATTTCCATCACCTCGTCTGTGATGCAGTTCCCGTACAAGGACCGTGTCGTCAATCTGCTCGATACTCCCGGCCATGAGGATTTCTCTGAAGACACTTACCGCGTGCTAACTGCGGTGGATTCTGTGCTGATGGTGATCGACGGTGCCAAGGGCGTGGAAGAACGCACGATCAAACTGATGGAAGTCTGTCGTCTGCGCGACACACCAATCATTACCTTCATCAACAAGCTGGATCGCGATATCCGCGATGGCGTCGAACTGCTCGACGAGATTGAACGCATTCTGAAAATCCAGTGCGCACCGATCTACTGGCCACTCGGCATGGGCAAGGAACTCAAAGGCGTTTACAACCTTTACACTGACACCATCCATATCTATCAACACGGTTTGTCGGATGAAGTGCATGTGGTCGTCAAGATTGTCGGGCTCGACAGTGAGGAGGCTACCAGCCACCTTGGTGCCTATGCTGACGATTTCCGCACGCAAATTGAGCTGGTACGCGGTGCATCCCACCGCTTTGATCTGCAGGCTTATCTGGAGGGCCGGCAGTCGCCAGTGTTTTTCGGCACTGCGCTGGGCAATTTCGGCGTGGAAGAAATGCTCGACAATTTCGTCGAATGGGCGCCGCCGCCGTTGCCACGACCCACCCGTACCCGCACAGTCGAACCGATGGAGACAGCCTTTGCCGGTTTCGTGTTCAAGATACAGGCCAACATGGATCCCAAACACCGGGACCGTATCGCGTTCATGCGTATCTGTGCCGGGGCCTATGAAAAGGGCGTGCGCATGAAGCATGTACGACTGGGCAAGGAAGTACGCATCAGCGACGCCGTAACTTTCCTGGCAGGAGACCGCGAGCAAGCCGAATATGCGGTGTCAGGTGACATCGTGGGTTTGCACAACCATGGCACCATCCAGATCGGTGATACTTTCACCAGCGGTGAAGATCTGCATTTCACCGGCATTCCGCATTTCGCTCCGGAACTGTTCAAACGCATGCGGTTGAAGGATCCGCTCAAGTTGAAATCGTTGCAGAAAGGGTTGACGCAGTTGTCGGAAGAAGGTTCCACCCAGGTGTTCATGCCGGTTCGCAACAACGATCTCATCGTCGGTGCTGTCGGTGTGCTGCAGTTTGAAGTGGTGGCATTCCGGCTGAAGGATGAATACAACGTCGATTGCATGTACGAGCCGGTCAACATCTACACGGCACGCTGGGTGGAAGGTGAGCCGGCCATGATTGAAGAGTTCAAAAAGAAGGCCTACGAAAATATCGCGATCGACGGCGGTGGCCATCTCACCTATCTGGCCCCGACCCGCGTTAACCTCAGTCTCATCCAGGAGCGCTGGCCGGAACTGCGGTTCTTCTCGACGCGAGAACACTGACGCCAGGCAGCTATGGGCTGAAACTCAGGCTTGGCGTGCCCGCCACCATTCGATGACTATCGGCACCAACGACAGCACCACTATGCCGAGAATCAGCGCCGTGAAGTTTGCGCGTACCTGTGGCAGATTGCCGAAGAAATAGCCGGCATACAGAAACAAGCCAACCCACGCCACTCCACCCGCGACGTTATAGCTGAGAAAGCGCGGATAGTTCATGCCGCCCATACCAGCGGCAAACGGCACAAAGGTACGGATGATGGGCGCAAAGCGGGTCAATACCACGGCGCGTCCACCGTATTTGGCGAAGAACTGTTGTGCCCGCAGCAGGTAATCACGCCGGAACCACCTGGAGTCCGGATTGCGGAACAAGTGCGCGCCGAAGTACCGGCCTATCGTATAGTTGACGGCATTGCCGAGTATCGCCGCACCGATCAGCGTCAGCGCCATCGTGTGCACGTTGAGACTGGTGCCGGCGATCAAGGCGCCGGTGGCGAATAACAGCGAGTCACCCGGCAGCAACGGGGTTACCACCAGACCGGTCTCACAGAAGATGATCAGGAACAGGATGCCGTAAATCCACAGCCCGTATTGATTGAACAGCTCGAGCAGGTGTTGATCGATGTGCAGGATGAAGCTGATGACAAGCTGGAGCAATTCCAAAATTCAATGCCCCTTGGTGTCTTTGGATACCAGCGAAAGGCCGCCGGTGAGATCGGCAGCCCTCTGGGTGGCAACGTCAGCCTCTGCCAGTGAAATTTTCAGACGCAGGTTGTTTTTGGAATCGGCATTACGCAGTGCCTCATCCAGCGTGATCTTGCCGTCCTTGTAGAGGTAGTAAAGCGCGGAATCAAAAGTGCGCATGCCAGCCCCTTCGGATTTTTCCATGGTTTCCTTGATTTCATCGACTTTGCCACCCTTGATAAGTTCGGCAATGCGCGGCGTGCCAAGCAGGATTTCGATGGCGGCGGCGCGCTTGCCGTCGATGGTCGGGATCAGTCGCTGCGAAATGATGCCGCGCATGTTCAAGGACAGGTCCAGAAACAGCTGCTTGTGCCGCTCTTCCGGAAAGAAGTTGATGATACGGTCGAGCGCCTGGTTGGCGTTGTTGGCGTGCATGGTGGAAAGACACAGATGGCCGGTTTCTGCGAAGGCCAGTGCATGCTCCATCGTTTCCGCAGTCCGGATCTCACCGATCAGGATTACGTCAGGGGCCTGACGCAGGGTATTCTTCAGCGCTTCTTCATAGGATTTGGTGTCGACACCCACTTCGCGCTGGTTGACGATCGATTTCTTGTGCGGGTGCACGAATTCAACCGGGTCCTCAATCGTGATGATGTGACCGGAGCTGTTGCGGTTGCGGTAGTCGATCAGCGAGGCCAGCGAAGTGGATTTGCCGGAGCCTGTGCCGCCCACGAACAGGATCAGACCGTTCTTGTTCATCATCAGTTGTGTCAGGATTTCCGGCAGGCCAAGTTTGCGGAAATCAGGGATTTCGGTCTTGATGGTGCGACATACCATGCCCACTTCGCCGCGTTGCTGGAAAATGTTTACCCTGAAACGACCGATGCCTTCGTGCATGATCGCCAGATTCATTTCCGGGCTTTTGTCGAACAAGCTGCGCTGTTCTTCGTTCATCACAGCGTAGGCAATCTTTTTGACATCGCCATCGGCAAATCGTTCTTCACGCATTGGCACCATCTTGCCAAAGGCTTTCATGCTTGGTGCTGCCCCGGTTGTCAGGAACAAGTCAGAGCCGTCCGCGTCCACCATCTCCTTGAGTAATACTTTGATGTCAATGTCCATGGGATGCTCTTGAAGTATAAAAAAGCTATGGGTGCGACAGGCTAGGTCGGGATCGGCGGCGGATTGCGGAAACGTTTGGCGGTGAACCAGCTGACGGCCTCGACATGCTTGTGCACTTCTTCGGCTACTCCAAGCGTGAGTGCAAACAGCGCCATGCGGATCAACACGCCATTGTCGGTCTGGCGGAAGATGGCCAGGCTTGGATGCTGGTTGAGATCGTTGTCGAGTTCGTTGGCCTCGGCGCGTGAATCACGCGGCAACGGATGCATGATCACCGTATTGGGTTTGCAGTGCGCTGTGTATATTTCCTGGTTCAGGCGAAAACGACCGCGGTAGAGGTCGGCCTCCGACTGGTTGGAAAAGCGCTCTTCCTGGATGCGGGTCAGATAGACAGTGTCGTTATTGTTGAGGCCGGTTTGCATATTGTCGGTTTCTACCACGCTATGACCCTTGCTGCGCAGATAGTCAACAATTTCTGCCGGCATGCAGAGTTCGCGCGGGGATACCAGCGTGAAATGGATGTTGCGATACAGGCACAGCAGTTTGCTGAGCGAGTGCACGGTGCGACCATGCTTGAGATCACCCACCATCGCAATCCGCAGGGAAGCCACTGGCTCCTGGATGCCCAGCTCCTTGCGAATTGTGTAAAGGTCTAGCAGCGCTTGCGACGGATGCTCGGACGGACCGTCGCCGGCATTGATCACAGGCACGCGGCTGGCGCGCGAGAACTCTTCCACCGAGCCTGCCACCGGATGCCGCATTGCGATCACATCACTGTAACCGCTGATCACGCGGGCAGTGTCGTACAGCGATTCACCTTTGCTGATGGATGAGGTCTTGATATCGGTGGTTTCGCGCACATGACCACCCAGCAGATTGAAGGCGCAGCCAAAGCTGACGCGGGTGCGGGTGGACGGTTCGAAAAAAAGATTGCCCAGAATGGCGCCATCCAGCACCCGCGTACGTTTCTCGCGCTGGGCATAGGGCTGCATGGCATCGGCTACTTTGAACAAATACTCCACATCCTGTTGTTCGAACTGATTGATACTCAGAATGTGGGAGCCGGTGAACTGCATGGGTCGTGGGTCCAGAATGAATCTGTGATGATGTTACACGTAGCCAAGGGGGTTGTGAAAGCCGCTGCCTATGAACTGCCGTGCCATGTTGTAATGGCCGCAACACGATACGATAAGCGCCGGGTTGGCCTCAGCTTGACATCCAGGAGCCAGAAACATGACTTTTGCCAGATGGACCCGCCATTTGCCGACAGCTTCCGGATGGGTCATTGTGCTCGGTTTGCTGTTATTGCCAGCATTGGTGCCCGAGCATGCGGCGGCCTATCAGGGGGCAGGCTTTGACGCAGGCAGCAAACACGATGTGTATCGGGCCCTAGGCATCAACGGCAGCTTTGGCCGCTGGAACACCACCGTCAAACTGGTCTACGACCCGGATGGTGCGCCGGCCCAGTTCACTATCAGCAAGATGCAGGGCCTGATCCTGCAGGCTGCTGCCCAATGGGAGCAGGTGTGTGGCATCAAGTTTCAGCTGGTGGCCACTGATGCCAATGCGCCTGATGATGCCGGGCTTCCACCGAACCAGCAGGACGGACTGGTGCGGATTTTCTGGGCGAAATCCGACGGTTTTGCCGGCCTTGCTGGTCCTGATTTTGGCAATTACGACCAGAATCTTGGTTATTATCCCTATTATGACGGCGATCTGAAGCTCAATGACGATCCGTCTGCCTGGCATAATGATCTGGATATGGTCAGTACGCTTGCACACGAGTACGGACATTTGATCGGGCTTGGGCATTCGGAAAATCCGTTTTCCATCATGTATGCCAACCCTTACAACAATCTGAATTACCCGCGTGAAGATGACATCAGCGCCGCACAGGTGCTCTATGGTGTTGGCCCCAATGCTGTTGATCCGGTTGCCGGGGTAAATGAATGGCGCTACCCGATGCCGCCAGTTGCCCCGGCCAGTGTTACCGAATATTTGTTCAAGGCCAACCAATTGCCCAGTCCGGCTGCATTTTTGTCGTTGCAATCGGCAGCGAGCACAGCGATCAATGCAATCACTGATGCTACTGTCGATGGACAATATGTGCGGCTCAATTCCGGAGGTATCGGTAATTTCAGTAACAATACCGCGATAAATCTCAAAGCCACCCTGGTGGTCATAGATCCGGACGGCTATTTGTGGAGTAAAGTTGACTGGCCGTTGACTTGCAGTGCTCGCACTGCCTGTGGCGGTGCGTCAGTCGCTTTTGCCAGAACTGAAGTGCTTAAGTCCTACCCGGGCACCTGGAAAATCCTGGTAGTCGATGAGGCGGCGGGTACTTTGTTGCTGACGCAGAATCTCAAGGTTGCCACCGTAGCAAGCTTCAACGCAGCCCCAGTGGCGATGGTAAGTGCCGTGCAAGGCGCAACTCCAGCCCGGGTCACGATTACCATTGCCGCCACCGATATTGAAAAACAGAACATCACTGTCATTTGGCATTTGCCCGGCAAGCCGGTTGATCGCAATGGTGACGGCTTGCTGGATACTGAGTTGAGCGAGCCGCTGGGCATTAACGGCAGTGTGGTACAGACTGTCGATTTTTCGGTAGCAGGTGTTTACACAATGTTTGTGGATCTCAGGGACAGTGGCACCCGTTACGATGGTAGTGCAGCCGGCAGCAGTGGGGCCGGGGAAGGTTTCAGCAACCTGCTGCGCTTGAGTCTGAACCTGCCCTTGGCGGGCGCCAATGGCGGCCTGACCGTGCTGGCCCAGCACAATGCCGGTGATCCCGGCAATCTGCCGGTTTTACGTACAGTCGCTGCTGCCCAGAGTTATCAGTCCACCAGTACCGCCGGCGCAACCACGGCTGGATTTTTGATGGGCGCCTCCAAAGACAGCGGTCTGAGCACTGCGACCAGTTTCAAGTCCGGGACCAGCATTCTCGTGGGTGGCACTGTGCAAGCCCGCACGGCCGATCTCAACAAGGCGGCAGGAATTTATGTGGTGATCAAAGCCGTGCTTGGTGGGCAGGAGAGTTGGCTATTCCGTGACAGCAAGGGGGCGTATCGACCCTGGTCGCTCAACATCAACGATCTGCAGCCGGCTCTGCTTACTTCGAATCTGCAAAGTTCTGCCGTGGTGGAAGTCTACAAGGGTGTAGTGGGGGCAGGGACGTTCCAGGTATTTGTCGGTTACAAGCTCGACAGCAGTACCGCGCTGCACTACTCCAGCGTACCGTTGCAGCTTAATGTAACCAACTGATTTACTGCTGGAGAAAGCCCTAGTATGGAAACCCTGTTCTGGCATGACTACGAAACCTTTGGCGGCGACCCGCGCCGTGACCGCCCCTGCCAGTTTGCCGGCATCCGCACCGATCTTGAGCTCAACATCGTCGACGAGCCGGTGCAATGGTATTGCCAACCGGCACCGGATTTTCTGCCTGACCCGATATCTTGTGCGATCACCGGTATCACGCCGCAGCACGCGCTTGCACAGGGTGTCAGTGAAGCTGCTTTCACAGCTCATATCCAGCGTGAGATGGTTGAGCCAGGCACCTGCAGCATAGGCTACAACAGTTTACGCTTTGATGATGAGGTAAGCCGTCACCTGTTCTATCGCAATTTTCATGATGCCTATGAACGTGAATGGAAACACGGCAATTCACGCTGGGATCTGATCGATGTGCTGCGCATGACACAAGCATTGCGACCGGAAGGCATCAACTGGCCCGTGCATGATGATGGCAGTCCCAGCTTCAGGCTGGAGTCGCTTACCAAGGCCAACAATATTGATCACGCGGGTGCCCACGATGCCCTGGTCGATGTACGAGCCACCATCGCCATCGCCCGGCTGCTGAAAGAAAAACAGCCCAAGCTCTACGACTTTCTGTTTCAGTTACGCAACAAACACCGGGTACTGCCATTGCTGGATCTGCACAAACAGGAACCGGTGGTGCATGTGTCGCGCATGTTTGCCGCCAGCAAGGGTTGCCTGGGTATTGTGTTGCCGTTATGCCGGCATCCGGCCAATCCGAATGGTGTGGTCGTGGTCGATTTGTTGACAGATCCGGCACTGTGGCTGGAGTTGTCCGCGACCGAGCTGCAACGACGCCTGTTCCAGACTTCAGCGCAGCGACCGGAGGGCGAAGCACGCATTCCAATCAAGACCGTGCATATCAATCGCTGTCCGGCTTTGGCACCCTTGTCGGTACTTACCGAAGGCGTGCTTGCACGTTACCAGCTGGATTTGGCGCTGGTACACCAGCGCCGTGAGCTGATTCGTGCGAAACCCGGCCTTGTGCATGCTTTGCAACAAGTATTCAGCGAGCCGCAGCATTCACCAGTTACCGACCCTGATTTGATGCTCTACAGTGGCAACTTCTTCGGTGAGCATGACAAGCGGCAGATGCAGCGCATCCGTGAGGCCAGACCCGAGCAATTGCCGGTGCTGGCGCCACTGCTGCACGATCCGCGATTGCCGGAAATGTTGTTCCGTTACCGCGCGCGCAATTATCCCGACAGTCTCACCCCCGGCGAGCAAATGCAATGGCAGGCGCATTGCCGGCAGCGTTTGCTGGGTGAATTGCCGGGTGCTGGCGTCAGTCTTGCCGAGTTTGACCGACTGTTGTCAGCAGGTGAAATTCCGGTCCCGGCAGATTTGCAGCTGGCCTTGCGGGCTTATGCCACTGAACTGGCTGAACGCTTTGGATTGAAATACGGCACAGGTTGATGCGACCGCCACCCCGGCCGGCAGTAGCTGGGTGGGTCCAGCGGTGTGCCGGGGGGAAAAATGCTGCAAACTCACAGCCTTTGGCTCCCTAAGGGGCGGTTTATTTCATAGAATCGACACCTGTTCTGGCTGTCGGTTTTACCCATGCATGAATTTGACGATATCCGTCCCTACCGTGACGATGAAGTAAGCTGGGTCGTCCACGGCTTGCTGGAAGATCTGGAGTTGTCGCGTGCCCTGGGCAAGTTCCGTTTCCCCCGGGCCTATCGCTGGTTCCCGGGGCCAGTCGCCAAACTGATTCAGTCGAAATTGCGGCAGCAACTGCGCCATGCCAGTACGATTCATCATGTACAGGTCATCATCGAGCAATATCTCGACAAGCTGATTGAAACCACCACGGACGGCCTCGTCCAGAACGGGCTGCAGCAATTGAGTGGGTCGCGTGCTTATCTCTACATCAGCAACCATCGGGACATTACGATGGACCCGGCGCTGGTCAATTACATGCTCTATCACCACGGCTTCGGTACTTTGCAGATCGCGATTGGCGACAACTTGCTGAAACGGCCGTTTCTCAGCAAGCTGATGAAGCTCAACAAGAGTTTCATAGTCAAGCGCGGGCTGCAGGGACGTGACAAGCTGGCAGCCAGCAAGCAGTTGTCAGGCTATATCAACCATTGCATCCACATGGGCCAAAGTGTGTGGATCGCCCAGCGTGAAGGCCGTGCCAAGGATGGGATCGACAAGACCGAATCAGCCATCATCAAGATGCTGCACATGGCCGGCCGTGAAAGCAGCGATAAATTATCGCTGCCGGTCGCCATCAATGCGCTCAATATCGTACCGGTGGCGATTTCCTACGAATATGATCCCTGCGATGTCGCCAAGGCCGGCGAGCTGCATGCGGTGGCTACTGAAGGTCGTTTTGTGAAGGATGAAAACACTGACGTCCAGAGCATCCTCACGGGCATCATCGGTAACAAAGGAGTAGTCCATGTCAGTTTCGGTACGCCCGTGCGGGTAGGCCCTGATGCTGGCACTGAACAGGTGGTGGAAGCCATTGACAGCCAGATCGTCGGCAATTACCGCTTGCATGCTTCCAATCTGGCGGCCCTGGAGCTGTGGCAGCCTGCCATGGTGGATCTCACACGCATGTTGCCGTTATGTGGTGTGGATGCATCAACACTGGCAGTCAAACGTATTGAATTTGCCAGGCGCTTGCAGCTGGCTCCTGTCCATTTGCATCCGTATATCCTGCAGATGTATGCCAATCCGTTACTACGCCGCCTCGCGCTTGATAATGCTTTCGTGCAGCCTTGAACAGCTGCCTCATTGCATTGGGATCCACCATTCATGCTGTCGGATGAACTGAAGCAACACATTCAGGCCAGCTATTCCCAGTTGATCAAAAACAAGCAACTGCAGACGCGTGCCGGCCAGAAGCAGATGATCGCCGAAATTGCCAGGACGCTTGCACAAGTGGAGTGTGATGCTGAAGGTCACCGCACTGCGCCAGAGCCGGCTGTATGCGTGGTAGAGGCCGGCACGGGCACCGGCAAGACGCTGGCTTATCTGGTGTCAGCATTGCCGGTGGCGATGGCGCTCGACAAAAAACTCATCATCTCCACAGCCACTGTTGCCTTGCAGGAACAGGTGTTGTTCAAGGACATTCCTGATCTGTTGCAAAACTGCGACATGCAGTTCACCTATGCGCTGGCCAAGGGGCGCGGACGATATTTGTGCCTGGCCAAGCTCGACAATGCCCTGCGCGCCAACAGCAGCAGCGATGCGATGCGCGATTTGTTCAAGGTGGAATTGCAGGACCCGGCCGATCTGGATCGGGGCTTGTATGAAAAGATGCTGGATGTGCTTGGCAAAGGCGAATGGCA
>CAINTJ010000104.1 GCA_903853385.1 uncultured Gammaproteobacteria bacterium
CTAATGCCTTTTTTGTTACGCCAAGCCAGCGGGATACGGACGTGTCGGGCGCCTTTTCTGGTGGTGCCGCGTACACTAGATCCGATGGCAGCCCATCATCATGAGAGTAAATCAGATCATCAGGCAATTGTGTGTCGGACATGATTTACCTTATTGAGCTGCAACTGATACTACCTTACCTGAAGCATCCTTCCAGAACCATGCATGTCGTGAGGCGCTATAGCCAGCGGTAGCAGGCACATTGGCTGGACGTGCAGGAGGAGCGGCAGGTGTCAGATTTTTGATGGCAGTCTTGGTATCTTCAGTCAAAAAGTCATCAAACTGATCAGCAGGCAACTTAGCGGCTACCCACTGTTGACGTTTTGCTTTTAGTTTTTCATTGGCAAGTCCGAGTCCAGTTCTGCCTGCGGAAGCAATTAATTTAGCATTTGCGCCTTTAGATGCGATAGCATTTTTTAATGCTTCACGCTCGCCAACACCACCCGCAGTGCCGGAGCTTGCTTTTTCCAATTCATTGGCAACTAACTGAGCAATTAAATTGATATCGTTTGGTAATGGCTCATTAAACTCATTCTCAAACATTGTTTTTACAGTGTTGAAGGTACGATTGTCGCCACGCTCTAACGCATTCGCTGCTGAAATTAAGTGATTGATATGACCAACCACTGTATTCATCGCGCTAATCGTGCCGCCTGAACTATTTGGCGTTGATGCATTAAAGTCGTTCAACACACGCTGCTGTGTCTTGAATTGTTGTTGAACACGAGAAATATCTTCTGCAGTGCCTCCATTCGCGCGAATTAACTCAGAGACTTTATTTTGAATGCGAGCCATTGCGCCAGTGCTGCGGCCTAGCCCCGTTAGTGCAGAGGCATCGCCAAGGATGTAGCGGTTTGCTAAATCCGTCACGGCATCGTCTGTATATAAGTTGGCAGAGGATGCTGCCGCACTTGGTGCTCGTGTCGTCAAGAGCTTGATCTTATCATCCAATTGCTGGATCTGAGGATCATCTTCTGGCACGCCAGAATCAAGCAGCTTCTGACGGTATAGCTGATACTTTGCAAGCTCAGGAACCATTCCAGATGTTGTACCGCTGGTCTTAATCTTTGCCAATTCAGCCTGCAACCTAAGTGTATCAATCTTATCCTGCTGTTTCTCAAGCGCCTGCAGATCTTCCTGAGACATATTGGCAAGCAACTCATTCTGCTTCATACCCAACTGCAGTTGTGCAGCAGCATCAGCACGACGCTGAGCACGTAGATCTTTCTGATAATCAGCCATCACACCACCGGCTTGAGCCAGTCCTTCGCCGAATGATCCGGTCTTCCCCGGCGTTAAGAACGCCTGAGCCAAGCGGAAGTACATTTCAGACTTGTCAGGCTTCTCTGCCTTTTGTGTGGCTGCATATTGTGACATCTGATCAACAAGAGCCTGCTGCTTAGCGCGGTAATCGGCGCGGGCTGCAGCAATCTTATCTGGGTCAACATCTTTATATTTAGCCAGCAATGCATCATATGCGCTTGGATTGACGCCAACTACATCTGTGCTGGTATCTATAGTATCCGAATCATCCAATCCAAGGTCAACTCCATCTCCGGTTGCGTAGTGAGTTTTAACACGGCCGCCGGTGGCATACTTATACTTTCCTTGTCCGAGCATATTATTCTTTTCCCAATCAGCCACGGCTTGTGCATTGTAGGTACCAAGACCATATAACGAACGGATGTAATTATTACGGTCAGCGGTCCAACGAGACTGAGCGCTCTGAGCCGTTGGCGCTGTCTGTTGCTGATACGATTGGAATAAATTTGCCAAAGGATTTGTTTGGATCTGCGGAATGCTCATTGTCTGAGCTGGCATGCTCTTAATTGCATTGACCACTGGGTCATTGGCTGGCGCATTACCCACGGCTTGTGTTACTGGAGGCGGTTCTTTAGCGCCAAGCAACGGCATCGGTTCAGTTGGTTTTTCAAGTGTCACTCCGCCTAATGCGGGTGCATTTGGCATTGTGCCTGTATCAATGTTTTTAACAGCAGCAACGCCAGCATCATCAGCTTTTGGCCCTGCAGCAACTGCGGCTTCTAATGGCGCAGTGGGCCCTTCTCCAAGGTTATGTACTGGAGCTTTCTTGTTCGCATTGTATTGATCCCATGCTTTTTTGTCAGTTACTAAGTTTAGGTCATACCAACTACCTTGGTCATCTTGCGCCCAGTTTTCATCCATCGAATACCGTCTATTTGAATCTTGGTCTACCTTAGCACCGAACCCTTTCTCAAACATTTCACGATTCGCTGGGTCTCTTAAATCTAATTCCGTACCATCAGCAAGCTTAGTAGTAAACGGTAAGTCGATAATTCCGTTAGAACTGGCCGCGGATGGTGCGACTGCTGAAGTCGGCTTTTGTTGCTGTTGATCAAACAATCTTTTCTTTTCGGCCTCGATGGCTGCCGCTGCTTCTGCTTCCTGTCTAGCTTTTGCGGCGTCAGGATTTAAGAAGTCATTCATGCCTTGTTTTGCAGCTTCTATCTGTCCGGGCGTCATTCTTTGCGAGATCCAATAATAATTACTGTTTTTGCTGGTATTACCATATCCCTGTTGCTCAGCAATTAACATTGCTTTTGCGGCTTCAACATCATTACGATGCCCACTTGCATCCATTGCGTATAAAGTACCTAAATTCGCCAGTGCGTTAGCATTACCGGCATCTGCGGATTTCTTATATAAATCAAAAGCAGCTTTATAATCTTGTTTTTGCATCGCTGCATCTCCTGCAGCTTTATCAGGGTCTTCGTTCCATGCCTTATACATGTCAGCAGTGGCAGTGACTTTGCCGCCATCAGCGTACTTTTTAACCAATGAATCAATGTCAATATGCCCGCCCTTAGCGGCGAAGGCGTAGACGCCCTTGCCAACTTGGTTCAGTGCTTGCCATTGGTCAAACGCAGAATTAAACGAAGCGCGAGCGGCATTTGATGCATTGTATTGGTCAGTCAAACTTCTGTTAACAAACGGAGCATAAATAGAATTGGTTTTTGTGTCCCAAGACAGTTGAGCTCCCTTGGTGTTGTAATAATCCATCAACTGTTTTTGCATGGCCAATTTATCTGCATTATATTTTGCAGTTGCGTCTGCTTGACTTAATACAGTAGATGCAGGTGCGGGCGTTGTGCCAGTTGATCCGGCGGGCGGAGCAGCATTAAAGTACTTACTGACCAAGTTTGGCAGCTGCTCATTTGAGCGTTCCATCTTACTGATGGTGTACTTAGGATCCTGCTTCACAAGATCAGGATTGGCATTAGAGTAAATTGGTCCTTGCAACACCTGCCTGTTGGCGGCAGGCGCATAGGGGTCAGTCTCTGCCATTCGCTTTTGACGAGCCTGCTGATACTGCTCGTATAGAGCCTTATCTTCCTGATATTTAGGCAAGTTAGCATTGTAAGTTGACAATGAGTTTTGATACTTGGCTCTTTCTTCAGATTGCTTGGTAGCATCTAACTTTTTGTATGCCTCCGTTCCTTCAGGATTGGTAGGCTTAATAGGCATTGCCGTGCCCATATAGCTAGACGATGCCGAACTGACGCCGTACAGATTCTTTAATTTGTCTAATTCGTAACCCATGAGCGCTCCAAAAATTAGCCTGTCAGGCCTTTATACGTAGCATAAGCACCGGCCATTTGAGACAGTGGCGATGCGCCGTATTGTACCGTAGTTCCACCACTATTCTGAGTAGTCATCTGAGGAGTGATCGGAGCCATGCCGCGAATCTGTGTAGATAACCAGTCAGCCATCTGTTGTTGATATTGACGAGCTTGCATCTCTTGCTGATAAGCAGCGTTATATTGCTGCTGTTGATTCGCAAGTTGTTCCTGACCAATGCCTGATAGTGCTGCAGCATCTTTTGCCGCCGCGCCTTGTTGAGCTTGAGCCAATTGAGCAATGTTGCTGAGTGCCGACATTTGAGTGTTGGTGTCGCCAGCGGCAAATCCAGCGGCGCTTGTGCCAAGGCCCGCAAGGATCTTCTGCTGATCTGCGGTGAGTGCGCCCATTTGCGCGCCCATCTGCCCGTATTGGCTGGCGCCTTGCATCTGCGCCCCAATAGCTTGCTGTTGAGCATTGGCAATATTTTGAGCAGCAGTAAGTCCTGCCTGTTGTTGTGCTTGGCCCATGCCAGCCTGAGCTTGTCCAACATTGAGTAAATGAGCGGCCTGCTGACCTGTCAACTGACCAGCGGTCTGGCCAAGGTTGGCAAGAGTCTGCTGCTGCTGCGCGGTCATGCTGCCCACTTGTCCGGCCAACTGCCCATATTGAGCCGCACTGGCTTGAGCCTGTGATAGCGCTTGTTGCTGTGCATTTGCAACTTGTTGTGCAGCGCTGAGTCCAGCCTGTTGTTGCGCCTGTCCTGCTGAAGTTTGAGCCTGTCCAATGTTAGTCAGGGCTGATTGTTGTTGGCCTGTCAGTTGGCCCGCGGTGCTGGCTAATTGAGCCTGACGAGCAAGGTCCGCTTGAGACGCTGTCAATGCCTGACCGTAGCCTTGTTGCAGTGCTTGAGCCTGTTGATTCAATAGCGCTTCTTGCGTGTCACGAACCGCACGAGAGCCAAACTCACCCATGCGTGTGCCGCCGAATTGACCGGCGCGAATAAATGCATCAGACACGGCAGGCAATAAATTTTCAGACAGATTGCGCGAGCTTTGCTTTGCAAGCGCGTTCATGACCCCTTCTTGATAGGGGTTCATATATTGTTCAATGCCCGCAGCTGATGTCTGAGCGGCCTGTTGTAAATAGGGCTGAGCAGCTCCGGTTGCGTCGATATTTGATGCTTTAGTTAAAGTTTGTTGTCCAGATTGCAATCCCGCATTCGCAAGATCTGGGTTCAAATATTGATTTTGTGCCGCATACAGATTAGATGCTGGATTATTATAATTAAGACTTCCCAGTAGTCCCGCTTGCTGCTCCATCAGGCCTTGAGCGTTCTCAAGACCGCTCATGGACGCTGCCTTTTGAATGTATGGACTTGCTGCGCCAGCAATATCTATCGTGCCAGCGGTGCCATATGCATTCTGAGCCTGCTGCAGAGCGTAGTTCGCTAGATCTGGGTTTAGATATTGATTTTGACGTGCATCAAGCGTGCTAGTTGGTGCGTTATAATTGATTCCACCCAGCAAATTAGCCTGTTGCGTCATTGCAGGCTGCGCGGCTCCCATGCCGCTCATGCCAGCTACTTTTTCAAAGTAAGGCTGTGCTGCGGCTGCTTGGCCCGGCTGTTGTGCAATCTGAGCCATGCCCTGCTGAGCAAGCTCCATGCCGGGTTGCCATACGCCCTGATTGGCTCGGACATCAGCATATGCCTGCTGTATATCGCCCTGTTTGCCAATCTCAGCAACTAATGGAAAGTCATAATCTTGATATGGATTATTGGCCGCTATGTTTTGTGCGAGATTTATCTGATTATAGATCGCATCTTGCATGAACTTCGGCATTTCATTAGCCGTAGTTGCATACTTACCTTCAGGTACAGTTTGTGCGACGCCTTCAAATACACTCATTATCGTGCACCCTTAATATAGGCCAACGGCATTTTTGCCGATTGACTGAACTGACCACGCGCTAATTGCTTGCCTTTTTGCTGGCGCAGCTGTTGACGCATCATATCCAGTCGGCGTGCACCTTCTTTGGTTGAGCCGTCTCCAAGGAGGGCAACTGTCTCGGCATCAATCACGTATTCGCCATCAGACAGCTTGGCATCAATCGTGTCAGCACGACCTGAGCCAGAACCCTGCGCCAAGTATGCCACTTTTGACAGCGCGCCGCTAGAGGCTCGAGAGCGTCCGCCACGTGCGGCGTTCTGTGTCTTGGCCTGATCGCTGGGGTAGTTTGATTGTGCTTTGTTGTATGCACCACCGGAGATCGCGCTCCAATTCTCATTCATAAAGTCAGAGATGCTCATTCCAGCAGACCCGGCATCTGCCCTAATACGGTCATAATCCCACTGAATACTTGGACGGTTGAAGTATTCTTGTTGTGATGGTGACAGGCTTTCGATGCCTTGCTTAACATCTGGAGGAGGCTCAGCACCACCGCCGCCAAGTGCGCCAGCGACCAGCATTGTTCCTGCTGTTTTCGCGACATCACCTACAGATGGCAATGCATCCATCGCTTTAGTACCTAAAGTTTTTGCTCCTGAAACGATAGAATCCCAAGCAGTAGGTTGCGCTGCAGTTGGCAAGAGTGATGCGCTTGTTGCATTTGTGGCCAATGTAGCCGCGCTCTTACCAGCTAGGTCTGTTGCACCCGCTGTCAATGGGTTGAGTGGAGCGGCTGCTGCATTACCTCCAGTGAGTAATGCCGCTTGCGAGCCGGGGCCACCCGTGGCTTGAGCGGTCTTGGTTAATGCGCCTGCAGCTTGATCGACTGCAGTGGTGGCCGGAGTGGCCGCTGCGCCTGCCGCTGTTCCTGACGCGCCTGCTGCACCAGATGCAGCTGCAGCGCCAGACGCTTGTCCACTAGCTGCCGCAGCCTTGGCTGCTTGTGCGGCCTTATAAGCACTAAAACCACCTTGCGCACCGCCCAAGACGCCACCTAGCAATGCGCCCTTGCCGATGTCGCCACCTTGAATTGCGGCACCTGCAGCACCTGCGCCAGCACCGGCAATCATACCGCCGCCAATCAGCCCAGCGGCGCCACCCCCCAAGAACGTGGACCCAATCCACGCGCCAGCGGCGGGTACCAAGAACGTCAACGCAATCGGAGCAACAATCTTTGCGACCTTAACAATACCTTTCCATAACTTGCTAAAGAAGCCATATTCAACTAATCCTGTTGCGGGATTGATCGTTCCTGTACCGCACTGCGCGCGCAGCATGGCCGCTACATGTGGATTAATGTGAGCAAGTATGGTGTCGCCATTGCGGCCTTTCTTTTGTAGCGTCTCTGCGGCTTTTGCTAATCCGCCCGTCGCCATCTTAGTTGTTTTCCCTTCTTGTTTTTTCTTCATCGCGACTAAGGTTGTCAAGATAGAAGCTAATAATTGAGCATCAAACTGCTCTGGCATATCTTCTGGATCGACCATCTTGTCATTAATAGCGGCCATACGAATTTGTGGATATTGCTCAGGATGACGCAATGCCATACGGATCATTCGGATAAATTCATTAAGCGCTTCGATTGGCATATCACCAAGCTCTTGATGCCCTTGGTCAATGATCTGCGCAAACTGCGGATTGCTATGCATCAGTTTTAACATTTGATCATCAGCAGGCGTATTCGCATCGTCATGGCGAGTTTTCCCGCCTTTTGCATATCGCTTAGCAATTTGTGTTCCGCCTAATTCATCTTGCGCGGATACTGGACCGCCATTAGCAAAAGCGCGCGGCGCTGCTCCCATTGCAGGAGGAGCCATGCCTTGAGGTGGAGCCATGCCTTGTGGAGGCATCATGCCTTGAGGCTGCATAGGAGGCATACCTTGAGGCATACCTTGAGGCATACCTTGAGGCATACCTTGTGGCATGCCTTGTGGCATCTGCGGTTGACCGCTCATCGGTGGGCGCCATGCCATAGGGTCAGGCATCTGTACAGCGCCACCTTCTGCGTATTTTTGGTTGAGGCCTTGAAGGCCTTGCAACATTGCTCGTATTTGAGGACTAGTATTTTGCATGAACTTATCTGTTTCAGCTTGTGATGCACCTTGTCCCAAGGTAAGTCCATTACCAATCATTTGTCCGGGGGCAGCTTGAATCATGCCGGGAGGTGGCGGTGGCATATTTTGAAATGGATTTCCACTATTCATCATAGCAGTGATTGCACCATACGCTGGGTTAGAAGGGTTCAAATTTGCTCTGAACTTATCCATCTCAGCTTGAGATGCACCTTGTCCGACTTGACTCCCCATCTGCCCTGCAGGTTGTTGCATCGCAACTTGTTGATATTGTTGATCAGCTTGAGCGGCATTTACGCCCGGACGATAAAGCTGAGAAGTCTGCCCTGCAGGTTGTTGCGGGGCAAACATAGTAGATCCGGGGTTAGCGGCTTCTTGTGCTCTGGCTTGTTGTTGCCATTGTTGGAA
>CAINTJ010000105.1 GCA_903853385.1 uncultured Gammaproteobacteria bacterium
CAGAACAACTGCAACAACAATTACAGCAACAACAGCTGCAGCGGGGCCAGCAATCGAACCAGCCACAATCCGGCCAGCAACAGGGGCAACCACAGCAAGCGCAAAACTCGCCCGGGCAGCAAGGACAGCAGGGACAGCAGGGACAGCAGGGACAGCAAGGACAGCAAGGACAGCAAGGACAGCAAGGACAGTCTGGCCAAAACAGCCAGGCTAGCAACGGTGCTCAACAGAGTGGCCAGCAAAGCCAACTGCAACGCCGACTGGACAGCGCATTGCGCGCGATGAACCAGGCGCAACAAGGCCTGCAAGGCAAGCTGACACCGGAAGAAATGCAACGGGCGGCTGAAGAAGCCACTCGCCAGTTGCAAGGCGCGCGTGACCAGATCGCGCAAGATCAGCAAACCGGCGTACAACAGGCCTTCGAAAACATGGCCACTCGCAGTCAGCAGATGGTGCGTGACCAGCAGCGCATGGAACAGCAACTGCAACAAGCCATGCAAAAAGCTGTCAAAGACCGCGATAGCGGCGCTGACAAGAACAGCCGCGGGATGTCCTTGGCGGAAGAAACTGCGCTGGCAGAAGCCAAGCGCCAGCTGTCCGAACAATTGCAAACCTTGCAGCAGCAGATGACCACCACCATGTCCACGCACAGCAAGGACCTGCCGCAGGCCAGCACCGAGTTGCAACGTGCCAACAGCGAAATGACCGAAAATCAATTGCAGCAAGCGGTCAAGGATGCGGCGACCTATATAGACGCCGGCTATGCGCTTTATATTGCCGGCAATGAAAGCGCGGTCACATCGGCGATGCGCAATCTGGCCCAGCGTCTGCAACAAGCCCAGAAGCTGGTGGCAGCCAACCAGGCCAATGGCGGCTCGCCGCTCGACAAGGCGCGCCAGCAAGCCGAGAACTTGCGCGCGCAAATGCAGCAACTGGCGCAAGCCGGTGCAGGCCAGCCGGGCTCACAGCAGCCTGGTCCAAACGGCCAGCAAAGCCCGCAACCAGGCCAGGGCGGGCAGCCTGGTCAAGGCGGAGCCAACGATAATGCGCAAGCCGGCAACGCCGGCGGTGGTGGCGGTGATTTCTTGCGCGGCGGCTACTGGAATAACGCCACTGATTTTGCCAACGGGCCCATCCGCCTGCCGCAGGGCTTTTATGACAACATTGACAACTTCACCCGTCAGGCCAAAGCTGCTGTTGCCAACACCGATCTGACCCCGGAACAACTCAAACAGATCTACGACATGCTGCGGCAGCTGGAAGCCACGCGCGGCAACCGCAATGACACCATTCTGGCGGCCGAATACGGCAACATGCTGAGCTTGCTCGAACAACTGGGTGTGGACCTGAAACCCCGGGACGTTAGCAAGGACGCCGGCAATGTACGCACCGTGCAAAGTGATGCCGTACCCGAGCAATATCAGGAATCTGTGGCCGAATATTTCCGCCGGCTGAGTCGCCAGCAGCAGTAACCCTGGAGCTCCGCACTTTGCAATAGTTTGTAACAAAATATGTTACTAACTCGTGCCGTGCCGTGTTACCATCCTACCCATATCGAGTTATGGCTGAATGAAAAGATTCTTTATTGGGTCTGTGACGTCATTCGCTGTATGGCACGCCGCAATACTTTAGCTGCTTTGCTAAAAAGTGTGATCCAGATCACACATAACAGTGCGGCTTAATTGACCGGGCTGTTACATTTTATTACGATTGCATTACGGCATTATCCGGTTGCGATTTGCGGAATTTATCCCAGTATTTACGAGCTTTTTTGTCTTTTAAATCAATTAATTAGCTGCAAGAGCGCGGCTTTCATCGCGCAGTATGAAGGAGCATATTTACTATGGCATCTGATTCTCTATTTGGTGGCGGCGACACAGTTGATGGGGCCGGAGGCTTGCTTGATACCTCAGACCGCGCCCTGCTCGATTTTTTGCTGGCCGATTTTGTGGGTGGTCCGGCCGTGGATTTTGACGGCGGCAAACTGCTCAATGGTGCCGGCCCTGGCGGCGAAAAACAGGGTGCACTGACCCCTGGCACCGGCCAACTGCAAGGTCCAATCACCAACGGCGACCTTACCATCGAAGTGGACATCCCGGCCGGTGTTGGCTTCACTTTCTCCGGTAAAGATGGCCAGACTCCTGATGCTGCTGAAAATTATCTGAACACCGCCATCGGCGGCTATTTTTCGCCCAATGTTGATCCCAATTCTGCCGCTGGCCAGCAGCAACTATCTTTGACCGGCGCTGTTGACGATCTGCTTGGCTCGCTCGGTGGTGGCAAAGACATTTCAGTCCGCCTGATCGATTTTCTCGGCAAGACCACACCCGGCAGCCTGCACGCGCTGACTACCACTGCAAGCAGTCAACAGGCCTTCGCCCTGCTCGATAGCAGCGGCAACTATCAGGGGGTGGATTCTCTCGCGGGTTCCAACGAAATCCTGTTTGATGCCGGCATCAGCAAAGGCAAGCAGGTGTTCGCACTCGCAATCGGCAATACCTATGGCAAGCCGGTAGTCCTGGCCAATGTCGAAGGTGCTGTATTGGGCGGCGCAGGCACTGTCAAAGTCTCTGGCACTACGCCGATTATGGTTACCAGCGACAACCAGGCTCAAAACATCACCGGTGGCGGCGGCAACGACACACTGCTGGGTACCGGTAATGACACCATGGCCGGCGGCTTGGGCAATGACATCTTTGGTATCACCGCCAAAGGCAACTACGTCATTACCGATTTCAATAAAGCCGGCGACAAGTTGTATGCTGATCTTGGCGTCACCACCATTGACCAGTTACATGCCAAAATCACCAGCGTGGCAACGGTTGGCAATTCTTTGGTTTACCACCTAGGCCCGGATATCTCTGTCACCCTGGTCGGTATCCATGCTGGCGACATCACGGCTGCCATGGTCAAGTTCACCCTTTCCTAGCAGTCTTTGAACGCAATAAAACAAAGCCCGCACCAGCGGGCTTTGTTTTTTACCGGATGCCTGATCAGGTGAAAGCAAATTCTCTCCGGCTCTCTCCGCTTGCACTCCACGACGGCTTTGTGTGGGGCTGGGCCCACCAGTCCGCACAACTGCAATTGCAAGTTCATCTCTACCTGGACGGCCACCTTGTGGCCACCGAAGTCACCGGCCAAGCTTTTCCCCTTTCGCTCGAAAAGCCCTGCGGCAAGCTTGCCGCACCAGGCGCTGGCTTTTGTTTTGCGCTGCCCGCCAGTGTGGCCGATGGCTATGAACACCAACTGGTAGTCGCGCTGCCCGACGCCTATGGCGACAATGTTTTTTCTCCTGTTGTAACTATTGCCGGATCAGCCATTCGTGGCGTGGTTGCACAGAAGGGCCGGGATTTTGTCGGCAGCGTCTGGCTCCAATCTGACGCCCCAAGCATTGCACGGCTGCAGATCAAGAACGAACACGGCAAGATGCTGCATCGCTGCAAGCTGCAGGTAGCCCGGGTTGCCGACAACATCGGCTACCCGGCCAGTTTCTCGATTGCTTGCGCTGAGCTACCGCCAGAACCACTGCACTTTTTCTGCGATGGCCAGGAATTGCGTGGCTCTCCCTGCATGGCACACGAGCATTTGGTCAGCCGTGTTGAGGCCATCACACCGGCCGGAATCACCGGCTGGGTTTTTGATGACGTAGATCTGGCGCGCCCGCTTGAGCTTGCGTTGCGGGTCGATGGCAAAAACGTGTCCTGGTTCCGCCCCAATCAGCTGCGCACGGATGTGACTAAAATGCTGTCCATGCCCGATCACGCGCTGGGTGTGATCGGCTTCCTGCATCAAGTGCCAGCCGAACTATTGGATGGACAGCAGCATCTGGTGGAGGTGGTCTCTGCTGCCACCGGCAAACCACTGAAGGGCGGGCATCAATGGATTCATTGGCGTCAGCACGCTCGCGAGTGGCCACGGCCGGCCCCACCCGTGCCAGTGCTTGCAACCGGCAAAAAACCCGAATTTGCCGCCCCGGCTGTCTCGGTAATAATCCTCAATCGCAATGGTGTCGGTGTTTTGCAGGCTTTTCTGGCTAGCTGGGAGCAGCACAATCAGCGTTTGCCGGCTGAAATCATCGTCGTTGATCATGCCTCAACCGATGGCAGTCTCACCCTGCTTAAACACTGGCGCTCACGTCTTGACCTGCAGGTGATAGCACTGAAACACAACGGCTCGTTTTCCGACTCCTGCAATCTGGGCGCCAGCCGCGCGCGTGCAGATTACTTGTTGTTCATGAACAACGACATTATCTGGTTGCAGGATGCACTCCCCAACATGGTGGCAAGCTTGCAGGACGGTTCAACCGGAATTGTGGGTATGAAATTGTTGAAAATCGTCAACGAGTCGTTACACGGCCAGCATCATGCCAGTGAAGTCCAGCATCTGGGCGTACGTTTCAAACTCAACGAAACCGGATACTGGCCGGTTGAGGTTTCCCCCACTCTTGATAATACCGAACACGAATACAGTCCCCAGCTGGTGCCGGCAGTTACCGGCGCCGCCCTGTTATGCCGCAAACAGGATTTCGAGGCTGCCGGCCGTTTCCACTCAGATTATTTTTATGGCTTTGAAGATGTAGAGTTTTGTTTGCGGCTGGGCGCCCGACTCGGCAAAAACGTGATGTGCCGCAATGACTGCGTCGCATTGCATCACCACGGCCATACCCGCCTGTCAGGTCGCGAACTGTCCATCTATGACCGCGTCATGCACAACTCGACCGTGCTGGAATCCCACATCGGGTTATGGATCAAGCAGGCCTGGTGGAAAAGCCTGGTTACTGGCGACGGCTTTTATACCAACGAAGCGCTGCACATTGGCCTGGTCGGCTCGGCCTTTGCGCTGGCGCCCGCGCTGGCAGCCATTTTGCCGCGCGCACACATTCTGTTGCTTGCACCAAACCAGAATTGGAAAGAGGTGCGAGGCCTGCACCTGCTGGTGGTTGGCGATTGCCGTTATGACATACGATCGCTCTGCAACCAGCGCGCTGACCTGCTGACCATTGCCTACCTGGAAAATTCAGCTGCTGCATGGTCAACGCTGCCGTGGTGGCATGACTTCTGCGCAACCCTGGCGCCAGCCCCTGTGTCTAATCGCCTTGCCAAAAGTTGCGGCGTGCCGGTGCAGGCTTCCAATGCACGCGCACCTCTGGGCCGCTTGCTGGAAGTGAATACCCCGCGTCTGCGCACTATCATTGCTGTGCAGGCAGATGACCCCATTGCGCTGGCTAAAGCAGCATCACTGCAGGCCTCGCTGCGCAAGGCTGGCCTGCCTTGCTGGTTACATACCAGCACCGGCGATCCCGACTTGATGGCTGATGTTTGTGTGCGCCTGACAAAGACCCCGCGCAAGACCCTGCCTGCGACCAAGGTCGCTAAGGGCGTGTTACAGGTAAGCTGGCCGATATCGTTGCCGGCCCCTGATGCCGATTGGATCCGGAAAGAATTGGAGAAGCAGCTTGGAAGTACTTTTTGTTCATCCTAATTTCCCTGGGCAATTTCGCCGGGTTGCTGCGGCGTTTACCCGCATGCCGGGCATCAAGGTATTCGGGGTTGGCGACCAAAGCTGGATTGCCGATATTGCCCCGGTTGCCGATGTGGAACTTATTGCCTATCCGGCACCTGCCAAAACCGCTGAAGAGTTGCATCCCTACACCAGATCTTTCAATGAAGCCGTGCGGCGGGGCGAACAGGTTGTCACCACCCTGACTCAATACAAACTCAAAGGATTGGAGCCTGATGTGATTTTTACCCATCCGGGCTGGGGCGATGCCTTGTTCCTGCGCGACATTTTCCCCGGCGCCAAGGTGGTCGGCCTGTTTGAATATTATTACCACGCCCGCGGAGGCGATTTGGGCTTTGATCCTGAATATCCCTCAAAACTCAACGACATCTTTCGTCTGCGTGTGCTCAATGCCACCCAGTTGATGGCGCTCGATTGCTGCGATGTCGGCATATGCCCGACACAGTGGCAACGCAGCCGCTTTCCTGCAGTGTGGCAAAATTGGTTGAGTGTTTTGCATGAAGGCATCGATACTGATCGCGTCAAACCGGATCCGGCCATGACTTTAACGCTTGAAGACGGCACTGTATTGCGGGCAGGCGACGAAGTGCTTACCTATGTCAGCCGCAATCTGGAACCTTATCGCGGTTTTCATGTGTTCATGCGGGCACTGCCCACAATCCTGGCCGCCCGGCCAAATTGTCATGTGGTTATCGCTGGCGCCTGGGAGCAAGGCTATGGCCCCGCCGCAGCGGAGGGCACAAGTTACCGTGAACAATTGCTGGATGAGATCCGTGGACGCATCGACCAGTCGCGCGTGCATTTCACCGGCACGCTGGGTTATGACAACTATGTGAAGCTGCTGCAGGTTTCACGTCTGCATGTTTACCTTTCTTACCCGTTTATCCTGTCCTGGTCGATGCTGGAAGCCATGTCGGCCGGTTGTCTGGTATTGGGGTCTGCTACTGCGCCGGTGGAAGAGGTTCTGGTCGATGGTGAAAACGGTCTGTTGTTTCCGTTTCACAGCACATCCACGCTGGCCGCGCGCGCCATAGAGGCTTTGGCGAATCCCGATGCTTATGCGAGCTTGCGGCAACAGGCAAGGCAGACGATCATTGACCAATATGATTTTGCAACCGTGGCGCTCCCGGCGTATCAACGCTTGCTACACACTTGAGGAAGAGAAAATCCATGGCGACCAAAATCAGCAATTTGTTAAACCAGGCTGCGGAGAAGCTGGAAAAATATGACCTGGGTTCGGCGCTGCAGCTGTATCGCGAAGCCATGCAGCTGGAGCCGGATAATGGTGCCGCAGCCATGGGCATGGCCATGGTGCTGAACCGCAACAACCAACCCGGCGAGGCTTTGCCGCTGTTGCGACGGATCTGGGCCGCAGTTTCAATGATGAAGCCCAAGCCCGCACCTGAACAAACGGCTTCCGTGCTGGCGCAGATGGGATTGGCACAACAGCTGCTTGGCCAGGTAGCGGATGCGCTGGAATCCTATCGGCACGCTGCCCGTCTGGTAAATTCCGAAGATCTTGATCGCCGCATCAAACAACTTGAACCATTGGCAAATAGTCCAATACCCGTACAACAACTGATACTGCATGCCCGACAGTTGCACGCCAGCCGCCAGCATGAAGAAGCCATCCGCACTTATCGTGCCGCCCTGCAATTACAAGCCGACAGCGCCGAAGCCCTACACGGACTGGCCATGACTTTGCGAGAACTGCGTGCAGTCGACGAAGCACTGCCGTTAATGCAAAAAGCCACAGTACTGGCGCCCGACCGGGCCGAGTATTTCAATGACCTTGGCATGTTGTTCCAGGACCGGTCCGATTTTGTCAAAGCCATCAGCTTTCACAAACGCGCCACCAGGCTTTTCCCCAACTTCGTGTCTGCCCACATCAACATCGGGGTTGCCCATAAACGTCTGGGGCAAAACGAGGAAGCGCTGGCCGCTTACAGTCAGGCGCTGGCAATCAATCCGTCTTCGCCGGAAGCCCATAACAACCTGGGCAATCTGCTGCGTCTTATGGGTCAACTGCACCCTGCTTTGCTGCATTTGCAAAAGGCACTCGAATTCAAGCCTGGTTATCCGGATGCAATTGCCAATCTGGTTACCTTGAAAAAACAGCTCGACAGCATGCCGACAGCCGGGGTGCATGCTGTTAACACTAAAGCAGGCCGCTCACTCAAGCCCGCCAAAACCAAGAGCACGCCACGCAAAGCCAACAAAATTGTCAGCCCCCCTAAAAAAACGCCCGCTAAAACCACGCTCACACAAAGCAAGGCTGCCCGGAAAAAAACAGTAGCTAAAAAAGCAGGGCCCAAACAATCAACTTCAAAAACAGCTGTGTTGAAAAAGCCCGCGGTGGTGAAGAAGGCCGCGCCCGCAAAAAAAGTTTCACCCGCGAAAAAAACGGCGCCTGCAAAAAAACCGGCGCTACCCTCACCCTCCCGATTGGCTGTCAATAAATACAGACAAACAAAGCCTGCCGTGAAAAAAATACCGAAAGGCAAGCCCGCAAAATCGAAAAAGAAAAATCTCAACAAGAAAAAATAAATTCATTGTGCGAGCGAATGTATCCATGCAAACCATCGTCATTTCCGGCGCCAACCGTGGCATAGGGCTGGCCCTCACCCGCCAGTTTCTGCAAGCAGGTCATCATGTGGTGGCTGGTTGTCGCCAACCAGCCCACGCTGCCGAGCTGCACAAACTTACTGCTGCCTACTCCCTGGAAATTATCGAGCTTGATGTCGGCGCAGCCGATTCAGTGAGTCTCTTCTGCCAGCAGCTCGGCACGCGCGCAGTGGATGTGCTGATCAACAACGCCGGCGTGATGGGCGGCGAGCACCAGGGTGTTCACGACATGGACTACGCCGCCTGGCTGCACACTTTCGAGATCAATACGCTTGCCCCGTTTCGCCTTGCCACTTCCCTTATTCCGAATCTGAAACTTGCACCGCAACCACGAGTGTTGACCATTTCCAGCCAGATGGGCGCATTCGGCCTGCAGATGGGTACCGGTCGCTATGCCTATCGCACTTCGAAAGCGGCGGTAAGCAAAGTGATGCAGGTAATGGCGCAGGAACTGGCGAGCGACAACATCATAGTGTGCCCCTTGCATCCGGGCTGGGTGCAGACTGACATGGGCGGCCCCGGCGCCACAATATCCGCAGAAGAAAGCGCTACCGGCATTTTCAAATTGATCAATAATCTAACTATGGCCCAGTCCGGACGTTTCTGGTGCTGGGATGGTAACGAACATGTGTGGTGAGCTTGAGCCTCGCCAACAATCCCGGGAATTTCTGCCATGTTGAAACTGTATTACGCCCCCAACTCCTGCGCTCTCGCATCCCATCTTGCGCTCGAACACAGTGGCGCCGCCTATGAAGCCTGCAAAGTCGATTTCGCCAATCAGGAACAACGCTCGCCCGGATTTCTGGCAATCAATCCCAAAGGCCGCGTGCCCGCGCTGATTACTTCACATGGCGTGCTGACTGAAACACCGGCGATTCTGGTGTACATCGCCCAATTGTTTCCTGCGGCCAGGCTGGCCCCGCTGGAAGATGCCTGGCAATTTGCCCAGGCCCAGTCTTTCAACAGCTATCTGTGTTCGACTGTGCACGTCGCCCATGCCCATCGCTATCGCGGCTATCGCTGGTCTGATGATGAAGCGGCAATAGAGTCGATGAAACGCAAAGTACCGCAATCCATGAAGGCATGTTTTGATGAAATCGAAAACAATCTGATCAAAGGCCCCTATGTGCTGGGTGAGCATTTCAGCATTTGTGACATGTATTTGTTCACCATCACCAATTGGCTGGACGGGGATGGAGTGGATGTTAACTGGTTTCCCAAGGTAGCTGCGCTGCGCCAACGCATGCTCGCCAGCCCGGTGGTTCAGAAAGTCCTGAAAGCCCAGTAGAGGGCAATGTTTTTCCATGCGCATTCATTATCTGCAACATGTAGCGGTTGAAGGACTGGGCAGCATGGAGACCGCACTGCGAACACTGGGTCATGTGCTGAGTTGCACGCGCTTGTTTGCCAACGATCCCATGCCGGCCCAGCGCGACTTTGATGCACTTATCATCATGGGCGGCCCGATGGGCGTTTACGATGAAGCCACGCTGCCGTGGCTGGTAACCGAAAAGCAGTTCATCCAGCAAACAGTAGCCGCCGGTAAACGGGTGCTGGGCATCTGCCTCGGCGCACAACTGCTGGCCGAAGTCCTGGGCGGGCGCGTGTTCAAAAACGCTTACCGGGAAATCGGCTGGTGGCCGGTGACGCGGCGAGCTGAGTGTGCCGGCGCGGCGCTGGCAGCGGACTTTCCTGCAGAAGCGGAAGTCTTCCACTGGCATGGTGATACCTTCACCTTGCCACAGGGCGCACAACTGCTGGCTTCCAGCAGCGCTTGCTGCCATCAGGGCTTTGTGTGGAACCAGCGAGTGCTGGCGATGCAGTTCCACCTCGAAACCACACAGCTCGACGTGCAGGCCTGGCTGGCCCAGGACCCTGATGAACTCGATGGCAGCCGCTATGTGCAAACTGCGCAAGCCATGCTGGCCAGTCCGGAGCGTTTTGTCGCAGCCAACCAACTGATGCGTGTGCTGCTGGGGCGTTGGCTGGCATAATTGCATATCGTTTCAAGGCAGCACTTATGACCACCAAATCCAATATCGTCCTCATCGGCATGCCGGGCTCCGGCAAAAGCACCATCGGCATCATCCTCGCCAAACGCAGCTCGCATGATTTCATCGACACCGATGTGTTGATTCAAAGTGTGGAACACCGCTCCCTGCAGGATATTCTCGACAAGGAAGGATATCTGCGCCTGCGTGAAATCGAAGCGCGCGTGCTGCAAGGCATCAACGTGGACAATCATGTGATCTCCACCGGCGGCAGCGCGGTGTACAGCGATGCCGCAATGCAGCATCTGCGCAAACATGGCACCTGTATTTATCTGGATGTCAGTGTCGACACACTGCGCAAACGCATCACCGATTATGAAACCCGCGGCATCGCCAAACGCCCCGACCAGAGCTTTGCTGATCTGTTTGCAGAACGCACCTCGCTGTATCGCAAATATGCCGACTTCACCATCAATGGCGACAGCATGGGCCAGGACCAGATCTGCGACACCATCATGGCCCGCCTGCGCTGAAGCTACGGCGGACAAGCCCGCCAGGGTTTTAGCTGCCGGCTGAAGTCTTAGCCGCGATGGGGCGCGATAAAGTACTCCATTTTGCGTTTGCTTGTTGCAGGTTAAATCCTCCTGATTGTAATGCTCCAATGAGTTCTGTTTAATCCAGCTGCAAAATCCAAGGAGACTTGTCATGGCCCATTTTCCCGATACTCTCGCGTTTTCCGGTGTGCTCAAACCGCTGCGCTTTGAAGGCGACATTCTGGATATGGAAGTGGAAGGCGTGATTCCGCCCGAACTGAACGGTACCTTCCATCGCGTGCATCCTGACCAGCAGTTCCCGCCGATGTACGACAATGACCAGTTCTTCAACGGTGATGGCCTGATTTCGCTGTTCAAATTCCGTAGTGGCAAAGTCGATTTCAAGCAACGCTATGCGCAAACCGACAAATTCAAGCTGGAACGCGCCGCCGGCAAGGCGCTGTTCGGTGCCTACCGCAATCCCGCCACCGACGACGAATCGGTAAAAGGCCGAATCCGCGGCACTGCCAACACCAATGCCTTTGTACATGGCGGCAAACTGCTTGCACTGAAAGAAGACAGCCCGGCGCTGGTGATGGATCCACTGACGATGGAAACTTTCGGCTATACCAATTGGGGCGGCAAGTCTCACAGCCAAACCTTCTGTGCCCATCCCAAGATTGATCCGGCCACCGGCAACATGGTGGCGTTCAGCTACGCCTCCAAAGGCCTGCTCACCAAAGACTGTACCTACATGGAAATCAGCCCCACTGGCGAGCTGTTGCGCGAAGTATGGTTCGAGGCTCCCTACTACTGCATGATGCATGACTTCGGTGTGACCGAAGATTATGCGGTGTTTCACATCGTGCCCAGCACTTCCAACTGGGAGCGCCTCAAGGCCGGCCTGCCGCATTTCGGTTTCGACACCACCTTGCCGGTCTATCTGGGCCTGTTGCCCCGCAAGGGCGGCGAAGCCAAGGACATGAAATGGTTCAAATCGCCGAACCTGTTCTGCTCGCATGTGATGAACGCCTTCAACGACGGCACCAAGGTCTACTTCGACACGCCAGTGGCCAAGAACAACATGTTCCCGTTCTTCCCCGACATTCACGGCGCACCGTTCAACCGCGAAGAAGGCAAGTCGTACATGACGCGCTGGACCGTCGACTTCAACAGCAAAGGCGAAGACTTCGAGAAAGTGGAGCGTCTGACCGACATGATGGGTGAGTTCCCGCGCATCGACGATCGCTACGCCACCCGTAACCATCGCTACGGCTGGCTGCTGGTGATGGATGTAACCTTGCCTTTCAATGGCCCCAGCGCCCGCGCCTCCGGACTGCGCATGAATCTGCTCGGCTTCATGGACCTGCACACCGGCCAGCAAAAAACCTGGTTCTGCGGCCCTGATTGCCTGATTCAGGAACCCTGTTTCATACCAAAATCAAAGGCTGCGCCGGAAGGCGATGGCTATGTGGTAGCGCTGATCGACAACATCGTGCTGAACTACAGTGAGCTGGCCATCTTCGATGCGATGGCGGTGGAAAACGGCCCCATTGGCCGCGCCAAACTGCCGTTCCGCCTGCGGCAAGGCCTGCATGGCAACTGGGCGGATGCCAGTCAATTGCCGGGCTGGCAATAACGCGGTATTACAGCGTTTCCGGCATCTTGGCTTTGGATTTGGCTTCGTTGCGATCCACCACACCTTTGGTGATCAGTGTCTTCAAACATTGATCCAGCGTCTGCATGCCCAATTGCGCACCGGTCTGGATCGCGGAATACATCTGCGCAATCTTGTCTTCACGGATCAGGTTACGGATCGCCGGCGTACCCATCATGATCTCGTGGGCGGCCACGCGGCCACCGCCGACTTTTTTCAGCAGCGTTTGCGACACCACCGCCTGCAACGATTCCGACAGCATGGAGCGCACCATCGATTTTTCGGCAGCCGGGAACACGTCAACAATACGGTCGATGGTCTTGGCGGCAGAGGTGGTGTGCAGTGTGCCAAACACCAAGTGACCGGTTTCGGCAGCGGTGAGCGCCAGTCGAATGGTTTCCAGATCGCGCAACTCGCCGACCAGAATGATGTCGGGGTCTTCACGCAGCGCTGAGCGCAAGGCTTCGTTGAAGCCGTGGGTATCGCGATGCACTTCGCGCTGGTTGATCAGGCACTTCTTGCTTTCATGCACGAATTCGATCGGATCTTCGATCGTAAGAATGTGATGATAGTGGTTGGTATTGATGTGATCGATCATCGCGGCCAGCGTGGTGCTCTTGCCGGAACCGGTAGGCCCGGTCACACAGACCAGCCCGCGCGGGGTTTCTGAAATCTTCTTGAACACTTCGCCCATGCCCAACTGGTCCATCGACAGGATCTTGGATGGAATGGTACGGAACACGCCGCCGGCGCCGCGGTTCTGCATGAACGCATTGACACGGAAGCGCGCCAGATTGGGGATTTCAAACGAGAAATCACATTCGAGATCTTTTTCGTAAGTCTTGCGCTGTTTGTCGTTCATGATCTCGTAGATGAGACCATGCACGGCTTTATGATCGAGCGCAGGCACGTCGATGCGGCGTATATCGCCGTCGACCCGGATCAACGGCGGCATGCCGGCGGAAAGATGCATGTCGGAGGCTTTGCTTTTGACGCTGAAATTCAGCAGTTCCTGGATATTCATGGGCTGTGCATGCTCCTGTAGAATGCAACTGATGACTACGCTTACTAACTACACCGGAAATCTGCAAGCTGCGCTCGCAAGCGTCAAGCAACGTATCGCTGAATTTGAGCAGAAGTATGCGCGAGAGCCAGGGTCGGTGCAATTGCTCGCCGTCAGCAAAACCCAGCCCGCAGCACGTGTAGGTGCCGTCTATGAGCTGGGCCAGCACTGCTTCGCCGAGAACTATCTGCAGGAAGCGCTTGCCAAGATGGCGGCTCTGTCTGACTGCGCCATTGATTGGCACTTTATTGGACCCATCCAGTCCAACAAGACCCGCGATCTCGCCACCCATTTTGATTGGGTACACAGCGTGGACCGGCTCAAGATCGCCCAGCGTCTCAATGAGCAACGCCCCGGGCAGCGTGGTCCGCTCAAAGTGCTGATCCAGGTCAACCTCAGCGAGGAACACAGCAAGTCGGGCGTTGCGCTCAACGAAGTGGGCGCGCTGGCGACCGCCATCGCCCAATTGCCGCAGCTGCAACTGAGCGGCTTGATGGCCATTCCGGCCCCCAGCTCCGATGTGACAGCACAGCGTCAGGTGTTCCGCCGGCTGGCGCAGGCGCGCGCCGAGTTGCAGGCCGAGGGCCATCGCCAGTGTCGGGAATTGTCGATGGGCATGAGCAGCGACTTTGAAGCCGCCATCGCCGAAGGAGCCACCATGGTGCGCATAGGGACTGACATTTTCGGGGCTCGGGGTACAATGCCCTGATGCTTTCCAATGACATATTCATAGGCACCATTGGTGCCGGCAACATGGCTACCGCGCTGATCGAAGGGCTGCTGGCCACCGGTGTTGCGCCTGCCCGCTTATGGGCCAGCGACCCTGCCGCCGACAAACTGCAACCGCTGGCAACCAAAGGGGTGCAGGTGGATACCGACAACGCGCACTTGCTTGCCGCTTGTGATGTGGTGATCGTGGCCGTCAAACCGCAAGTAATGGCCACCGTCGTGCAGGCCTTGCGCCCGGCACTGGCCGCCAAACCAGTGTTGTTGATCTCGGTTGCGGCCGGCATTCCCTGCACCCGGCTCACCGAATGGACCTCGCCCAGCCAGGCCATCGTGCGCTGCATGCCCAATACCCCGGCGCTGGTACAGGCCGGCGCCAGCGCACTGTTTGCCAACAGCCAGGTCAACCCCCGCCAAAAAACCCTGGCGCTGACTATCCTGCAAGCGGTGGGCTATGCCTGCTGGCTGGATGATGAAAACCAGATGGACGCAGTCACAGCACTGTCCGGCTCCGGCCCGGCTTACTTTTTCCTGTTGCTGGAAGCGATGCAGGCGGCCGGCATCGAACTGGGCCTGAGTCCGGCAGTGGCAAAAGCGCTGTCATTGCAAACCGCCTTTGGCGCCGCCAAGCTGGCACTGGCCAGCGATGTGGACACGGCCGAGCTGCGTCGCCGCGTGACTTCGCCCGGCGGCACCACGGAAGCTGCCATCCGCCAATTTGAATCCGAACATTTCCGCGCTATTGTGGCGCGCGCAATTGCCAGCGCGGCCAAGCGTTCAGCCGAACTGGCTTCTTCCTGACATAGACATACGACCATGGTTTCATCTTTCGCCGACGGCTTAATCTACATCTTCAGCAAGCTGGCTACCTTGTATATAGGGGCCGTGCTGCTGCGGTTTTTATTGCAGACCGCCCGCGCTGATTTCTACAACCCGGTGTGTCAAACCATCGTCAAGATTTCCGCGCCGCTGCTCAATCCGTTACGGCGGGTGATTCCGAGCTGGCGTCGCCTCGACATTGCCTCGCTGGTGCTGGCGCTGGCGCTGAGTTCGCTGGCGACCATTGTGATGCTGGTGCTGGAAAACGGCCCTTCTTCGCTCAAAGTGATTCTGGGTTTGGCCTTGCTCAGCAAGATTATCAGTTGGGCGCTGGTTGGCCTGATCGGGCTGACCTTGAACATCTATTTCTATGGAATGGTGGTGCAGGTGGTGGCCAGCTTCATTGCACCATTCAGTGGCCACCCGATCTTGCTGGTGATTTTTCAGCTGTTACAGCCCGTTTACCGTGTGACCCATCGCATTCTGCCACCCATGAGCGGTCTTGATTTCTCACCGATGCTGTTGATGCTGGCAATCAAGGCGGCAGAATTCCTCGTGTTGATTCCGCTGATCAACGGCTTGAGTGTCAATGGCAAGTATGTGATCGGATTGTGAGCATGCCCGGCGCACAGAAAAAAATTGCTGCAGACTCGGTCGGGCTGGTATCGCCCGAACGCTTGCACTTTGACGAGCCGCTCAAGCTGCGCAGTGGCCGCACCATCGACCAGTACGATCTGATGGTGGAAACCTACGGCACTCTCAACGCCGAGCGCAACAATGCGCTCCTGATCTGCCATGCCCTCAGCGGTGATCATCACGCCGCCGGCTATTATGACGCCAACAATCCCAAGGAAAAGCCGGGCTGGTGGGACTGCTGCATCGGCCCTGGCAAACCATTCGATACCAATCATTTTTTTATCGTGTGCCTGAACAACCTGGGCGGTTGCGCCGGCAGCACCGGGCCCAGCTCCATCAATCCCGAAACCGGCAAACCCTTTGGTCTCGATTTCCCGATCATCACCGTGCGCGACTGGGTGAACAGCCAGGCGCGACTGGCGGATCGGCTTGGTATTGAACAATGGGCGGCGGTGATCGGCGGCAGTCTGGGCGGCATGCAGGTAATGCGCTGGGCCATTTCCTATCCAGCCCGGCTGCGCCATGCACTGGTGATCGCAGCGGCGCCCAAGTTGTCGGCCCAGAACATTGCGTTCAACGAAGTTGCGCGCCAATCCATCATGAGCGATCCCGACTTCCACGAAGGCCGCTACTACGATTTCAACACCTTTCCGCAAAAAGGCGTGATGCTGGCGCGCATGGTCGGCCACATCACCTATCTGAGCGACGCCATGCTGCGCGAAAAATTCGGCAAGGCCAGCAGCGACAGCAATTTCGGTCGAGACCTGCGCAGCGGCAATCTCAGTTTCGGGTTCGATGTTGATTTCCAGGTACAGAGCTATCTTCAATACAAAGGCCAGACCTTCTCGAAGAATTTTGACGCCAACACCTACCTGTTAATGATCAAGGCGCTGGACTATTTCGATCCGGCGGTTGATTACGGCGGTGATTTTTCCAAAGCCTTCGCCCACAGCCAGTGCAAGTTCCTGGTGATGTCCTTTTCCAGTGACTGGCGCTTTGCGCCCGAGCGTTCCCGCGAAATCGTCGACAACCTGCTGAAGGCGCATAAACAAGTCAGCTATTTGGAAATTGCTGCCGCCGAAGGTCACGATTCGTTCCTGATGCCGATTCCGCGTTACATGCAAGCCTTGCATGCCTACATGGGGCGTGTGGCCGTTGAGTGCAATAGCGGGGGGCACCGCTGATGCGTGGTGACCTGCAACTGATTCAGGACTGGATCGCACCCGGCAGCCGCGTGCTTGATCTGGGCTGTGGTGACGGCGCGTTTCTTGCACATCTGAAAGCCACCCGCAATATCCAGGAATTAGGCCTGGAAATCGATGCAGAGAACATCCTGCAATGCTTGCGCGCCGGTGTGAATGTGATCGAACAGAACATGGACCTGGGCCTGCAGAATCTCGAATCCGGCAGTTTCGACACCGTGGTGCTCGCGCACACGTTGCAGGCACTGCATCGCCCCGACCTTATCGTCGAGGAGATGTTGCGGGTCGGCAAGAACTGCATCCTGACCTTTCCCAATTTTGCCTACTGGCGCCACCGGCTGGCGCTGCTCACTGATGGCCGCATGCCCAAATCGCCGCAACTGCCCTATGAGTGGTATGACACGCCCAACCTGCATCATTGCACCATCAGCGATTTCGACGAACTGTGCCGGCGCAAACACATCAAGGTGCTCAGCCGCACGGTAGTGGATCACGGCCATCACAGCTCCCCGCTGATTCGCCTTTCACCCAATTTCTTTGGCATCAACGCCATCTATCACATCACGAGGTGAGCGCCATGCGTCTTGTGCTTACGCTGCTGCTTTGGCTCACTGCCAGTTGCGCACTGGCCGAATCAAAAACGTTTGGCGGTTACACCGTGCACTACATTGCCGTGAACTCCACGTTTCTGACCCCGGAAATTGCCGCGCAATACCATATCGTGCGCAGCAAGCGTCATGCGTTTCTCAACATCGCGGTGCTGCGCAACAATCCGGGCGGCTCCACCACACCTGTCACTGCCAGGCTCAGTGGCGGTCTCAGCAACCTGATGCAGCAGTCATCTACCCTTGCTTTTCATGAAATCCATGAAGGCGACGCCATCTACTACATCGGCGAGTTTGATTTCTCCAATGCCGAAACGATGCGCTTCAAGCTTGACGTGCAGCCGGAAGGCCGCGGTGACACTCACGCCCTTGAGTGGACCACCCAGCTTTACGCCGACTGAGGCAGCCATGATCGAAATCGTGCTCGCCAGCAGTAACAAGAAGAAATTGGCTGAACTGCAATCGTTGCTGGCGGAGCGTCAGGTCGCGCTGTTGCCGCAATCCGGCTTCAACATTGCCGATGCAGTCGAAGACGGCTTGAGTTTTGTCGAGAATGCCATCATCAAAGCGCGCCATGCCAGCAAGTTCACGGGCCTGCCGGCCATTGCCGATGATTCCGGCCTCGAAGTGGATGCACTCAAAGGTGCACCCGGCATTTATTCGGCACGCTTTGCCCATCGCTATTTTACCGGCGGCTTCTCCGAACTCCCGGTGCTACCGCATCTGCAATTGCTTAGCGACAATCCGGATGCTGCCAACAACGCCTTGCTGCTCGACCTGCTGCGCGAAGTGCCTGACGACCAACGCACGGCCCGTTTCCAATGCGCGATTGCGATGTTCCGCTTTCCGGATGATCCGATGCCACTTATCTGCCAGGGCAGCTGGGAAGGCCGCATTGTGCATGAGCCACACGGCGTGCATGGTTTTGGCTATGACCCGCTGTTCCTGGTACCCGGGCACAACTGTACTTCTGCCTCCTTGCCACCGCTGCAGAAAAACCGCCTCAGTCATCGCGCGCTGGCTTTGCAGCAATTGTTGCAGCGTTGGCCGCTGTGATTCCACTCAGTCTTTATGTGCACGTGCCCTGGTGTGTGCGCAAATGTCCCTATTGCGATTTCAATTCGCATCAACAACAAGGCGAGCTGCCGGAAGCAGACTACGTCACCGCGCTGTTGCAGGATCTGCGCATCGACAGCACTTACATTCAAGGTCGCAGCCTGCAGTCGATCTTCATCGGCGGTGGCACGCCGAGTTTGTTCAGTGCCGCCAGTTATGAACGACTGCTGACCGGAATCCGGCAGATCGTGCCGTTGGCCGCCGACATTGAAATCACGCTGGAAGCCAACCCTGGCACATTCGAACAGGAAAAGTTCAGCGACTACCGCAAAGCGGGCATCAACCGCTTGTCGATCGGCATCCAGAGTTTTGATGCCGCGCACTTGCACAAGCTGGGTCGCATCCACGGGCGTGAGGAAGCGCTGCGTGCCGCAGCTATCGCGCATGCAGCCGGCTTCGACAATTTCAACCTGGATCTGATGTTCGGCTTGCCGGACCAAAGCCAGGCGCAAGCGCTGGCTGATCTGCACATTGCGCTGAGTTGCCAGCCGACCCATTTGTCGTGGTACCAACTCACCATCGAACCCAACACCGAGTTTTTCCGGCGCCCGCCGGCGTTGCCACCCGATGACAATATTGCCGACATGCAGCAAGCCGGCATCGACTTGTTGGAAAAAAACGGTTTTGCCCGCTATGAAATTTCGGCCTACAGCAAGCCCGGCAAGGCCTCGCGCCACAATTTCAATTACTGGCAGTTCGGTGATTACCTCGGCATCGGCGCCGGTGCCCACGGCAAGCTCACCACCATTGCCAGTGATGCCTTCGAGATTGTGCGTACCCGCAAAACCCGCATGCCGCAACACTATCTGGCCGCACAGGGAAAATTCACAGCGGAAGCCAAAGCGGTGCCCGTGAATGAACTGCCACTGGAATTCATGATGAACGCCTTGCGGTTAACCGAAGGTGTTGATGCCGCACTCTACTGCGAGCGCACCGGGCAACCGCTTGCCGAACTCTTGCCAACACTGCAACAATTACAACGCAAACAGCTGATGCAAACATGTGCCGACCGCTTGGCGCCCACCGCACTGGGCCTGCGCTTTCTCAATGAGGTGCTGCTCGAATTCATGTGATGGGCCCTGGTGCTCTCGCCCAATCCTGCTGTCACCGCTGCAGTTTTTTCGTGACCAATCCCAGCAACGCCAACACACAAAATCCAGCCCCGGCATAGAAGGTAAATGCGGCGCCCAGTTGATCCCACAGCAGCCCCGCCACGGCACTGGCCAGCAACATCGCTACGCCGCTGACCAGATTGAAAACCCCGAATGCGGTACCCCGCAGATCGGCCGGCGCGGTGTCGGCCACCATCGTAGCCAGCAAACCCTGGGTAATGCCCATGTGCACACCCCACAGCGCCACGCCTGCCACCACGGTCAGCCAGTGATCGTCGTGCGCCAGCACCAGATCGGCGGCAATCAATACCACCAGTCCCCATGCCAACAACTGCTTGTGGCTCATGCGGTCTGACAATTTACCGAACGGATAAGCCAAGCCGGCATAGACCACGTTCATCGCCACCATCACCAGCGGCACCAGTGCCAGCGGAATGCCGCCCTCGCGGGCCCGCAGCACCAGAAAGGCTTCGCTGAAGCGGGCCAGCGTGAACACGGCCCCGATGCCCACCACCCACCAATACGACGGCCCGAGCCGGTCAAGGTTGGCCCGACGGATCGGATTGGTTTTAATCTCACCCTGATGCTGCGCAGGTTCGCGCACACCTGCTATCAACAGTGCCACAGCCATCAGTCCGGGAATTATCGCGACACTGAACACCGCCCGAAAATCATTGGCCCACAGCACCATCAAGCCTGCACCCAGCAGCGGACCCACAAAGGCGCCGACGGTATCCAGCGCCTGGCGCAAGCCGAATGCAGCCCCCCGCACATCCGCCGGCGCTATATCGGCCAACAACGCATCGCGGGGCGCGCCGCGCACGCCCTTGCCAATGCGGTCGACAAAACGGGCGGTAAGGACCCAGCCAATGGAGGGGGCGAGTGCGAACAAAGGCTTGCTAAAGGCCCCCAGCGCATAGCCCGCAACTGCCAGCAATTTGCGCTTGCCCAGGTAATCGCTGAGCACGCCGGAGAAAATCTTGACGATCAGGGCGGTCGACTCAGCCACTCCCTCGATCAGGCCAACGGTAAAAGCACTGGCGCCCAGCACTCCCACCATGAACAGGGGCAACAGGCTGTGGATCATCTCGGACGAGATGTCCATCAGCATGCTGACAAAGCCCAGCATCCAGATACCGGCCGGCATGCGCGACAAAGCATTGGTAGCGGTCGGTTTCGTCATTGATCAGGGCTCACAGGCAGTTCTAAAATACATAATCTGCGCTAGAATAGCCGAAATATCACAAGGCTTCCCATATGGCCTCTACCATTATCATAGCCAATACCGGGGCCAATGCCTGTACGCATGGCTTCATCAAGGCGTCCTGCTCGGATTGCAACCTGAAAGGGCTGTGCCTGCCGATTGCGATGGACATCCCCGATATCGACCGTCTCGACAAGATCATCCAGCGCAGCCGCCCGCTGCATGCCGGCGACCATCTCTACCGCAGTGGCGATAGCTTCCGTTCAATCTATGCGGTGCGCTCCGGTTCCATCAAAACCTATATGGTGGACGAAGAAGGCATCGAGCAGGTGACCGGCTTCTTCCTGCCCGGCGAAGTATTGGGCTTCGATGGCATCGGCACCGGCAATCACGGCTGCAGCGTGGTGGCACTGGAAACTTCATCGGTATGTGAAATTCCGTTTGAGCGGCTGGAAGAGCTCTCGCTGCAAATTCCCACCTTGCAACACCACATGTTCCAGCTGATGAGCAAGCAGATCGAAAACGATCACCAGATGATGCTCACGCTCAGCAAGAAAAACGCCGAGGGTCGCATCGCCACTTTGTTGCTGAGCTTGTCCAGGCGTTATGCCCGTCGCAACCTGTCGGCCAATGCCATGCGTTTGCCGATGTCACGCATGGACATGGGCAATTTCCTCGGCCTTACCATCGAGACTGTCAGCCGCACACTCAGCCGTTTGCACAAGGAAGATGTCATCAGCGTTGATGGCCGTGAAATCGTACTGAAAAATCACCAGCGCCTTGATGAGCTTTGCCATCAGTTGCAGTAGGCTGCCTCGAATTTTCCCCATACTGTTGCTCTTTTTGCTGTAAATCAAACCAGCCTCAAATCGGCATTGTGCCCCCTCCATCGTAGCGCCCAGAATTCGGCCTTACGTGCAGGAGGTTCCGATGTTCACTGCCAGCCCGATTCAAACAATTCAACAGCCGCCGCAGCTCATTCCGGGCACTTATATTTTTGACGGCCGCATGGCGATGAAGGCCTATAACCTCAATCGCATGTGCTACTCATTCAATTCCGCCGAAAATCGCAAAAAGTTCAAGGCCTTTCCGGAAGCGTATTGCCACAGCTACCACCTCCCGCGCGAACAGATTCATGCAGTGACCGATCTTGACGTACTGCGCATGCTGCAACTGGGTGGCAACATATATTATCTGGCCAAGCTGACCGGCATTTATGGCATGACTGTCCAGGATCTCGGCGCTCAGCAAACCGGTCTTTCCCTCGACGAATTCCGCGCGATGCTGGCGTCACAGGCTTAACAAGGCAGCTCTACATGGCACGCATCATTGGCGCTCTCACTTCTTCGCATATTCCTTCGATCGGCAATGCGATTTCCAACGGCAAGCAGGAAGATGCGTACTGGAAACCGTTTTTTGACGGTTACAAACCGGTACTTGAATGGCTGGACCGCGAGCAACCGGATGTCGCGATCGTTTTGTACAACGATCACGGGCTTAATTTTTTCCTGAACAACCTCCCCACTTTTGCTGTTGGCGCTGCCGCTGAATACATTACCAAGGATGAAGGCTGGGGCTTGCCGGTGTTCCCCCCGTACAAGGGATATCCGGAAATGTCGTGGCATGTGATCGAAAGTCTGATCGAGCAAGAGTTCGATATTGCCATGTGCCAGGAAATGGCCATGGACCACGCCTTCATCAATCCGATGCGGCTGTTCTGGCCCAACGAAAATCCACCCAAGATCAAAACCATACCAGTGGCAATCAATACCGTGCAGTTTCCTTTACCGCGCCCGGCTCGTTGTTATGCGCTTGGCAAGGCCATTGGCAATGCGGTGGCATCCTGGCCGACTGACGAAAAAGTCGTGGTGATCGGTACCGGTGGCATGTCACACCAGCTCGACGGCGAGCGTGCCGGTTTCATAAATAAAAAATTCGATGAAATGTGCATGCAAGCCCTGCTCAACGACCCGGAAAAGCTGACGCAATACAGCGCGCTGGAGCTGGTGCGCGAGGCCGGAGCCCAAGGGGCTGAAATCATCATGTGGCTGGCGGCGCGCGGCGCGCTACAAGGCCGTGTCAGCAAAATCCATAGCAGTTATCACATTCCGATTTCCAATACGGCCGCCGGGGTGTTGGCGCTGGCAAATAATTAGCAAACCCTGGCCTGTGCGGGTTGCTGCAGTAAGGAATAATCGACTCTGACGCGGGTTTCCCGGCACAATGCCGGCCATGAACATCCCGCCCCGCCCCTGCCTGTCACTGCTCCTGCTGCTTGCCCTGTCTGTGCCGACAATGGCGCAGAGCGCGCCTGCGCGCATTGTCAGCATGAATGTGTGCACTGACCAATTGCTGTTGCTGCTGGTGGAGCCGGCCCGCATCAAGTCCCTCAGTTATTTTGCGGCAGATCCTGCTTACTCAAACCTGGCAACCCGTGCGCAGGCGCTACCCGCCAATCGCGGCCAGGCCGATGAAGTGATGGTGTTGCAACCGGATCTGGTGCTGACCAGTGCGTTCAGTGCCAGTTTTACCGCGTCCGTGCTGCAGCGTTTACATCAGCGCGTTGAGCGGCTCGGCTTTGCCAGCACGCGCCAGCAAGTATTTGCCCAGATTGCACAAGTTGCCGCCTGGACCGGCAACCCGGACCAGGCAGCAATTTTGATAGAGACTGCCCGCGCGCGTATTGCCGAAGCTACGCGGCAACTGCAACCACTCGTAGCTGGCAAGAAAGCCGTATTCCTCAGCAGCAACGGCGTCGCATTTGGCACCGGCACCCTGCAGGATGATTTTCTGCGCAGTATCGGTATGCGCAATGTCGCCGCTGAAGCCGGCGTGGCCGGACCGGCGCCGTTGCCGCTGGAACTGTTGTTGGCGGCCGCACCGGACTTTGTGATCAGCGAGCCGCGCGGTGCGCTTGATCAACAACAGGCGCACCCGCTGTTGCAGCATCCGGCCTTGCGACATCTGCATACGCATTCGCTGGTGTTGCCGGAGCGCTGGTTTGATTGTGCCGGCCCGTGGCTGGCAGATGCCTATGCCAGCATGGCTGAGCAAGTACGAGTGCAGCGATGAAGCCTGCCTTGTTGGGTCTGTATGTATTGGTGGCGGGCTTGTGGCTGCTGGAATTGGCCAGCGGTGCCTCCGGCATCAACCTGGCGGCTGCGCTTGCCGATTGGTGGCACAACAGCGCCAGCGTGGCGCGCATCATCCTGTTTGAAGTGCGCTTGCCGCGCGCGCTGCTGGCATTGTTGGTTGGCGCGGCACTGGCGAGCAGTGGGGCCGCGTTGCAGGGCCTGCTACGCAATCCCCTGGCCAGCCCGGACATGCTTGGCGTTTCCCAGTCTGCGGCGCTGCTGGCAGTGTGCGTATTGTATTTCGGCTATTCCCGGCTGGCTTGGTTTGTACTGCCGCTGGCAGCGCTGTGCGGGGCGGCGCTGGCGGTGTTGCTGCTGCTGCAACTGACGCGGCGACTGGCCAGTGCGCAAGCGCTGATCCTGGCCGGTATTGCACTCACGGCCTTGACCAGCGCGCTTACTACCTTTGCACTTGATTACGCACCTAATCCTTATGCATTGCAGGAAGTGTATTTCTGGATGCTGGGTTCGGTTGCCAATCGCAGTAATGCCGAAGTATTGCTGGCGCTGCCGTTTTTTGGGGTGGGCACTGCGTTGCTGTTGAGCTGCCGTCGCTGTCTTGATGCCTTGAGTCTGGGCGAAGACACCGCCGCCACGCTGGGCTATCCGCTGTCGCAGTACCGCTGGCGCTTGATTGTTGGCGTGGCCTGCAATGTCGGTGCTGCAGTGGCAGTTAGTGGCAGCATCGGTTTTGTGGGCTTGATTGTCCCGCATGTTTTGCGGCCACTGGTGCAATCACAACCGGGCCGCTTGCTGTGGTGGAGCTTGCCCGGTGGCAGTGCGCTGGTACTGCTGGCAGATGTGCTGGTGCAGCATTTGCCGGGCACGCAGGAGTTGCAACTTGGCGTGCTGACTGCACTGCTGGGCGCGCCGTTCTTTCTGTATCTGTTGCTCAAGCAGCGGAGTTGAGCAGATGACCCCATTATTGTCGGCCCAGGATCTCTCGGTGCACACCGCTGACGGGCAAGTGCTGCTCAAGCCTGTCTCACTGCAAGTGCACAGCGGCGAGGTCGTGGGCATCATTGGTGCCAATGGCGCCGGCAAATCGACGCTATTGAAAGCCCTGGCCGGTATCCAGCCCGTGCCCAGTGGCAGCATCCAATTGGCTGGACAAGAGGCCCCCACACTGAGCTCGTTGCAACGTGCGCAAATTCTCGGCTATCTGGAACAGCGGCCACAGCTGCATTGGCCCATGCAGGTGCAGCAAGTAGTGGCGCTGGCCCGCTTGTCATTCGGTGATCGCGAATTACCCGATGGCATTGCCGCCATTGCCGCAGCACTGGCAGCCACCTCGATGACCGCATTTTCACAGCGTGATTTCCTGCAGCTGTCTGAAGGCGAAAAGCTGCTGGTAAATCTGGCGCGGGTGCTGGCAGGAGCGCCACGCCTGCTACTGGCCGATGAGCCCACCGCTGCGCTCGACCCGGCGCATCAGCATCGGGTGATGCAACTGCTGCGTCAGCGTGCTGCGGCGGGCATGGCAGTGCTGGTGGTGCTGCACGATCTGACGCTGGCCGCGCGCTACTGTGATCGTTTGCTGTTGTTGCATAAAGGCGCACTGCTTGCCGAAGGTACTCCTGCCGCAGTGCTGTCCAGTGCCAACTTGCAGCACGCCTTCCACATTGATGCCGTGTTGGATACTGCCAGCCACGCCGTTATGATACGCACCAGTCACTGAAGCAGGCAGCGCCATGGAGACATTCTTCTTTCTGTTGTCAAAACTTGGCTGGAGCCTGATAGAGCCGGAAGCACTCCTGCTGTATTTGCTGCTGTTGGCTTGCTGGCTGCTTTATCGCAACCAGCTGCGCCTGGCACGACGCATCATCACCCTGGTGTTGTTACTGCTGCTGATCCTGGCTTATTTGCCGCTGGGTTTGTGGCTTTATGCTCCGCTTGAACACCGTTTTGCGGCCAATCCGCCACTACCCGCGGCTGTTGACGGCATCATTGTGCTGGGTGGGGCCCTGGACCCGGTGCTAAGTGCCTATTGGCAGCAGGCTGAACTCAGCGATTCAGCTGAACGTCAAATCGCCTTTGCCACGCTGGCGCGCCAATACCCGTCTGCCAAACTGGTGATGACCGGCGGCAACGGCAATCTGTTCGACAATCAATTGCGCGAAGCAGATTATGTCGCGCTGTTTTTGCAACAGTTACAGATTGATGCATCCCGCGTGCTGTTTGAGCGCGACTCGCGCAACACCTATGAAAACGCGCTCTATAGCAAACAACTGGCGAACCCTCAGCCTGGCGAAGTATGGGTGCTGGTCACTTCGGCCGGCCATATGCCAAGGGCAACCGGGATATTCTGCAAGCTGAACTGGCCGGTATTGCCATGGCCAGTGGATCACATTACCGCACCCAACAGCATGGGGATCGTCTTTGATCTGGGCGGCCATCTGCAGCAACTCAACTTTGCGTTACATGAATGGCTGGGCCTGATAGCTTATTATGCGTCTGGACTTACCACTGCCCTGGTGCCGGTTCAGTGCACTGTATAGACCCGGAGTTTTGATGCGTATCTGGAAAAGAACGGCCACTCTCGCCCACGCCAATGCCCTCTGCGCGGGCACAATGTGTGATCACCTCGGCATTGTCATCACCGAGATAGGCGACGACTTCGTACGCGGCACCATGCCGGTCGACCCGCGCACACAACAGCATATGGGCATCATCCATGGTGGTGCATCAGTGGCCCTGGCCGAAACACTCGGCAGTTTTGCGTCGACCTTGTGCTGCCCGGAAGGCTTTCACATTGTCGGTCTCGATATCAATGCCAACCACCTGCGGGCCGGCCAACCACCGGCTGTCACCGGCATTGCCCGTCCGCTGCATATCGGCGGCTCCACCATGGTGTGGGAGATCAAGATCACCGACAAAGATGACAAGCTGGTGTGTATCTCACGACTCACCTGCGCAGTACTGAAGAACCGATGAACACCCTGGCAACCAGTCAGTTAATACCCTGCAAACGCGGCACTCCACCACTGGATAAAGCCGCCTGCAGCCAACTACTGCGCGAGCTGCCCGCCTGGTCGATGCTACAGGTGCAAGGCGTGGCCCATTTGCACAGCGAGTATGCGTTCAGCAACTTTGTGGACGCCTTGCGCTTTGCCAATGCCGTGGGCGCGCTGGCAGAAACCGCCAATCATCACCCCATGCTGGTGCTTGCATGGGGCAAAGTGGAAGTGCATTGGTGGACCCACACCCTCAAAGGCCTGCATCACAATGATTTTGTGATGGCCGCCCGCACCGATCTTGCGTTCCGGGAGCTGCCGTGACTACCGACTTCCGGGCTTTGTTCGGCCAATTGCTGCAGCTGCCCTCGGTGAGTTCGGCCAATGCGAAGATCGACATGGGCAACCGCAATGTGGTGGAGCTGCTGGCCAATGTCTTCACTGATCTTGGCTTTACCTGCGAGCTGATGCCGCTGCCCAACCAAAGTCACAAGGCCAACCTTATCGCCACCTATGGCAGCGGGACTGGCGGCCTGGTACTGGCCGGCCATACCGATACGGTGCCGTTTGATGAAGCCTTGTGGTCGGTAAATCCACTGCAACTTACCGAGCAGGACGGCCGCCTCTACGGCCTTGGCAGCACCGACATGAAAGGCTTCTTCGCGCTGGTGCATGCCGCTGTGCAACCCTTGCTCAACCAGGTATTCAAGGCGCCGCTGATTATTCTCGCCACAGCGGATGAAGAAAGCTCGATGGAAGGGGCACGTGCACTGGTGCAGCAAGGCCGCAAGTTCGGTCGCTATGCCCTGATTGGAGAACCCACCGGCCTCAAGCCGATCAACCGCCACAAGGGTGTCTTGATGGAACGGCTGCAGGTACAGGGCCAGAGCGGTCATTCGTCAAACCCGGCGCTCGGCAAAAATGCGCTGGAAGCCATGCATGAGATGATTGGCGCGCTGCTGGATTTTCGCAGCCGGCTGCAGCAACGCTTTCAGGATCCGCATTTTGCCATTGATGTGCCCACGCTCAATCTCGGGGTGATCCAGGGTGGCGACAATCCCAACCGCATTTGTGGCCACTGCGCCCTTGAATTCGATGTGCGCATGCTGCCCGGCATGCACAGCGCCGAACTACGCAATGACATTCGTGCGCTGATTGAGCCCATAGCCTGCCGCCATCAAGTACAGTTCACCTACACGCCACTGTTTGCCGGCGCCGAAGCCTTTGCCAACGATCACTCGGAAATGCTGCAGGTGTGCGAGCAATTGACCGGGGCCAGCGGCCAGAGCGTGGCATTTGGCACTGAAGCACCCTTCCTGCAGCAGCTGGGGCTCGACACCATCGTGCTGGGCCCGGGCAGTATCAATGTGGCGCACCAGCCGGATGAATACATGGCGCTGGATCAGGTGCAGCCGTGTATTACGCTCATTCAGCAGCTTGTTACCAGGTTCTGCCTGTAACACGCTGCTTCAATCAACTATCACGCCAGTATCCTGCTGCATTGCCTGGATGCCTGCGGAGCAGGTGATTGATTTAAGGTAAAGCTTGGGGGTGTTTTGCCGGAGCTTCAGCGAAAACAGCAAGTTCAGGTAGAATGGCGCGCTTTTCCCGACCTCCTGCGAGGGGCAACGATGGATGTTATCGACAGCAAGCAGTATGTCAGTTGGTTCCGGCAATCGACTCCCTACATCAATGCCTATCGCGGCAAGGTGTTCGTCATCCTGTTGCCCGGCGAAGCCATCAGCCACGACAATTTCTGGAACATTGCCCACGACATCACGCTGCTCAACAGCCTCGGCGTGAAACTGGTGCTGTGTTTCGGCGCCCGCTCGCAAATCGACGCGGCACTGGAACTCGCGGGCATGGCCACGCAGACGCGTGACATCATCAGCCATGAAGTGCACAACAATATACGTGTCACCGACATCCCTACGCTCGACATTATCAAGCAGGTGGTGGGCAAGCTGCGCATCGATATTGAAGCGGCGTTTTCGATGGGGTTGATCAACTCACCCATGCATGGCGCTGATCTGACACTGGCCAGCGGCAACTTCACAGTGGCGCGGCCGTTTGGCATCCACAATGGCGTTGACTTCGGGCTGACCGGTGAAGTGCGCAAGGTGGAAGTGGATGCGATACGCAAACAATTTGACAACGGCAACATGGTGCTGATGTCGTCGCTTGGCTTTTCGCCTACCGGCGAAGTGTTCAATCTCACGGTAGAAGATGTGGCGTGTTCGACTGCAATAGCGTTGAAAGCCGACAAGCTGCTGATCTATGGCAATGAAGCCGGCATTCTCGACCAGGATGGCGAACGCATCAGCAAGCTGAGCGCCGAAGAAGCGCTGGCGCTGATCAAGCAGAAAATTGCGCAAAGCGGCATTGATGATCAATTGCGCAACCTGGAGCTGGGCGTAAAAGCCTGCAGCGCCACGGTAAAACGTTCGCAAGTGATTTCATATGAAGATGACGGCGCGCTGTTGATCGAGCTGTTCACCCGCGACGGTATCGGCACGCTGATCACTCAGGAGCTGTATGAACAGTTGCGCCCGGCCACGATCAAGGACGTGGGCGGCATTCTTGAGCTGATCGAACCGCTTGAACAACAGGGTGTGCTGGTGCATCGCTCGCGCGAACGGCTCGAAGCCGAGATCGAACAATTCAGTGTCATCACACGTGACGGCATGATCATCGCTTGCGCGGCGCTCTATCCACAGGACAGCAACAGCGCGGAGCTGGCCTGCCTCGCCACGCATCCGGACTACCGCAATCACAACCGTGGCCAGTTGTTGCTCGAGCATGTCGAGAAGTCCGCG
>CAINTJ010000106.1 GCA_903853385.1 uncultured Gammaproteobacteria bacterium
GACGTTGGATACCACGAGGGTCTTGCACAACCGCCTGAACGGAATCATCATTAATCAGGCGCCATTCGGTGCCATGAATTTTCATACGGGTTCCAGTGTTAGGACGTACCAACACAAAGTCACCTACTTTGCATGATGAGCCAGATGGGAATCTAGCTTTGTCTTGAAAAGCATCAGGGCCAATTTTGGCTACAAATAACACGGGGGAGAGAAGCTCCTCGTGGTACATAGCAGTTGCAGATTTTAAAATCCCTGTTTCACTAAACTCTTCTTCTGCCTTGGGCAACATACACAATAAATGGTATGTCACTGGGTCGGGCACTTGTTTGGCTTTTTCTTCAGCGTTGGTATTTAGCACACCGCTTAGATCAACCGCACTCAAATCAAATTCAGTCATCGTCATAATCCTTAATTTTGCGCACAAGGTCAGCAATTTCCATCTGTGCGGTTTGCAGACCTCGGATAGTTCCGCACAGTTCTTTGTAATGCTCGTGGGATTTAGCTCCACCAGCACTAACAACATCGACTAACTGCTGGACTTGCTCGTTCAGCTTGCCGTTCAAGATATCAAGCAGTTTGTGATCCATCATTGACCTTTCTGTTGAGCTTGCATCATTTGCTGCATCAGCTCCATTTGATGTTTCTGGTCACTCTGACCCATAGACTGTTGAGCCTGCGCTTGTTGTTGTTGCATCGCCATTTGCTGGCTAGCCACTTCTAACGCATGCAGCTCTTGAGCCTGCATAATTTCTTGCTGGGTACGCATTGCGGCCATGTTGGGGTCTTCGCCCATCTTTGTCGCACCTTCGCGCGCTTTGAGCGCCAGCTCTTCCGCTTTGATTTGCAAATCGCCCTTGACTTTGAGAAGTTTTGTTTGCGCATCTTGTTTGCGAATTTCCAACTCGGCCTGTTGCATTTGAACAACAGGGTCTTGCGCCATCTGTTGAGCTTGCTGTTGTTGAACCTGCCCTTTGTTTTGGGCCAATAGTTGCGTCGCAGCTTGCGCCACCAAACGGGACAACATGAGTTCTGATTCTTCTGGCAACTCGGAATCTGGCGCCGGCATAGGAACACCCAGCTGCTCTTCGATTTTCTTGCGATAAGCAAAAGCCAAGTGTTCTGCAATGTGCGCCTGAATCTCGGCCATCATTTTCTGGGCTTGTGGGTTCTGACCAATCTGTGCCATCAATAATGGGTCCTGCATCATTGAAGTGTGTACAGCGATGTGGGCGTCGTGGTCCTGGTAGATGAAAGCTTTTGTAGGTTCGCCATTCAAGAAGGCCATGTTCTCGCTCACTGGGTCGCGCGGTTTCATGTCGTCTTCTACTGGTACCAACTTGTCAGCATTCTTAATTCCCAAAACTTCAATCATCTGTCTGTGCAAAACGGGCAGGTTGTAAATCTGGGGCGCCTGCTGAGCCAGCTGGATAACAGCTTGGTACTGCATGATCCGCTGAGCCATCGTAGAGCTATTAGGGTCAGACACGGGAATAACATCCACCATGTCGTAATCTTCTTGCTTAGCTAAACGATCACCGCTAGATGGGTCAAACTCATATTCACCAGGGGTGTTGTCACGAATAATCACTCTTAGCAGTTTAAATTCCTGCTTCATTGAGTAGTGAACGCGCGCCTGAACGGCAGACATGTTCTTTAATTGACGCTCTAATAGAGCTAATGTTGTCCCCACGGGTGCGTTTGCCGACATATCAGACACATTCATGTCCGCCGTAGACGCAAAACGACGGCCTTCGTCCACAATATTGCCCAGCAACTGGTACAAAACGCTGGACGGCTCCTTATAAGGTAGCGGCAGAATATTGTCGCGGATAGTGCCCGAACCTACGTCC
>CAINTJ010000107.1 GCA_903853385.1 uncultured Gammaproteobacteria bacterium
ATGGATCTCGTCGAAGTAATGCTTCTTGATGTACGCAGTAAACACGTTGGTGGCACCCGGATCAAAACCCGAGCCCAGCAAGGCCATCAGTCCGGCCTTCTGGAATTTTTCCTGATAGGCCCACTGCCATTTGTATTCGAACTTGGCGTTGTCGAGCGGCTCGTAATTGGCGGTATCCAGGTAGTTGATGCCGGTTTCGAGGCAGGCGTCCATGATGGTCAGATCCTGATAGGGCAGCGCCACGTTGATGACGAGTTGAGGCTGGATCTGGCGGATCAGCGCGACCAGTGCCGGCACATTGTCGGCATCGACCTGCGCAGTCTTGATCACGCGGCCCTGCTTTTCCAGGATCTGCTGCGCGATCTTCTTGCACTTGGATTCAGTACGGCTGGCCAGCGTAATGTCACTGAACACCGACGGCACCTGGGCACATTTGTGCGCCACGACTTGTCCAACGCCACCTGCACCAATGATCAAAACCTTAGCCATTGTCTAACTCCTCACAAAACACATGAACCCACCAGATAGATACATCAGTCTTCTTTCTCGAAATAGGTATAACCGTTCAAGCTGTCGGTGAACAACTTGATGATCTGCTGCCGCTCACGGGCGGTGATACGACCTTCGCGCACGGCCCGTTCGGCGGTGTTGCGATGACGCTCCTGCATTTCCTTGGGGTAATACTCTACATAACTCAACACATCGGCAATGCTGTCGCCCTGGATTTCCTTGACGAAATCGTAGCCGCCTTCGCTCTTGATACGCACACTGACCACATTGGTATCGCCGAACAGGTTGTGCAGATCGCCGAGGGTTTCCTGGTAGGCACCCACCAGGAACACGCCCAGGTAGTATTCTTCGTTGGCGCGCAGTTCGTGCAAGGGCAACACTTTGGCAACTTCACCTTCATCGCCCACGAATTCGTCGATTTTGCCGTCGCTGTCGCAAGTGATATCCGCGATGACCGCCTTGCGGGTTGGCTGCTCGTTCAGGCGATGGATGGGGGCAATCGGGAACAACTGGTCGATGGCCCACGAATCGGGCAATGACTGGAACAAACTGAAATTGCCGTAGTAGATATCAGCCAGCGAAATATCGAGTCCTTCGAGATCGGACGGCACCCGGTCCATCTGCTTGGTGATGACGGTAATTTTCTGCAACAGGTCCAGGAACAGGTTCTCGGCCACCGAACGCGTGCGCAGATCCAGCTGGCCACGCCGGAACAATTCACGCGCTTCGTTGCGATTGTAATGGGCGTCGTTGTAGCACTCCTGCACATGTGATTCGTTCAGGTTGGCGTAGATGTCACGCATGCTGCTGACCAGGTGATGCTCATCCTTGCTCGGCGCCGGCAGGTGGCCTGGCTCGAAGGTGGTGGTATCGACCACGTTGAAAATCAGGATCGATGAATAGGCAATGGTGGCACGGCCCGATTCGGTGACGATGGTGGGATGCTCGATGCCGTAGCTGTCAAATGTGGTTTTCAGGGTGTCGACGATGTCGTCGCAGTATTCATTGAGCGAGTAGTTGCGGCTCTGGCCGAAGGTGGAACCCCAGCCGGTGTAATCCACCGCCAGACCGCCGCCCAGATCGATGAATTTCAGTGCAGCGCCCTCGGCAACCAGATCGGCATAGTAGCGGCACACTTCGGTGATGCCGCTGCGGATGTCCTTGATGTCGGGAATCTGCGAACCCAGATGGCAATGCAGCAACTGCAGGCAATGCAGCATGTTTTCGGCTTTCAGGGTATCGACCAGCTCGACCAGCTGCGAGGTGGTGAGGCCAAACACGCTGCGATCACCGCTGGTGCTGTTCCAGTGACCGCCGACGCTGGCGGTGGTCTTCACGCGCACGCCAATGATGGGCTCTATGCCGGTGCGACGGCTGCACTCGATGATGCTGGGGATTTCCGAGGGGGTTTCCACCACAAACACGCAGGTGAAGCCCAATTTGATGGCGGACAAGCCCAACTCGATGAATTCCTTGTCTTTATAGCCATTGCAGATGATCAGACTGCCGGGCTCTTCCAGAGTCGACAGTGCCACCACGATTTCCGGCTTGCTGCCCACTTCAAAGCCGTGCTTGTAACGCGCACCGAACGCGGCGATTTCTTCCACCACCTGGCTTTGCTGGTTCACCTTGATCGGATATACGCCTCGATAGTCGGCGCGATAGCCATGCGAGGCGATCGCCTCCCGGAACGCCATGTTCAGGCGCTTGATCTGGGCATCAAGAATGTTTTCGATGCGCAGCAAAACCGGCATCTGCATGTCGCGCTCGAGCATGCCGTTGACGATGTCAATCAGCTCGACTTCGGCATTGAGGGTGCGGGCAGTGACATTGCCGTCTTTGGAGACGCTGAAATAGTCGTTACCCCACCGCTCAAAGCCATAGAGGTCGAGGGATTTTTCAGTAGACCATTCGCCACTGTGTCGGCGAACGGACGCAGGTTTGGGCTGTTGTTTGGCCGGCTGTTTGGGCGACGACTGTTTGCCCGTCTTGCCGGCCTTGGCGGCGCGGGCAATGGCGGACTTGTCAGCAGATTTCTTGGCAGCGTTCAATAAAGTTTCCTCGGTGAAAGCGCGTGGAAGAGTAGCGCCGGCAGCCCCTCAAAAGAGGCGCGATTGTAACGACTTCCCCCCTTAAATCTACCCCGAAACCATAAATTTTCAGCAAGGTTTTCCCGGGGTTAATCTCGGCTTTGCCAAGTCTTAATTGCCGACGCGGCGCCAGCATGAAAACCCGGGCTGAAACCCGCGGCACCAATACTGGCAAATCCGGCTTTTCCAGGGGGGCACCCCCGCCTGTCGAGCCCCGACTTTTCTGGCGCCGCCCTGGCCGCAGTCATGGCTTCCACGACCCCGGTTCCGTATCCTGCAGCGGCGGGCGGGTGCCAATGGCGGCAGTCAGCTTGCCAATTTGTGACATTTGGCTCAACTCGCGTCCACACCCTTCCTCAATTAAGGCAAAAATGGCAAAAACAGAGGAACTATCTGTAATACGCCGGTGCTGACTGGACCAACCATAACCAACTGTCTACCCTCGTCAAACCCTATAACAGGGTTAAGGTTTTGCAAGACAGGTAGATTATGGCCCATTCAATTTTATTCAAATCTCTTTCCCGCCTTACACTCGGCACCCTGGTCGTTTTGGGTCAGCACGCTTTTGCCCAAGATGCCAAAGTGGATAGTGGGGCGCTGATTGAAAAGTACTGCACCAAGTGCCACAACTCCGATGACTACGCTGGCGGTATTGATCTGCAAGGCGTCAATGCCAGCAACTTTGCTGACTTGCCAAAAAACGAAAAAGTCATCAAACGTCTGCGTGCCAGCATGATGCCGCCAGTAGGCGAGGAACGCCCGAGCTATGAAACAGGTCAAAGCCTGGCTGCCAGCCTGGAGCAGATCATTGACAAGCATGCCGCCTCGAAACCGCTGCATCTGCCTGCCCCGGGCCTGCACCGGCTCAACCGAACCGAATACACCAACGCCATCCGCGATCTGCTGGCTCTCAATATCGATGCCAGCAAGTTTCTGCCCTCAGACGACTCCAGTCACGGCTTTGACAACATGGCCGGAACCTTGACCACCTCGCCGGCACTGATGGAAGCCTACCTGTCCGCCGCCGGCAAAATCAGTCGGCTGGCACTCGGCAGCGAGACCGCCCCTACGATGGCCTCTTTTGACTCCCCTCACGACACTTCGCAGAATGAACACATTGAAGGGCTGCCATTCGGCACCCGCGGTGGCATGTTGATCCAGCACGAGTTTCCGGCCGATGGGGAATTTGTATTCACGATCAAGGGCATGACAGGCTATTTCACCGCTGTACTGGGCAATGTCAAAGGCGAGCAGCTGGAAGTTACTGTCGACGGCGAACGCGTGTATCTGTATGACTGGGACAAGGAGATTGCCAACACCCGCAGTGATGGCGGCCGCACCCCGGCGATCCCGATCAAGGCAGGTTTCCACAAAATTGGTGTGGCATTTCTGATGAACAGCGACTTGCCCGACACCGGCATGAACAAGTCGTTCGTGCGCACAATGAACTCGCCGGGCTCGATCTCTGGCTACACTTTTTACCCGCACGTCGGGCAGGTGTTCATTGAAGGGCCGTTCAAGGGATCCCGGGCTACCACCAAGCAGAGCCGCGACAAGATTTTTGAGTGTTACCCGCACAACGTTGGCGAAGAGAACAACTGCGCACGCCAGATCATAACAACACTGACAAGCAAAGCTTTCCGCCATCCTGCCACTGCAGCTGACCAGGAAACAATGCTGGGCTTTTACAAGAGCGGTCGTGAAGAAGGCGGCAACTTTGACTCCGGAGTCGAGGCAGTGGTGCAGCGGCTGCTGACAGACCCCGAGTTCATCTACCGCGCCGAAATCGAACCGAATCAGGTAGCCGCTGGGTCGCCTTATCCGATCAGCGACCTGGAACTGGCATCCCGTCTGGCGTTTTTCCTGTGGAGCAGCATCCCGGATGATGAGTTAGTGCAGCTTGCCAAACAAAACAAGCTGCATGATCCCAAAGTGCTGCCAAAACAAGTCGATCGTATGATTGCCGATCCCCGCTCACGCGCATTTGTCGAGAACTTTACCGGACAATGGCTGAACGTACGCGGCATTGCGGCCAAAGAGCCGGCTGTGGATATGTTCCCAGACTTTGACAGTACATTACGTCAAGCTTTCCGCAGTGAAATCGAACTGTTTTTCGGCAGCGTCATCAAGGAAGACCGCAGCGTTATGGACTTGCTGACAGCTGATTACACTTTTGTAAACGAACGACTTGCCAAACATTACGGCATTTCTGACGTTTACGGGGAGCAATTCCGCAGGATTAAACTGGGGCCTGATCTGGATATGCGCCGTGGCTTATTGGGCAAAGGCGCGCTGCTGACTATCACCTCCGAAGCGGCACGCACCTCGCCGGTCAAGCGTGGCAAATGGTTCCTGGAAACCTTCTTTGGCGTCAGCCCACCCGACCCACCACCAGGTGTCGAAATAAATCTGTCACAGAAAGAGGGGCAAGCGCCTAAAACCCTGCGAGCCAGGCTGGAAGCGCATCATAGCAACCCGACCTGTGCTACTTGCCACAAGATGTTTGAGCCCCTCGGTTTCGCTATGGAAAATTTTGACGGCGTTGGCGCCTGGAGGACCCAGGATTCTGGCAACCCGATCGACTCCATCGGCTCGATTACCGACGGCACCCAACTGTCTGGGCTCAAGAGCTTGCGTGAACTTACTGTACGCAAAGGCGATCTGTTTGCCCGCACACTGACTGGCAAACTGTTGACCTATGCGATTGGTCGGGGCGTGGAAGACGAAGACATGCCACTGCTGCGTTCGATCACCCGCGATGCCGCCAAGCAAAACTATAAATTCTCGGCACTGTTGATGGGCGTCATCCAAAGCCCAGCCTTCACGATGAACCTGAAATCCAATTTGGCAATGAATAAGGAGTAACTCGATGTTTATTACCAAAAAACATATCGCTCGACGTGCTTTTTTGCGGGGCGCTGGCATAACGCTGGGATTACCGCTGCTGGATGCCATGATTCCGGCCGCCACAGCCCTGGCAAAGACCGCCGCAGTGCCACCGCCACGTTTCTTCGGCGCCTTCGTTCCGCACGGTGCAGCGCCGGGCTACTGGGTGCCTGAAAAAGAAGGCACCCTCGCGGCAGAACTGCCCTTCAACTGGAAGCCACTAGAACCCTTCAAAAAGCATTTGACGATCATGTCCGGCTTGCACTCCACTTCTGCAGAGCCACCGCCGGGTGAAACCGGTGCCGACCATTGGGTCGCTGCGGCATTCCTGTCCGCCGACAAACCAAGAAAAACTGCAGGCGCTGATGTCTATGCCGGCCGCACAATCGACCAAATCATTGCAGAAAAATACGGCCGGGAAACCTTGCTGCCTTCGCTGGAAATGACTGTTGAAGACCCGGGTTCGGGTTCAAGCAATTGCGGTGAAGGCTACAGTTGCGTGTACACCAACACCATTGCCTGGTCCTCACCCACCACTCCGCTGCCAATGGAATTGAACCCGCAAGTGGTGTTCGAGCGCATGTTCGGCAGTGGCAGCACCGCCGAACAACGTGTGCAGCGTCGCAAACGCAACCAAAGCATTCTAGACTCGGTCACCGGCAAGATTTCCAGTTTCCGCAAAGAGATCAGCAGCCCTGACCGCGCGCGTCTGGACGCGTTCACCGAAAATGTCCGCGAAATCGAGCGCCGCCTGCAGATAGCCTCCGGTACCTCATCAGCAGCACCGGAGAACTTTGCGATCCCGCCCGGCATTCCGCAGTCGTTTGACGAGCACATCAAGCTGATGTTTGACCTGGTCACCCTAGGCTATCAGGCAGATATCACGCGGGTGGGCACCATGCTATTGGCGCGCGATCTTACCGGCCGCGTTTTCCCCCAAAGTGAAGCACCCACTTTGGGCTTCCACAGCGCTTCGCATCACGGCGAAGATCCTGCGCTGATGGATAAACTATCGAAGATCAACCAATATCACGTGAAAATGCTGGCGTACTTTGTTGATAAACTGGCCAAGACCGAAGACGGCGATGGCAGCTTGCTTGACCACTCACTGCTGCTTTACGGCAGCAATATGGGCAATCCCAACCAGCACTTTCACTACGATGTACCTCACGTGCTAATCGGTGGCAACAATGGCAAGCTAAAAGGTAACCGCCATCTGAAGTTCGCCACCAAGACAGTTCCCACCGGTAATCTGCTGCTGAGCGTGCTGGACCAGTTCGACATTCATCAGGACCATATCGGCGACAGCAAGGGCCGGCTGGAGAACATCTGACTCTTGTGAGTCCTTACAAATTGCAGGAAAAGTAGCTATGACGGGATTAAGAACTATCACTTTGGCGCTGATGATCGCGTCTGCCAACGTTGCATTTGCACAGTCGGAATTGGCTGATGCTGTCATGCAGCACGATGGTGCGGCAGTGCAGCGCTTGCTGAAAGCCGGTGCTGATGTAAACGGCGGTCAGGCCGACGGCGCCACAGCGTTGCACTGGGCGGCTTACAATGGCGATGCCGAGCTGACCAAGGATTTGCTCAAGGCCGGCGCCAAGCCTGGCACAGCCAACCGTAACGGCTCGACACCCTTGTGGCTGGCTGCCAGCCGCGGCGATGCCGCCGTCATAGAGGCGCTGCTCAAAGGAGGCGCCGATGCCAATGAAAAACTGCCTATGGGCCGCAGACCGTTGATGCTAGCGGCCCGCTCCGGCCATCTTGATGCTGTGAACGTGCTGCTGAAAAACGGCGCCGATGTGAACGCCAGTGAAACCCAGCGTGGCACCACCGCCTTGATGCAAGCCGCCGATCAGGGCCATGCCCTTGTGGTAGCCGAGCTGATCAAGCACGGCGCCAATATCGCTGCTGTTTCCACGGCGGTGATGCGCGATGGCCGTACTGCGGCGCTGGGTCAGTCCGAAGATCCCCGCAAAACAGTACAGCTGCAGACTGTCGCCGTATTGTGTGAACAGAAGAATCCGGATATTGCCAAGATTAGACAACTGCGCATGCTGGACATAGATGGCAGCGGCAAGGTCAAACCCGTTGCTGACGCAGACCTCTGCAAAGTGAGAAAGGTCGGGATAGGCTTTGTTGTTGATGAAGCCACAACCGATGGTGCTCCTGCGGAGGCTACCTCCAGTCGCGGCCGCAACCGATTCGAAGCCCGCGAGCCCGATGGCGGGGCGTTGACGCCGCTGATTTATGCAGCCCGCTCTGGCGCGATAGAAGCTGCGCGTGTGCTGCTGGAAGCCGGTGCCAACGTGAATCAGACTTCCCGTTATGGCTGGAGTCCGCTGCTGGCTGCTACGCAGAACCAGAACTATCAAATGGGAAAATTCCTGATTGAGCATGGCGCTGATGTCAATCTGGCCAACAAAGGCGATTGGTCGCCGTTATATCTGGCAACAGACAACCGCAACATCGAAGGGGGTGACTACCCCACTCGCGGTAGCGACATGGACCAGCTGGATTTCATCAAATTCCTGCTCGACAAGGGTGCCGCCCCCAATCACCGAATCAGTGAAAGTACCGAGACCCGTACCGTGTTCACCAACCAATGGCTGGATGAAGAAGGCGCCACCGCTTTCCTGCGCGCCTCACAGTCTGGCGATGTGCCGTTGATGAAGCTTCTGCTCGAACGCGGTGCCGACCCCAAGATCAACACCAAGCTAGGCGTCACCCCACTGGCGGTGGCGGCCGGTATCGGTTGGGTTGAAGGCGTCACCAAGGAATGGTCTACCAAGCAGACTGTGGAAGCTGTGAAACTACTCTTAAGCCTGGGTATCGACCCTAATTTCCAGGCTCAGACCGGCCGCGTCGCGCTGCATGGCGCCGCGCACAAAGGTGCCACCGAAGTGGTGAAAATTCTGGTGGCAGCCGGTGCCCGCATGGATGTCCGCGACTTCGGCAATACCGACAACCGTGGCAGCCCCGAGCTGGCCGCCCACACTTGGCGGCCGGTTGATTACGCTGATGGCCTGGTGCGCGTAGGAGTACAGTCGGCGATTCCGCATCCGGAAACCTCGAAAGTGTTGCATGATCTGATGGTCAAGGCCGGCCTTCCCACGCCGCCCGAAGGCCGCACGCTGGAATCAATCTGCATCGTTGAAGTGTGTTCGGCCAATTACAATCCGCTTGGGCAAAACTAGGTCGGCACAGTCTCACCGGCAGAATTGAGGCAAGATCCGCAGCAATTAATTTGCCTCAACAAGGTGCGTATGACAATGTCCCCTGGAGCCAGGCTGCAGCAAGCGGTGGCGATCCAGACGATGTTTGCCCATCGTGCACAGCTTGAATTGATGCCGATCCACGAATTGGTGGCGGCGCTGGTGAAGCATTAGACGCTGTCGCAGGTACTCGCCGCGGCAGCGCTGTTCAGTCCCGACTGAGCGCGGGTTGCGCAGGGCAAGATGTTAGCGGCCGCTTAGCGTGGGCTAGTCTTTTTACCGGCCGGGTTTACAAAAACGATCCTGCCGTTGTGCAGCGCAAAGCAGCCGCTGGCGTTCTCATTTTCCATTCTCAGCTCTGCGCCGTTGATACAGAGGATCACGTTCGGATACGTCCTTTGCGTGACGGCTACCTGCAGCACTGCGCCCTCGCTGGTCTGGATCTGCAGCGTCTGCAGTTCGGTGTCCAGCTTGACCAGTTCGGCGCTCACCTGGCTGATGGCGTGCTCCATTTTCATGGCTTTGTTCTCCATTGCTTCGTCCAGCTTGCCATGCGCGATCTGCGCAATCATTCTGCCGAGCCCCTCTTGCAGCCTGGTGAGCAGGCCGGCCTGTGTTTCCTTCAGCTGGGAGAGCTCGTTGAGACGGGCCAGTTCTTCGCGGGGCAACCCGATGGAAACATGGGTCTTCATGTAATGTTCATTCCCCAGCATATTGAGCGTGATGCCCTTGCTGGCATGACGATGCCCGCCGATTAGACAACCCTTGCCTCCGGTTTGTCCGAGCCGCACATGTCCATGTACTGCCGCCGTGCTGTGCATCAGGTATTCCGTCACCACGAGATCGTTTTCACAGGCTATTTCCACCTGGTTGATGTATTTGGCACTGATGGAGCCACCGGCCTTGAGGAAGCTTTTGAATACATGGTGTTGCTGATCCAGCCCGGCCTCTGCACCGTGCTCTTCCCCTGCATGCTTTTTGGTATCCCTGATCGAATCGCCGCCCACCACGCCACCGGTCACAGTAATGTTGTTGCCCGCGATGATCGTGGCTTTCTCCACCAGTCCGTTGACAAACACGTCGCCGCTGGCATGGATCACCATGCCGACATGGACATCACCATCAATCCTGACCGTGCCATCGAAATTGATATTGCCGGTTTTGACAGTGACCTCTACCAGATGCAGAACCGGGTCAACTTTGACCGCGGTGGGTAGCAGGAGGGTATGGCCCTTGATCAAGGCGACCAGCAGGTTGGGATCCTGCGGATCGATGCCGACACCGCTCAGGGTGCTGCTGAAATTCAGATCCTTGCCCGGTTTGGCCATCAGCATATTGCCGCACACGTCATAACCGTCCAGACCCGGCGTGGCCGGTTCCCGGCGCATCAGCGCAGTGCCAGCTTCCACCACGATGAACTGGCTCACTTCATGATGCGGATCAAGATGGCCGTGTGTGTCTTCCTGCGCTTGCTTGCTGGCGGTTTCCTGCACGAGGAAGCTGAAGCTGGCATTGCTGCCGTTGATGGCCGGTACGCCTTCGGCCAGCAGCTGGCCAGCCAGCGGCGGGCTATTCACCAGCCTGGGAATGACGTCGCCGTCATAAAAGCGGGGATCGATGCCAGCGGCTTTAAGTGCAGCCAGGGCTTTCAGATAGTCCAGCGCAATGCCGCCATAGGCCGGCGTGGTGGTGATATGCGCCTGCATGCGGTCGGCGGCAAGTGCGATCGTAATATCCGCATCCAGTTTGCGGGCAAATTCCAGTCTGCTTTCACTGCCTTGCTGCATGCGGGCCTGCAGCAAGGCAACAGCGTCCTGGGCGCGGTACAACGCCTGATAGCCCAGCTCCTGCAGCTGGCTCTCGATGGCGCTCTGGTCGAAGTGCCGGGGACATTCGGTCCGGGTCAGCACCGCGTAGAGGATGGCAGCGGTCTCGTCAAATTCAAAAGAAAGCGCCAGACGCAGCTGATGCTGGCTGACGGCATTCAGGCTGGGAGGTGCAATATCCAGTTTCCCGGCGTGGCTATCGCCGTGCACATTGATCATCCAGCGTTGCCTCGCAATAGGCGTGCAGATAGGGCCGGGAAATCCCGGCCTTAATTGCTATAACGACATAATTGACAGAAAATTCAGCTGAATTTGCGCAGGATGCACGGCTTTTCAACTGTTTTCAGAGCCCGGCCGCGGCGGCTCGTTGGATGGCCCCGGCCCGGCGATTGCCGGCGGCAACGGGAGTGCAAACAACTATTGATATCGAATTAGATGCAGATCAAATGTCTTTCCTGGAACTGAAACAGGCTCTCTGGCATCAAAAATTCCCGGCGCAGATCCCTTCACGGAATTATGAAGTTCGAAAATCCTACCGAGTGCAGATCATCCTTTTTCACCATCAGCTCCGGCGCAAAGTTCGATTGCTGGCACACGTATTCAAACAATTCTTCGCCTTCGGTCCATTTCATCCGCAGCTTGCCTTCAACCGGGCTGTCGTAGGTCAGCGGGTCGACCATGACAAAGCGGTAGTCCATGGTGTTTTTGTCGCGCCGGGAAAAGTACTCGGTGACATGCACGGATTCGGTATGGGGCAGGCCGGCGCGTTCGAACCAGAAGCCGGTGTTGTAGCCGACCGAATCCACCACCAGCGTATCGCCGTCCCATTTGCCAATCGAGTGGCCGTAATAGGTGGGTTCCAGATCGTCCGGATGCGGACGGCCGTCCATGTAAATCGTGCGCCAGCTATGCGGCCCACCCAGATCGAAGATAAAGACCTGTTGCAGCTCAGGCAGGTCAAGGATTTCCACACCATAAGGAGTCAGAAACTGCCGTATGGCCCCGGATGGCTTGCAGCGAGTGTGCGGCTCCAGGTTGTTGGGCAGGCGATTCTCGTACAACCGCTTTGCCCACGGCTTGAAGGCGATGTCCTTGATGGTGAACATCGGCATTCTGGTGCTGTAGTCGGTGACCCATAGGCCGGTCGGCTGGCCGGGGGCATTGCTGATCAGCATCTGGCCGGCGGCATTACGCGGTGCAAGCGGAGATTCTGCGGCATTCGCCGCAGGAATAACCGGCGTCATCGGCAGCAGGGCAAAAAAAAGCGCGTTGCAGATGCAGGCGAGCTGGCACAGTTTCATCAGTTTTCCCCTCTGACCAATTGTTGTGGGTTGAGCAGTATCGGCAAGGCACATAGATTGGGTGTTTGCTTAATAATGGCCTGCTCCAATTCTCATATTTATACAGAATTGAACTTTAATAATGTTTTACTTTTTCTTGTTTTTCCCATCATTAAGCACTTCATACATGCGAGCATCACTTTCATATAACTTCTCCTGGGCTAACATAGATATTTTTTCGCCCAAAGAACGATAATTAGGAGTTCCATACATCCGGGAAGCATCACGCAATTCATCTTTAACTGTTGAAACTTCATCTGTTAATTTTGATATTTTTTTATTAATTTCATTTAAAGTATCCAATATCTTCTCTTCAACAGATTTGCCATCAAACAGACCCATAATTAAATTCCCAGTAAAAAATATTCATATATAAAATTTAAAAATCTATATTTAAAGTTAATACTTTATTGTTTTTTAAAACCTGAGCGCAACCTATCACTTGCGTAAGCAATCGCGCTATCCAATTCTCCAGCAATTAGAGCTTCTTTAAGCAAGCCAATGCTAGCAATAGTTCGCTATGCTCCCCATTAGTCCCTGATCGCGTCCACACCGGCACAGTGGGTATTTGCAACGCAGACAGGGAGCGATGTTTCTTGAGGATGGGCAATGATCAAAGTCATGTCTTTTAACCTGCGCTACGGGACGGCGGAGGATGGCATCAACTCGTGGAATAGCCGCCGTACCATGGCTCTCGACCGCATTCACGCGTTTGGACCGGATTTGCTGGGGGTGCAGGAGTGCCAGGCTGCTGAACAGCTTGAGTACGTGCAGCAACACCTGCCCGGCTACGGCTGCGCCGGAGTTGCGCGGGGCGGGAGCGGGCCATGGCCAGCCAAGCTGGTCAACCCGGCCGACCTGGAGATGACGGCGGTATTTTACCGGCTGGCGATGTTTACGCTGGTGGAGCAGGCGACATTCTGGCTCAGCAAAACCCCAGCCGTGGCGGGCAGTAAAAGCTGGGGCAGCATGTACCCGCGTACGGTGACGTGGGTCCGCTTGCAAAGCAGGCAGCCGCCGTTTGCAGAGCTGTGTTTTTTCAATACCCATTTCGACCATTTCAGCTGGAAGGCCCGGCGGGAAGCCGCAAAAATGGTGTGTGCGCAAATGTTGACGAAAGCAGCAGTCCCGATGATTGTGGTGGGGGATTTCAATACACTGAAGGATTACGGCACCTATAACACCTTCGTCGATGCAGGATTTCGGGACGCCTACCGCCAGCTGCATGCGCCTGACCGCAAGCAGGAGGGAAGCTTCCACGATTACGGACGCACTGCTCCGATGGCGATTGATTGGATCTTTGTTTCCAAGCAGTTCGAGGTGGTGGAGGCAGCGATTGACCGCTTCCATGCCGGGGATCGCTATCCTTCGGATCATTATCCCGTTACCGCGGTGTTGCGGTGCCCACACCAGGGTTCTCCCGCAGATCAAGCTGCCGGCACTGCCCCCGATTGCTGAAGGAATTACCGTTGAAATTCCGGCTTTTACTGACTTCAGGGTGTGCGGATTTGACGCTGAAATCCCTGGATGCACGCTTGCCAAACCATATAGTATACGGAACACCCGCAATCCCCAGGCTGCGGCACCAGTCGAATTACCAGTGGAAATTACCGCATGGCTTTTGGTAACGGGGGTTCTTCCAGAAAGACCCCGGCCCCCAATATTGTCTCACCCGCTGCGAAGCACTTGTCTTCACCGGCGGGCATGAGAAACAAATCCGGCGCCACTCCTTATTCCAGCTCGGTGCTGAAGGAATTGTGGTTGCTCAGCGACGGCATCTTCTCTTCACCCCAGGGCAAATCAATTGCCTGGCTGTTTGCTGCAGTTATTCTCATGATCACTGGCAATATGTTTGGCCAGGTATTTCTCAATCGCTGGAACGGCCACTTTTTTGATGCCATCGGAACCCGCGACATCACCGCCATCCAGCATGAACTCTTTGTGTTTCTCGGCATTGTCGCGTTTCTGCTGGTGCTGGTGGTTGCCCAAACCTGGCTGCAGGAAACCATCAAATTGCGCGGACGCGACTGGCTGACCAACCACTTGTTTGACGCCTGGCTGGTCAATGGACGCCCTTACCGGCTGGAAGCCAGCAGCGACGTCAGCGCCAATCCCGATCAGCGCATGCAGGAAGACGCGCGCCGCCTGTGTGAATCAACCACCGGTCTGGGTATCGGATTCATACAAAACGTGTTCCTGCTGATGACGTTTATCGGCGTTTTGTGGCAACTGTCGAGCGATGTGGTGTTCGACCTGGCCGGCCTGCATATCGCAATTCCCGGCTACATGGTGTGGTGCGCGGTCTGCTACGCCTTGCTGGGTTCTTTCCTGACCTGGCTGGTGGGACGCCGCCTGATTGGACTCGACGCCACCCGCTATGCCCGCGAAGCCGAGCTGCGCTACCGGCTGGTCCGAGTCAATGAGCGCGCCGAGGCAGTGGCGTTTTCCCGCGGTGAAGCCGGAGAGCGCCGCAATCTGGACCTGTCATTTGCCTTGGTCCAGCAAATCACCCGTGAATATATCTTTGCGCTGTCCAGGCTTACCTGGATTACCTCGGGCTACGGCTGGCTGGCCATCGTGGTTCCCACCCTCGTGGCGATGCCGGGCTATTTACAGGGCCGGCTTACCATCGGCGGTCTGATGATGGTCATTGGCGCCTTCAACCAGGTGCAGGGAGGTTTGCGCTGGTTTGTCGACAATGCCGCGGCCATTTCCGACTGGCGTGCCACCTTGTTCCGCGTTGCCGTGTTTGACCAAGCCTTGCAAAAGATCGACAAACTCTATGGTGGTCACCGCAAAATACGCTTGGGCGAGCATCCACAGGGCAATCTGTCGTTCGAGAATGTCACAGTACTGAATTCGTTCTGCCAGGTCGTGATCGACAGTGCCAATGCTGAAATCCGGGCCGGTGAAAAGGTGTTGATCGTCGGAGACGCCGGCGCTGGCAAAAGCACGCTGTTCCGCGCCATTGCCGGGCTTTGGCCCTGGGGCCACGGCTGCATCCTGCTGCCACCGCAGGAGCAAATGATGTTCATGGCGCAAATTCCCTACCTGCCACTGGGCACACTGCAGGCCACTGTGAGCTATCCGGATCCGCCACAGCGCTTCACCCCGGCCCAAACCAGGCTGGCCTTTGAACGCGTTGGCCTGCAAGAACTGGCTGACATGCTTGACGTGGAAGAGCGCTGGGACCGGGTACTTTCCCAGGGTCAGCAGCAGTTGCTGGCCTTTGTGCGCCTTTTGCTGCACAAGCCGCAGTGGGTGTTCCTCGATGAGGCTACCAGTGCGCTTGATGGCGACAACGAGACCCGGGTGATGACGTTGTTCACCCAGGAACTGAAAAATTCCACGCTGATCAGCATTGGTCATCGCTCCAGCCTGGCCCAGTTCCACGACCGTCAACTGCAACTGAAGACCACGGTTGACGGCTCCCTGTTGAGCAAGCGCCCGCTGGATCCGCCCCCGGCCCCGCTCATGAAAAAGCTGGGGCACTGGACCAAACAATTCATTACCACCTTCATCAAGGCCAGGTTCACAGCAACTGGTGCCGGCAAAGGCAACAAAAAGGGCAAGTAACATGGTACTGCCAGAGCACGCACAGTTCATCGAGCAACTGCTGGCCCGCATGACGCTTGAGCAGAAAATCGGCCAGTTCAACCATCCCCTGGCCGGCGGTGGCGACAGCACCGGCGCCGGGAGCGGAGTTGGCAACATCGAACAACGCATCGCCCGCGGCGATGTGGGCGGGCTGGCCGGCGGTGCCGAACCGGCGCAGTTGCGCAGCTGGCAGCAAATCGCCTGTGAGCAATCTGCGAGTGGTATCCCGCTGCTGTTTACCATGGACGTTATTCACGGTCACCGCACCATTTTTCCACTACCGCTGGCGCTGGCCGGCAGTTTCGATGAGGAGCTGATCCGCGCTACTGCGCGCGTGGCCGCCACTGAAGCCGGCGCGGAAGGCATCGGTCTTACCTGGGCGCCGATGCTGGATGTGTCGCGCGATGCCCGCTGGGGGCGCTGTGCCGAAAGTCCTGGCGAAGATCCAGTACTGGGCAGCATGTTTGCCCGCGCCATGGTGGAAGGCTTCCAGGGCCAGGATCTTGCGCAGCCAGACCACCTGCTCAGCTGCGCCAAGCATTTCGCCGCTTACGGGTTTGCCGAGGGCGGGCGTGATTACAACTCGGTGGACATGACTCCCCATCGTCTGCACAACGTCGTGCTGCCGCCATTCAAATCGGCGGTCCAGGCCGGTGTCGCCGCCATCATGGTGGGCTTTCATGATCTGGCAGGCATTCCTTGTACCGCCCATCGAGAATTGCTGGACAACCTGTTGCGCCGGCAGTGGGGATTCAACGGACTGTTGGTGTCTGACTACACCGCGATTCTGGAATTGATTCATCACGGCGTGGCGGCCGATCTTGAACACGCCGCGCTGCTGGCATTCACCGCCGGTGTTGATATCGACCTGGTCAGCGAGGCCTATTACCACCACTTGCCGGCACTGGTCCACGCGGGCCGCATCAGCGTCAACGCCATTGATGCAGCCTGCCGACGCGTGTTGCAGGCGAAAATGAAACTCGGCCTGTTTGACAATCCTTATCGCGGACTGGATCCGGCACTGCGCACGCGCGTGTCAGGCACAGCGGCGCATCGTCAACTCGCGCGCACAGCGGCGGCGCAGTGCTGTGTTCTGCTGAAAAATGACGGGGTGTTGCCATTGGCACCCACGGCGAAAGTTGCCTTGATCGGCCCGCTGGCCAACAACCGCGAAAATCTGCAAGGCACCTGGGCCGTGGCCGCCCGCAGCGCTGACAGCATCACTGTGCTGGAAGGATTCCGGGCTGCCCATCGCAACGTGGCGCACGCGGCCGGAGCCAACCTTGTCGACGATGCCAACATCGCCGCCCGCGTCAATGTATTCGGTGCGACCTTCGTCATGGATCCGCGCACTCCCGCCGAAATGCTGGCCGAAGCAATGGCCATTGCCGCCGACGCCGATGTGATCGTGGTCTGCGTAGGGGAAGCGAAAGAACACACAGGCGAATCCTCGACCCGCACGACGCTGACGCTCAGCGACAACCAGCACAGCTTGCTGGCAGCCCTGCATGCCACCGGCAAGCCGCTGGCGATAGTGACCATGAGCGGACGTCCGCTGGCGCTGGCATGGGAAGCTCTGCATGCCAATGCCATCCTGCACGCGTGGTTTGCCGGCAGCGAAGCCGGACCAGCCATCGCTGATGTACTCTATGGCGTGATCAATCCCTCGGCGCGCCTGGCCATGAGTTTCCCGCAAGATTCCGGCCAATGCCCCCTGTATTACGCCGAAGCGCCGACCGGGCGGCCGCGCGACCGCATCGGTGTCGATGTCGCTGGCGACAGTGAAGTCGATGCACACGGGCAGCACGTGTTTCGCAAATTCACCACAGCTTGCCGCATCGAAGGCGCGCATACACCACTGTATCCGTTTGGGCACGGGCTGGGTTACAGCCGCTTTGAGTATGCCGACCTGCAAGTCAGCAACAACCGGTTGCAGGGAGCTGATGATGTACTGCAGCTGAGTGTCAGCCTGCGCAATTGCGGCTGGTACGCCGGCACCGAAATTGTGCAGCTCTACGTCAGCGATCCCGTGGCCAGCCGCTCGCAGCCGCTGCGCTTGCTGAAAGCGTTCCGGCGGGTTGAGCTGGCAGCCGGCGCACACCAGCGGGTGCAATTCGAGCTGGGTATCGACGCATTCCGCTTTTATCTGGGTACTTCGCTGTGCCAACCGGACCCAGTGTTCGAACCCGGCACTTTCATCCTGCATGTGGGTGGCAGTTCAGTCACCGAACTGTCAGTGTCCATTGAATGGCTGGCGGCGCATGCATAACAACCAACTGTCCGGTTTGCATGAAGACGCGCTGACGCAAGCCAGCGCCAACGCTGATGTGGCGCTGCTCGACCTGGTGCAGCGTGGCACGCTGGCGTATTTCCGGGATTTCGCGCATCCGCACAGTGGCATGGCACGCGAGCGCAGCAATGAGGCCAGCTACGATTATCTCGAAACCGTCACCACCGGCGGCACCGGCTTCGGCATCATGGCCTTGTTGGCGGCCAGTGAGCGCGGCTTTCTGTCACGCATAGCGGTACGCACGCACCTTGCCCGCATCGTAGCGTTCCTCGGCAAGGCCGAGCGTTATCACGGCGTGTTCCCGCATTTCCTGCACGGCAGCAGCGGCGTCACCATCGCGTTTTCGGAATTCGATGATGGCGGCGATCTGGTAGAGACCGCCTTCTTGATGATGGGTTTGTTATGCGCGCGTGAATATTTCAGTCGTGCCAATCCCAAGGAAGCCCGCCTGCGGGAAGACATCGACCGCATCTGGCATGCCGTCGAATGGGACTGGCATGCACGCGCCGGTCACGACGCCTTGTACTGGCACTGGAGTCCGCGTCATGAGTGGAAGATGAACCACGCCATCACCGGCTGGAACGAAGCGCTGATTGTATACGTGCTGGCCTGTGCCTCACCCACCCATGCAGTGGCGCCGGAGCACTATCATCGCGGCTGGACGGCGAGTCCGCATTTTGTGAATGGCCAGCGTTACCACGGCATTACACTGCCGCTGGGGCCGCCGTTGGGCGGGCCGCTGTTTTTTTCGCACTACTCGTTTCTCGGCCTTGATCCGCGCGGTCTTTCGGACCGCTATGCCGATTACTTTGAACAAAACCGGGCGCATACGCTGATCAACCGCGCCCATTGCCTGCAAAATCCGGGTGGCTTTGCCGGTTATGGCGCTGATTGCTGGGGATTGACTGCCTGTGACGGTGAACACGGCTACTCGGCGTTTGCTCCTGACAATGACCACGGCATCATCGCCCCCACTGCCGCCATCGCCGCCATGCCCTATACACCGGCGGAATCCATGCAGGCGCTGCGGCATTTCCTGCTCACCCGCGGCGGCCAGCTGTGGACACCACTGGGCTTTCGTGATGCCTTCAGTCCGGTCAGTGGCTGGGTAGCACAGGGACAACTGGCCATCGATCAGGGCCCGCTTATGGTCATGATTGAGAACCATCGCTCCGGCCTGCTGTGGTCGCTGTTCATGCGGGCGCCCGAAGTGCGCACAGCGCTGACCAGGTTGGGTTTCAGCAGCCCACACCTGGCTGGCTGGCTGGTTGATTAATTGATCGATCAATTCAACGCTGCCCGAAGGCTTGCCTGCGCAAACGCACCGTCGAAATAAAGGCGGCATAACTCCAGGTCAAATGGCGGGCAGAACGTGGCTGCAGACTGACGCGATCCACTTGCTCTGCCATGGAGCCGTCATCCGGCG
>CAINTJ010000108.1 GCA_903853385.1 uncultured Gammaproteobacteria bacterium
GCCGCGTCTGGTACTGGTGCTGCGATTGGTAGCGTAGTGCCCGGCGTTGGTACAGTAGCAGGCGCGCTTACCGGCCCTGTCGCACTTGGCCTGACCGATCTTGCCAACTATGGCTATAACCTCGCCACGGGCAACAGAAACAAAGGGCTCTCTGAGCGCATTCAAGACCTTGCCGTACAGTATGGTCTCGCCAGCGAGCCTGAGACTGCGGGGCAGCGCATTTTAGAAACTGGCTTGGAGACAGGGCTTGGTGCGGGATCTATTGCAGGCGGTGCGCGTAACCTTGCCTCTCAATTGCCACGGATGTCTACCTCTGAGCGCGTAGCGACCGAGCTGGCACGCAATCCAACCAAGCAGGCAGTGGCTGGTTTCGGCGCCGGTGCCCTGCCTGCGGCAGGAGAAGAAACAGGACTGCCATCAATGCTGTCAAAATATGGCATACCTGAAAGCGCGACTGGATTAGGGTTAAGCGTTGCTGGTGGTCTAGGTACCGGATCATTAGCGACTTCTACAGAGAACCTATTAAATACAGGCCGCAGTGCGGCTGCTAGACAATTAGAAGAAGCGGCCAAGCAAGCGGCCGCGGATAAATCAAACATTGCATCTATATTGCAAAAAGTTGCTACTACAGTTAAGCCAGAAAGCACTGCAGTCGCCCCTACAGCTATAGACTTACGCAAACAGGCTGACGCGCTCTATAAGCGTGTTGACAAGGCAGGCGTCAAGCTACAGCCAAAGAGCTTTAATCAGTTCCTAGATGAATTGCCAACAACGCTAGAAGATGAGGGCTATAGCCCAGATGTCCACAAGGCAGTGGAGTCACGCATTAAGATGCTTGAGAAGCATCGTGATCAAGGCTTGTCGTTGACTGAATTAGATACAATGCGCAGCAACATGCAAAAGCAAATTGGAAGCATTCAAGATGCCGACACTCGCCGTGTGATGCGTGATCTTGTAAGTTCAATTGATGATTTCATTGGTAATACTGCAGAGTTTGAAGTGCCATATGCTCAGCGTCATGCGCCATTGGCTGCAACATCAGAACAGTACACTGGAAATCTTCCGCAGGCTAATGAAGACCTGCTGCAGGCTCGTAAGATATGGCAGCAGATGAGCAAGACACAGCGTATGGAGAACATCATTGAGAAGGCCAAGCTATCTGGCCAACCTGTCAATGAGTCAATTCGCTCACAAGTTCGCTCAATGCTTGATCCATTCAAGCCCAATAGATTACGTGGCTATACTCCAGAAGAACGCGCAATGCTGCGCAATCTTGTAGTTGGTGGCAGTGATGAGACGATCTCTGACCTTGGTACAGGGATGCTCAAGTTCGGCGCGCCAATGTCACTAGTATCGTCATTGCATCCAACAATTGGACCGCATTTAGGTGTGCCTAGTGCAATGGCCTCGTTGGCCGCTGGATCTGCATTAAAGCGCGCAGCAGCGGCACAAGCGGAAAGTCAATTGAACAAGGTCGGCGCTTATGTGCGCGGTGCACGTCCTGAGAAATATACTTTTGGCCAGTCAGTGGTTCCAGCTGTTGGCGCCCTACCACCAGTTAGTTCTATGATGACAAAAGATGGTGCCTTGATTATTCCAATCACTGGCGACAGTAGCAGCCTTCCTCCTGACATCGTATACGAAGGAAACGAATAATGGCATCAGATCTCAATCACATTGACGCGATGCGTGCATTGCACGATTCGATCATCAATAACGATGCCATTCCTGATGTTGGCCATATCCTTGATCGACACCTGCCATCACAGGCACATAAAGACCTATTGCAAAGCGCCGCGATGCGTGAAGCGCAGATGTCTAATGAGATGGGCGGTTCGTCGTTTGATGATTCTCTATTAGGTGACGCGTCACATGTTGTGCAGCATCTGCCTGAGCATACCGCTGCTAAGGTTTCTTCGCTTTTGTCTTCTGATGATCCGCATCATGTCGCTGCAGGTGTTCAATTCCTACAAGAAACAGCGCGCGAGCGTCAGCAGCGCATGGAAGAAGATGCGATGGGCGCGGTGAGTGTAGAGCCATCACCTGAAACCAAGGAAGCCGCAACAAACGTAGCTATCGGTTTATCTCGCTTCCCAATGCGCGCCCTTGGCTCCGTGGTAGATTTTTCCACCGGATTGGCAGGAGGGGATTCTGACTATCATATGCCCGGCGGTAGTGAATGGTTAATTGATAAAGCAATTCAATACGGATGGGCGCCAGAACGCACAGGCACAACAGGAGAAAAAGTTGGAGATTTCTTGGGCACTATATTTAGCCCTTCTGGAGAACTCAGAGCGGTAGCGCCATTAGCAAAAGTCAGCAAAGCTGGCAAAAAAATAAAATCTACAAACTTACCTTCATTGCGTGAATTGCCTGTTGCTGAAGGCATTAAGATTGCCTCCAAAGAACCGCACTTGATTACGTCTGGTGAAGGATCAGAAGGCCTATACGTAGGCGGTCCACGCAACATGCTAACAAGACAAGATCTCACCAATACACGACGAGCCTTCGATCGTTATGTTGCTGCAGATCCGCGCGGTGGTGATTGGTACGATCGTTATCGTGCTGGCCTCGCTGAGATGACTGGCGATAATCCTCTGTATAACGATTGGGCATCTAAGATGGAAGGGCAATGGTCAGCTGGCGTTGATCCATCATCTGAATTCGGGTTTGCGATTAAAGAGAACAATGCAGGACTGATGGGCATGCCGGTGAAAGCCGCGCGTCCTGCACAACATAAAGCATTTATGGCCGCGTTGGAAGCAAATGATCCAACCCTATTGCAGCTTGGCAAGAAGACTGGCGAATATGCGCGTAAGGTCAATCCAGATCAACTATTGCCACCGACCGCTACTGGCGTGAATGACTTCCGTCATGCGCAGAACTGGGGCTATACAGAGCCATCCGGTAAGCCGCAGCGTGCTGGCTTGTCATCAGCACAAATGAACTTTTTGGATTATGAAACAGCTCTTGCCGTGAAGCGCGCAAATGAGAAAGGCTTAGGCGGGCGTTCTGATTGGACTGGTGAAGCACTTCAAGCAGCACCTTGGGTGCGTCAGAAGGCTCAGGCTTTGATGAGCCGTAATCCAAACCTGACGTATGAGGATGCGTTTGAGCGAGCCAATACAACAATCGCTGATGCATTCCCTAAGCATACATTTTTTGCAACATATGAAGCTCAGCCGGGTCGAGACATTGGCCACCTGCAGGGCTCTGTAGATGCGCCTGAAGCTGAGCGTCTAGCCTATGCAATGGATCCACGCAGTACATGGAAAGATCCATTAACTGGCCGTGACTTACTGTATTCTGGCTTGCGGTATGGTGATACCGGTGTGGCTGCGCGCGTACTGCCATCGTTAAAAATGACCGGTGTCTTTCAGCCTCCAGCAGGTGCGTTAGAAGTAAACCCCGGCGAAGTGGCCAGACCATTGGTTGGGTTGCGCTCCATGGGTAGGGGCGAGAAGGAAATAGATCCAGCATCGCGCGAAATGCTTAATCTTGGCGAAGCCACACGATCATACATTGACGCACAGTTGGGTGGTGCAGGCCACATGATACTTCGCGGAGGCCCAGCAGGATCGAGCAATAGTTTATTCTTGCCAAAAATAGGCCCAGCAACAAAAGATCAATTAATGGATTTACGGGCGCTGGGTCAAAAATATGGTATTGGCGATATTGTAGATACTGGCCAAGGTATCACGATGACCAGCTTCTATCCTGAGCCATCGAAATTAAGTCGTAAAGAGCAAACGAATTTGACTAAAGACTTAAAAGCACTTGGGCATA
>CAINTJ010000109.1 GCA_903853385.1 uncultured Gammaproteobacteria bacterium
GCGCATGGGCCAGCGAGATGATACTGGCAGCACAAACTGGCAACACAACAAGCCGGCAGAGACTGACAAAAGACCGCGTGGTAAAAATCTTCATGTTGTTTCCCTTAGGGTTATTGGCAAGGTTCATTTTATTTTAATGCTAGTGCACAGCTGGCATGGTGTGTTCCAACAATCCAGCTTGCAACTGTTCACCGCAGGCAGTGCGCAGCCAGGGGGGTGGATTTTCACCTCAATAAGTCCGGGCCTGCTTTTTTATACTATCCCAATTGCTGTTGTCATCCATGCTTTTCTTGTTATCGACCCGGATCAGGATAAAGCCAGGCGACACAGGTCATTCCAGCGCTACCGGGGGGGCAGACAGGTCCATCCACCCAATCAATTCCAGGTACAGGCCGGGGCTGTCCCAATTATCACTGACCCGGCATAATGCCGTGGCGTGATAAATCTTCTGCCAGATACCAAAACCATTGCTTCCAGGGGAAACAATAATGAATCGCAACCTTTTGATTGCAGCTTCGGCACTGGTGTTAGCCATGCTGACTGGTGCAGCCGCTGCGGCGACACCTGCAGTTTCAGCCGCCAATGTCACTGACGCCCGCTTGCTCAATGCCGACAAAGAACCGGGACAGTGGCTAACCGTGGGTGGCGCCTACGATGAGCGTCATTTCAGTGCGCTCAAACAGATCACACCAAACAACGTCAGCAAACTTGGCCTTGCCTGGTTCTCAGACTACGACACCAATCTTTCCCAGCAGGGCACGCCGCTTTACATCGACGGTGTGATCTATGTGTCCACCGCCTGGAGCAAGGTCTACGCCTACGATGCGCATGACGGCAAACAGCTGTGGCAATACGATCCCAAAACTCCTGGCCAGTTCGCACCCAAAATCTGCTGCGGCATCGTTAACCGCGGCATTGCTGCCTACAAAGGCAAGATCTACCTGGGCTCACTGGATGGCTATCTCATCGCCATCGACGCCAAGACCGGCAAGGAAGCCTGGCGCAAGCTGACGGTAGATCCCAACAAGATGTATTCGATAACCAGTGCTCCGCGCATCATCAAAGGCAAGGTGCTGATCGGCAATTCCGGTGGTGAATTCGGTGTGCGCGGTTACATTGGTGCCTATGATGCCGAAACCGGTAATCAGGTATGGCGTTTCTACACGGTACCCGGCAACCCGGCTGAACCGTTTGAAAACAAAGCCATGGAAATGGCGGCGAAAACCTGGGGCGGCAAGTGGTGGGAGCTTGGTGGCGGCGGCACTGTCTGGGATGCCATCGTTTACGACGCCGAACATGATCTGGTGTTCTTCGGCACCGGCAACGGCAGCCCCTGGAATCAGCGTCTGCGCGATCCAACCGGCGGCGACAACCTGTTCATCGCCTCCATCGTCGCCATCAAACCCGACACTGGCGAATATGTCTGGCATTACCAGACCACGCCGGGCGATACCTGGGACTATGACGCGATGAGTCCGATCATGCTGGTGGATATCAAACAGAACAACCTGAAACGCAAAGTGATCATGCAGCCCAACAAGAACGGCATGTTCTATGTGCTGGATGCCGCCACCGGTGAGTTGCTGAAAGCGGATCCGTTCACTGCAGTTAACTGGAATGATGGAGTCGACATGAAGACCGGTCGTCCCCGCATCAGCAAGGATGCCCGTTACGACAATGAGAAAGCCTTCAACTTGGCGCCAGGTGTGCAGGGTGCGCATGGCTGGCATGCCAATGCCTACAGTCCGGATACCGGTCTGGTTTATATCGCAACCCAGCGGGCCTATTTCGTGATGCAGGGCCAGAATAATTTCGTCCCCAATCCGGCAGGTGCCAACCTGGGGATCAACATGGGAGCCAGCGCAGCCTATACCAAGGATCACCCGGATGCGCCGCGAGACTTTGTCGGTTTCATCAGCGCCTGGGATCCCATACAGGGCAAGGAAGTGTGGCATGGCGAACCTGGCAACGGCCCGACCGGCGGCGTATTGGCCACCGGTGGTGGACTGGTGTTCCAGGGCGGTGGCAACACCACCCATGAGTTCCGCGCCTATGATGCCAAGACCGGCAAGAAAGTGTGGACTATGGACCCGCAGACAGGGGTTGTAGCTGCGCCAATCAGTTACGAGCTGGATGGCAAACAGTATGTTGCTGTTAGTGTAGGTATTGCCGCGACCAATTACTATGCGCCCAATTATTCACGCTTGCTGGTATTTGGACTCGACGGCAAAGCGCAATTGCCTGCGCCAATAACGTACACACCACCGCCGCTGAATCCACCGGTATTGACCGCCTCGGCTGAACAAGTAACCGCCGGCAACAAGCTCTATGACCAATATTGCAACATCTGCCATGGCGTCAATGGCCAGGCTCGTACTGCCACTTTCCCCAACCTGATGGTCACGCCCATGCTGCATTCGCAGGAAGGCTTTGATCAGATTGTCTTGGGTGGGGTGCGCTCTGCGCGTGGCATGGCGTCTTTCGCCGACAAGCTGAAAGCCCCTGATACAGCTGCACTGCGTTCTTACCTGATTGCCCAGGCCAATGAACTCAAAAAACGTCAGCCAGCAACCCCACCCCCGCCAGCGGTGCAACCTGCTGATGCACATGAGGGGCTGGGTGCAGGCAACAGCAAGAAGTAATGCATCAGTCAGTGCGCCAGGTTGATAGTGCGCTGACTAATACTGACAGACGTGGGGGCCAGCATCCTTTGATACAGTCCGTATTGAGGGGTGCTGGCCCTGAATTTTTTGTGAAGCCAGCCAAACAGGAACTGCTGCGATGACCCAAACCAAGCAAACCGCTGTCATCACCGGTGCCAGTCATGGCATTGGCAAGGCTTGTGCCCTGGGCTTCGCGCGTGCCGGCTGGAATACCGTGTGGGCCAGCCGCAACCTGTCAGCGCTGCATGCAGCGGTTGCTGAACTTGAGACAAGCAAGGCTTCGGTACTGACGGTGCAGTGCGATGTCAGCAAACCTGA
>CAINTJ010000110.1 GCA_903853385.1 uncultured Gammaproteobacteria bacterium
AGCCTTATATCCAGCCCTATTCTTGCAAAGCCCATTTTCCAGGACTCGAACACGCGGGAGGTAATTGGACGATTCAGGAGTTCAATGACCCCACTGTGGCGCTGGTCCAGGAGAATTCGGGAGTAACACAAATTCAGCTCTTCCCAAGGGCCCTCAATGCACTGGATAAAGTGGCCATCGTTATAAAGCAAGGCGCCTGTGACCGAATGTTCCTCGTTCCACTGCCTAGCCTTTGAAAGTAAATCTTCTAGCGCAAAATTTGAAAAGAGCATTTTGCTGGAACTAACATAAACGATGGTGCGTAGCGAAGACATTCAGGTAAATCTAACTATATCTGTTCGAAATTAATTATAACAAATAATTACAAAAATAATCTGATCTGTGTCAAATTTTACGATCAATCGACGCGTACGTTTGAGCTGGTCCAACATCAACAGCGCGGTTGTGTGACCCAGCCTCTGACTCTTGCACTACTCCAGCGGCTCAACCTTCATAATCCTCGCAGCGCGCGTGTTGACCATCCACAGCGTCGAGCGGCTCGTGGTCGGATCGTGGGCGATTTTTTTCGAGTCGAAATCGGTCGGGATCTGATACTGGATCATCTCGCCAGTCTTTGGATCAAGACGAATCAGACGTTCGGCGGTGTTGCTGGTGGCATACACGTAGCCGTTTCTGTCCGGCGCCGACACGGCGTAGGGTGTTGTGTACTTGGGCAGCGTGGGCCATTCCTGAAAAGTTTCCGTGCGCGTGTCGAACATGCCGATCTTGTCACCGGTGTATTCGGCAAACCAGAACCGGTCCTGGGCGTCCATCCGGCTGCGCCGCGGCGACGAATTTGGTGTCGGCACGGGCCAGAATTTCACGACTTTGGTGAGGGCGTCTATGCCGATGATGTGCGAGCCCCGAAAGTCCGGCGCCCACGGATTGCCCTTGGAATCGACCACGGTGAGATCGATATACAAGCCGTGGGGACCCGGCGGCAGGTTCGGTGAGTCCAACCAGGTGTACCTGCCGTCTACCTCCATCGTCTTCGGATCGATTCGCGACAGCCCAGCCCAGATTTTACCGTCCGGTCCGATCGCAAGGAACTGTCCGCCCACTCCCTCAATCGTGCTCAATTCTTCTGTGTTCGGGTTGAACTTCGTCATCGCGATGCCGGGGCCAGGGATGCGCCGCGGAAACCAGATGTTGTCGTTCTTGTCCACCTGAATATCCCGAGCGCCGGGCACGTCTCCATCAGGCACGGGCGGCAGCGAGTACTCCGTGAACTTGCCGGTCTTCGGATCCATTTTTCCAAACATCATCCGGCTTTCGTCCGTGTACCAGATCGTCCCCTTCGAATCGAGATCGAGATCGTGGGACACAGTGTCCGGGCGCGGCATGTCGTATTGAGTGATGATGACACGCGTCTCCTTGCCCTTGGGCCGCGGCAGCGTCTTCAGCTCGAACGGCCATGTAGTTCTCCCCTCGCTCAAGTTAAGTGTCGCAAGATAGTCGGCCAGATCTTGCTTCGGTACGGTTCCCCAGTTCGCGTTCTTCTCGGCGGCTGCAATCCGTTCGGCCGTTTGTTTCTGGCCACGTCCCCGCCCGTCGTTGCTGGCGGCCGTTCCGTCTGTGTAATACGTCTGCATGCGGGTCATCACGGCAACGAACTCTTCGGCCGTGTGGTTCGACTTCATGATGCGTTGCCAGTTATGACAGTAGGCGCAGCTGGCAGTTTGATACACCAGTTTGTCCTTCTGCTCGGTCGTCCCGGGGATGCTCATCGCCCACTCCAGGGAGCTCAGTTGAGAAGCGAGGTCTTTACTTTTTTGGAGCTTGAGATTCACGCTCGCCGTCTTGGCCGCCGTGACGTTGGCCGGGCCGGGATCGCTTACCTCGTACCCCACAGCCCGGATGGTGACGACGTATTTCCCGGGTTCGAGATGGGTGCGAGGAAAACTGTATTTTCCCTGCGCATCGCTCACCACCGATACCGTAAAGTTGGCGCCATCCCGTCGAGCGTTGACCACGACGCCTTCCATCTGACCCTCCTCCTGCGAGCTCACCACGCCGTCAAGGGCCACGGGATCCGTGGCCTGTGCTGTGCGGTTACCAAGGATTGAGCTGATGACGCCGACAGTAAGAGCCGCGGCCGCGATGACCAGAAGTATTCTTGCTCGCATTGCTACCTTCGAGATTATGGACGGTTGTTAGGGTTCGGCCGATTCTACCCCGTTTCGCGGGTCTGCTGGGGATAGGGATTTTGGATGATGAGGGGGAGACTTGTGGTGCTGGCTCAAGGGCTGGCTTGCTAGGGGCTGCGTTGCCGGGGGCAGGATCAGTGTAGTGGTCAACTAATTCCGGACAGTTGTTTAGATAGATTTTCAGCTTTCGCAGGTGCCACCCCATCGTCAAATGCGGGCGGTCTGCGTCAGTTGTAATAATCCATCAGATAAAGGCTGATATCTATTCCTGATGCTTCTGCAGGTATATAGCCAAGGCTTGGCACCTGGTCTTTTCTCGCAATATTGAGTTGTCTTTCAGTGGATTTTTTCAGCAGTTGCCGCTTTATTACTCTCTCCATAGGAGAGGCCGCTTTTGGAATTCATGAGTTTGCCATTAAAATTAAACTGGTTCTTTCAGCCTCAAATTAAAGGAAATTACTATTCTGCTGTCTCCTTCTTGCGGAAAGGTTGAGTGAGAAGTTTCTGCTCGAAACAGCAAAAGCCTACCCTCCATCCCATCATAATAAAATGTCGAATAGTTCAAAGTGTTTAAGACCTCTGGGGGCATTCTTTCCTGTGAGTTGTGGAAGGTAATGCCGTCTCTTTCGTCACACTTTACATAAAAGACTCCGGCCATAAATGCCTCACCTCTGTGGGTATGAGGGTAGACAAAATTTCCTTTTTCACCAACATTGGTCCACATTTGGGTTATTTCTAGCGTCCAAGATGGGAATCCCAAAGAAACCAAGAATGATTTAGAGCACTTTTGAATAAATGAAACTAACGGTAAAAACTCGTCATTTAAATGTAGTGAGTCACTAACTAAATGCGAAGTGTTCACCCTGTGAAAACTATTTTTTGTTCTGTTAATTACTTCTTTTCTTCGTGATATTTCCAAGCATGCGTCTTGAAGCAGTTTTCTATTACAAAAATCCGCATCATCACATGTTTCAAATACCGGGGTTGGGAATAGCAAGTTAATTTTCATAGATTATAAAGTGGATAATATTTGTGAAAGACAAGAGTCAAATTAATTCAATAAATTCCATATATATATCTCCCTGAATGCCTGCCGGCTGGATTGCCCCAAGTTCTTTAGGCACTTCTTGGCATCAGAAAGCAGCTCTTCCTCAGCTGCATCTTTTGTAGGTTTTGTTTATTGCTCTGACGCCTGACTGAATTTAAAAGCGGCGCTTTTTAATCAAAACCATCCTGCTGGAGGATATCTTCTTCCTGATTCATTTACGCCGGAATGTCTGCAAAAAGCTCTAGGTGCTGCATTTTCGTGACTATTGCCTCTGTGCACCATGTTGGCGATCAAGTCTCTGCCTTTATATGATTGTTAAAGATTTAAATTTTACAAATGGCGGACCAAGTAGTCTTCTCTATTATTTTTTCACACAATACCATGTCGTTCTGTAATAAATTGCTACATATGATTTTTTTGGAAATTCACAAAATACACCAGTAATTGCTGTGCATTACAGGCAATCCCCCAATACTTCTTCACCAGCTCAACAATGAACAACCTCAGTCGACCCAATCTCCGGAAAAAGACACTCCTATACAACCTCACCAAAAATGCGGCCAACCGAGATAATGCATTTTCCATATAACGATGTTGAAGCGTGGCTTGAAATTGGGTGTGATGGAAAAGATGCGGAGACGATGTTCTTATGTTTGAAGAAGCTGGTCCCACGATTACCAAAATGGTTTGGTCCAGCTCGGCACTACTTGAGTTGCCTTGGTATGGGCAGGGTGAGGTTTACTTTCGCTTCCCTCTGAATGGCTCGTCAGCTGCTGTAATTCAAATAGGAAGCCAATGCAGTAAATACTAAGTTTTTACTTAAATAATAGTTTGGAGCGCAAGCGGGTTGCGATCTGTTGGCTATAAAATAAAGCAGTTAATTTAGGCTGGCTTTTTAAGCCCGACCATCACCTCGACCACATTACCCTCCCCTCAAACCAATAGCCCCGGTTGTCCACAATAGTATGTAGGTAAGGCATAGGGATCCTATCTGACAAGTGGGGGTACCCCGGCGGGTGGGGTGCTTGGGATGGCGTTTTGGATGATGAAGGGGGGAGTATTGACTGTTGCCTCATACGGCAAAAGTCAAACTGACAAGGCTAAACAGATATTCAAGTACGTTGCTTCAAGCACTCTGCTTATTGGTATGTAGTTGGGTATGTTTATTTACCCTATGTAACCAATTGTTTTCAATTAAGTAATGGCGGTGAAGGAGGGATTCGAACCCTCGATACGTTATTAGCGTATACACACTTTCCAGGCGTGCTCCTTCAGCCACTCGGACACCTCACCTTTTACTTGGACTACCTTATGTGGACTACCACATCTGGTACTAAAATCTGGCGGCTGCGAAAGAGCGCGCACTCTATAGCATGCAGACAGCAAACTCAAGCCGGACGCCGGCAACTTCCTGCGTGTTTACCGGGAGTTACGGCAGTTTTCTGGAGCCTTGAGCAGCTTCAGCCGTGCCAGTGCTGTACGAAATCCTGCAGGTTATGCTGCGGCACCGGCCGATCCGGCACTGTGGCAGTGCCCACATACAGGTAACCGACGATCTCGTCAGTTGCCAGCAATCCCAGCGCCACTTTCACCCGCGGATCGTAGGCGACAGCACCGGTCAGCCAAATCGAGCCATAACCCAGCGCATGACAAGCTACCGACATGTTCTGGATCGCGGCGGCAACTGAACACACCTGCTCACTCGCCCTCACCTTGCCTTCCTTGATGGTCGCCACTGCCACGATGATCAATGGTGCTCGCAGTGGCGTGGTGAGCAGTTTCTGTTTGCGCTCTTCGGTTTCCGGCTGAGTGGTGTCGACAAACAGTTGCGCCAGTTTGCGGCGGGCATCACCTTCAATCAGCAGATAGCGCCAGGCGCGCAGCATGCCATGATCAGGCGCCCGCAGACCGGCTTTGAGTATCTGTTCCAGTTGAGCAGGGTTCGGCGCCGGCTCGACCAGGCGCGGAGCGGCGGTGCGGGTTTGCAGGGCAATGAGTGCGTCCATGGGGACCTCGAAGGGTTACTGCCGGTTATAACGCGGGAACAGCACGTAATCCATCATTTCACTGATGGAGCGTACCGGATTGATGTCAAGCCCGCCGCGTCGCAGAAAGTTGGCTTCGACGCTGAGGCTGTGCGGACGACAATGCGACTTGATGTCGCAAAAAATTCGCTCCACACAGTTTTCATGAAAATCGTTGTGCAAGCGGTAAGACACCAGATAACGCAGCAGACTGGCATGATCGATCTGCGGCCCCTGGTAACACACGGTCATTGTGGCCCAGTCAGGCTGGCCGGTGATCGGGCAGCGTGAGCGGAACAGGTCGGTGTACAGCACTTCATCCACCAGCTGTTCAAAGGCGGCATCGGTGCCGGTCAATTGCAACAGGGTTGGCTCCACCTCGTAGTGTTCACAGGCCAGATCCAGCTGATCCAGGCAAACCCCGGTAGGCGCATCCAGCACTTCCTGCATGCCTCTGAAATCCTGCAGCAGCACTTCCACAGTGGCGCCGGCAGCAGTCGACAAATCCTGCTGAATGCACGCACGTGCCGCATTGATATCCGCGAAGGCATGCTGGTTGAGTGAATTCAGGTACAGTTTGAGCGATTTGGACTCCACCAGCGCCGGACTGGTGCACGGAAAGATAAAGCGGCCACGAGCCACCTGCGGCTTGCCGTGTGTATCCAGCCAGGACAATTCAAACGCATTCCAGATATCTGCGCCGCAAAAAGGCAACGCCGCAGCGTCAATGCCGAGTGCCTTGCGGTTGTCGGCACGCGCAATTGGCACCAGCAGCGCCGCATCATAATGCTGCGGATAAGCCACCTGCTTGCCGAGCGACCCATTCATCAGTTGCGCAGCCCTTTGCCGGTGTAAAGCAAACGCAGCGAAAACGTGAACATGACGACGGTGAGCAAGGTCAGCAGGCTCATTGACAGCTCAATACTGACATCACTGATGCCCAGGATGCCGTAGCGGAAGGCATTGACCATGTAGAAAATCGGATTGAACTGGGAAATGCTGCGTGCCAGTGGCGGCAAGGTATCCACCGAATAGAACACACCACCCAGATAGATCAGCGGTGTCAGCACAAAGGTGGGGATGATCGAAATATCATCGAAATTACGGGCGTAAACTGCATTGATGAAACCACCCAGCGAAAACACCACCGAACCGAGCAGCACCACAATGATGGTGATGAAGATGTTGTACATGTGCACTCCACTGAAGATCAGCGAGATCACTGAAGCGATCAGGCCCACACACAGACCACGCGCGACGCCACCGGTGACAAAACCCAGCAAGATCACATAATTGGGCACGGGCGCCACCAGCAGTTCTTCAATGCTCTTCTGGAATTTCTGGCTGAAGAACGACGACACCACATTGGCATAGGCATTGTTGATGACCGCCATCATGATCAGGCCTGGCACGATGAATTCCATGTAGGAATAGCCACCCATCCTGCCGATGCGTGAACCGATCAGATTGCCGAAGATGACGAAGTACAACGCAATCGTGATCACCGGTGGCACCAACGTCTGCACCCAGATGCGCAGGAAACGCCGCACTTCCTTGATAACGATGGTTTGGTAGGCGATGAAGATATAGGAGTTGAGCATGGTCCGGGTGCGGCCGCCATAGGTATTCATTGCACTGCTCCTGTGGTGACAACTTCGGCCGGCTTGTGCAGCAGCGAAACAAATAATTGTTCGAGCCGGTTGGATTTGTTGCGCATGCTTTTCACGCTGATCTGCTTGTCACTGAGCAGTTGAAACACTTCGTTGAGGTTCTGGCCCTTGTCGAGTCCGACTTCCAGCGTGTTTTCATCGACCAGTTTCACCGAGAAGTCATTGAGTATCGGGGCGGTGGTCATGTGGTTATAGGTATCCAGGACGAACAGCTCCTTGTTCAGCGTTTGCAGCAATTGTTTCATGCTGGTGTTCACGACAATTTCGCCTTTGTCGATCATCGCAATGTTGCGGCACAGGTTCTCGGCTTCTTCCAGATAGTGCGTGGTAAGGATGATGGTGGTGCCAGCCTTGTTGATCGCTTCCAGAAACTCCCAGGTGGAGCGACGCAGTTCAATATCCACGCCGGCGGTGGGCTCATCGAGGATCAGCAGCTTGGGTTCATGCACCAACGCGCGCGCGATCAGCAGGCGCCGCTTCATGCCGCCCGACAATACCCGCGCCTGCTGGTTGTGTTTTTCCCACAGCCCCAGTTGTCTGAGATATTTTTCCGCCCGCTCTTTTGCCAGTTTGATTGGCAAACCGTAGTAACCGCCCTGGGTGACGACGATATCTATTACTTTCTCAAACAGGCTGAAATTGATTTCCTGCGGCACGACGCCAAGGTTCAACTTGGTCTCATAAACGTGGGTGTCAACATTCTGGCCAAACACTTCGACACTGCCGGCTGTTTTACGCACCAGCGTGGCAATGATGCCGATGGTAGTGGATTTGCCGGCGCCATTGGCACCGAGCAAAGCAAAGAAATCCCCTTGTTGCACATCAAGGGAAATGCCGTTGAGGGCCTTGAAGCCGTTGGCGTAGGTTTTGTGAAGATCGCGAATAGTGATGGCTGGAATCATGGACTGCAAAACGGTTGTGAGTACAGCCGGCAAGCATAACAAACTTGGCTGTCAGATGGGCGTCATCTCTATCGTTTCCCGGGTTGCGAAATCGCCACTTCATGACAAAGAAAAGGCAGCTTGCGCTGCCTTTTCAGTGGCCCTGCCAGCAGGGCGCCGCCCCCTGACCCGGCCGTGTGCTCATGAGCCGGCACTTCCGTGTGCACAATCACAACATAGTCGCCACCCGGCGTTTTCGCCAAAATTCTTGTTAGAATCCCTGCCTCGTCTTCTGCCCTTGTGTAACGCCTGTGCTGTTGTCCGGACTTGTTGTCTTAACTGTTTGCTTGCTGGCACTGCTCGTGTGGTGGCTGCAGCGCCATCAGCGGCAAAATCGGCTGGAATCCGTGAATCGCAGCGGGGAATTGCCCCCGCTCACCACCAGCCAGTTGCCTGATTTTTCCCGCTTGCAATCACCAGTGCTCGCCCCCTCGGCACCCGGCAAGCACCCGGAACCTGGCAGTCATGCCTGGCAGGATCAGGTCAAAAAACTGAAGGACTCGGCCGAATATGAACTGGCGCTGGTGTTGTGCCAGCAACAGTTTCCCAAGGCCCAGGCCTTCCAGCAGGCGGCAATTTTGCTGCGCTTGCAGATGAAACAACTGCTGGAGCGGCAGCAGGACCTGCAGCCCTTGCTGGTGCGGCTGTACCGCTGTGCTGTGCTGGCCGACTTGTTCCGCTCCGACGCTGCTCTCAAGCCCGTCAACCCGCGTCAGGCCCTCAAGGCGCTGGCGGCCCATGATTTCCGGTACCAGGAGGTGGGACACCGCCAGCTCAAACTGCTCAGCAAGAGTGATGCCCGCCTGCTGGAGGCACGCTGGGGCGAACCGCAACAGCACCAGCATGCAGAAACCGCACTTGGATCACTTTGGCAAAACCTGTGCCGCTGAGTTTGCGTCCGTTCTGGCATAATGCGGGGGTCTGCCGGCAGCAGGGAGCGCTGGCAGCATCGTTGGTCCCGGACCCCATTGGTAATTGAATGCAGGAAGATCGTCGTCATCCGCTGGAAAATGCTGCGCTAACGCCTGAGCTGGTCAAGCGCGGCAAACAACAACTGGAAAGCGAGATCCGCATTCTGGAGTTGTGGCTGTTGCAACTGGACGAAACCCGCAAGGACAATCCGGAATCCCTGGCTGCCCGCAAAACCTATGGCGACATGCTGCTTAGCCGCAAGGACTTGCTGAGTACCTTGCAGAAACACGGCTGATATCGGAGTTCCCATGCTAAGCCACCCCCAAGCCATCACCATGCTGAACCTGCAGGCGCAGATGAACGCCAAGGTCAATCCCGACTGGGTAAAGGCCGCCTATCCCTATCTGCGTGCTGTAATCGTGGAAGGCGCCGAAGCCATGGAACACCGCGGCTGGAAGTGGTGGAAAAAGCAGGATTGCGATCTCAAGCAACTGCAGATGGAGCTGGTGGACATCTGGCATTTCACGCTGTCGCATATCTTGCTGGCACATGGCGGCGACCAGACCCTTTCCTTGCATGAATTGATGCAAAGCGATGCCGCCGATTCCATCAGCTTCGATGGCATCCACTACCCTATCCAATCACTGGATCTGGTGGGCAAACTCGAACTCAACATCGGCCTGGCCGCCGCCCGCCGCATCAGCATTCCGCTGTTCGCCGCCCTGCTGCATGACTGCGAGATGGACTGGAACGAACTGTATTTGCAATACGTCGGCAAAAACGTGCTGAATTTCTTCCGCCAGGACAACGGCTACAAGACCGGCACCTACCGCAAACAATGGGATGATGGCCGCGAAGACAATGAACATCTGGTGGAAATCATGCAGGAGCTCGACAGCGACAAGGCCGATTTCCAGCATAGTCTCTATAGCAACCTGCAAGATCGCTATCAGCGCTCGGTTTGATCAGGCTTTTTGAGCTGAACAAGCATGCTATTCACCTAATAGATTGATCATTTAAAGCTGACCCATCTTTATCTGATGTTTACAATTTTTTGTTACGGTATCAAAATCCAGAATTAAATGAATTTGGCGGCCATGCCTTCGCTTCGCAGCATTGTCTACGTAAGTTCCAGTGTAATACCCTTTTCTACTTCTGACCTGGAAGATTTACTATTAAAAGCCAAGGCTTTTAATAGTAAACATTCGATCACAGGCGCCTTGTTTTATAAAGATGGCAATTTTATCCAGTGCATCGAAGGACCTCCAGCAGAGATGGTTTTGACTTACGACCGAATTCTCAAGGACAAGCGCCACAAAGGGATCATTCAACTGATAAATCTTCCAATCCCCTTCCGCGCATTCAAGTCGTGGGAAATGGCCTTTGTCAGAATAGGACCGAATAGAAGTCAGGAGCTTACTAACGCTCTTTCTAGAACCAGTCCCAATGCCACTAATAAAACACATCCCTCTCTGGTTTTAATGAACAGCTTCATAAGTACTTTATAGCGGTTCACATTCATTTTGGCTGACTCGCCTCGGGCGAACCCGTGAAAGTAGACGACTTTTTGAATGCCATTGAAATTTCAAGCGCCTTTAATGAAGTCGCTTTGAATATCACCCAGAGGCGCACCTGGAAATCAATGTGCGCATACACGCAGACTGATTATCTCCATGTTCAGTGCTGTAATTCCGGCGATGGAATCGAACCAAATTACTCAGTTGTTGATCTGCTTGAGGTCCCACCTTTTGCCGACATCATAGCTACGCTTTCAGAGTTGGGGGTCGTACCGTTGATGAACGATGCTGCGCCTTCAACAGAAGTAGCGAAAACATATCGCAACCCCGGTTGGAAAAGGCGAAAAAAATCCTGAAATATTATGGGAAAGGCCCAAAGTTAGTGGGCACCATGCCGGGAAGTCTTGAGGGTATTGGGGTGGCTGACGGGGCTCGAACCCGCGACAACCAGAATCACAATCTGGGACTCTACCAACTGAGCTACAGCCACCACAATTTTGAAAAGCGGTTGTTCAAAACAAATTGTCCGTTACCAGGACATATAAATGGCGCGCCCGGCAGGACTCGAACCTGCTACCACCGGCTTAGAAGGCCGATGCTCTATCCAAATGAGCTACGGGCGCAAACTCAAGACCAGCAGGCATAACCTTCTGATAAACCTGCCTTAAAATGTACAGGCGAATCAGGTGCTGATGTGTGCTGGAGTTGGTCGGGGTAGAGGGATTTGAACTCTCGACATTCTGCTCCCAAAGCAGACGCGCTACCAGGCTGCGCTATACCCCGATTTGTCTCCAACCAGCGGGGCGGCATCTTACTTAGATGGGCTGGCTGGGTCAATTGTAAATTGCTTGTAATTCAATCTTGTACTGGCCGCTCAATTCTCCAGCTGCTGACACCGTTGCGATCCTCTACCACCACATGCAGGGCCTTGAGTTGGTCACGGATGCGATCTGCTTCTGCCCAGTTTTTGCCGGCCCGTGCTGCCAGGCGTTGTGCCAGCAGGTTTTCCACCAGCGCCGCATCCACAGCCCCGCCCTCGCGCAGGAAAGCTTCCGGCTCGGAATTGAGAATGCCCAGCACACCACCCAGCTTGCGCAACAAGACTGCCAGGGCGGTAGCTTGCCCGGTATCAGTGCTGCGCAGCCGGTTGATTTCCCGTGTCAGCTCAAACAACACACCGATGGCTTCCGGCGTATTGAAATCGTCCTGCATGGCGGCGTGGAAACGCGCTTCATAACCGGTATCTGCCGGGGCCAAAACGCCGCTCGTGTGCAAGCCTTTGAGCGCGTGATAAAACCGTTCCACCGCATCGTAGGAAATCTGCAGGGTTTCTTCCGAGTAATTGATGAAACTGCGGTAATGACTCGCCACCAGAAAAAAGCGGACCACTTCCGCCGGATATTTCTTCAGCACTTCCCTGACAGTAAAAAAGTTGTTGAGTGACTTCGACATTTTTTCGTCGTTCACCCGCACCGGACCGTTGTGCATCCACAGATTAACAAAATGCTGGCCGGTGGCGGCTTCCGACTGGGCGATTTCATTGTCGTGATGCGGGAACATCAGATCAGAACCGCCACCGTGGATGTCGAAGGTGTGGCCGAGGCAGCTGGTCGACATCGCCGAGCACTCGATATGCCAGCCCGGACGCCCCTGGCCCCACGGCGAGTCCCAATGCGGCTCACCCGGCTTGGAGGCTTTCCATAACACAAAATCACGCGGATCCTGCTTGGTCTCGTCAACCTCTATGCGGGCGCCGGACAACAATTCGTCAGGATTCTTGCGGGAAAGTCGCGCGTAATTGGCAAAACTGGGCACCGAGAAATACACATCGCCGTTGTCAGCTGCATAGGCCGAGCCGTTGGCGATCAACTGCTGCACCATGGTGATGATGCCGGCAATATGACCAGTGGCACGCGGTTCCATGTCGGGACGCAGCACTTGCAGCGCCGCCTCATCTTCGTGCATGAAACCAATGAAACGCCCGGTCAGTTGCTCAAAACTTTCCCCATTCTCCTGGGCTCGCCGAATGATCTTGTCGTCGATGTCAGTAATGTTGCGCACATAGGTCACCTGGAAACCCATGGCGCGCAAATAACGCACCACCACATCAAACGCCACCAGCATGCGCGCATGGCCGATATGGCAATAATCGTAGGTGGTGAGGCCGCACACGTAGAGGCGTACCTTGCCCGGCTCGATCGGTATGAATTGTTCTTTCTGCTGGGTTAGCGTGTTGTAGATCTTCATCATGATTGCTGCTTGGCCCAGGTATCTTTCAGGCCTATCGTCTGGTTGAACACGAGTGCACCGGGTTTGCTGTCAAAGCGGTCGGTACAGAAATAGCCTTCGCGTTCAAACTGACAACGAAACTCGGCCGGCGTGTTGGCCATCGAGGGTTCCACCAGTGCGTTGAGCACCACCAGTGAATTCTTGTTGATGTTGTCGCGGTAGTCGCCTTCTGCCGCATCCGGGCTCGCATGATCGAACAAGCGATCATAGAGGCGCACTTCCACCGGAACCGCCAGCTGCGCCGGCACCCAATGGATCACACCTTTCACCTTGCGGCCTTCGGCATTCTTGCCGAGTGTGTTCAGGTCGCAGCTGCAATGCAGTTCAGTGATGGTGCCACTGACGTCCCTGATCACTTGTTCACACTTGATAATGTAAGCGCCGCGCAGGCGCACTTCACCGCCAGTGGTAAGACGTTTGAAGCCCGGCGGTGGCACTTCCTCAAAATCATTGCGATCAATGTAGAGCTCGCGCGTGAACGGAATCTCCCGCTCACCCATGCTGGCATCTTTCGGATGGCGCGCCAGATGCAACACATCAGTCTGGGTAGCCGGGTAATTGGTCAGCACCACTTTCAGCGGCCGCAACACACACATCGCACGCGGGGCGATGGCATCGAGATCTTCACGCAGGCAGTACTCGAGCTGGCCCACTTCCACCAGCGAGTTGGCTTTGGTGACACCCACCATCTCGCAGAAATTGCGGATTGCGGCCGGCGTATAGCCCCGGCGACGCATGCCTTCCAGCGTCGGCATGCGCGGGTCGGTCCAGCCGTTGACCAGCTTCTCATCCACCAGTTGCTTCAATTTGCGTTTGCTCATCACCGTGTAGTTGATGTTAAGACGCGCAAATTCAATCTGCTGCGGATGGCACGGCAGGCCGAGTTGGTCCAGCGTCCAGTCATACAGCGGACGATGATCTTCAAATTCCAGCGTGCACAGCGAATGGGTGATGCCTTCCAGCGCATCCGAGATGCAATGGGTGTAGTCATACATCGGGTAGATGCACCATTTGTCGCCGGTCTGGTGATGATGCTGATGACGAATGCGGTAGATGACCGGATCGCGCAGGTTGATATTGGGCGAGGCCATGTCGATCTTCGCACGCAGCGTGTAAGTGCCGTCCGGGAACTCACCCTGCTTCATGCGTGTGAATAAATCGAGATTGGCGGCGATTGACCGTTCACGATCCGGGCTGGCTTTGCCGGGCTCGGTCAGGGTGCCACGATAGAGACGCGCCTGTTCCGGGGTCAGGCTGCATACATAGGCCTTGCCCTGGTTGATCAGCGTAATTGCACATGCATAGAGCTGGTCGAAATAATCAGAGGCATAGTACAAGCGGTCTTGCCAATCAAAACCCAGCCATTGCACGCTGGCCTTGATCGACTCCACGTACTCCAGGTTTTCCTTCTCGGGATTGGTGTCATCAAAGCGCAGGTTGCACAGCCCGTTGTATTTGAGCGCGGTGCCAAAATTCAGGCAGATCGACTTGGCATGGCCAATGTGCAGATAGCCATTGGGCTCCGGCGGGAAACGGGTATGCACCTGCCCCTGGTGCTTGCCGCTGGCAACATCGTCATTGATCATCTGGTGAATGAAATTGACCGGGGTGATACCGGCGGTAGTGCTGACTGGCTCGGACATGGCTTGGCTTCTGGCTGGACTGCTAAAATTGAGGCGCATTATAGCTGGCCAAGCAGGCTTGGCCGAGTAGAATGTGCACGCTGTTTTCCTTGTTTAACTTCCAATCTCCAAAATCAGGCTTATCCATGATTACATTGCATACCAACCAGGGCGACATCACCGTCGAACTCGACTTCGCCAAAGCCCCCATGTCAGCAGCCAATTTCCTGCAATATGCGAAGGACGGCCACTACGAGGGCACCATTTTTCACCGCGTGATCGACAATTTCATGGTGCAGGGCGGCGGTTTTGAAGCCGGCATGAAACAGAAGAAAACCAAGGCCCCGATCCAGAATGAAGCCGACAACGGCCTCAAAAACGAGATCGGCACGCTTGCCATGGCCCGTACCAGCGACCCGCATTCAGCTTCCTGCCAGTTCTTCATCAACGTCGCCAACAACAGCTTTCTCAACCATACCGGCAAAAACGCACAGGGCTGGGGCTATGCCGTATTCGCCAAGGTCACCGGCGGCATGGACGTAGTCAACAAGATCAAGGGTTGCAAAACCGGCAACAAGGACGGCCACGGTGACGTACCCGCAGAAGACATCGTGATCAATTCCGTGACCATTGATGACAGCAAAATCCCGGCCTAACCCCAGGTCGATGCGGAGCTCAGCACCATGTCGCGCCACGCTCGCATCCTGCTGATCTCCGACCTGCATCTGGAAGAGGCACGCGACGATTTGACACTGGCCTTTCTGGCCTGGCTCGACCGAGCAGCCAGCCAGGCCAGCGCCCTTTTCATCCTCGGCGATTTCTTCAATGTGTGGATAGGCGATGACGATGATCGTCCACTCAATGCCCGCATCAGCACCGCCTTGCGCCGGCATGCCGAACAAGGGCTGCAGATATTCCTGATGCACGGCAATCGCGATTTCCTGCTGGGCCAGGACTTTGCCGCCCGCTGTGGCGCCAGCCTGATTGAGGAACCCTATGTGCTGACACAGGACAGCCAGCGTTTTCTGCTAATGCACGGCGACAGCTTGTGCACGCAGGATGTCGACTACATGAAGTTCCGGTCGCTGGTGCGCAATCCGCTCTGGCAGCAGGATTTTCTGCACAAACCACTGGCTGCACGTCGTGCTTTTGCCGATCAGGCCCGCAACCAAAGCCAAAGCATGAACAGCAACAAGGCCGCCGACATCATGGATGTAACGCTCAGTGAAGTGGCTTCGCGGCTGGATGCTTTTGGCATCACCACCCTCATCCACGGACACACCCATCGGCCCCAGGTACATGATTTCATTTCGGAAACCCGGCACTGCCAGCGCATAGTGTTGGGCGATTGGGGAAAATCGGGATGGCAGGTGGCAATCGAGCATGGCAAAGCTACCCTGCTGCAGTTCACCCTGTAGCGGCAATCACGCCGGATCCGGGCAAGGACGTTTACAAACCTTTGTAACTGACCAGATCATCGTCGGCCAAATTGCCGACCGACAACGACAGTTGAAAATCAGCACCCTGCAACAGATCCTTGTTTTCAGGCTGGACTTCGCCAATCCGGTCCAGCCATTGGCCCTGGATCCTGAATGGTAAATTTTCCGAACCGCGGTGCAGGAAAAAGGCATCATCACTGGTGGTGAGAATCCCGGTGACAATGGCTACATCATCCTGGCCTTTTTCATCTTTGCCCCAGGCGATTATGGCAAGGGTCCTGTTGAGGGATTCGGGTTTCATGTAGTCCATTCTGCGCACCGGCAAACGCAATAATAGCGGGTTCAACCTGTTTGTTGCATAGCCTGCATGAAGGAAAAGCCAATCGACATGACACTGCCGATTTTGCGCTGGGAACACACTTCGCACAGACGGGTGATTTCCACCTTGGTCGCCGGGTCTACATAACGCAAATACATGGAATTGACCTTCACCTTGACGACTTCCTCCTGCACCATCAGCTCGAAACGGCAGCCGCCCTCGGACAGATCGGTGATTAGCCCCGGCATTTTTTCGCCACTTTCCTGCTTGAACATCATGCAGGGAATGGTAGTGGCAATGCGCTTGTCCGTCCGCAGTTCGCGGGTTTCCACCTCTTCTGGATAGGAGGCAAAAAACACCGGATACGGGATTTTCAGAATGCCCTGCACCGATGAATAGAAACCCATGCAATCGCCAGTGGTGCGCTCGCAGATGGTACGAATGATCAATTTTCGATCCAGCACCAGCAGATCCTTCACATTGCCGGCGTCCAGTACACTGGGTATTTCCAGGATCAGATAGCTGCCGGTTTTGCAGCCTATCAGGTGGGTTTTGAAACTTTCGCGATTGGAATTGGCGATTTCCACGCTAATAAACTGCCCTATCGCCACATTCTGGGCAAAATAGTGGATATCACGAACTTTGTTGGAACTTTCCATGGGCTGCATAAGGACATCTTTCAATGATGTTTTGTCTATTTACGGCAGCTAACTGTATTTATTGAGGGTAACTATCAAGGCAAGGGCTGGCGTCAGCAAAGGATGCGGTCATTTCGACACCATGTGACCGGATATTCCTGCGGAAAACGCACGCCCAGGCTAAACCTTTGGGCACCTCTTTACGTACCTTCGATGTAAGTTTACTGTCCCATGACTTGAGAGGGAGAAAGTCCTTGGAATTTAACCGTTACCGACGTGTTGTGCTGGCTGTCATGCTGGTGCTTGCCCTTGGCTTCCTGCTGCTGCGACAGTGGCAGGGGCCGGGATTGCCAGGCTATAGAATTGCGCCCATGCCGTTGGTACAGACCGTAGTTGCCACCGGCAGGATTGTGTCGGTGTCCCGCGCCCAGATTGGCAGCGAATTGACCGGCGTGGTGCTCGAGCGCCGCGTACAGGAAAGCGACAAAGTCAGCCCCGGCACCATACTGTTGGTGCTGCGCTCCGATGATCTGGCTGCGCAGGTGCGGCAAGCCGAAGCAGCCTTGTCACAACTGCAATCCACCACGCGGCCACAGGCCAAGGTGACGCTGGACCGCGCGCAATCCCAGCTGGCACAAGCCACGCGGGAAACAGATCGCCGACGCGCACTCGCGGCCCAGAGTCTGGTATCAACCGAAGCGCTCGAACAAGCCCAGCAGTTCGAAATCCAGGCACGCAGCGCTGCTGATGCTGCCCGTCTGAATGCCAGCGCGCTGGCGCCCGGCCAAACCGAAGAAACCTTGTTGCGCGAACGCCTGCAATCATTGCGGGCCCAGCTGGCCAGAACCGTGGTACGCGCCGAGAAGGCAGGCACCATACTGACCCGCAATGTCGAACCCGGTGATCTGGTACAACCAGGCCGTGTGCTGTTCACGATGGCACTGGATGGCGACACCGAAATACTGGTGCCCTTTGATGAAAAGAATCTGGCCCTGCTGGCTCTGCAGCAGCCGGCGCTGGCAGTGGCCGATGCCTACCCTGCCCAGCTCTTCCCGGCCGCCATCAGTTTCATTGCGCCAACCATTGATCCGCAGCGCGGTACCGTAGACGTGCGACTGAAAGTGGAGCCGGTACCGGCTTTTCTGCGTCAGGATATGACGGTGTCGGTGAATATTGAAACCGGACGTCGCCAATCCGCGCTGGTGATACCCAACGATGCACTGACCGCTGTGCAAGGCAATAATGCTCAGGTAGTGGCAGTACATGACGGTAAGGTGCAGCGGCGCGCGGTGACATTGGGCTTGCGTGGTCTGGTGATGTCGGAAATTCTGACCGGCCTGGCTGCAGGTGACAGCGTGCTTGCCGACGCGACCAACAAAATTGCAAACGGTGCACGTGTGCGCGTGGCAGAACAAGCGTTACCGGTGGCAGGCAGCAGCGGCTTAGGTGCCTCCCGCAATGAACTGCCGGTAAACCTCAACTGATGCGCCGGCTACGACGCCTGTGGACCGAGTGGACCATCGCCGTGCATTTTCTGCGCGAGGGCCGATCGCAAACTGCAATGATCATGGTCGGCGTCGCGGTGGGTGTGGCCGTGATTGTGTTTGTAACCGCGCTGATTGAAGGGCTGCAATCCAACATCATCGAACGCACGCTGGGCACGCAGGCCCACATACGCCTGCTGCCGCCGGACGAAGTCAATCAGGTACTGCCGGCGCCAGCGGGCACCTTGCAATTGCTGCAGGAGGACAAGCGGGCCCAACGGCTACGCTCGATCAACAACTGGCAGCAAGTAAGTGCCACACTGGATCTGCAACCGTTACTGACCGCTGTGTCACCGGTGGTATCCGGTCCGGCCTTTGCCAGGCGCGGCGCTGCGTTTGAGTCAGTGGCGCTGGTGGGCATTGATGTGGAGCGCTATCTGCAGATCATTCCGTTGGGCAACTACATCATAGCCGGACAGCTGCGAGTCGGTGCCGGCGACGCCATGATCGGCAAACTGCTGGCCGACGAACTGGGCTTGCGGGTAGGTGACAAACTGCGGCTGGAAACCGGTCCGCTGAGTAATGCGGTGGTCAACGTCGCCGGCATTTTTCAGCTGGGGGTGCGGGAACTGGATGCGCGCTATGTCTACCTTGACCTGAAACAGACGCAGTCGCTGCTTAATCTGCCGGGCGGCGTGACGGTGATCGATCTACGAGTGGCCGACATATTCACGGCAGAGAGGATAGCCACCCAGATTGCGCGTCTGACCTCACTGAAAGCCGAGAGCTGGATTGCCACCAATTCGCAGCTGGTAAGTGCACTGACCGCGCAAAGCATGTCCACCAACATGATCATCATTTTCGTGGCCTTGTCGGTGGCCTTCGGCATTGCCAGCGTGTTGTCGGTGAGTGTGGTACAGCGCACGCGTGAAATCGGCATACTGCGCGCCACTGGCGCATCGCGGAGGCAGATCTTGCGGGTGTTCCTGATTCAGGGCGGCATATTTGGCCTGCTCGGCTCGGTCTTTGGTGTGGCAGTGAGTTATGCGCTGGTGTGGGTGTTCAACACCTTTGGCCCGCAACTTTTCTACATTCCGATCTCAGGCACGCTGGTGGTGCTGGCGATGCTGCTGGCCACACTGACTGGCCTGGTGGCAGCAGCAGTGCCCTCGCGCCGGGCAGCAAATCTTGATCCGGTGGTGGCCATCCGCTATGCCTGACTATTCACAAGACGTGCTGCGACTGCACGCACTGCGCAAGTCCTACAACATCGGTCTGCCCAATGAAACCGAAGTGCTGCATGGCATTGATCTGGAAATTGGCCGTACTGATTTTGCTGCCCTTATCGGCCCCTCTGGTTCCGGCAAGAGCACCCTGTTGAATGTTATCGGTCTGCTCGACAAGCCTACTGCAGGCGAACTGTACTTGCTCGGCCAACCGACGAGCACGATGGACGATGAAGCACGCACAACTTTGCGAGGCAACGCCATTGGCTTCGTATTCCAGTTTCATCACCTGATCCAGGCCTTTACCGCCATCGAGAATGTGCTGATGCCGCTGATGCTCGCGCACGGCAAGCCCAGTCAGCCAGCCATTGTGCATGCACGCGCGTTGCTGGCAGCAGTAGGGCTGGAGAAATTTGCCGGCACCAAACCCAACCAACTCTCCGGCGGTCAGCAGCAGCGCGTGGCGATTGCGCGCGCCCTCATCACCGAGCCGGCCCTGCTGCTGGCCGACGAACCCACCGGCAACCTGGATACCCATACTGCCGCCGAAGTGTTTGATCTGTTCCGTCGCTTCAACCGCGAGTTCGGCTGCGCCGTGCTGCTGGTGACGCATGACCCGCGCCTGTCAGTAGCGTGTGACCGCACCATCAATCTGGTGGACGGCGTGATTGTCAGTGATGCGCTGAACAAGACGTAAATACCGGACAAGCAGCCACTGCCATAACGTTGTTCCGTTTCATTTGAGCTTGCTCACGGCTGGAATGACTGTTCGCCAGTAACTGGTGCCAAACCCTGCTGAAGGTAGCTGCGCTGCAACTCTGCAAAGCCAAGCCCCAGCAGTTGCATGCTGGCAAACAGCTGTGGCAAATCCACTTCGATGAATTGCTGGCGTTTGAGTGCCACTGTGTTGGCGTGCGCAGACCCGCTCAGAAAATAACCAATGCCGCGCCGAGCAATGAGGATGTCCTGATCCTGCAACCAGCCTAACGCTTTGATGACGGTGTTGGGATTCACTGCCGTCAGCGCTGCCAGAGCTTTTACTGCCGGCAGTTTGTCGCCATCGCGCCAGGCCAGCGTCAGCACTTTTTCGCAGAAGTAATCCGCGACCTGCAGATAGATCGGGTTATTGGGTTTAAAATTCATCCAGCACCTCGCATTCACGCAAACCAGGCAAGCAAGGTGCAACCGCCCTGGCTACCCGGAGTCCAGTTTGTCCAGGCGGGCCATCTAACCAGTTTACTAGCTAGCTAGCAATGTGGTTTTGAGGCAAAACCCCGCATCCAGATAAATAGGACGCCGGCCTCACTCCGCAGGGACCAGCGGTGCTAGCGGCCCTCACGGAAATAGCGCTCATGGTGCGCCTCACTCAGCACCTGTAGCTCTTCATTGATGCGCAGCAGTACGTCCCGCACCTCTTGGCCACGCCAGGCCGGCAACAGCTCGACCCCGATCTCGTCGAGGCTGTGCAGCCGGTACAAATGCTTCTGCAACAGCTGGTGCAGCCAGAACAATGGCGAGAGGTCAGGGTCATAAAACACCCGGAAATCCTGCAGCACCTGCTCCAGCTGCGGCTGGGACACAATCAGGAACTTGTTGCTCATCAGCTGGGTGGTAAACAGGTTGATGCGGGCCTGCACCGCCTGTTTTTGCAGTTCCGTGAAGGTGTTCCAGTAGATCACTTCCTCGCTGAAGCGTTTGCAGCCACGGCAGATCCTGTCGCCAAGCGAGGTGGTGGAGCAGACGCCAATGCAGGGAGTACGAACAGGTTTCATGCAGATATTGTACAGAGTTCTTTAGGGGCAGCAGTGCTCCACAATTTAACCACGAGCTGGCACCACAAGTTCAGTGACTCGCCCGCTAACTGCCCGTAAAATGTTCGGCAGAATCCGCTTAAATTTACTGCCTGGAGTAGTTATCGTGTTAGAAGCCTATCGCAAGCATGTGGCCGAACGCGCCGCGCTCGGAGTTGTGCCAAAACCACTGGATGCAGAGCAAACCGCTGCAGTGGTGGAACTGCTGAAGCATCCCCCCAAGGGCGAAGAAGCCTTTCTGCTCGACTTGCTCAGCAACCGCGTGCCGGCCGGCGTCGATGAAGCTGCTTATGTGAAAGCCGCCTTTCTCAGCGCCCTTGCCAAAGGCGAAGCCACGTCACCGTTAATCAGCAAGCTGGCAGCCGTCAAATTGCTCGGCACCATGCTGGGCGGCTACAACATCACCACACTGGTGCAGTTGCTGGATGACCAGGAACTCGGTGTAGAAGCCGGCAAGCAGCTGTCACACACACTGTTGATGTTTGATGCCTTTCACGATGTGGCTGAAAAAGCCAAAGCCGGCAACGCCAATGCAATCGCCACCATGCAGAGCTGGGCCGATGCGCAATGGTTTACCTCCAAACCAAAGTTGCCGGAAGTGCTCACCATCAGTGTGTTCAAGGTGCCGGGCGAAACCAATACCGATGACCTCTCCCCTGCCCCTGATGCCTGGTCACGTCCTGACATCCCGCTGCATGCCAAAGCCATGTACAAGATGCCGCGGGAAGGCATTACCAATGCCGAGCAACAAATTGTCGACCTGAAAAAACTGGGCCATCCAGTGGCACTGGTAGGTGATGTAGTAGGCACCGGCTCTTCACGTAAATCTGCCACCAACTCGGTGCTGTGGTTCATTGGTGATGATATTCCGCATATTCCCAACAAGCGTGCCGGCGGGGTGTGCATCGGCAGCCAGATTGCGCCGATCTTTTTCAACACCATGGAAGACGCTGGCGCACTGGCCATCGAGTGCAACGTGGCAGCGCTCAATACCGGCGATGTTATCGACATTCATCCTTACACCGGCAAGATCACACGGCATGGCACCGGTGAACTGCTCAGTGAATTCACGCTGAAAACTGAAATCATTCTGGACGAAGTGCGCGCCGGTGGCCGTATTCCGCTGATCGTGGGTCGCGGGCTTACCGATAAAGCGCGGGCCTTCCTGGGCCTCAGCCCTTCGCCGGAATTTGTGCGGCCAGCCCCCGAAGTCACCAACACCAAAGGCTTTACCCTGGCCCAGAAAATCGTCGGTCGCGCCTGTGGAGTCGAAGGCATGCGTCCCGGCATTTACTGCGAGCCGAAGATGACGACCGTGGGCTCGCAAGACACCACCGGCCCAATGACGCGCGATGAACTGAAAGATCTAGCCTGTCTCGGCTTCTCAGCCGATCTGGTCATGCAGTCGTTCTGTCACACCGCTGCCTATCCAAAACCGGTTGATATTGAAACCCAGCACACTCTGCCTGATTTCATCCAGAATCGCGGCGGTGTCAGCTTGCGCCCGGGCGATGGCATCATTCACTCCTGGCTCAACCGCATGCTGATGCCTGACACCGTCGGCACCGGCGGTGATTCACACACACGCTTCCCGATCGGCATTTCATTCCCGGCCGGCTCCGGCCTGGTTGCGTTCGCGGCCGCCACCGGGGTAATGCCGCTCGACATGCCCGAATCAGTACTGGTGCGCTTCAAAGGCAAGATGCAGCCAGGCATCACCCTGCGCGATCTGGTCAACGCCATTCCTTATGCGGCCATCCAGAAGGGTTTGCTGACGGTAGAAAAGAAAGGCAAGAAGAACATCTACTCCGGCAATATTCTGGAAATCGAAGGGCTGCCGGATCTGAAGATCGAACAGGCGTTTGAATTGTCGGATGCGTCGGCCGAGCGCTCGGCTTCCGGCTGCACGATCAGATTGAACAAGGAACCCATCATCGAATATCTGAGCTCGAACGTGGTGCTGCTGCGCTGGATGATTTCCGAGGGCTACGGTGATCCACGCACACTGGAACGCCGCGCTGCCCAGATGGAAGCCTGGCTGGCGAATCCGCAATTGCTGGAAGCCGATCCGGATGCGCAATACAAAGCCATCATCGAAATAGATCTCAACGAAATCAAGGAACCATTGCTGGCCTGCCCGAACGACCCGGATGACATCAAGCCGCTGTCAGCGGTAGCCGGCACCAAGATCGACGAAGTGTTCATCGGTTCCTGCATGACCAACATCGGCCACTTCCGTGCGGCAGCCACAGTGCTGAGCCAGAGCAAAGGCCGGATTCCCACCACGTTGTGGATCTCGCCGCCCACCAAGATGGACCAGCACCAGCTGATCGAAGAAGGTGTGTACGGCGTGTTCGGCGCCTCCGGTGCCCGCACCGAAATGCCGGGCTGCTCGCTGTGCATGGGCAACCAGGCGCGCGTGGCACCGAAGTCGACCGTAATCTCCACTTCCACCCGCAATTTCCCCAACCGTCTGGGTGATGGGGCCAATGTGTTCCTTGGCTCGTCAGAGCTGGCCGCCGTGTGTTCACTGCTTGGCCGCATTCCCACCAATGAGGAATATATGAGCTACATGGGCAAGCTCGACACCCTGTCATCGAAGATCTATCGCTATCTGAACTTCAACGAAGTAGCGTCGTTCATGAAAGGGGCGGAACGGGCCAAATCCATCCCGCTGCAGAACATTACTGAAGTATTAATGTAAGCGAGCAAGTGTCAGGGTCCGGCGGCACCCTGACACTGTTTATCTGTGCCTGCGACCCACCGCATTACCGCCGCTCTTGTTGTGGCCGAGATCGAAGAAACTGATCATCTGCTGCAGCGACTCCGCCTGAGTGCCGAGCGCTTCACTGGCCGCAGGCGCCTCTTCTACCAGTGCGGCATTTTGCTGGGTCATCTTGTCCATTTCAGTGACTGAGCGATTGACTTCATTGAGCCCAGACGACTGTAATCGCCGGCGTCGTATTCGCCGCGATTCAATTTGGCCCAGAATTCACGGTAGTCCTGGCTGTTGCGAAACTGGTCATCAATAAAAATGCCATGATGTTTGCCCTGGATTTCCGCTAGTGAATAACCGGTTAACGTATGGAATTTTTCATTATCGGCTCAATCAACATCGCCACATTGTGGCCATGCACTTCATTGCCTGCAAAACCGGTAACTTTCAGAAAATTGTCATTAACAGTCAGGATGGTGCCATCGAGGGCAAACTCCAGCATGATTTGGGAACTGCTGATCGCCGTCATGCGGGCATCGCTGTCGAGCAATTGCGTTTGCATCGCTGTCAGCTGCTTGCGTAAACCTGCAGTTTCTTCAGCATGGGCGAGTTCCAGCTGCAAGGCCTTATCAACTTCCGGCAGCTTGATTATGGCAATATCCTGGTCAACCCCCAGACGCTTATTAAAAAAAACCCATCAACTTGCTCCCCTGCATGCAACAAATACTGATTATTACGACTGCCCGGGGAAGAACTCGAGGACTTGATATCACCCCGCAAGCAGGGACGCGGAGACAGCCAAACAGGCCCCGGCATGTGCGGGGCGCTGGGCCTTCAAAACTCGGCGTTGTGATAGACGCGTTGCACGTCATCCACGTCATTGAGCATGTCCATGAATTTTTCAAACATGGCCACATCCTCACCACTGATGGTGGCGTAGGTCTGCGGAATGAACTGGATTTCATCCACTTCATAGTCGATCTCGCCGAAAGCTGCCGACAGGGCGGCCTTGGCTTTGGCATATTCAGTATAGGGAGCAAACACGGTAATCTTGCCGCCTTCGTTCTCGATGTCGCTTACATTGACGTCGGCATTGAGCAAGGCTTCCATCACAGCTTCTTCGTCACCTTTGAACGACAGGATGAGGCTGTGATCGAACATATGGCTGACCACACCCACGGTGCCAAGCTTGCTGTTGGTTTTGTTAAAGCACTGACGTACATCGACGAAAGTACGGTTGGGGTTGTCAGTCAGGCATTCGACGATGACCATGCACGAACCCGGACCAAAGCCTTCATAACGTGCGACCGAGTAATCCTCGCCACCGCCACCTTTGGCCTTGTCGATGGCTTTGTCGATCACATGGGTCGGCACCTGATCGCGCTTGGCGCGCTCGATCAGGCTGCGCAGGGCCAGATTGCCGTTGGGATCAAAGCCCCCAGTCTTGGCCGCTACATAAATTTCGCGCCCATAACGGCCGTAGACGTTGGACTTGTTGGCCGAGGTCTTGGCCATGGATTCTTTGCGGTTTTGATACGCTCTACCCATAGAACTTCTTTCAACTCTCTTGCTGGAAAAAAAATTACTGCATCAGGCACGTGGGGAGGAAAGCCCGTCGACGAGTTTGTTCTCATCTTTCATGCCACCGGAAGCATTGCCACGGCCCCATTTCAACTGGGACAACGCTGCGAAAGCCAGTATCGAACCCGTACTCATGATCAAGGAAAGCACCGGCAAACTCATGCCACCTTGCAGGAAGATGCCGGCGATGATTGGCGACAGTACGGAGCCGCCACGGCCAACACCAATCGCAAAGCCGGTGCCGGAAGCGCGTACATGGGTGGGAAACACCTGCGCCACCAGTGAGTACATGCCGACAATGCCCGAATTGATGAAGTAGCCGGCAATGGCTACCAATGCCGACAACACTACCAGATCATTGGTGGTCTGGCCGAACAGCACAGTGGTCAACCACGAGCATACAAACATGAACAAAGTCAGGTTTTTCAGATCAAAATGCTTGGTGAGAAATCCAAAAGTAAGACAACCAGCCGCCCCGCCCACACTGGCCCAGGTCAACACACCACCGGCTGAAGAGGGCGAGAAACCCATGTTGACCACCAGTTTCGGCACCCATTTGAGAATGTAGTAGAAAGTAACGATGTGCAGGAAATACGAGGCAGTCATGATAACCGTGATGGCCACCAAGCTCTTGCTGAAGATGTCGAGCCAGTTTTTGCGGTCTTCGCTGCCGTTCAGTTCGGGTAAAACCGCAATGGCCCCGTGACCGAAACGGGCCATCGTGGCATTGATTTTCTCAACTGCACCTGCGGGACGTTTGCGCACCAGCCAGTGCACGGATTCCGGCATAATGAAAAAGATCAGCGGAATCATTACTGCAGTTACCGCGGCACCGAAATAAAACACAGAGCGCCAGTCATACACTTTCAGCATTTGCGTCACTACCATGCCACCAATCACACCACCGATCGGATAGCCGGCTGACATGATCGCGATTGCCATCGGACGACTCTTGTTGCTGGAAAACTCGGCAGCCTGTGCATTGATTGCAGCCAGCATGCCGCCGATGCCAAGACCGGTTATAAAACGCCAGAACGAGAAAACCAGGACATTGGTGGTAGTGGTGACCATCAACATGCCAAGCGCCATCATCAACAAACAGCCTAAAATTGTGGGTCGGCGTCCCATCGAATCAGCAACGCCGCCCAGCACGATCGAGCCTGCTGCCATACCCCACAGTTCCATCGACAATATGATGCCAAGCCCGGCCATCGTGGTTTTCCACTCAGCGGCTATGCCCGGCGATGCAAAACTGATCGCCATGACATCGAAACCGTCCAGGGCATTGAGGGCCACTGTCAGTGCCACCAGCAAATATTGCAGGCGAGTCATGACTGCGCTATTGAGCGTCTCGCGTGGATCATTGGCCATGGGCACCTCCCTTTTATTCTATGTTATGGGAAGAATTAACCGTCCCATTGTCGCAGCTTAGCTTAATCCTGCAAACTCTTGCTCACTATCTCAAACACGTCCGGCGACAGCTTGGGCTCGGCCATGACCCGACGCAGTTCCACTTTCATCAAAGCCTGCCGGGTCGTGTCATATTTGCGCCAGCGGGTCAGCGGTGTCAGCTGGCGCGAGGCAATCTGCGGATTGCTGGCATTAAGTTTGATGACATAGTCGGCCAGGAAGCGGTAGCCGCTGCCATCACCGGCATGGAAGCCGATCAGATTGGAATTACAGAATGCCCCTATCACCGAGCGCACTTTGTTGGGATTACGCAGGTCAAAGGCTTCATGCTTGATCAATTGCTGCACTGCCGGCAGGTTGCCCGGCACCGGTGCTGCACTTTGCAGTGACAGCCACTGCTCGACCACCAGGGTTTCATGTTGCCACTGCTGGTAGAACGCCGCCACCAGCGTCTCCCGCAAGCTCTGGTTGGCCGCACACGGGTTATTGACCAGCGCCCGCAGCGCGGCGCTCTGATCGGTCATGTTGGTAGCACTGTCGTATTGCTGTTTGGCTATTGCAAACCAGTGCGGGTCTTCCAGCAGCATCAGATAATTCAACGCTGTGTTTTTCAGCGTGCGGCCGGCAATGGCGCGGGCTTCATAACGATAGGATTCATTGCTGACATTGGCGTGGTAAACCTGAGCGAACAAATCGGCCAGTTCGTGTGCCAGTTGGCGACGCAGCTGTTCCCGGACTGCATGGATGCCCTCCACATCCGCTGGCACCGCCAGCTCGGCGAGATAGGCTTCCGGCGGCAGCAACAGCAAGTTCGCCAGCATGGCCTTGTCAGCATTGACGTCGACCAGCGCAGCTTGCAGCACGCTACCAAACGCCGTGATCAGCACCGGGTCGACTGTAACCGGCTGGCCGGCAAGTCTGGCCTGCATGCCTTCATTCAGCACTGCCAAAGACAGTTGCTGACCGGCTTCCCAACGCACGAAACCGTCACGCTCGTGACTCATCAGGAAGCTCAGTTCTTCACGCGTGTAGTCACATTGCAATTTCACCGGCGCTGAAAAACCACGCAGTAAAGCTGGCACTGGCGCTTCCGGGATGTTGATAAAGGTGAATTGCTGTTCAGCATCAGTCAGCCGCAATACCTTGCTGGTGGCCTGCCCATCGTCAGCGCCCAGTTGTAACGGCAACTCCTGACCATTACTGTCGAGCAGCGCTACTGTCACCGGAATATAGAATGGCTCCTTGTCCGGCTGGCGCGGTGTGGGCGGACACTGTTGTTTTATCGTGAGTGTAAACCGGCGCTGTTTGGCATCGTAGTCGCGGCTTACTGTCAATTCGGGAGTGCCGGCCTGGCTATACCAGCGGCGGAACTGGGTCAGATTGATGCCACTGACTGTTTCCATGCATTGCACAAAATCCTCGGTAGTCACTGCCATGCCGTCAAAGCGCGAAAAATACAGGTCGGTGCCTTTGCGGAACAGCTCCTTGCCAAGCAGGTTGGCAATCATGCGCACCACTTCCGCCCCCTTCTCATAGATGGTTACGGTATAGAAGTTGGAAATTTCCATATAGGACTCCGGCCGCACTGAATGTGCCATCGGTCCACTGTCTTCGGCGAATTGCACGGTGCGCAACATGCCGACGTCTTCAATACGATTGACCGCTCGTGAACCCATGTCAGCCGAGAACTCGGCATCGCGGAATACCGTGAAGCCCTCTTTCAGGCTCAGCTGGAACCAGTCGCGACAAGTCACGCGATTACCGGACCAATTATGGAAATATTCGTGTGCCACAATCGACTCAATACGTGCAAACGAAAAGTCCGTGGAGGTTTCCGGCTTGGCCAGCACACAGGAGGAGTTGAAGATATTGAGCCCCTTGTTCTCCATTGCGCCCATATTGAAATCATCAACTGCCACGATCATGAAAATATCAAGATCATATTCGCGACCATAAACCTGTTCATCCCACCGCATGGCCCGCTTCAGTGCATCCATCGCAAAATCACACTTGTCGAGGTCTTTGGCTTCCACAAAAATTTTCAATTCAACCTTGCGACCGGAACTGGTGGTAAAACTGTCACTGATATTCTCCAGGTCCCCAGCCACGAGTGCGAACAAATAGCATGGCTTCTTGAATGGATCCTGCCAGGTGGCAAAATGACGCCCGCCTCCCAGTTCGCCACTGGCCAGCAAGTTGCCGTTCGACAACAGCACTGGATAGCGCAGCTTTTCCGCTTCGATACGTGTGGTGAAGCTGGACAGCACATCCGGCCGGTCCAGGTAATAGGTAATTTTGCGGAAGCCTTCTGCTTCACACTGGGTACAGAACATTACGCGCGATTTGTAGAGCCCTTCCAGTGAAGTATTTTCCTGCGGTTTGATACGGGTGCGGCATTCCAGCATGAAGGAGGCTGGCACCCCGGCAATCGTCAGCTGCTCTGCATCAACCTGATAGTCACTGCCGGCCAACACCTTGCCCGCCAGTTTCACTTCCAGCAGTTCCAGCGCCCGGCCCGACAATACCAGTGGCGCCTGCGGAGTCTGGGCGGCCGGATTACGGCGCATTTTCAGCCGCGCACTGACCAGGGTTTGGGTCTCAAACAGCTCGACGATGAGCTGCGTATCATCAATCAGAAAATCCGGCACGCGATAATCACGCAGATAAACTGTTTTGCCTTGTGATTCTTTCATGCTCTGCCTCTTTCACTCATCAAAACCCAATTCAAGTTCATGCCCGGTATATTTGCGTACATTGAGCACGCCACTGTCAAAAATCAGATACTGGCCCTTGATGCCCAGCAACACGCCGGACAAGGTGCCCAGGGTCTCCAGATCCAGCGACACCAGTTTGTCGGGCCAGCGTCGCACCGGATAGTTGATGTTCAGCGGCTCCACCCCGTTGACCAGACTGAGTGCGTGCAAGCCAAAGCGCTGCTGCAATAGTGCGAACTCAGCGCGGCACAGTCCCAGCAGACGATCACGCTCGGCCGGCATGTCGAATATTTCCTGTTCACCTTTCAGCATGCCGCGCCAGTTGGTGCGATCAGCCACATGCTGGCGAAACATGGCCTCGCACAAACCTGCCTGCTGACGACTACGGGTACGCACCACTGCCAGCGCCTGGGTAGCACCCTGGTCGATCCAGCGGGTTGGCACTTGCGATGCGCGCGTAATGCCGACTTTGAGACCGGAAGAATTGGCGAAATACACCACATGATCCTGCATGCAGAAGTGGTCACCCCAGACAGGTTCGCGACAGGTACCGGCTTCATAATGACAAAGTTCCGGCGACACGATGCAGCTGTCACATTGCGCCAGTCTGGTGAAACACTGATAGCAATAACCCTGATTGAAACTTTTATTGGTAGGGCGATTGCAGTGCACGCAAAATATACGACCAGTGCAGCGCAGGGTTAGCGGTTTCTCCAGCAGCGCGGACATGTCAACCTGCGCGGTGCCTACTGTTAGCTGGTAACGCACCGGCGTTTCCAGTCGTGCTGTCATTTTTTGTACGGTCCCGCTGTATTGCATGCCAGTCTCCGTCAGTCGTCACACTGACTTTTTTGCAGGCCACTGCGGTCGATGAAAGCCGTGCGATCCGTCTCCGGCAGGTACAGTTGATCGTAGGCAATCACTGCCTGCAAACAGTGCTGCTTTTGCTCCGCACTCAAGCGCTCACCATTCGGCCATTTGCCCAATTCCACCGCCGTCTTCAGATTCTGGTGTATTTCCGGCGTCATGCCCGCCACCAGTTGTTGCCAGCTTTGCGGTTTTTCCATCATGGTTTCACCTTGGCGCTGGCCTTACGCATAAGCCGGCTGCTGATTGCAACAATGGCTCCGTAGAACATGCCAGTCAGAAAGCCGCCCATGTGCGCGGCATTGGCGATCATGTCGAGTCCGAGCAGTGTGAAGATCACCAGTGAAGCCAGCATGAACAAAATCAGCACACCCGGCAACGCCAGTCCTTTGTGCGGATCGAACAATTGCCAGGTCCAGATATAGGCAAACAAGCCATAGATCACCCCTGACATGCCGCCGAAATTATTGCCGCCCCCATAGAGATATTGGATAGTGTTGGAACACAGCGCGATCACAACCACAGTCAGGGCAAACGACCACGAGCTCTGCACACGCTCAATGCGACGCCCCAATTCCAGCAGCCAGGTCATGTTGAATACCAGATGCAGCAGCCCCCCATGCAACAGGATCGGGGTAAGCATGGTCGCCAATTGTCGGATGCTGAGCGAAGCCAGCACCTTCGACAATACAATGAGTCCGGTGCCAAAACTGAAGTCAGGATAGAGCAAGGCATCAACCACGCGCCCGGGCTGATCCAGAGGCGCCAGCAACCACAACACACTGCATACCGCAATCAACAGCACCGTCAACGGTGAATGCCGCACACTTTGCACAAAGGCATTTTTCAGCACCCCGGTATTGACGTAACCGCTCAATGCACTGGAATCATCGGCCAGCGGCTGCACCTCGCCCAGCTGCCATTGGCGGAACAACAAGCGGGCTTGCTCGACGTGGTTTGCATCTGCCACCAGCAGCAATTGCTGATCGGCCTGCTCAAGGATGTGGTGGGAAAGTTTACGTTGCCAAAGCAGGCGTCTGAATTGGGTCAGATCCAGTGAGCCGGCTAGTTCCAAAGCTAGAAACATGTCAGGAACCTCGGTTCAGCTGCGTACCGGGCGCTGGGCCCAGCCCAGTTTGCTGCGGCAGGTGGCGTAATAATCGTAGTCCACCGGGTGCAGCAATTTCAGCTGCTTGGCTTTACGGCGGATGGTGAAGGTTTCACCGACAGTGGAAGTATGTACAACCAGTCCGTCACAGCTGATTTGCGGGGCTGTGTTATGACGCTCGCCCACCACCAACCTGATCTCGCTGTTGCTGTCGACCACGATGGGACGACTGCTCAAGCTGTGCGGATACATCGGCACCAACACCAGCACGTCCAGTTTGGGATGCATGATGGGACCGCCAGCCGACAAGGAGTAAGCCGTGGAACCGGTGGGCGTGGCAATGATGAGTCCGTCGGAAGCCTGATGGCACACAAACTGGCCATCGACATAGAGATCAAATTCAATCATTTGGGCGGCAATGCCCGGGTGCAGTACGACATCGTTCATCGCAGCGCCCAGCAAGCGGGCCTGCTGCCCCTCCCCGCTACCCACTTCCAGCAGAAAGCGCGACTCTTCGCGATACTGGCCTGAAAGAATCTGCTCTAGTGCGTGCTCAATGTCATCCGGCAAAATATCGGTGAGGAAACCCAGACGGCCGCGGTTGACCCCCACCACCGGCACATTCTGTTCGGCCAGTTGATTGGCCACTTTCAGCATGCTGCCGTCACCACCTACCACGATTACCAGTTGGCAACGCTTGCCCATCTGTTCACGGGCTAACACCTCGAATTTGTGGGTACCCAGCAGTGCACCCACGGAATCATCTACCACCAGCGAAGTATCGGCGCGCTGGCTGAGAAAATTTGCCACCTGCGTGAGAGTGTCGACGATGTCACGATTGTCGCGGCGGCTGATCAGCCCTATGGTCGGAAACTGCTGCATGGATGCGCGGTTACAATTGAAAACGGGACGGCAGTATACCATCAGGCCAGTGAGCGCCGACCCTGTAACCCGCCGCCATGGATCGCCAGTAAACGAGCTGCTGGCGGGAAATGGTCCGCGGCAGTCAACGCCACCACTGCCTGCAGCATTTTGGCCGAGTAAACCGGCTCAAGTGGCACGCCGGTATCGGTTTCAAAGCGTTGCATGAACTCCAGCAATTGCGGGGTGAAACGGGCATAACCACCGCCGTGCCAGTCATCCAGCACTTGCCAGTCGCAGCTGGCCTGCAAACCGTGTAGTTGCAACAACGCAGCCACATGGCATTGCAAATAACCCGCTCCTTTCAATACCTGGATCCCTGTCACCGGCACGCGGCTGCTGCTGATAACTCCGGCGATAGTGGCACCCGTACCACACGCCACTATGATATGGGTGTAATCATGCCCGGCGGGGACCAAGGCCTGGCAACCCACTATGCCAGCCTGGTTGGCCCCGCCTTCCGGAATCAGGTAATGCGGCCCGAACAAGTTCAGCAACTCAGCGTGCCAGCTTGGATCGTGCCGGCGCTCATAGTCGCGGCGACTGACGAAATGCAGTTGCATACCCCAGGCTATGGCATCCTGCAGGCAGGCGGTTAGCGGCCCGCCCTGCTCGCCCCGCACCACCCCGATGGTCCGCAGGCCATAGCGCTGTCCGGCCGCCGCCAATGCATGGAGGTGATTGGACCAGGGGCCGCCAAAGCTGAGGAGTGTGTGATGTTGCTGCTCCCGGGCCAGTTCAATATTGGGCAGCAGCTTGAAATATTTGTTGCCGGACAGCTGTGCATCAAGCTGATCGGCCCGCAATATGGCCAGCGACAGCTTGTGCTGATGCACCCAGGCGGCAGTGACCGGTGTAATGGGAATATTAATTGGGCACCCGGCAGCCGTGATTTACCAGACAAGTCCAGGGCAGCTGGCGGCGCTCGCGCGCGCCGGCACCGCCCCGCTTGGCCCTGCCGGCACCAGCCATCAACATTGCACCCGCTGCAACCAAAGCTGAACACAACATAATGCTCCCCCGTTACCCAGCAGAAACGTTGATCAACGCCAACAGATGACGCCCCCACAGCAGATAAATTATGCGCAGCACGGCGCCCACGACGCAATCGTACCGGCACCGGGGAAACCAAGCTTCAGGAAAAACTACGGGTACTGCATGAAAGGAATGGCGACCTGGACGGGACTTGAACCCGTGACCTCCGCCGTGACAGGGCGGCATTCTAACCAACTGAACTACCAGGCCACTCCGTAAAACAGATAGACAGGCATTAAAATTGCGCTGTCAGTATTGCAGAGGGTAAAACCTTAACGCTTGGTGGGTGAAGAGGGGCTCGAACCCCCGACATTCGCCTTGTAAGGGCGACGCTCTACCAGCTGAGCTATTCACCCAAGCGCCGAGGTTGCGCATTTTACCCACAACAGATGGGGAGTCAATAAAAGTTTCTGACAACAAACAAGCCTGATTCCCAGCGAATACAGACTCTTACTTGGAAGTGTGGCGATAAGTGCCGTCCCAGTCCGGCGGCAGCTGTTGCGTGCGCAGACTGGCAATGCGGCCCAGATACAAGGTATACAAATAAGTATCAGGATCCTGCTGCCGCAATTGCGCAAAGGCGGTGACGGCAGCATCCCATTGTTGGTGCAGATAAAGCTGGTAAGCGGCGTGCCAGGCCTCAACCAAAGCCAGCAATTGGGCACTGGCTTCCGACTGTTTGCACAGCGGCTGGTAAATACGAATCGGTACATCCTTGCCCTTTACCTGCACCTTGTCGACCAGACGGCACAGGATATTGGCAAGTCCATCATGGGTTTGCTCACCGATCAGCAACTGGACTCCGTAATTCTTGGTAATGCCTTCCAGGCGTGAACCCAGGTTCACAGCATCGCCAATCACTGTGTAAGCACGCCGGAACGTGGAACCCATGTCACCGACGTTCATCATGCCGGAATTGATGCCAATGCCGATATTCACGTCCGGCAAACCCTGCGCCTTGAACAGCGGCTTCAACTCTTCCACTTTTCTGAGCATGGCCAGTGCCGCCATGACCGAATTTTCACGATGGCGCGGATCATCCAGCGGTGCGCCCCAGAACGCCATCACCATGTCGCCCACATACTTGTCGATGGTGCCGCTGTGCTCAAAAATAATGCCGGTGATCGGCGTGAAGAATTCATTCAACAACGATTTCAATTCGGTGGCTTTCAGTTTCTCCGAGATGGCGGTGAAGTTGCGGATGTCGGAAAACAATACGCTGAGTTGTTTGCTCTCGCCGCTGAAATTGTATTTGTCAGGATCGTTAAGCATGGCGTCAATGTGCGCCGGCGGCACGTACTGGTCGAACATGCCTTTGATGACTTTGCGATGCTGGCCTTCTTTCAGAAAACCGTAGGTCATGTTGACCGCGGCAATCACTACTACCAGCAACAGCAGTATCACCAGTGAAATATCGAGGTTGTAGTTGTTCCACAAGTAGAGATTGAGCACCACCAGACCGGCGATGAAGGTGCTGCCGGACAAGGCCAGCAAGGCCGGTCCCAGATGCGGATATACCAGCGACAGACACAGGCCGATGACAATGATAATGATGCCGATGGTGCCTTTATCCCAATAGGGCCGGGTCGGGAATGGTGTCAACTTGGCCTTGTCGAGTACCGCCATCAATTCACCCAGCGTGCCGGTTTTTTGCTGTGTATTTTCATCAATGGTGGTGCGCGGTGCCGAGCTGAGAATGGCATTGAGGATATTGGCGTGGACTTCGACACCTGGATAAACCGCTTCCACCGGGGTGGCCCGCAGATCGTACAAGCCGGTGGCAGTGGTGCCCACCAGCACCAGACTGCTTTTCAACAACTGCCGTTGTTGGTCACTGAGGGTATCGCGCAATACGTCAGTCGCAGAAATGTAGGGAAAACTGCGGGAAGCCCCGATATAGGGCACCCGCACCCGTCCCCGCTTGTCGGTAGGCAGGAAAGTATCGCCCATCTTGATGCCTGACAATTCCCGGAAAGTACCATCATTGGCGGCCTCGATTACCGGTTCAAACCGGTCCTCCAGGTTAAAGCGTCGCGCCATATCAAGCGCGAGCGACGGGTAGATCTTTTGCTGGTATTTCAGGATGAGCGGAGTGGAGCGGATTACGCCGTCGGCATCCGGCACCGTATCAATAAAACCCGCACCCTCGGCCCCGCTCTGCAAGGTATCGACATTACCGACATAACCCTGCATTTCGGGGAGCTCGATTTCATTATTGTCGCGATCTGAAACTGCAAACACCGGTTGCGGCAGCACACCGGCCTGGGTTGCCTCATTGTTCTTGAAGGAAAAACCCAAAACCACTTCGGTTGACTGCATGCTGTCGGCCAAATAGGCATCGCCATCAAACAAGTCAGGATTGGAGATGGAGAGCGACTCCAGATGCTGCAACACGGCATCGGCTGCAGCGCTGGCATCAGCGCCATTGCGGGCACGCAGGCCGAGTTCCTTCACCAGGTTGCGCTCATATTCGGGAAAGAACACGTCAAATCCTATTACTATCGCGCCGTCGTCTTTGAGTTTGCGCACCATCTGGCCGATCTTGAAACGCGACCACGGCCACTGCCCTTCCGCTTGCAGGCTGCGCTGGTCGTAGTCAACAATCACAATATTGTTTTCATTGCTGCGCACACTGTTGTGCGCCACAGTGAAGCGCAGGTCATAGACCACATAGTCCAGACGCTCCAGCAATGATTTCACCAACGGCTGATCGGTTGTGTGCATCCAATAGACAAAACAGGTTGCGAGAATGCCCAGATAAGCAGGCAGCCGCGAACCCCGTAACATGGAGCTCCAGAACCGGTTCAGGTATTTTGTCAGGGTGGCAAGCAGCTGCATGGCAGGGCCGGGTAAGCGTTACTGGCTGGATTATATATACACAATCTGGCTCTGTGCCTAGCGGAAATCCCTTGTAGAGTAGTACCGGGTGTCTTTACCATGCCGGCTGTTTTGCATGCCTGTAACTTCCATGGAAATCTACAAAGAATTCAGTTTTGAAGCCGCCCACCTGCTGCCCAATGTGCCTGCGGGCCACAAATGCGGCCGTTTGCATGGTCATTCATTCCGGGTGGAAGTGCATGTGGCGGGTCCGCTGCATCCCAACCTGGGCTGGGTGATGGACTATGCCGACATCAAGCAAATCGTAAAACCGGTGATTGCCCGCCTCGACCATTATTATCTGAATGACATTCCCGGGCTCGACAACCCCACCAGCGAAGTGATTGCGCGCTGGCTGTGGCAACAATTGAAACCCTTGCTGCCCGAGCTGTGCCGCATCGTGATCAAGGAAACCTGCACCAGCGGTTGTGTCTATTCCGGCGACTGAGGCAGTTGCCAGTCGATCGGGGGCTTGCCATGTTGCAGCAGCCACGTATTGGTGTGTGAAAAATGGCCGTTACCGATAAAACCCCGATGCGCCGACAACGGCGATGGATGCGGTGATTCCAGCACCAGATGCCGCGTGCGGCTGATGTGCTGTCCCTTCTTCTGGGCGTGACTGCCCCACAGCAGGAACACCAGATTCTCGCCCTGCTCATTCAATATGCTGACAATCCTGTCAGTGAATTGTTCCCAGCCCTTGCCCTGATGGGATGCGGGTTTGTAGCTCTCGACCGTCAGTACGGCATTCAACAGCAACACGCCCTGCTGCGCCCAGCTTTGCAAATGCCCGTGTTTGGGCGCAATCACGCCCAGGTCGCGCTGCAGCTCCTTGTAGATATTGAGCAAGGACGGCGGCGGTGCCACGCCTGGCAATACTGAAAAACACAGACCATGCGCCTGGCCCGGATTGTGATAGGGATCCTGACCGAGTATTACCACTTTCACGCTAGCCAGCGGTGTGGAATTCAGCGCTTTGAAAATCGCAGGACCGGGTGGATAGATCAGCTTGCCGGCCTGTTTTTCCTGTAGCAGAAATTCGCGTAACTGCAGCATGTAGGGCAAAGTGAATTCCTGCTGCAACACCGCCTGCCAGGACGCTTCCAGTTGCACCGAACGCTGTTGCCCTGTGCCACTCATGAAGTCCGGCACTATCCGCTATGCTGCGGACGCATGTGCGGAAACAACAGCACATCGCGGATCGAGGGGGAATCAGTGTAGAGCATCACCAGACGATCAATGCCGATGCCTTCTCCCGCCGTTGGCGGCATGCCGTATTCGAGCGCGGTAATATAGTCGCTGTCGAAATGCATGGCTTCGTCGTCTCCGGCATCTTTGGCTGCAACCTGGGCCTGGAAACGCTCAGCCTGGTCTTCGGCATCATTAAGTTCGGAGAAACCGTTGGCAATCTCGCGACCACCGATGAACAACTCGAAACGGTCGCTGATATCGGGGTTATGGTCGTTGCGGCGCGCCAGTGGCGACACTTCAGTCGGATACTCTACAACAAAGGTGGGCTGCAGCAATTCGTGTTCGACTTTGAGCTCGAAAATTTCCATCTGCAACTTGCCCTTGCCCCACCCGGCTTTGGGTTCGATGCCCAGGCGTTTGACCAGAGCGCGCAAGCTGTCGATGTTGTCGATTTCTTCTGCAGTAGTGCCAGGCACATGCGCCAGAATTGCCGCAGGAATACTGAGACGGCGGAACGGCTGGCCAAAATCCAGCTGCAAACCCTGGTACTGCAGCGTCGTAGTGCCCAGCACTTCCTGCGCCACGCCACGCAACATTTGCTCGGTCATGTCCATCAGCTCATGGTAGTCGGCATAGGCCTGGTAAAACTCCAGCATGGTGAATTCAGGATTATGGCGGGTCGACAAACCCTCGTTGCGGAAGTTGCGGTTGATTTCATAGACGCGTTCGAAGCCACCCACTACCAGGCGTTTGAGATACAACTCCGGCGCAATGCGCAAATACATGTCCTGGTCGAGTGCGTTGTGGTGGGTCACGAATGGTTTGGCCACAGCGCCGCCGGGAATCAGCTGCATCATGGGAGTCTCCACTTCCATGAAGTCACGCGCATTCATGAAACGGCGGATGCTGTCGACAATTTTCGAACGCAGTACAAAGGTTTTGCGGGTTTCTTCATTGACGATCAGATCAACATAGCGCTGCCGATAGCGCACTTCAGTATCGTGCAAACCGTGATATTTGTCCGGCAATGGCCGCAGCGCCTTGGTCAGCAACTGCAGTTGGTTTGCCCACACCGACAGCTCACCTTTGCCGGTGCGGAACACGGTACCGCTCACGGCAATGATGTCACCCAGATCCAGACTCTTGTTGAGCGCATTCTGGGCTTCGCTGTATTCCTTGTGGTTGAGATACAGCTGGATCTGGCCACTGCCATCCTGGATCACCATGAAAGGGCCACGCATGCGGATCAGGCGACCCGCCACTTTGGCCGGATGCTGGGCAGCTTCCAGCACTTCCTTGCTGTCATCCGCAAAACGCTGATGCAGCTCCGCTGCCAAGGCATCACGACGGAAATCATTCGGAAACGCATTGCCCTGCTCACGCAGGGCTTGCAGCTTTTCGCGACGCTGGGCGATCAGTTTGTTTTCATCGTGCTGACTGTCTTGATTGTGCTCTGTCATTGTTCGCTGTCTTCTGTTGTGTTTTATAGACCCATCTTCAGGCTGGCTTGCATGAACTTGTCGAGATCGCCATCCAGCACTACGCCGGTGTTGGAGGTCTCGACGCCAGTGCGCAAATCCTTGATGCGCGACTGGTCCAGCACGTAGGAACGAATCTGGCTGCCCCAGCCGATGTCGGCTTTGGTATCTTCAATTTTCTGCAGACTCTCACGCTTCTTCTGCTCTTCCAGTTCATACAATTTGGCTTTCAACTGCTTGATCGCACTATCGCGGTTCTTGTGCTGTGAACGTTCGCTCTGGCACTGGACGACAATACCGGTGGGTTCGTGCGTCATACGTATGGCGGAGTCAGTCTTGTTGACGTGCTGGCCGCCCGCGCCGCTGGCGCGGTAGGTATCTACCCGCACCTTGCTCATGTCGAGATCAATGACAATGTCATCATCAATTTCCGGCGATACAAAGATGGACGCAAACGAGGTATGGCGGCGGTTGCCGGAATCAAACGGCGACTTGCGCACCAGCCGATGTACACCGGTTTCCGTACGCAGCCAACCGTAAGCGTACTCACCCTGAATGTGCACCGTGGCACTTTTGATGCCTGCCACCTCTCCCGCTGACGCTTCCATCAATTCGGTTTTGAAGCCATGGCTATCAGCCCACTTCAGGTACATGCGCAGCAGTATTTCTGCCCAATCCTGCGCCTCAGTACCGCCGGAGCCGGACTGCACATCGAGATAGGCATTGTTGGCATCCATTGGACCCGAGAACATGCGGCGGAATTCCAGCTGTTCCAGGCTGGCCACGGCCTTGTCGAGATCCGCCAGTGCTTCGGCCAGCAGCGCTTCATCATTGTCGCTGTCGGCCAGCGAAATCAGCTCACTGCAATCGGCAAACTGGCTTTCCAGCTGCACAATGGTTTTGACGACACGCTCCAGTTCAGAGCGTTCTTTGCCCAGGGCCTGGGCATGTTCGGGGTTGTCCCAGATGTTGGGCTCACCCAAGTCTGCTTCTACCTCGGCAAGGCGGTCCTGCTTGTGGTCGAAGTCAAAGATACCCCCTGAGCACGCTGACGCGCTCGCTGCAGTCTTTGATGCGTTGCAGGTGGCCGTTGACTTCTAGCATGGGGTTACTCCGGAAAAGGGCTGCATTCTAGCTGAGTGGCGAGCCAACTGCACCAAGACCAACAGAACCCTATAACCGCCAGCCGTGATGCGTTAAATTGTGGGCCATTCCCTATATCCCTGAATCAAACCGCCTTGAACCCCACTCTCACCAACGCCAACCTCCTCTGGGATGCCGACGGCCTGCCGCATTCGGTCGATTACGACGATATCTATTACTCCAAGGCAGATGCACTCGGTGAAAGTACGCATGTGTTCATCCATGGCAATGATTTGCCGGCGCGTTTTGCCCGCTTGCAACACCAGCATTTCGTAGTGGGCGAACTCGGCTTCGGGGCCGGGCTCAATTTTCTCAATTGTTGCCAACAATGGTGTGACAGTGCGCCGCCTGCAGCCACACTTCACTACCTGGCGTGCGAACTGCATCCCTTAACGTTGACCGACATGCAACGATTGCTGACCCGGTTTCCGCAATTGGCGCGCTATCGCGATGCCTTGCTACAGTTATATCCCGACCATACCGCCGGCGTGCATCAACTGGTGTTGCGCTTGCCGCAGCACCGGATCTGCCTGACTTTACTGTTTGGTGATGCCAACTCCATGCTCGCCAATTACGGCCAGCAATTCCCGTTCAGTGTGGATGCCTGGTTTCTCGATGGATTTTCTCCCCGGCTGAATCCGCAACTTTGGCATGCCGGCTTGATGCAACGGCTGGCCCAGCTCAGCCATGCCGGCACCACTGTTGCGAGTTACTCGGTAGCCGGGGGTTTGCGTAGCGCACTCAAGGACGCGGGTTTTGTATGTGAGAAACGCAAGGGTTTTGCCGGTACCGGCTTTACCAGCAAGCGTCACATGCTTGCGGCTGTGCTGCCGGGACTACCGTTGCTTCCCCAGCCGGCAAACCGCTCTGTTTGCATCATTGGCGGCGGGCTCTCCGGCTGCAGCACAGCCTATGCGCTGGCTGAGACCGGCTGGCAGGTAACTGTACTGGAACGCAGCGGTACTTTGGCCCCCGCCGGTTCCGGCAATTTGCAGGGAGTGCTGCATTGCAAACCCGGTGCTGCCGATTCGGTCGACAATCAATTCAACCTGCATGCCTATCTGTTTGCACAACGCCATTACGCAGCGTTGCAACCACTCGGACTGGAATGGCACCAGTGCGGCATGCTGCATGTGGGAGTAGATGCGGAACAGTTGCGCCGCTTTGAGCGCATTGGCAACAGTGGCCGCTTCGACCAGCAAATCATGCAGCAAGTGGATGCCGCGCAAGCGTCTGCCTTGGCCGGGATTGAATTAAGCCGGGCTTGCCTGTATTTCCCCTTGTCAGGCTGGCTGTCACCTTCGGCACTCTGCCAGTTTTACAGTCAACATGCTGCCATCACAGTGCATACCGGTGTAACTGCCAGCGCCTTGCAGCAAGGCGCAGACAATCGTTGGGCAATCACCACTGCCAATGGCAGCAGCATGAGTGCCGACTGCGTGGTGCTGTGCAATGCTGCTGATGTTTATGAGTTCGAGCAGTGCCGGCGCTTGCCCATCATCTGCAATCGCGGCCAGGTGGATGTCTATGAAAGCACACCCGCCACGATGATACGTACGGTGTTGTGCGGCCAGGGTTATCTGACGCCGAGCACGGGCGGGCGACAAAGCCTGGGTGGCAGTTATTTTGTGGAAGCCACCAGTGCCGAGCAAAATCGTCAAACCCATTTGCGATTGTTGTCGCGTATGGATGCTGCCATGGCGGAACAATTAGCAGTGCAACGGCCGCTGCAACAAAGGGTGGCAGAACGTTGCCAGACGCCTGATCGCATGCCGTTGGCAGGGCTGGTCTTGTCGGATGCTCCCGGCTTGTATATCAATACCGCGCACGGTTCCAATGGACTTGCCCGCACTCCGATCAGTGCTGCCTGGCTGGCAAGCCGCATGAACAACACACCGGCACCGCTGGCAGATACTCTGGGAAACTTGCTGGATCCTGCCAGATTTTGAGGCCGCGTCGGGCGGGACAACACTCTCAGCTATTGAAAAAACCGGTCAGTGCATCGGCTAGATAGCCAATGTCCAGCGTACCAGCCAGCTCGCGAATCGAATGCATCGCCAATGTCGGCACACCGACATCGACAGTAGCTATCCCCAGCTCAGTGGCAATCAAAGGGCCAATGGTCGAACCACAACCCATGTCACTGCGCACCGCGAAACTCTGCAAGGGCACTTGTAGCGCCTGGCACAACTGCCGGAAGCGAGCGCTGGTCTCGCTATTGGTGGCGTAACGCTGATTGGCATTGAATTTCAGTACCGGCCCGCCATTGAGTAGCGGGCCGTGCTTGCTGTCGTGTTTGTCAGGAAAATTAGGATGGATACCATGGGCGTTGTCGACTGATACCAAGGTGCTGCGACTCAATTGCTGCCGGTAGCTTTGTTCGCTGCCATCAAGCAGTTTTTCATTGCAGCGGCGCAACACCGATTCCAGAAATGGACCTGCTGCGCCGGCGGCAGTGGCGCTGCCTACTTCTTCATGATCAGTGCAAACCAGCAGGCGGTTGCTATGACCGGTGCTGGCAACCAGGCTTTCCATGCCGACATGGCAACTCAGCAAATTATCGAGTCGGGCCGAGGCCAGGAATTCTGCACCCATTCCGATCATCGCCGGCGGGTTCATATCGTACAGACTGATTTCAAAATCCAGCACTTCCTTCACATCCAGTGCCGGGTATTCAAGCTGCAATTGCACTAACAACAACTCGCGAAAACCGGTCGGAGCATTCGCGCCGGTTTGCAGCAACAGCGGCGGCAAATCAGTTTGTGGATTAATGCTGCGCTTCTGGTTGACCTCGCGATCAAGATGGATCGCCAGACTGGGGATAACCGCAATGGCTTTGCGGAAATCGATCAGCGCATGCCGGAGCTGCAGCTGGCTGTCGAGATAATGCACCCGCCCGGCCAATGACAGATCCCGATCGAACCAGGGATTCAGCAAAGCACCGCCATAGACTTCAACCCCCAGCTGGAAATAGCCGTGGCGCACCAGTTCAGGCTGGGGTTTGACTTTAAGACAGGGACTGTCGGTATGGGCTCCTACCATGCGCCAGCCGGATGCCAGAGACTGGTCACTGCCGACCCGGAATGCAATCAGGGAGCTTTGGTTACGAGTGATGAAATAACCGCTGCCGGGTTGTAAAACCCAGGCAGCGGTTTCATCCAATTGCTGGAACCCCGCCTCCTGCAGCCGTGCAGCCATAGCGGCAACGGCGTGGAAAGGCGTGGGCGATGCCTGCAGGAAACTGCAGAGACCAGTATTATTTCTTCTTGGCTGCGCCATCTGCTGCTGGAGCTGCTGGCGCTGCTGGCGCTTCAATGCCCAGCAGTTCCACATCAAAAATCAAGACCGAATTCGGCGGGATAGGGCCGGCACCTTGTGCACCATAGGCCAGCTCTGACGGAATGACGAAGTGAAATTTGTCACCTACATTCATCAGCTGCACGCCTTCAGTCCAGCCGGGGATAACACCGGCCAGCGGGAATGTAATTGGTTCGCCGCGCTGGATGGAGCTGTCAAACACAGTGCCATTCACCAGCTTGCCTTCATAGTGCACTTTTACGGTATCGGAGACTTTCGGTTTGGTGGCTTTGGCATCTTTGCCTTTGCTCACTACCGAGTACTGCAAGCCGCTGGCGGTGGTTTTCACGCCGGCTTCCTTGCTGTTTTTGGCCAGGAAATCCTTGCCGGCTTTTTCGACCACGGCTTGCTGTGCTGCCGCGCGCGTTTGCATCGTCGTTGACAACTGTTCGAGGGCTTTTTTCATGTCATCTTCTGACATTTTCATTTTGCCGCCGGCAACTGCATCCTGGAGTCCCTGCACCAGTGTTGGCACATCAAGATCTTCTTTCAGACCCTGCGAGGCCAGACTGCTGCCGATGTTGACACCAATGCTGTAACTGCCTTTCTGCTTGGGAGACATTTCACCTTGTGCGAATACGGCAGTAGCAACGGAAACAGCCAGAATGGCGCTGGCAAGACCATGGAGACGAGACAGTTTCATATAGGATTCCTATGGGTGACGGCCGTTCTGATACAGACGTCAATTTATTGATAAAAGCGTTGATAAATCGTTAGAAACAGGGATAAGCGAAAAATACAAGGCGCGCATACTACCGGGAGCCAGTTAGAATTACCACTCCACCCCCAGCAGGTCATTCAGCTTGTATTCAAAGTTCCCGTTCCATCCCTGCCTTGCCCGCCTGCTGCGGTCGCTGACTGTGTGCGGCACTACCCTGCTGTTGCTGGCTGCCTGCAAGAACAACCATTTTGTATACACATTCAATGACAATGTGATTAATACCCCTGGGGAACCAGGCCAGCAACTCGCCAATTTGCTGCGCGATGCCAACCTGCAGGGCTGCCTTAACCAGCTGGTCGAGGCAGGCAAGATTACCGATCTGGCAACGGTGAAATTATTGGCCTGCCCGGGCAGTGGCGTTCACACCCTTGTCGGCATCGACAAGCTGAGCGGACTCGAACAGCTGGAGCTGAGCGACAACACTATATCCGACCTGTTCCCGCTGGCCGATCTGAAAAATTTGCGAACTCTGGGGCTGCGCAACAACCCCCTCACCAGCATTGCACCTTTGGCAGACATGCAACTGCTGCGCTTTGTATCCCTGCAAGGCAATGATCGCCTGCCCTGCAAGGAACTGGCTGCGCTCAAAGCCCGCCTTGGCAATACCCTGTCGGAGCCGCTTCACTGCGTGGAATAACCCTCAGCGGGTACACCGCTATGAAACCGGAACAGCGGATCAGGTGTACGGATCAACTGCGCTTCCAATTCAGCAAAGAATTCGATGCGTGGGCTGATGTCTTCCTGGGCATAGAGCCGCGCCAACTCCAGATAATCGGCAAAATGCCGGGCTTCCGAACGCAATAACGACACGTAGAATTTTTGCAGATCGGCATCCAGCAGCGGTGCTACTGCCGCGAATCGCTCACACGAACGCGCCTCTACAAACGCCCCGATGATCAGGATATCCACCAGCCGGGCCGGCTCATGGGTGCGGATATGCTCTCTCAAACCGGTTGCATAACGGGCAGGACCCAGATGATGGTAGGAGATATTACGATTGCGCATGAAACCCACAACCTGCTCGAAATGCAGCAACTCTTCGCGGGCCAGTTGTGACAATTTTTCCAGCAGATCCGGTTTGTCCACGTAGCGATACATCATGGACATGGCATTGGAAGCAGCCTTTTTTTCGCAATTGGCATGATCTATCAGCAATGTGGGAATTTCGGCGACTGCCACCCTTACCCACTCCTGCGGTGTTGGACAACGCAAAAACGCGGCAACATCAGTCGTCGTCATCCCCACCCACCTCATCACTCTGGTCGGGCAGCTGTTCCGGCAAGGACTTGCTGGCGCGCACACCCATGGCTTTCAGTTTTTCAGCACGACTTACCAGATTACCGCGCCCGCTGAGCAGTTTGTTGTGGGCCGAATTCCAGGCGTCCTGGGTTTGACCCAGCCGCTCACCGATCTTGTCGAGGTCCTGGGCAAAAGCGGCAAACTTGTCGTAAAGCAACCCGGCCTGACGGGCAATCTCGAGCGCATGTTTGTTCTGGTATTCATAACGCCAGATATTGTGAATGGTGCGCAGTGTGGCCAACAGCGTCGAGGGTCCGACCAGAATGATATTGTGATCAAACGCCTCGGTGAACAGGGTTTCATCATGTTGCACAGCCAGCGTGAACGCCGACTCCACCGGCAGAAACAGCAGTACGTAATCCAGGCTGCGGATACCGGCCAGGTTCTGGTAATTTTTGCCGGTCAAATTCTTGATATGGCCACGAATCGAGGCAATGTGCTGCTTGAGCAGCAAGGCCCGCTCTTCCTCGTCCTGGCTGGAAAAATAGGCTTGATAGGCAGTAAGTGAGACCTTGGAATCAATGACTACATCTTTCTTTTCCGGCAGATGCACGATCACATCCGGCTGCCATTTCTTACCGTCTTCATCTTTGAGGCTGACCTGTACCTCGTATTCCCGCCCCTTCTCCAGGCCGGATTTTTCCAGCACTCTTTCAAGGATCACCTCACCCCAGCTACCCTGGGTTTTGCTTTCACCTTTCAATGCATTGGTCAGACGGGTGGCATCTGCGCTGATGCGGGTATTGAGCTCCAACAACGCCTTGATTTCTTTCTCAAGCGAAAATCTTTGCTTGGCTTCCTTGTCATAAGTGTCATCGACTTTCTTTTCGAACAGCTGCAATCGCTCGCCCAGTGGCTGCAACAACTGCATTAATTGCTGCTGGCTGGCCTCACGGAAAAGTTTGCCTTTGTGTTCAAGAATATCGCCGGCCAGCTGACGGAATTCCAGCGTCATCTGTTCTCGGGCTTGCAGCAACAGCTGCATTTTTTCATGATGGTTTTGCCGTTCGGCATGCAGATTGCTTTCCAACCGGGCTTGCTGTTCACGCAATTGCTGGGTGGTTTGCATTTGCTGGTCGAGCTGCCCTTCCAGCAGGGATGATCGCTGCTGCGTCATTTGCAGTTCGGTCTCGCGTGAGGCAATTCTGACCGACTGTTCACTCACCGTGGCTTGCAGCTCTGCCAGATGCTTGCTTTTGCGACCATGCAGGAACCAGCTGGTCAACAAAGCCGGCAGCAGCAATACCAAGGCTGCCAGCATCACGAATGTACCATTCACATTCCGCTCCGTTTAGTCAGGCAAGCGGGAAAAATCCACTCCCAGGCGTTCCCCCACTTCCTTGTAGGCTTCGATCACAGAACCCAGATCCTGGCGAAAGCGGTCTTTGTCCATCTTCTTGCGGGTGACCTTGTCCCAGATACGGCAACCATCGGGGCTGAACTCGTCACCCAGCAGCACTTCCCCCTGGGACAGGCCGAATTCCAGCTTGTAATCGACCAGCAGCATGCCGGCATCCGCGAACAACTGTTTGAGTACCGCGTTTACCTTGAAGGTCAGCTCTTTCATCGCCACGATCTGTGCAGGGGTGGCCCATCCGAATGAAACAATGTGGTAATCATTTATCATCGGATCATGCAAAGCGTCGCTTTTCAGAAAGAATTCGAAAGTGGGCGGATTGATTTCGGTGCCTTCAGCAATGCCATAGCGCTTGCAGATACTGCCTGCTGCCAGATTCCTGACCACACATTCCACCGGGATCATTTGCAACTTCCTGACCAGGGAATCGTTGTCGTTCACGACTTTCACAAAATGTGACTTGATGCCGGCGGCAGCCAGCTTCTGCATGATGAATGCGTTGAACAGGTTGTTGACGCGGCCTTTGTCTGCCAGCTGCTCGACCTTGGTTCCGTCAAAGGCAGAGGTGTCATTGCGGTAATGCATGATGAACAGATCGGGATCATCTGTACGATAAACGCTTTTGGCCTTGCCTTTGTAGATCTCTTCCCGCTTTTCCATTACTGACTCCACTTCAACGTGATTTCACACTTGCTTGCCTTGCACACATCAGGCAATGGTAATTTTCATCAATTCCAGCAGGCTGTTGCCGGCTTCCTGGGTTGCGGCATCCTTGGTAGGGCCAACCGGGCTTACCACGACTTCCACACCCTCTTTGGTCTTAAGCAGCTTCATACGCAAATTATAGACTTTCAGTTTGTCATCGCCGCCTAGCAGTCCGCCGAGCGTCCACACTTTGTGCAGGAAACCCGGCTTTTCTTTCTTGTCATCTTCAATCTTGCCAGGGATATAGACCACATCAAACACGCCCTGCTCGGCATCCTGGGCTTGTACATCGATACCGGCACGCTGCAGGGCACGACCCAAGGCGGCCCAGCTACGATCGTAATCAGCGCGCAAAACCAGCACTTCACTGCCGCCCGGAGTGCTGGCAATGGCAGCCTTGCCATTGTTGCTGATATTGCCTGCCAGAAATGACACGGCCGAAGCCTGATAAAGATCAGCCACATCAGCCAGAAATCCGGAAAGTGATGTCAACACCGTAAATTCAGTATCCGCATTAATTGATTTTGCCTGGAACGGAATCTGGGCCACCACTGGTACGGCCTGTGGCGCTTCGATCTGCAGCATGTGGATCTCGGAACTGTTGTCCTGGAAACCTGGTTCTACTACTACCCTGAATTTTTCCTGGGTGGTCACGTTGCCGGCCAGCACAAACCAGCCGGTTTCCATCACACCGGCATTGGTATTTTCAGATGCAACCACTACATTGTTCTTGCGCCAGTAATCCTTGATGCGGGGCCACACCTGGCTTGGGCTTACTCCCACCACTATCCAGGCACTTTTATCCATACGCTGAATGACAACTTCACGATCTGATTTCACTTCTATTTCACGTGGAGGGGGAGCGTCAAGGAAGGCCTGTTTTTTCACAATGCCCGGCAGCTCCGGAATCACCAGCAAATCATCGATGATGAAACTGTCTTTGCCTTGCGGGACTTTGGTACGCGGAATGGTTTCTGCCTTGAGATAATCGCCTTTATGGTCACGGAATACGCCGTTATCACCAACCACCTTGCCCGCGCCGGGTACTTTGGCCAGCATCGAACATCCGCTGATTGCTGCACATGCAGCAATGCAGGCGAGCGTAGTGATGGCATATTTGTAGCTGTGCAAATTCATAGGACTCCAGTGCTTTGCAGGGTAGCGGTCAATCTGCTGTGGAATTTTTCATCAAGTTCGACCAGGGGCAACCTGAGTGCGCCGGTCATTTTGCCCATTTTGGCCAGCGCCCATTTCACAGGAACCGGGTTGGCTTCCAGGAACAAGTCTTGATGCAAGGCGGCAATTCTGTCATTCAATGCTCTGGCTTGTTGGGCCAATTGTTGCTGTTGCTTGCCACTGGCTGAATACGCCTGCAAACCCAGACGGCAAATCTGTGCCATTTGGGCAGGTGCCACATTGGCGGTGACCGAAATGTTGCCTTTGGCACCCAGCAGGATCAATTCAAGGGCCGTGGCATCATCACCGGAATAGATTGCGAATTCCTGCGGGCAGCGCGCCAACAGCTCGCGACCACGCTCCAGATTGCCGGTGGCCTCCTTGATCCCAATGATGTTGGGCACTTTGGCCAGCGCCACCACAGTATCAGGCAGCATGTCACAGGCAGTGCGGCCGGGCACGTTATAAAGGATCTGGGGAATTGCCACACTTTCAGCGATACGCATGTGGTGGGCAATCAGGCCGCGCTGGCTGGGCTTGTTGTAATAGGGGGTTACCAGCAGGCAGGCATTGGCGCCAGCCTCTTTGGCGGCCTGAGTCAGTTCAATGGCTTCTGTGGTGGAATTGGCGCCAGTCCCGGCAATGACAGGCACCCGGCCCGCGCTGACGCGCACCGTTTCCCGGATGACCTTGCAGTGTTCATCAACGCTGAGGGTGGCAGACTCACCTGTCGTCCCGACCGCCACAATGGCATTGGTCCCGCTGACTACATGCCATTCAACCAGTGCGGCAAGACTCTGGTAATCAACGCTGCCGTCGCGGGCCATGGGGGTAACCAGGGCAACAATACTGCCTTCTATCATGCCAACCTCTAGTGATTGTTTGTTTCAACCCGGCGACTGCTACTGGCACCAATGCGTGCGCGTACGTGGCGGGGGTAATGCCCAAGCGACCAGTTGTCGGCAGCGGGGGCAGATTCTAGCGCAACGGAATTTGGTTGGCACATGCCAATCCTGCGCAGGGACATCATTCTTCTGCGGGGAACGGGCTTATTGGCCAGGCTCTGATGATGGCTTTGATGAAAGTTGCCAGGGGAATAGCAAAGAAAACGCCCCAGAACCCCCATATGCCGCCAAAAACCAGCACTGCAGCAATGATGGCGATCGGATGCAAAACCAACTTTTCCGAGTACAGGACCGGCACCAGGATGTAACCATCCAGCACCAGCAAGACCACATATACCATCATTAAATGATACCACTCCGGAGAGAAGCCCCATTGCACAAAACCCACCAGAAACACCGGAATGGCGACAACCTTGGCACCGACGTAGGGGATGATGATGCAAAAAGCTACCAGCACCGACAACAATAACGGATACCGCAAACCCAGCCAGGAAAACGCCACAAAGCAACATACCCCTACCAGAATGATTTCCAGCGCCTTGCCACGCACATAGTTGGCCAGTTGGTCGTTCATTTCGTGCCAGATCTGGGCCATGATCGGCCGCTTTTTCGGCAACCAGTTTTCCAGCCAGTCCAGCAATCTGGAAGAATCCGTCATCATGAAAAACACCAGGATCGGCACCAGAATCGTATAGACCATCCAGGTGACGATGCGCGTGAAGCTGGCAAATGAATAACCCAGCAGGGACTGACCGAACGTCGCTACTTGTGACTGGATCGATTTCAGCAACTGCTCCATCTGGTCATTGGTGAATACTTCCGGATAGTCCCGGGGCAGCGCCAGCAACAAGGCCCGCAATCGCTCGACCATCTGCGGCAAATTATTCGCGAACGAAGTGATGCTGTTCCAGATGAACGGCAAAAACACCAGTATTACTGCCAGCAGCAAGCCGACGAACAGGAAGTAGACCAGATAGACCGCCAACTTATGGGGTACATGCAAACGATCCAAGCCGTTGACCAGACCTTGCAGCAGATAGGACAGCACCAGGCTCCACAACAGGGGCGCCAACACGCCACCCAGGGTCATGAGCACCAGCACGAGCACGGCAATCAGTCCGGTGAAGATGATTGCTTCTTCCTCGGAAAAATAGCGTTTATACAAACTGTGTAAAACTTTTCTCATAAAGCGGCCATTAAGGCTGGGGTGGGTATTATTTCTTCATGAGCAAATAGATAAAGCGTTCATCACGCTTTTCTGAACTCAGTAACTGGTTGCCACTCTGCTCGGCAAACACCTGGAAGTCACGTTCTGACGCCGGGTCGGTTGCCACCACTTTCACAATTGCTCCCGATTGCAAACGGTTCAATGCCTGTTTGGTTTTCAAAAGGGGCATCGGGCAGGTCAGGCCTGACAAATCCAGTTCAAGAGTAGCTGTTTCGTTCATTTTTTCATTCTAGCAAGCGACACGGCAAAAACCGAGTTTAAAGCGTCAATATTCTGTATGATTGAAGGAATTGTTTGCATAAACCAACCTGGTCAATTCCCAACCGCCGCATTCCGGGCCGCTACATGCCTTACAAACCCAGACTTTTTTCCATCACTTGCCTGGCCTTGTTGATCGCGGGTCATCCAGTACAAGCCCAGGTCAATCTGCCGGTGCTGGGTGATGCAGTCTCGGGCACGATCTCCAACCAGGACGAATATGAGTATGGCCGCGAATTTTTCCGGTCTGTCCGCAAACAAACCCCCGCATTGAATGATCCGCTCATCGCTGACTATATCTCCAGTCTCACCTACAAATTGGCTGTGAACAGTGAGCTGACTGATCACCGACTTGAATTCATTTTGATCGACAGCCAGGTGCTGAATGCTTTTGCTGCTCCGGGCGGCATTGTCGGCGTCAATGCCGGTTTATTCCTCAATGCCACCAATGAGGGCCAATTCGCTTCCGTGCTGGCCCATGAGCTTGCGCATCTTTCCCAGCGTCATTATGCCCGCTCGGTCGAAGACAGTCGCAATAACACGCTCCCCAACATCGCCGGTCTGCTGGCAGGCCTGGCAGTGGCAGCCACCGTGGGTGGAGATGCAGGCCAGGCTGCCTTGATGGTTGGCCAGGCACGCTCTGTCGACAATCAACTGCGTTTCAGCCGCAGCCATGAACAGGAAGCCGATCGTATTGGCATCCGCACGCTGTTCAACGCCGGCTTCAATCCCGAGGATATGGCGGGCATGTTTGAAGGAATGCTGCATTCACGCAATTTTGGCGAACGCGTGCCTGAATTCATGTCCACGCATCCACTCGACGAAAACCGCATTGCCGACAGCAGGAATCGTGCGAACACCTACCCGAAAGTGGACTACATCCAGAATCCTGAATTTCTGATCATGCGGGAAAGAGTGCGTATCAACTATGCCAAAAAGCCGGAGGCTGAAATACTTGAACGCCAGCGGATGTTGCCGCAGCTCAATGGCGCAGCAGCCGATGCCGCCCACTACGGCATCGCATTGGCACAAATGAAATCCGGCCAGCATCTGGCTGCAACTGAAACCCTGGATCCATTGCTCGCCAAAGAACCCTCCAGAATCAGTTATCTGATGCTGCAGGCCGAAATCGCCATGTCCGCCAATGAATTCCCGCGCGCCATTGGCGTGCTGGAAGCAGCCCTCAAACTCAACCCCGACAACCACGCACTGACCATGACCTATGCCACGGCTCTCACCAAGGCGCGCCGTTACAAGGAAGCAGCTGCCGTGCTCGAGCAGCACGCGATCAAATATCCTGACGACATGCAGCTATGGTCAGATCTGGCAGAAGTAGAAGGACTGGCTGGCAACATCAGCAAGGTGCACCAGACCCGGGCTGAGTACTTCATCGCAGTGGGCGACTTTGCCCACGCCAAAGACCATCTCAACTTTGCCATGAACCAGGAAACTGACAAACTGGCCCTCGCCAAGCTGAGACAACGTCTGGATTACATCAGGAATACCGAAAAGAAATACTATCGCTGAGAGCGGAATTCCAGCATCCGCTGTAATGGTATCAACGCCAGCCGCCCCTGTTCCGCGTCCACTTCTATCCGGTTGTTGTGCTGCTCAAGCGTGGCACGCAAATTTGACAGGGTATTCATTCCCATCCATGGGCAATTGGCACAACTGCGACATGTGGCCCCTTCACCCGAGGTGGGTGCCATATAGAAGATTTTATCAGGCGCTTGTTGTTGCAACTTGTAGAAGATGCCGTGATCGGTCGCCACAATGAAGCTCGACTCACTGCGAGCCTGTGCAGCCTTGATGATTTGTGTGGTAGAGCCTACGACATCGGCCAGCTCCAGCACCCCATAGGGCGATTCCGGATGCGCCAGCACCGCTGCTTCCGGATAGAGATGCATCATGTCCTGCAAAGCCTTCACCTTGAACTCTTCATGGACGATGCAGGCGCCATCCCACAACAGGATGTCATCACAACCCAGTTTGCGCTGGATATAGCGCCCCAGATGCTTGTCCGGAGCCCAGATCACCTGCTTGCCCTGGGACAGCACATGCTCCACCACATCCACTGCGATAGCCGAAGTCACCACCCAATCCGACAACGCCTTCACGGCAACTGAAGTATTCGCATAGACCACCACTTCATGATCGGGATGCTGTTGGCAAAAAGCTGAAAACTGGTCAGCCGGACAGCCGATATCCAGCGAGCAGGTTGCTTCCAGAGTAGGCATCAGCACGGTTTTTTCGGGGCTGAGGATTTTGGCAGTCTCGCCCATGAAGCGCACACCGGCCACGACCAGTGTGCTGGCCGCCGACTGTGCACCAAATCTGGCCATTTCCAGGGAGTCGGCAACCAGACCGCCGGTTTCCTCGGCCAGCGACTGCAAGGCAGGACTTGTGTAGTAATGCGCCACCAACACGGCATTGTGCTGCTTCAACAACTGTTTGATGGCAGCGCGATCGGCGGCTTCGTCAGCAGGGGTAACGACAAGGTGCTGTGGCACTCGGTCAAGCCATGCCCTCACCGTGGCGCGATCAGCCACTGCGTCAGACACATTGGTTGCTGTGGATTCATTTGCAGACATGCACGTACTCCGCACTCACTGCCAGCTCTGTAAACTACTATCTGAGGGCTACTATTTGACTACTCAAGGACTGCTGCGCTACAGGCAGTAATTAAAAAGGCTGCCGAGGCAGCCTTTGAAATTGGTGGGTCGTGATGGATTCGAACCATCGACCAATTGGTTAAAAGCCAACTGCTCTACCAACTGAGCTAACGACCCATTTTGAGAGGCGCAAATAGTACTCAAAGACAGGAAAAATTCAAGCTAAATTACACGTATTGATGCAATGAAATCCGGTTATTGCACCCAAACCTGTGCTGGCAATTTCTTTCGACTCAATATGTGACATAGCGGGTCGGATCTGTTACTGCAGCTTCCAGGAAGCCTTTCCTCCTGAAGCGACAGCTGTCACATCTTCCGCACGCTTCATTTTTGTCATTCAACTGGTAACACGACACCGTCATTGCATAGTCCACACCTGCCGCTATTCCAGCCTTGATTATCCCGGCTTTGTCCATTGCCAGCAGTGGCGCTTCAATTTTCAGCGCATTGCCCTCGACCCCGGCTTTGGTAGCCAGGTTAGCCATATGCTGGAAGGCTTCAATAAATGCCGGCCGGCAATCAGGATAGCCCGAATAATCCAGTGCATTGACACCGATAAAGATCGCTTGTGCCTGCAATACTTCAGCCCAGGCCAGCGCAAATGCCAGAAAGATGGAATTTCTGGCCGGAACATAGGTAATCGGAATACCCACACTTTCCTGCTCCGGGATTGTCAGTGAAGCATCAGTGAGCGCTGAACCACCGATGCCGCCCAGATCCATCTTGATGATCCGATGCATGGCCACTTGCATGAGTGTGGCGATGTTGGCAGCGGCTGCCAGCTCCCCAATATGTCTTTGCCCATAATCAAAGCTGAGTGCATAACACTCATAGCCTTGTTGCTTGGCCAGCGCCAGGCAAGTGGCGGAATCCAGGCCGCCCGACAACAGTACAACTGCTTTTCGCTTTGGCTGCATGGCTAACGTCCGGCCGCATCCGCCCACAAATATTTGTGGAGCTGGATCTGTAATCGCACTGGCAAGCGGTCGCGCAAGATCCACTCAGCGAGCTGGGAGGGCTCCAGCTGGCCATGCACTGGTGAGAACAGGATATCGCTGACCTTGCCCGTCAACGCGTACTCAGCCAGCCTGGCTTTGGACCAGTCGTAATCGACGGCATCGGTAATGACAAATTTGATCTGATCGGTGGGCAACAGTCTTGCCAGGTTTTCATGGATATTACGGTGCATTTCGCCTGACCCCGGAGTCTTGATATCCAGCACCTTGCTTACCCGCGCATCCACACCCGAGACATCAATGGCGCCACTGGTTTCCAGCGACACTGCATAGCCTTGTTCACACAATGCCGCCAGCAAGGGCCAGCAGGCCTTCTGCGCCAGCGGCTCACCGCCGGTTACGCATACATAGTGCGGGGACCATGCCGCCACCGTTGTGAGAATTTCTTCAATCGAAAGCAGCATGCCGCCCGAGAATGCATAGGCAGTATCACAATAACCGCAACGCAAGGGGCAGCCAGTGAGACGCACGAAGACTGTGGGCAGGCCCACAGTGCGCGCCTCGCCCTGCAACGAGTAAAAAATCTCGGTGATGCGCAGTTTTTCTGTCATTGATATTCAGGACGGTAAGAGGGGACGGTCACGCCGGCCGCCATGGCAAAAATCAGGGCACTCACTTCAGTGCTTTCAGATTTTCTTCAGATAAACGGATTTCATTGGCGTTTTCCGGGAATTTTATACGAATTTGCTTCCAGGAATCCGCAGCTTTGGCTGTGTCTCCCATCTTCTGGTAGGCAATACCGAGCTTGAGCATTGCCCCGGCAGCCTTGGCATCAGCTGGATAGTCGGCCAGCAATCGCATGAATACATCCCTGGCCTTGGCGGGCGCTGCCATCAGCAAATAGGCTTCACCTTGCCAGTACAGCGCGTTGGTGAACAATTTGCCTTTGGGAAAAGTATCTATGTAGTTCTGGAACAGCGGAATGGCAGCTTCCGCCTTGTTTTCCTGTAACAGCAGATTGAGGGCGCTGCGATAGAGCTCTTGTTCGTCCATGCCATTGTCAGCAACTGTTGGGGCTTTTTTACCATTAACCGGCCCATTGCTGGGGGGGGGTGGCGGCGGCGTTGAAACCGTAGTCGCCGAATTGGTGGCAGCTGAACTGGCCTCCAATGACGGCAGTGGCGGGGGTACAGGCGTCGCATTCCTGGCCGCATTGGTATTGGGTGCGGGATTCATGGAGCTTAATCGCCTATCTATATCCAGATAGCGATCTTTCTGTTCATTTTGCAGGCGCTTCAACTGATAGCCCTGATCTTCCACTACCCCGCGCAAAGTCTGCACTTCCTGCTGGAGGGCTTCCAACTGGTTGTACAGGGTCACCAGCAATTCATTGCTTGCGGGTGCCTGTGGCTGGGCGGGCACTGGGGAGCCGGCAGTTCTTGAGGTTCCTGCTTCTCGCACCTGCACCTGGGCAACAGCCCCGGTCGAACCAACCAATACCAGCAATCCCAACCAATGACGGAGCTGCATATTATTCCTCCACAAAAAATTAAGCCGGGCGAACCCGGCTTAATTTTACATCGATATTTGGATGATCACTTCTTGATCATTTCAACTCGGCGGTTTTTGGAGTAAGCCGCTTCGGTTTTGCCTGGATCAGCAGGACGCTCTTCACCGTAGCTGATGTTTTCCATCTGGCTGGCGGCTACACCCTGAACTTGCAGGTAGCTGGAAACTGATTTGGAACGACGTTCGCCCAAAGCCAAGTTGTATTCGCGGGTGCCGCGTTCGTCAGCATGGCCTTCCAGACGGATATGCATGTTCGGATTGGCTTTCAGCTGAGCAGCGTGATAAACCAGCGCATCACGGTCTTCCTGGCTCAGATCGGATTTATCGAATTCGAAATAGAACTTGGTTTTGGCCAAGGCTGCATCGCGTTTGGCAATTTCAGCAGCTGACAGGCCACCGGCAGGAGCTGCTGGTTTGGCGGCCGCCGCAGGTGGGGTAGCGGCAGGAGCTGCTTTCTCAACTGGTTTGTCTGCAGATTTGCAAGCCACCAGCATTACTGACAGCGCAGCAACCATACCTAATTTCATAAAACCATAATTTTTCATATAAAAACTCCTATTTTCACTAAACCGGGGGCTAATAACTGGCGCGCATTTTCTTCAATTTCCTACTATCTTACAAGGGTAAGTTACTAAAAAATTGAACTTTTATATGGATTTACTGTCTAGGGCGCCTGTTCAATCCAGAAACGGCGACCAAGCCGGCTCCCTGACGTCACCTTCCTTGACCGGCAACTTGTATTTTATCCGGCCATTGATCGAGACCGCATTCAGTACCGAATGATCCCCCTCCTTGGATGAATACATAACCATACGGGCATTCGGCGCCACGGTTGGCGACTCATCCAGTGAAGTATCGGTCAACGCACTGATGGTCCCCCGCTCCAGATTCATGATGGAAACGTGGTCGTCAGACGCCTCTGCCCGGTGAATCAACACGATATTCTTGCCATCTGGCAACATCGAAGCCTTGGCATTGTAAGTGCCGTCAAACGTGACCCGTTCCGACCAGTTTGTTTCCAGCGACACCTGATAAATCTGGGGCCTGAATGTGCCGCCCTGATCAGAGGTATAGAGCAGGGATTTGCCTCCCGGCATCCAGCTCGGCTCGGTATCAATGGCAAAACTGGTAGTGATTTTGTCCAATTTGCGGGACCGCAAATTCATCACGAAAATATCCTGGTTGCCGTCTTTGGAAAGCACCATCGCCATCTTGGTGCCGTCCGGCGACCAGGACGGCCCACTGTTGCTGCTGTTCTGGAAATTGGTCAATTGCTCGCGCGCGCCGGTGCTCAGGTTCTGGATATAGATCTGCGAACGTCCGGACTCAAAACTGACATAGGCAATCTGGCTGGCATCCGGCGACCACGTGGGTGACATGATCGGCTCTTTCGAGTCGAGCAGCACCTGCGCCCTGCCGCCATCGGCATCGGCCAGATTGAGCTGGTAATGTGTCACGGTCGGTGAAAGGCGCTGCGAAGTGATATAGAGGATTTTGGTAGCAAAGGCACCGCGCACATGCAGAATCTTTTCATAAACGACATCACTGATCTGGTGGGAAATGTCGCGCAACTGCTTTTCGGTGCCGCTGATCACTTCACCGACCATGCGCTTTTGCCCTACTACATCGAACAATTCATACTGAACCTGGATCAAGGCGCTGTCGGCCGACTTGCTGATTTTGCCGATCAACAGATAGTCCGACCCCAGGAAACGCCAATCCTTGAAATAGACATCCTTTTCCTGATGCGGTGTGCCCAGCATGTTCTTTTCAGGAATCGGGGCAAACTCACCGCTGTTATGCAGATCATTGGTTACAACACTGGTGATGTTTTCAGGCAATACACCAAAGCCGGTCCATTCAAACGGGACAATCGCAATCGGGATGGGATTGTCGACCCCCTTGGTGATTTGAATCACCAATTGCTGACTCGAAACGGCCTGGGCAACCAGCAAGGCTGCGGCCGCAAGTAAAAGCTTGATCTTGTTCATAATCATAAATCGCCGGGTTTGAACTCTAGACTGAAATTCCTGAAATATTTGCTAAAAATTGCGTAATCCAATTCCTTCAAAAAACTGAATCTGCCCGCCTTGTTCACTGCCTGCAAGACTGAACGGTCAAAATTTTCATCGCCACTGCCCTGCACTATCCTGCTGGAGACAATCTCACCCGTAGGTGTCAGCTGCAGCTCCACCCTGGCCAGGGTATCTTTGCGGGCACCAGCGGGCCGACTCCAGTAGCCTTCAATAAGTTCCCGGATTTTTCCGGTGTAATTCGCCACCAATTGTTGCTCTTCTGTCAGCGCGCGCTGCAGGGCCGCCTGCTGCTTGGCGAGGTCAGACTGGCGTTGCGCCTCCTCACGAACGGCTTGCTGCTGCTTTTCTTTCTCGCGCTTTTGATCCTGCTCTTTGGCTACTGCTTGCTGTTTCTGGTCTTGCAGCTTCTGGTCTTGCTGCTTCTGCTGTTGCTGTTTCTGCTCATCCTGTTTGCGCTTTTGATCCTGCTCTTGCTGTTTGTGCAGCTGGACTATTTTTTGTCTTTCGACTTCCTCTTTCACCAGGGTTTCCTGGTGTTGACGCTCCTGCTCCTGCACCCTCGCCTTTTCCTGCGCCACTTGTTGCTGCAACTTGCGCTTGGTCTCCTGCTGGCGCACGCGCTGCGGATTGTCCTTCACCGCGGTGGCCACTATGGCTGCCGGCTGCTCAATACGCAGCAGTTCCTTGCTGTCCTTGTTCCAGACAAAAATAACTACCAGCAGCAAGGCATGCAACAGCACCGACACCAATATTGCCGGCGGATAACCTTCATTTTTCAGCAGCCACTGCATCATTTCTTGCCGGAGGGGGAGGCACCAGGAGGCTGGGTAATCAATTGCACACCAGTGGCTCCCGCAGACTGCAACGTGCCCAGCAGACTCATCACCACGCCGTAATTGTTGGCGGCATCTGCTTCCACATAGACCGGTACCCCCGGATTCTGATTGAGAATCTTGCTGACGTTTTCAGCAATTCTTTCCAGCGCAACCGCCGGCGCGTTGTCATCCACCTCTTTGCCCAGGCTGATGAAATACTTGCCATCCTTGTTGATGGAGACCACCAGTATCGGCTTGTCATTCGGCTCCATTGTTTTGGAATCTACCTTGGGCAGCTCCACTTTGATGCCCTGGGTGATCAGCGGTGTGGTCACCATGAACACAATCAGCAGCACCAGCATGACATCGATCATGGGCACTACATTGATTTGCGACATGGGTTTGCGACGTGTGCGGCGGGTAGCTTCCATCAGCCTGGTTCCTGGATCCGTTTGCTATGGGCCTGGCGATGAAGGATGCTGGTGAACTCATCCACGAAGGTGTAATAACTGTGCAGCACTGAATCCAGCTGACTGGCATAACGGTTATAGAACATCAGCGCCGGGATGGCAGCAAACAAGCCCATCGCCGTGGCAATCAAGGCCTCGGCGATGCCTGGCGCCACTACCTGGATGGAGGCCTGGCTCTGGCCGGCCAGACCAATAAACGAATTCATGATGCCCCAGACGGTGCCGAACAAGCCGATGTAGGGGGATACCGACGATACTGTGGCCAGCAGCGAAAGATGCTTTTCCAGCACTTTTTCTTCCCGTGACAGGGCCACCCGCATCGCCCGCTGGGCTCCTTCCATGACCGCTTCGGATTCAATGCCGGGTTGCTGGCGCAAGCGCGTGAATTCCTTGAAGCCTGACCTGAACAGATTTTCCAGTCCGATCACGGCAGCGCCTTTCTGCTTGCCCGTGCTCTCGCGGAACAGCTGACTGAGATCCATGCCGGACCAGAAGCGCTTTTCAAAGCCGCTGACTTCATTTTCGGCATCGTTGAGCACCAGCCATTTCTGGATAACGACGACCCACGACATGACTGACATCGACAACAGCCCGAACATCACCAACTGCACCACCAGGCCGGCATTGATGATGAGACTCCAGATACTCATTGATGCGTTCATTAATTCCTCATGATGTTTCAGATTACTGACAAAATGTCCGACCGTAACTGCCTAACCGCTGTGCTGTTCATTCACCATTAAACAAATCGGCGGCTTCCCCGGACGCCGCAAGCTTCTCATTGGCCGCTTTGGGTACCGGCAGCCCGAAATGACGGTAGGCAAATTGGGTGGCTATTCTGCCTCTGGGGGTACGCTGAATAAAGCCCTGCTGGATCAAATAAGGCTCCAGCACATCTTCTATGGTGCCACGCTCTTCACTCAGCGCAGCGGCCAGACTGTCAGCACCCACCGGGCCGCCGTCGAAACGCTCAATGATGGTCATCAGCAAGCGGCGATCCAGATGATCGAAGCCGTGCTTGTCTACACTCAGCATGTCGAGCGCCCTGGTCGCCATATCCAGTGAGATCACACCATCGCCCTTCACTTCGGTAAAGTCGCGCACCCGCCGCAGCAGACGATTGGCAATGCGCGGCGTGCCACGGGCGCGACGGGCGATTTCTTCGGCGCCAGCCTTGTCACAGGTGACTTTGAGGATGGCGGCAGCTCTCACCACAATGCGGGTCAGCTGTTCAACGGTATAGAACTCCAGTCTTTGCACGATGCCGAAGCGGTCGCGCAACGGCGAAGTCAGCAAGCCGGCGCGCGTGGTGGCACCGACCAGCGTGAACGGCGGCAAATCCAGCTTCAGTGACCGTGCTGACGGCCCCTCTCCTATCATGATGTCTAGCTGGTAATCCTCCATCGCGGGATAGAGAATCTCTTCAATGGCGGGACTGAGCCGATGGATTTCATCGATGAACAGCACATCGCCGGATTCCAGGTTGGTCAGCATGGCGGCCAGATCGCCGGCTTTCTCCAGTACCGGACCAGAGGTAGCCTTGAGACTGACGCCCATTTCATTGGCAATGATGTTGGATAGGGTGGTTTTACCCAGTCCGGGCGGACCGAAAATCAAACAGTGGTCGAGCGCCTCGCCACGTTTGCGTGCAGCGCTGATGAAGATCTCCATCTGGGCTTTGACGACATCCTGGCCAATGTAGTCAACCAGGCGCGAAGGGCGGATGGCCCGCTCCAGCTGCTGGTCTTCCTGGTTGCGGGTGCCCGCCGAAATGATTCTGTCTTCGTCTCGCATGGATTTATCAGTCATTCGCGTCACTCATCAGACTATGCCGACCGACCCAGGTTTTTGAGGGAAAGGCGGATCAGCGCAGAGGTGTCTGCATTGGTGCCTGCTGTTTCGAGCGTAGCGGCAGCCAGCGATACGCTTCTGGCGGCTTCCTGCGGTTTGTAGCCGAGCGAGATCAGCGCCGATTCTGCTTCCTGCCAGCTATTGGGGGCTGTCGCGACTGGCACGGGTGCAGCAAGCACGGTGCCTTTGCCATACTGCAATTGCCATTCCTGCAGCTTGTCACGCAATTCCACCACCAGGCGTTCGGCGGTCTTGCGCCCCACCCCCGGCAGTTTGACCAGGGCGTTGACGTCGCCACCTATAACAGCGGCCACGAAGCGCATGGACTCCATGCCCGACAAAATCCCCAAGGCGAGCTTGGGACCCACACCATTGGCCTTGATCAAAAGCCTGAACAGATTACGTTCGGCCAGTTCGAGAAAGCCGAACAGCAATTGTGCATCTTCACGCACGATGAAATGGGTATGCACCACGATTTCCTTGCCGGTTGCGGGCAGCTGGTACAAAGTCGCAGCCGACACTTCCACTTCGTAGGCGATTCCGCCTACATCAACCAATATCACCGCCTCATCCCTGGCGAGCAGTATGCCTTGCAATCTGCCTATCATGCCTTATCGAAACTCAGGTTGCGGAACTTGCCGAGAACGGCAGTGCAACATTACGGCCAGCTACTTCGGAAGCGAGCGCATGCGTCCACGCCTGCCATTGCGCACACCAGCCAGCCGGATCAATGTGCGCTGGGTGTGAGCATGACACACTGCCACAGAAAGTGCATCAGCTGCATCTTCCTTCGGCAACGCCGACAGCTTGAGCAAGCTCTTGATCATCTGCTGCATCTGGGACTTGTCGGCCACTCCGGTTCCCACCAGCGCCAGCTTGACCTTGCGGGCTGCATATTCGTGTACCGGCAACTGGTGACTACTGCAAGCGACCATGGCAACGCCACGCGCATGTCCCAGTTTGAGCGCCGACGACATGCTCTTGCCGACAAACACCTCTTCCACCGCGGCCTCATCGGGCGCAAATTCCTTGATGACGTCACACAGGTTGGTAAAGATCGCCTGCAGCCGATCGGGAAATTCCAGAGTCTCCACCCTGATCACGCCACTGGCGACGTATTGCAGGTTCATGCCACTGACACTGACCAGGCCGTAACCGCACTTGCGGGAGCCTGGATCAATGCCGAGGATAAGTGTCATGACTTTGGCCGCTTACTGCGGTTCCCGGGCTGGCTTCTCACCGCCGGCAGCGGGTTCGCCTTTTGGCTCCCCGACCTGCTCACGCAACCTGATATTGAGCTCACGCAGCTGCTTGGCCGGAACCGTGCCCGGCGCGTCAGTCAGCGGACAACTTGCTGACTGGGTTTTCGGAAACGCAATCACGTCCCGAATTGATTGCGAACCCGTCATCATCATCACCAGGCGGTCCAGACCGAAGGCAAGCCCGCCATGTGGTGGCGCACCATATTTGAAAGCGTTGAGCATATGGCCAAACTTCTCCTGAATCTCCTCGGGCCCAATGCCCAGCAGGCGAAATACAGTGGACTGCATGTCGGCCTTGTTGATCCTGATGGAACCGCCCCCGAGCTCAGTGCCGTTGAGCACCATGTCGTAAGCGAGTGACAGGGCGGCGAGCGGATTGGCTTCCAGCTCTTCCGGCGAGCAGGACGGCGCCGTGAACGGATGATGCACCGAGGTCACATTGCCTTCCTTGTCTTGCTCGAACATCGGGAAATCCACCACCCACATCGGAGCCCACTGGCAAGTGTGCATCTTGAGGTCGTTACCCAGCCGGATGCGCAGCGCACCGATGGCCTCATTGACCACTTTGGCCTTGTCGGCACCAAAGAACAGGATGTCGCCGGTCTTGGCAGCAACCCGCTCAAGTACGGCTTGCACCACCGGCTCCGGCATGAATTTGATAATGGGTGATTGCAGGCCTTCCATACCGGCAGCCAAGTCGTTGACTTTGATCCAGGCCAGACCTTTGGCACCGTACTGGGCCACGAAATCAGTGTAGGAATCGATTTGTTTGCGAGACAGCTTTTCGCCACCCCCGGGCACTTTCAGCACCACCACACGGCTATTGGGGTCGTTGGCCGGCGCGTTGAACACCTTGAACTCGACCTTTTGCATCAGATCCGCAATATCGACCAGTTCCATCGGGATACGCAGGTCAGGACGGTCAATACCAAAACGACGCATGGCTTCATGGTAGGTCATATGCGGGAATTCGGGCAGTTCCACATTGATGTGTTTTTTGAACACGCCGCGGATCATGTCTTCAGTGATTTTCATGATCTGCTCTTCCGACATGAACGAAGTTTCAATGTCGATCTGGGTAAACTCCGGCTGGCGATCCGCGCGCAAATCTTCATCACGGAAGCACTTGGCGATCTGGTAATAACGGTCGAAGCCGGCCACCATCAGCAGCTGTTTGTATTGCTGCGGCGACTGCGGCAACGCGAAGAAATGGCCGGGATGGGTGCGGCTGGGCACCAGGTAATCTCGCGCACCTTCCGGGGTGGCGCGGCCGAGTATCGGCGTTTCAATATCCAGAAAACCGTTTTCATCCAGGAAGTTGCGAACGGAACTTGTCACATTGGATCGCATCCGCAGTTTCCGCTGCATCTCAGGACGGCGCAGATCGATATAACGATTGCGCAGCCGCACGTCTTCGCTGACATTGGCATGCTCATCCAGCATGAACGGTGGTGTTTCCGACGGGTTGAGGATTTCCAGTTGCCTGCACAACACCTCGATCTCACCTGAAGGCATGTCCTTGTTTTCGGTGCCTTGGGGACGCGCACGCACCAAACCCACCAGTTTCACAACGAATTCACTGCGTACCTGCTCAGCCAGTGCAAAACTTTCCTTGGTGTCCGGATCCACGACAATCTGCGAAATACCATCACGGTCGCGCAAATCCAGAAAAATGACTCCGCCATGGTCCCGACGGCGATGCACCCAGCCACACAAGGTTATGGTTTGACCAATATGGGTGGCCCGCAATTCGCCGCAGTAATGAGTTCGCATATGTGTTCCTGAACTATCTTGGTTATTAAGAAATCCCGCTAACTACTTTTGCCTGCTCACATTTCACTGCGTGCGGGCAGATCAATCCTACTCAACTGGCGCCAGCTCCCTTGCCGGTTGTAGCTGTGCTTTTAGATGTGGCGACAGCTTCTTTTGCAACGCCTTTTCCGCTTGCACTATCGCCTTTTCCGCTTGTGCTCTCGCTTTTGCCGCTGCCACTCTCGGCTTTGCCAGTCGTACTGTCCTTGCCGGCATTGGTTGCAACACTGTCTGCTGATTTGCCGGCAGATTCTCCAGCATTATCTGCTTCTCCCACGCCATTTTTCTTCTTGCCGGTTTTGAAGTCGGTTTCATACCATCCACCGCCCTTGAGCCGAAAACTGCTGGCAGATACCAGTTTTACCAGGGTTTCCCGCCCACATTCGGGACATTCCAGCAGCAGCGGATCACTAAGCTTCTGCAGTTTTTCCAGCTCGATACCGCAAGCCTGGCATCGATATTCGTAAATTGGCATGGTCTTCCCCGATCAGAAATTCAACAGATATCAATCGAAGTTCACGATGCAGGTAGTTATCGCGACTCGAAAAAAGCGCCGCATTATAACTGATCTTGCTGCCTGCACGCAGCAGCAGTGAATAAGGTAAAGACTGTGATTAACGGCAAATCCTGCGCAAACACATAAATTATTTAAGAGCATGATCTACTGCAAAGCACGCATAAATTCTTTCTACAAAAAACTTGCCGCCCTGTTTTGATTCCGTTATAAATAGGTTTACTCATCAGAACAGCGAACACAGGGAACCACTTGCTTTACCCTGCATTTCTGGGAGTGCGCATAAACTCCTTCACCAAGCGCAACATGATGTTCTGATCATGCCAGGCAGCAAGGAAGCAGAGATGTGCAGTCCAGGCTGAGACTGTGCAGGAATTCTCAGTTTGCAAGTCAAACTGGAAATCCATACGAATTGTTCGTGCTGCCCGGTGATCGGTGCGTAATGAACGAGTTACAAACGAGTTACAAACGAGTTACAACTAAAGTACAACACAAAGTACAACGAAAGTTACAACGAAAGCTTGCTTGATATAAATTTAACAGCAGTATCACAACCTACAACCCCAACTAACAAGAGATACAACTATGGCTGGCACAAAGACTTCCGCAAAAAAATCAGCAGCGATCAGTGAAAAGTTCACCAAAACAGCAATCCTGACTGCTATTGCTGATGAATCCGGTCTTAGCAAAAAACAGGTTGGCTCCGTGCTTGATGGCCTGACCGACCTGATCGAGCGTCACCTCAGAAAACGTGGTGCTGGTGAATTTACTCTGCCTGGCCTGCTGAAAATCAAGGCAGTCAAGCGTCCGGCCCGTCCGGCCCGCAAAGGCGTCCCCAACCCTTTCAAACCGGGCGAACTGATGGACATCCCGAAAAAACCGGCTTCTATCCGCGTCAAAGTATTGCCGCTGAAAAAGCTGAAAGGGTTTGCAGAACTTTGATATCTATCGTCCGATAATATCGGGGCTCATCCTCTGCACGATTTCAGAGGCCAATCCCAGCAGGATCCGGAAAAGCAGCCTCAGGGCTGCTTTTCTGTTATATCCAATCCAGAAATGCAAGCGCTCCATCCCCCACTTGATTGCTCACAATACGTTACCCAGGTTAACCCGATGCGCATTTCCCATTACCTCCTTGCCACTACTCGTGAAACTCCAGCAGACGCTGTCGTGGTCAGCCACCAGTTAATGCTGAAGGCGGGCATGATCCGTAAACTGGCGGCCGGCATGTACACATGGCTGCCCATGGGCCTGCGGGTACTGCAAAAAGTAACCGAAATCATCCGCGAAGAAATGAACCGTTCTGGTGCGTTGGAAGTCTCGATGCCAGTAGTACAACCGGCAGAACTCTGGCAGGAATCCGGACGCTGGGACTTGATGGGCGATGAAATGCAGCGCTTCAAGGATCGTCACCAGCGCGACTTTTGTCTGGGACCTACCCATGAGGAAGTCATCACGGATCTGGTCCGCAATGAGCTGAGCAGCTACAAACAACTGCCCATCAACATCTACCAGATCCAGACCAAGTTCCGTGATGAACGTCGCCCCCGATTTGGCGTGATGCGGGCGCGCGAATTCATAATGAAGGATGCCTATTCCTTCCATATCGATCAGGCCTCCCTGCAACAGACCTATGACCTCATGTATGCCACTTATCAGCGCATCTTCACCAGGCTGGGTTTTGATTTCCGCGCGGTGATGGCTGATTCGGGCAATATAGGCGGCAACAGTTCACATGAATTCCATGTCCTGGCGGATTCAGGTGAAGACCTGATCGTATTCAGCGAACACGGCGAGTACGCCGCCAATATGGAAATGGCTTCGGCGCTGGCACCGGCCAACCCGGCGCCAGCGGCTACCCAGGCAGTCACAACTGTAGCCACTCCTGCCAGCAAGACTATCGACGAAGTCGCCACCCAATTGCAGATTGCAGCCAGTCGTATAGTCAAAACACTGATCGTACGCGGCGTGGCCGACGATGGTAAAACCGTACCGCTGCTTGCACTCGTATTGCGAGGCGATCATCAGCTCAATGAAATCAAGGCAGCCAAACTGGCTGATGTGCAATCGCCTTTCAGTCTGGCAACTGACGCAGAAATCATCGCAGCCCTCGGCTGTGAACCCGGTTCCATTGGTCCGGTCAACCTCAACATCTCGGTCATCGTCGATCGCGACGCTGCCGTGTTGGCAGATTTCGTGTGCGGCGCCAATCGCAATGGCGAACATCTTACCGGCGTGAACTGGGGCCGTGATGCGCAAATCACCCGTGTCGAAGATTTGCGCAATGTAGTCGAAGGTGATCCCAGCCCCGACGGTAAAGGCAAACTTTCCATCAAGCGCGGCATCGAAGTGGGGCATATCTTTCAGCTCGGTCGCAAATACAGCTCCGCGATGAATGCCAGTGTGCTGGATGAAAACGGCCGCAATAGCATCATGGATATGGGCTGCTACGGCATTGGTGTCACCCGCATCGTTGCCGCCTGCATAGAGCAATGCCACGACGACAAAGGCATCCTGTGGCCGCTGAACATTGCCCCGTTCCACGTGGCACTGATTGCACTCAACGCTCACAAAACACCACGCGTGCAGGAAATTTGCGAGCAGCTCTATCAGCAACTGACGACAGCCGGCATCGAAGTCCTGCTGGATGACCGCGACAAGAAGACCAGCCCCGGCGTTAAATTTGCCGACATGGAGCTGATCGGCATTCCTTATCGCTTGCTGGTCTCTGACCGTGGACTTGAAAACGACCAGATCGAATTCAAGGCCCGCAACCAGAGTGAACCCACATTGCTGCAGCTGGCGGATGTGGTCGCACACATGCGCCAACTGACTGGCAAAACCTGAGCGAGGTCCAGATATGACAGCTCCCCTGCCCTATATCCTCATTCTCTATTACAGTCACAGCGGTGCCGTGGCTGCGATGGCACAACAGATTGCCCGCGGGGTAACACAGGTGAGCGGCATCGAAGCGCGCCTGCGCACTGTGCCCGCGGTATCTCCGGTCAATGAAGCCACCACTCCCAAAGTGCCGGCTACCGGCGCTGTTTATTGCACAGAAGCAGATTTTGCCGAATGCAGCGGACTGGCGCTCGGCAGTCCGACCCGTTTTGGCAATATGGCTGCTGCCATGAAATATTTTCTCGACGGCACTGGTGCCCAGTGGTTAAGCGGCACCTTGATCAACAAACCCGCCGGAGTGTTCACTTCTACTTCCAGCTTGCACGGCGGCCAGGAAAGCACACTGCTCAGCATGATGCTGCCATTGCTGCATCACGGCATGGTATTTTGCGGCCTGCCCTACAGCGAGGCCAGCCTGAGCCAAACCAGCAGTGGTGGTACTCCCTATGGCCCGTCGCATCATGCCGGACCTCAAAGCAACCAGCCGCTGAGCGAACATGAAAAACTCTTGTGTCAGGCACTTGGCAAACGGCTGGCCACACTCGCACTGCAATTGCTCCCCAAAGCGGCGTTTTGATGAAGACAACAGCATTATTACCTGCTGGCTCGGTACTGCTGCTATTGCTCTCGGGTTTGACCTGGTTTTGCCAGCCCGCCGGGGGTGGCTTGCCGTGGGCGATGCAATCAATACCCCTGCTGCTGACCTTGCCAGGGCTGTGTCGCGGTGATCGCCGCGCGCGCCAATGGTTCGGTTTTATCCTGTTGTTTATTGTATTTGTCAGCATTGGCCAGTCTTTCAATCCGCTACCGATCCTGCGTATGCTCGCTATCACAATCTTGCTGGCTGCCATCGCGCTGTTTGGCTGGTTGCTCTACAGCATGAAGTCCGTCTCGCCAGTACCTTCAGCTCAAAAGGAGTCTTGATCATGGCCGCTACACCTACTGCCCTGGGCCGTTTTTTTGGTGGCATGCTTCGGCTCTACCGTATCATCCGCTCGCTGATCTTCAACATCCTGTTTCTGGTGTTAGTGCTGGGCTTGGTGATTGCGCTGATCGGACAACCGCCCCAGGTAGTTCACCATGGCTCCACCTTGCTGCTGAACCCAGGCGCCATCGTTGAGCAGGAATCCCTCGGCAGTCCGCTGGAAATGCTCAGCTCGGGCGGCTCGCGTCTGGAACAAGGGGAAGCGCTGCTGCCCGACCTGCTCAGGGTTATTGCGGCAGCCAAGGATGACGACCGCATCAAAGCCATGCTGATCATGACTGATCCGCTCAATAAAGTCGGCCTCAGTCAGTTGAAGGATCTGGAACAGGCCATTGCCGATTTCAAAACCAGCGGCAAGAAAGTCTATGCCTGGGGCAGCAGTTTCCATCAAGGGCAATATCTGCTGGCCAGCACTGCCGATGAAATCCTGATGAACAAGTTCGGCGACGTCGGGCTGGAAGGCTTTGGTATATGGCAAAATTATTTCCAGTCGGCGCTGAACAAGCTTGGCGTCAACGTACACATCTTTCGTGTCGGCGCCTACAAATCAGCAGTAGAGCCATACAGCCGCTCCAACATGTCGGAAGAATCCCGCTCCAACTACACCAAATTGCTGGGTGATTTGTGGACTGACTTTGTGCATGACGTCGAGACCAACCGCAAACTCAAACCCGGCACCGTCAACGATTACATTAATCATTTTGACCAGCATCTGGCCGACTACAAAGGTAACTCCGCCGAGCTCGCCAAAGCCCTGGGCCTGGTTGATCGCATCGACAGCCGGCCCGACGCACTGGCTTACCTCAAACAACAAATCGGCACGCGTGGCGAGGATCTCAACACCATCGACTTCCGCGACTATCTGCATGCGGTTCCCGCCAAAGTGCTGAGTCCATCCCACAAGATTGCGGTCATTGTTGCCGATGGCGAGATTGTCGATGGTGAAGCCCAGCCGGGCTCCATTGGGGGTGACACGCTGGCGGCGTTGATCCGCAAAGCTGCCCAGGACGATGGTGTGAAAGCTCTGGTATTGCGCATCAACAGCCCGGGTGGCAGTGCCTTTGCGTCTGAACTCATCAGATCTGAACTGGTGGCGTTCAAAGCCAACGGACGTCCGCTGGTGGTCTCCATGGGTGATACTGCCGCATCAGGCGGTTACTGGATTGCTTCCGCCGCCAACAAGATTATCGCCAGTCCCGTTACGCTCACCGGCTCCATTGGCATCTTTGGCACCATGTTCACGCTGGAAGAATCCTTCAACAAACTCGGCATCGGCACCGATGGCGTCGGCACCACCGAGCTGGCCGGATACTCTGCGATTGGCCGCCCGCTGACGCCCATGGCAGGCCGGGCCTTGCAACTGCAGATTGAACATGGCTATGAGAAATTCCTGACACTGGTATCGGAATCCCGCGACCTTGATCACGCACAGGCGGATGCTGTGGGACAGGGTCAGGTGTGGTCCGGCAAGGCCGCGCTGGAGAAAAAACTCATCGACGCCTATGGCAACCAGCAGGATGCAATCAACGCCGCGGCCGCGCTTGCCAACCTTGAAGAATACCAGGTGGATGTACGCGCACCCTCACTGTCCCCACTGCAGCAATTCATCAAGCGGCTGGCAGAAAACGAGCAAGCACAAACGCTGCTGACACCCCTGCTGAAAAGCTACTTTACGCTGTCGCCGGTACAACTATTCCTGCACAAGGCTGAAGCAGAATTGGGCTGGCTGGCCAGGGCCAACGATCCCCAACATGTCTATGTGCGCTGCCTGGAATGCGACAGTGTGAAGCTGTGATGATCGCCTTGGTAACTGCAACAATTACCAATGCAGACAGGCCTTGATGAACGGAATGGTAATCTTGCGCTGTTCTGCCAGTGCCTGCCGATCCAGCTGGTCCAGCACTGCCATCAGATCGTGCAGATTGCGCTGATTGCGGGCAAGAATGAAACTGACCACTTCTTCCTTTAGCTCAATGCCCCGGTGTCTGGCGCGCTCCGTCAGCACGCTGGCCTTGCCGGCGTCACTCAGCTCGTGCACCTCGTAAACCAGCGCCAGCTGCAAGCGTGACTGCAGATCAGCGAGAGCAAACGGCACTTGTGCCGGCGGGAACAGCGATGCACACAGCATGCGACCACCACTTACCAGCAACTGCTGACAGACGATGAACAGCTGTTCTTCCCACTCCCGTTTGCCCGCCAGCAATTCCAGGTCATCCAGCACCAGCAAGGAGCTGTGCTGCAAAGAACCCAGACTGTGCGGCTCGTAGGAGAGCAACTTCTGCAGCGGCAGGTAGATAGCATCCGGATTGGCCAGACAAAATGCCTGTAACAAATGGGTTTTGCCACAACCGCTATTACCCTTTAACCAGGTGAAGTGCCCGCTGTTTACCGGGCTTTGCTGCAAGTGATGCAACAGCGGCGCATTCGGGTCCTCGCAGCAAAAACTGCTGAAGCGCGCCTCGCTGTCAAAGGCAAAATGGAAAGGTAACTGGATGGATGCAGGCATCAGAAGTGGCTACTGTGATTGCCAGCGATAGTACAAATGGGAGCTACTGGCATCTGCGGCAGGTTTGCCGGCTACCTGCAGCTTGCGGTCGATGGCCAGGTTTTCCACCAGCTGGCGTACTTGCCCGGCGGCATTGAGGCTAAAAGTCAGGGTATCGGCGCGGGCTTCACGCACATGCACTTCTGAAATACCGGCGAGACTTTGGACATAGTGCAACACATTGGCGTAGTCGTTGAGTCCGTGTACACCATCAACACTCAACAGCAGCAGTTGCGATTCACTGCTGGTGACGCCTTTGCCAGAAACGGTTCGCACAGCATAGTTGTCGGACAGCTCCCTGGCCACCATGCTGGCAGTAGCCTTGAGAAAATCATCAAGTGTACCTTCCAGCACTTCGGTTGCCTGCACGTGATCGCGAAACAGGTGCAAGGATTTGGCGACAACCTGGCCAGTCACCAACTTGATGACACGAATGGCCAGAATGCTGTCGTACTGGTAGCGGCTGGACGCGGCCCTGAGAGCAGCTTCATCCTGCATCCATAGCAAATCAGGAGGCATCGCATCCTGGTCTTCCATATCCCACGCCGGGTAGCGCCCGGGCAGTCCGAACTTGGCGGCCTGAGTGTTCAATGCCTGCATTTCAAGCAGACCAGTGCCCGCATTGGAGTCAGCCACCACCCGTTCATCTTTTTCATCCTGGATGATCAGCCACACTACGGTTTCAGTGCGTGTCTGCGGCCAGAGCCCAATGCCGGCATTGTCGAGCATGCGCTGGATGCCGGCCTGGTAGAAACTGATATCGATGACCAGGCGTTGTTGTTGCGTGCGCGGATCGGGCCGGGTCTGGTAGGTCCAGCCTTCCACATACGACTGCGCGTTTTTCAGCGCCTCCTGGATATCAGGCACGGCAACGATGTCGGCATGGCCAGTGAGTTTTACCAGTACTTCCTGCAAGCCGGCCGTGAAGGCACGGGCGCGTTGCTTCTGGTCTTCCCGCGATTCCACCGGCAGACTGGTCTGATACAAACCAGTGACTTCGACGGCATGGGCGGCTTGCCACTTGCCGCAGCCAAGTACCAGCAAGATTACCGCAAGCCCATGAAAGAATTTTGTTGTCATGGGCCAATGATAACTGATTGCCGGCAGTGGTTCATTACAGCGTTTTCAGCTGCAATTCAGCAGAAACTGTTACCATAAGCAAATAAATCATGTAAGGAAACCACTGCATGCCCAAACATCTGCTCATGCTGTTGTTGACGGTCGCGCTGGCCCAGGCCCCCCTGGCGCTGGCCGCCGACTTGCAGCCATTCACGCTGAATTACAAAGCCAGCTATGGCAGCTTTGATGCTGCGGCAGTGCGCAGCCTTAGCCCCCAGCCAGCATCAAACTCCTGGGAGATGAGATCAAAAGTTGAAGTCAAACTGCTCGGGTCTACGCTGGTCAGTGTCGAAGAATCAAGCACCTTCAACTGGAAAAATGAACTGGCAGTCCCCAGCAAATACGAATATGTCCAGAAAGGTCTCAACAAGCGCCAGCGCAAACTGGAATTCGCCGCCAACGGCCAGAGTGCCAGCTACACCATCAATGACAAGAGCGGTGTGCTCACGCTGATGCCGCCAGTGTTCGACAACCTCACCAGCGGGCTGATGTTGCGCAAGCATGTACTAAATGGTGAAACAGACATCAATTTGACTGTCGCCGACAAGGAAGAAGTTTCACCCCAGAGTTACCAGGTCGTCGGCACAGAAACCACTGTGATACCGGCCGGCACCTTCAACACGGTGCACATCAAACGCATCCGCGACAGTGACAGCAAACGCACCACTGACATCTGGCTGGCGCCCGATCATGATTATGTAATGGTGAAACTGCTGCAGACAGAACCGGATGGCAACACCATCAGTTTGCAACTCAAGTCAGGAACGATCGGCGGGCAAAGCTTCTAGCGACTGGCGTTCAATCCCAGTGCCATCATGCGCATCTTGAAACTGTCGGCATCCAGCTGCACGCGTTCGGCAGCATATTCAACAAAGCCGGCGGCATCATCCAGCGCCACTTCAAACAACTGACGTTCGAAATTTTCCAGATATTGCTGCAGGCGCGACTCGTCCAGCGGCAACATGTCGGCCAGTGGTGTGACAGTCACCCGTGAGGAGGTGTCTACAGGTGCTGCTGTAGTTTGTGCGGGGTCCGTGCTGCTACCGGCTGCCGCCGTCGCCGTTTTAACCAGTGATTTCTGGCGATACAGTGGTGGCAGGTTGTTACTGCCGATCACCTCGTTGGGATACATGATGCCGAGACGTTCCACCAGATTGGCCAGTTCACGCACATTGCCCGGCCAATGGTACTGCTGCAGTGCTTCCATCGCTGATGAATTGAAGCGGATGGATTCATAACCCTTGTTTTCCAGGCTGGAAATAAGCTCCTTCACCAGCACTGGAATGTCTTCCTGACGCTCTCGCAACGGCGGCAGCTCGATCGGCACCACACTGAGTCGATAGTAGAGATCTTCCCGGAACTTGCCCTGGCGCGTCAGCTCCAGCAAATTGTGGCGGGTGGCTGCCACCACTCTGACGTCGATGGCTATTTGCTCGTGACCGCCAATGCGCTGAAAGCTTTTGTCTTCCAGAAACCGCAACAAGGTGCCCTGCACATGCAAAGGCAATTCACTGATCTCGTCCAGAAACAGCATGCCGCCATCCGCTTTTTCCAGCAAACCGGTGAAGCCGTCCTTGTTGCCATTGAAGCCTTTTTCCTGGCCAAACAATTCCACACCGAAACGTTCTGCTGCCACCGTTGTGCAATTCACCACAATCAGCGGCTTGTGCTGGCGGCCAGCATGGTAGTGCAGATTGCGCGCCACCACTTCCTTGCCGGTGCCTGATTCGCCGGTGACCAGTACCGTCACCGAACGTTGGGCCACTTGCATCAATAATTGTCTGACCTGCTGCATTTGCAGACTGTCACCACTGAGACTGCGGAACAGCGGCGTGCCGGAAGCTGACAACAACCGGCTTTGGCTCTTGGGATTGTCATGACCGGTAATATGCCGAGCTGTTTTCAGTGCAGCGGTCAGTACTTGATAGTTGAGTCCTTTGTCACCCACCGGCAACAACACCGCGCGCAGTGAATCGGGCAATTGCGAAAGTTGCGTGTCGTCGGCGGTGGTCAGCAGCAGGATCGGCAAATGCGGATGGTTCAGATGCAGTTGCAACAACAGATCCGTGAGGCCGTCACCCTTGATGACGCCGATGGCGATGCCCAACAGATTGCCCAGCTCATTGCGCTGCGCCAGCATGCTGAACATCTGCTGCCAGTTGTCCGACGTGGCTACCATCGGGTTTTCACCGACAAACTTGAGCTGGATGCTGAGGTTATGCGACGACAGACGATCATCGTCCAGGACCACGATTTTGAGGCGCTCGGTTTTTTCCGGAGCAGACTGCTTGTTTGACATCAGGCTTACCGTGACTGGGGCAATACCTCTTCCCTGGCATTTTCACCCGAATTATAACGAGGTCTGCTGCAGAAGGTAGCGCTGACGCTGGCAAATATGTGAACCAGTCCTCCCGCCATCAGGGGCGACCGGCACCAAGGACCGGAATGGAGAGCTGCAGCGGACTCTGCAGCGTGAGCAGCTTTCTGCACAGGGCGATATCCTCCTTTACTAGCAGGTTATCAAAGCCTTTGATCCGCTCAAAGCTGTGGCGATGCACGAAAATGGCCTGATCCAGCGTGGCCATGCCGAGCCAGTTGCGCAGAGCCGTTAGCGCCCGCAAACCCAGAGTGCCATTGTGGAAGCGCACCTTGAAAAAACCCCAAATTGCCGCCTTTTGCTGCAGGGCCTCAATAATCAGCGCATCCGCATTTTCGGGCAGGCGCGTCGCAACCGGCAGAAACAGCAGGATGTCATGCGAGGCCGATTCACTGCCGGCGTTCATTTGCAGGGCGCGGCCGCTGCCACTGAGCAAGACGCGGTCGGCGTATTTACGGGCAATAGTGACGCTGCCATCGCGACTGCCACCGTCGACCACCAGCAGCTCATGGCCACGCTGGCGCAGTGGTTGCAGGGCGGCAAGGCTGGCAGTCAGGCCAGGGGCCTGGTCAAGCACGGGCATAATGATGGAGAGCATGGGGGGATCCAACCGGGGTGTTAGGACATTCTAACAGTTCAATGCCTGCTACTTTACTGAACCTTTAACGGGTTAACTTCGTATACTTCGCAGCCAGTGTTCACTAGACCGCCAGCATGCATTCATCTACTCCCATCCAGCTCGACAACGACTTTATCCGGCAGTTGCCCGGCGATCCCGAGCTGCGCAATTTCCGCCGGCAAGTGGGCTTGGCCTGCTGGTCGCAGGTCGAACCACTGCAATTTCCCAACGCCAAGTTATTGGCATGGTCACGGCCGCTGGCACAGCAGTTGCGGGTGAGCCCGGACTTATTGGGTGCAGCGCGCTTTGCGCGCGTATTCAGCGGCAGTGAGTTGTTGCCGGGCTCCAGGCCGTATGCGCTGTGTTATGGCGGCCATCAGTTCGGTAATTGGGCCGGGCAACTCGGTGACGGGCGCGCGATCAATCTGGGTGAAGTGCGTGATGTAAACGGCCAGCACCAGATCCTGCAACTGAAAGGGGCTGGTCCAACCCCCTACTCGCGCACTGCCGACGGGCTGGCGGTATTGCGCTCTTCACTGCGCGAATATTTGTGCAGCGAAGCCATGCATCATCTCGGCATTCCCACTACCCGCGCATTGTCACTGGTGGCCACCGGCGACACTGTGGTGCGCGACATGTTTTATGACGGCAATCCCCGGGCCGAGCCAGGCGCGGTTGTATGCCGGGTGGCACCGTCATTTCTGCGCTTCGGTTCGTATGAAATTTTCTCGTCACGCAATGAACCGGCACTGCTGAAGCAGTTGGCAGATTACACAATCGCCCGCGATTTTCCGCAGTTGCTCACTGCAAATACGCCGGATGTTGCCAGCTACGCGGCCTGGTTCGATGCAATCTGCCAGCGCACAGCCGGTCTGATGGTGGAGTGGATGCGCGTCGGCTTTGTGCATGGCGTGATGAACACCGACAACATGTCGATCCTTGGTCTCACCATCGACTACGGCCCCTATGGCTGGATCGAGCCCTATGACCCGCACTGGACGCCCAACACCACCGATGCACAGGGGCGTCGCTACCGCTTCGGCCAGCAGCCGCAAGTAGCGCTGTGGAACCTGGTGCAATTGGCCAATGCGCTGTTCCCGCTGATTGGTGATGTGAAACCGCTGGAAGCTGCACTGGATCGCTATCGTGACGCCTATGAACAGGGCTGGCTAACGATGATGCGCAACAAGCTCGGTCTGGTGCTTCCACACGGGGATGACCAACAATTGATGGAAGCGTTGCTGCACTGCTTTACGCTGGTGGAAACCGATATGACCCTGTTCTTTCGCGCACTGGCTGATCTGGTGCTTGCCGATGAAATCACCGTAATTCCCGCAGGTCTGCAAGCGTGCTGGTACGATGCTGCGCCCGCCCTGCCGGCCGGTCAGGCGCTGCTTGACTGGCTCAATCGTTATCGTACGCGGGTGCTGCAGGAAGACCGCCCGCAAAGCCAGCGCCAAACCGCAATGCAGCAGGTGAACCCGCTTTATGTGCTACGCAACTGGCTGGCACAACAGGCGATTGATGAGGCCGAACAAGGCGAACTTGGCAAACTGCATGAGCTGGAGGAAGTGCTGCAACAGCCCTATCACCAGCAAGCAGGCAAAGACCATCTGGCCCAGAAACGGCCGGAGTGGGCACGGCAACGAGCGGGCTGCTCGATGTTATCGTGCAGTTCATAAGTCAAAAACCTGAGTGGGCACCAGCACCAGCTTCAACAAATAAAATGGCAGAACTCGCCAACTCCGCTATGTTGTAGCTACCCTCTCCCTTCACAGCAAAAGGATATTGCCATGAATGTATATGGATTCAAGCCAGCCCGCATCTGCTGCCTAGCGTTGGCGTTAGCAAGCATGCCAGGCAGCCCTGTTGTTTACGCTGCTGTTCACTCTGACAACCAAATGCTAATGGGCGCCACCATCGCCAGCCCCAAACTGCACGCTCGCAAACAGGCATGGTCTGCAGCAGCGGATCCCATTGATGCCGGGTATTTCAAGTTGCAAGCCGAACCCTGCCTGCCACTCGGTCCAGCCCAGCAGACCGTAATGCGGATTGCCGGCTCGCATCCCCAGCTTGATACAGCCGAAGCCGCCATGCTCAGTTACAGCTGGCGCCAGATCCAGCACTATCGTGCAAAGACAGTGAGTCCACGCCGACGCCCTCAGTGCTACTACTTTCCCTGGTGAACGCGTTACCCACAGCGGCATCTGCACATCCAGCGCATACGCGACAACGACAGCAAAAAAACTACAGACATCTGGCTGGCGCCAGATACTGATTACACAATGGCAAAGCTTTTGCGGACTGAAGCTAATTGCAATAACATCGCGTTACAACTCAAGTCACGTTCAACTGGTGATTAGTAAACTTTAACTTCACACATGGATTCCAGCTTTCAAGCCGGGCGCGATTACTTTCAATCTAATGAAATGTCCCGGAAAAGGCTTTCATCACAGAATATTTAAAATAGTTTTACTGAAATATCCCCTCAATAAAAATACATAACTTACCAGGAATTATTAATTGATTAAGCGTCCAATAATTTTTCTGCTTTTGGGGTTAATAGCCAAAACAACCTTGGTGATAGCCGATGACATAAAGCCCTTCACACTTGATTACAAAGCGAGCTATTACAAGGCTAACTTTGGCAACCTTGACGCTACGGCTGTGTACAGTCTCTATCGTGTAACAGCCTCGAATAAATGGGAATTGGAATCAAAAATTGAAGTTAAGTTACTGGGAAGTACAGCACTTACCATCAAAGAATCCAGCATTTTTAAATGGGTTAACGAGGAGCCCGTATCAAACCAGTACGAATATTCAGAAGAAGGTTTGAACCATCTCCAACGTAAAATAGAGTTTTCTGCCAATGGTGAAAACGCCAAATATACAATCAGCACACCCAATGCAGATGAAAAAATCGTTACGATCAAA
>CAINTJ010000111.1 GCA_903853385.1 uncultured Gammaproteobacteria bacterium
AACGCAGCGACTTGCCAAGAATAAAAGCCAGAACGCGGCCGTGATAACCCAGCGAGGACGCAAACACCGGCAACACATCCTCAACCCGCTGCGCTTGTTCCAGCGCCACATGCAAGGCTGCACGCTGCTGTTCAATAAGCGCCATGAAACTGTCATCGCTGGCTAGCTCCGGTTCCAGCTCCAGCGTCCAGGTGCGATCCGCCTGCAGCACACACAGGCCAATATTGCGCTGTGGCAAAGCCCGATGCCATTCAGACGGGGATACCAGTGACAGCCGGTAACCGGCTTCCCGCTCATATAACCAGTAGCGCTGCCCCACCACCGGGTTGAAACGGATCTCACTTTGCAGCACAAACAGTGAAGTGAACAGCTCCATCTCAATCTGTGCAATGCTCTTGGGTGGTACCGCCAGACGCTGTGCATGTTGCTGCACAACTTGCAGCACAGGCACCAGACCTTTGCCCTGCGGATTCGGATTTTTTGGCATCGTGGTTATTACGAAGGATTTCGGTGGATGGGATTGCTAGAATGCTACCTGCTTTTTACGAAGATGTTGCGATTTCCGATGCACAAACTTTTCCTGCTGTTGCCAGGTCTGGTGCTGGCACTGTCCTGCCCTGCTGTCTATGGGGCTGATATCGACCAGTTGCTGGCCCAAATGACGCTCGATGAAAAACTGTCGATGCTGCACGGTGCCGAGGACCCCGATCCTGCCATTGGCCTGGACGCGGCCGGTTACGTCCCGGGTATCCCACGCCTGGGCATACCCCCATTGCGACTTGCCGATGGCCCGGCCGGCATCCGTACGCAGGCCACCGCCACGGCGCTGCCGGCGCCGGTAGTGCTGGCCGCCAGTTTCGACCGCACGCTGGCAACGAACTATGGCAAAGTCATCGGCATGGAAGGGCTGGCCCGCAACCAGCAGGTATTGCTGTCACCGATGGTGAACATGGTGCGGGTGCCGCAAGCCGGTCGCAATTTTGAAACCCTGGGGGAAGATCCCTTCCTGGCCGGCGCCATGGTGGCCGCTGAAATCACCGGCATCCAGAGCGAAGGCTTGATGGCCACTGTCAAACATTATGCTGCCAACAATCAGGAACAGGAGCGCCTGACCATTAACGCCAGCATTGATGAACGCACTTTACGGGAAATCTATCTGCCTGCCTTCGAAGCCGCCGTCCACGCCGGTGTGGCCAGCGTTATGTGCGCCTACAACCAGGTGAACAATCAGTTTGGTTGCGAAAACCATTATCTGTTGCAGCAAGTATTACGCAAGGAATGGGGCTTTGCTGGATTTGTAATGACTGACTGGTGGGCCATGCATTCACTGGCAGCAGTGGAGCATGGACTCAACCTGGAAATGCCCGGCTACACCCATGCTGATTACCCGGTACTGGTAAATTTTGACACGCCACTGCACACAGCGGTGCAAAACGGCAGCATCAGCCAAGCCAAAGTGGATGAAGCACTGCGACCTTTGCTGACCATGATGAACCGCTTTGGTCTGCTGGACGGCAAAGCTCCGGCAACTGTCAGTCGCACCGTCGACAACCACGCCACTGCATTGGCAACTGCACTGGCGGGTGCCGTGCTATTGAAAAATGACAATGCACTTTTGCCTCTGGCCAGGGACAGTGCCAATGACACCCTGTTTCTGGGACCAACAGCGGCCTGGACCTTGATTGGCGGCGGCGGCAGTTCGCGCGTCAGGCCTTCCGCCCATGACAACGCCCTCGATGCCTTTGCCAGACTGGGCGACGGCCGTCGCCCGCTGTGGTTAGCCGGTTATGATGCCGACGGCACGGTAATTCCGGCCTCGGCCCTGCGTGTCCCCGGCAAAAGCCAGCATGGCATGACCTATAGCAAAGCCGGACAAAGCCGCATCGTCACCACTCTCAACCGGGTCGGTGCCAATGCCATGCGCAGCTCCGGCATGTCGTACTGGGAAGCCGAGCTGGTGGCGCCAGAAACCGGCATCTATAACCTGCTGCTGCAAACCGATGGTCCGGTAGCCAGCCTTTACCAGGATGGCAAACGCCTGCTGTTCAACGATGGGGGCGTGCTCAGTGATGCCTTGCTGATGCCTGCGCGCACTGGTTTGCGTAATGCCAATCTCACGGTAAAGCTCACTGCCGGTGAACGTTTTCATTTGCACCTGGAAACCTGGAGTGGTGACGACGCGCCCGTGCAAGTGCGGCTGGCGTGGCAAACACCCTCACAACGCCAGCAGATCATTGCCGAAGCCGTGGCCGCGGCCCGCAAAGCCCGTGCAGTAGTAGTGTTTGCGCATGTCGAAGGTTCAGAAGGCAGCGATCGCAACACGCTGGCATTGCCAGGTTATCAGGACGAACTGATCACTGCGCTGACTGAGCAGACCCAGGCACGTATCGCTGTGGTATTAAGTACTGGCGCACCAGTGACCATGCCGTGGGCCGACAAAGTCGCTGCCATTCTGCAAATGTGGTATCCGGGCCAGGCTGGCGGTGAGGCCACAGCTCAATTGTTACTGGGCCTCGCCAATCCGTCCGGCAAATTACCGGTCAGTTTCCCGCGCAGTGAAATGGATACGCCGGTGATCGATCCTCTGCGTTACCCCGGAGTCGACTCGCAGCAGCAATATTCGGAAGGTTTGCTGATCGGCTATCGCTGGTATGACACACACAACATCGTGCCCTTGTTTCCATTCGGACATGGACTGTCCTACACCCGCTTTGAATACAGTGATTTTGTGATCAGCGGCAATGGCCAAGCGGTAACGGCGAGTTTCACCTTGCGCAACAGCGGCAGTCAGACTGGCGCGGAAGTAGCGCAGCTCTATCTGGAGCCCGGCGATACTGGCGACGTCAGTACCGAACTGCGCAAGCTGGTCGGGTTCGATAAAATATCACTGGCACCCGGTGAGAGCCGCAGGGTCACTATTACAATACCGGAACGCAGCTTTGCCTACTGGAACGCCGACTCCCATCAATGGCAAATGTTGCCGGGCCGCAAGGTGCTGGCAGTAGGCTCATCTTCCCGGGACCTGCGCCAGAGCAGCAGTTTCGTGTACAGTCCGCAGCGGCAATAACATCAACACCAGGGAATCACAATGACAACAAACACCCACACTACTGCCATCAATTCTGCCACCCGCAATTACACGATGCCATTGATCTTCCTGACCTCACTGTTTTTCATGTGGGGCTTCATGACCAGCCTCAATGACATCCTGATCCCGCATTTGCGCTCTGCCTTCAACCTGAACTACACGCAGGCGATGCTGATCCAGTTCTGCTTTTTCGGTGCCTACGCGCTGGTCTCGTTGCCAGCCGGCAAATTGCTGGATCGTATCGGTTACCAGAAAGGCATCGTGGCCGGCCTGGTGCTGGCCGGCCTCGGTTGCTGGGTGTTCTGGCCGGCGGCCGCGGCGCTCTCCTATCCCTTGTTTCTCGGCGCCCTGTTCATCCTGGCCGGCGGCATCACTATTTTGCAGGTCAGTGCCAATCCTTATGTATCAGCACTGGGGCCAGCCCATACGGCATCGAGCCGTTTGATCAGTTCGCAGGCTTTCAACTCGCTTGGCACTACCATCGGACCCTGGCTGGGTGGCCTGGTGATACTGGGCGCAGTTGCCAAAGTTGGCGCTGACGCCAGTGCAGAAGCCGGCAGTGTGCAACTGCCCTACCTCGGTTTGGGTGTGTTGTTCATGGTGATGGCGGCAGTTTTCGCCCGCATCAAATTGCCGGTGCTCGACATCGAAGCCAGCTCTGCCAATGCAGCTGTGCAGGATGACGGCAAGACGGCGTGGTCATTTCCGCAACTGAAATTCGGCATCATCGCGATCTTTGTCTATGTGGGTGGCGAAGTGGCTGTGGGCAGCTTCCTGATCAACTACCTGGGCGATGGTAAAATCGCCGGCCTGAGTGCTGCCGCTGCGGCACCCTATGTGAGCTATTTCTGGGGTGGCGCCATGGTGGGCCGCTTTATCGGTATTTTTACCACGCGCTGGTTTGCCCCTGGCCGTGTGCTGGCGCTGCATGCACTGGCCGCTGTGGCCCTGGTGGCCCTCTCGATGTCTTCCACCGGCTCGGTCGCCATGTGGAGCATTCTGGCGGTGGGACTATGCAATTCCATCATGTTCCCCACGATCTTCAGTCTGGCCGTAAGCGGCCTTGGCCAGCATACCAGCCAGGGTTCCGGCTTGCTGTGCATGGCCATCGTCGGTGGTGCCTTGCTGCCGGTGCTGCAAGGCTTGATCGCCGACTTTGCCGGCCTGCAGGCGGGCTTCATACTGCCAATCCTGTGCTACCTCTATATCACCTTCTATGGGATGAAATTTCCGCACGAGCAGCAATGAGGCTACTGACGGACAGCTCCTTGTCATCATTGAGCTGTTCGTCATAAGCACCAGGCACCATCGGCAATTACGCGCTGCTGTTGGAAGCCTTGGGTCTACCAGAGCTTCGGAAACTGTCTGAGGCCATGGATGGCCGAAGCAAGCCTATAAGGAGGTATTCACGGCGAGTTTCCGAAGCTCTGGTAGGCCCAAGGCTTTGCACAAGAGCAAAAGCCAAAACCAAGACAACTCTGGCCCGATTTCTGCAATCAACCTGATACCAACGCGCAAAAGGCTCGGGAATCAGGATAAAACATCATTCTGCTTTACAAGCCGCGGCCATCCAAAGCCGCTCGCACCGGCAATAGCGGCAATCTCCTGCCGTTGACGATGACAGGCACACTCAACAGAGGAAGCAATGATGACCCCTAACTGCGAAGCAGCACAACTTGGCCAATTCATTCCGGTTCACTATCACTACAACATGCTGCTGGACGAAGCGCGCATGCAAGGTTTTCGCGCGGCAATTGAGTATGTGGTCAAGCCAGGCATGAAGGTGCTGGAACTGGGTGGAGGTACTGGCGTGCTGTCACTGTTTGCCGCACGCACCGCTGACAAAGTGTGGTGTGTAGAACGCAATCCGGCACTGGCCACTACCGCGCGTCAGACTTTTTCACGCAATTACCGCGGTGACATTGTAGAACTGGTGCAGGCAGATGCATTCGACTATCTGCCGCCCGAGCCAGTGGATGTGGTGATCTGTGAAATGCTGCATGTGGCTTTGTTGCGTGAGAAACAAATCGAAGTAATTGATTCTTTCAAAAAACGCTATGTGGAAAAATTCGGTTTACCGCTGCCAATCTTTGTGCCGGAAGCCTGCATACAAGCGGCGCAACCAGTGCAACAGAATTTTGTATACGAAGGTTGCTTTATTACCACTCCGGTTTTCCAGAATCCGGTGGCTATTGCTGACCGCACGCTGGAGCTGGCAGAACCTACACCGTTCCAGTCCTTCAGTTACGAAAGTGAGCTGCACTTGCGTTGCAACTGGCATGGCACCATTACCGCCACCGAAAGCGGCACTTTGAATGCCCTGCGCTTTGTCACCAAAAACATTCTGGCTATTTGCATGGAAAGCCGTTCCACCATCGACTGGCACAACGCCTATCTGATATTGCCACTGGACGAACCCCAGCAAATTGAAGTGGGTGACAATATTGAAGTGCAGTTTTCCTATGCTGTGGGCGCACCCCTGGAAGCTTTGCATCCACAGGTGAAAGTGATACATGCACAGCGACCGCAGGAAAGCCTGCGACGGGTGGCAATGGCCTAAGGGTAACGCAGTCCAAAACCGAAGCGGTACAAAGGACTCTGGCTGTCATAAGGCAGAAAGGCAGCACGACGCGTTGCGTCGTGAGCGCTGCCTTCTCACCCCAGGCTGTTATTCATTTCCAGCACTTTCTGTTTGAGCGCCACTTTGTGCTCAACCAGTTTCTCGGCGACTTTGGGATTGCTGAGTGCAAGGATCGAGGCCGCCAGAATGCCGGCATTGCGCGCACCATTGAGTGCGACAGTGGCAACCGGAATGCCGGATGGCATCTGCAGAATGGACAGGATCGAATCCCAGCCATCAATGGAATTGCTGGATTTGATCGGCACGCCGATTACCGGCAGCGTGGTGATCGACGCCACCATGCCCGGCAGATGCGCTGCACCACCAGCGCCGGCGATGATTACTTTGATGCCGCGTTCAAGCGCGGTTTTGGCATAGTCCATCATCACTTCAGGAGTACGATGGGCTGAAACCACAGCCAGTTCCGACGGAATGCCGAAATGCTGCAGGATTTCTGCTGCTTCTTGCATGACCGGCAGATCGCTGCTGCTGCCCATGATGATGCCAACCTGTGCTTTGCTCATTGTCTTGCTCCTGTCTGCGCCTTGCCGAAAGGCGCTGTTTTCAAGTCGCTTTCAAACCACCAGCCCTGAACATTTACCCGAATCGCAACTTCAAGTAACCGCTTTCAAAGTCTGTTTGACCAGTTCGACCTTCTCCAGCAAGCGCTGAATATTGTCGTCCAGTATCGTTACATGTCCCATCTTGCGATGCGAGCGTGTTTCTTTTTTGCCGTACAGCACCACATTGGCGCCCTTGATTTGCAACACTTCGTCGAGGCCTTCATAGCGTACTGGTCCGCTGTGGCCCTCTGCTCCCAGCAGATTGACCATGGCCGACGGCGACTTCAACGCCGTGAAACCCAGCGGCAGATTCAGTATCGCACGCAGATGTTGCTCATACTGCGATACATGGTTGGCGCTTATGGTCTGGTGGCCGGAATTGTGCGGGCGTGGCGCCACTTCATTGACCAGTACTTCACCGTCTTTGGTGACAAACATTTCTACCGCGAGCAAACCGATAATGCCAAAACTTTCCACGACCTGCCGGGCGATTGTTTCAGCACGTTGCAGAATCGCCGGAGCTGCAGAACTGGGTGACAGCAAATAATCGACCAGGTTGTAGCGCGGATCGAACACACATTCCACGGCAGGAAACACCGCAATTTCGCCATTGGCATTGCGGGCAGCAATCACGGATATTTCACGGTCAAAATCGATGTATTTCTCAAGCAGCCCAGGCTGGTCGAAAGCCTTGTCCAGATCTGCGATCGCGTCGAGTCGCTGCACGCCACCACCGTCATAACCACCGGTGCCAAGCTTGTTGAACGCCGGCAGGAATGCTGCCTGAGCTGCAATATCGAAACGGCCTTCCACCAATATGAAGTCGGCAGTGGGAATACCATGCTGGCGATAAAACTGTTTCTGTTTGCGTTTGTCCTGGATGATCTCGATGACATGGGGCTGCGGAAACACCGGTATGCCCTCGCGTTCGAGCTGGTAAAGTGCATGCACGTTGATGTTTTCGATTTCTATCGTTACCAGATCCACAGTCTTGCCGAAGCGGTAGACAGTATCGTAATCGGTCAGGGAACCCTGCTGGAAGCAGGAAGCCAGTTCGCGACAAGGCGCAATCGGCGAAGGGTCGAGCACGGCAGTATAAACGTCAAAATTGACGCAGGATTGGATCAGCATGCGACCCAGCTGGCCGCCACCGACGATGCCTAATTTGAAGTCCTGATAGAACGCTTTCATGTTGCACTGTTTGTTGACAGCGGGATTAGGCAGCAGCCCGGGAAATGCCGGCACAACACAGGGGCCAACCGACAGGAAAGCGGCGCAGCATACCACTGGGTAATACCTCGGGGAAACCGGGAAATTACGGCTTTAGCGCCGCTCCAGTTCGGCCAGCAGTTGCGCCGCTTCCCGGTGGAACGGATCTATGGCCAGGGCCTGGATCAGATCGACATTGGCATCATTGATACGGTCAATTTCCACCAGGGTCTGCGCGCGCAGAAAGAACACCTCGGCCTGTTTTGGCTCGATTTCCAGCGACAGCGCAAAACACTCCAGTGCCGGCTGGATATAGCCCATGCGCCGCAGCACCAGCGCCCGGTTGTTGAGGGCCCGGAAATTGGTGTTGTCGCACTGGAAACTGCGGTCAAAATCACTCATTGCCAGCGCTTCCTGTTGCAGCATGAAATGCGCCATTCCGCGGTGATTGAATACTATCGATCGCACATACAAATCAGGATTGGCGTCTAGTACCTTGGTGTAATAACGCACCGCACCCTGGTAGTCCTTGTCATTGTGGGCCTTGAGGCCGGCCAGCAACTGGCGTTCTATTTCAGCCCGGCTGATGGCAGCCGGCGTGTCAATGCCCGGCAAGGTACCCTGCGGCAGCTCCGGCGGCGGCAACGTCAGCGACTGGTCTATCTGCACACCGGCCTTGTCAAGCATGGCTTGAAAGCGCTCCTGCCCCCACACTTCCATTTCTTTCTGCGCATCACGGATTTCCTGGAAAATCATGTCGGCGAGACTGAGGCTGGCATTGATTGCAGCCAGCTTCTTGCGAATCACTTCATTGTTGGGAAAGCGGAAATGGTTTTTGTAAATCAGTTCATGCTCCACTTCAGCCCAGGCATCCTGCAGAATCGTACGTACCTGCACTTCCACTACCGGCTTGCAACAAGCGGGCAGGTGCAAGGGCTCGGTAAGCGGCAACTCCACATGCACGGAATCGTAGGCAAATTCCCGGAAGGTCAGTTTTTCCGATTTGCGTTCGATTTCGCCGCCGCTGTGATACTGGCGCAACAGCTCTACTACTTGTTCGACGGCTTCCTGGAACGGCACGATAATGCGCAACCCCAGCAGATCCTTGATTTCGGGATCATCATTGGCGCTGTCGCGCGACAAAAACCGGCGTTTCTCGCTCAGGCTCTCCAGCGTTTTGATGCGTGATTTGAGGGTGACACCCAAGTGCTGACGATCAAGTGTTTCTTCAATGCTCATGCGCAGCTTGTCGAGATACTGCTTCCAGTAGTGGCTATGACCGGCATAGGACATGCTTATGTCATGCAGTACTTTCATGGTGGAGTCGGGGCCGGCAAATCGGCCAGCGCAACTTTGAACAGATCGCGTTGTTCATTCCCCATCAGCAGCGTGCTGTCGTCAATCCAGGTTACGGCTTCCAGTTGTTTCATCACCGACTTGTCGACCGGATAACGCCGGGCCGTCGCCGACAACCAGTGGTCGCCCTGCGCAGGCTTGCTGAACAGCCACAGAGCTTCGTAGCTAATCACCGCCAGCGTTTGCCCATCCGGTGACAGATCGGCACCAGTGGCGGCCAGCATGAACGGATTGCTGTCGACCTTGGTCAGCACATTGTTTTGGTCGGTATAGCGCGTATCCAGCCGGTAAAGATTGGCACCGGGTTCAAACTGGAAGCCCGTGGGCTGGCGATGTTTGGTAATCAGATAGAGCGTATCGTTGAAGATGAACAGGCTCTCACTGTCGAAATGCCGTTCAATAGGCGGAAATGCAGTTTGATCCGGATAGACCACTGGCAGATGCTGGATAACTGCACTGCGGGTAGAGGCAGTCGGATCAATCTTGCTGACCAGATAGATGCCAAGATCGCGCCGTGAATTGCTGTTGTTGCCCATATCGGCAAGGTAGAGATAGTTCTTGTCGATGGCGATGTCTTCCCAATCCACATTCTTGGCGTCCAGCACCGGAAAGCCCTGCCACTGTTCCTTGCCTTGTTCCGGCTCGTCACCGTAGCTGGTGAATCTGGAATAAGTGGGCAGGATGGACTTGCCTTCGGCGGTGATTGCAAAAATGCGGGCACTATCACCACTGTCGTTGTGAACCCAATAGGTATTGTCGCGGCCCGGCACTTTCACGATGCCGCTCATTTCTTCAATAGGGCCTGATATGACCTTGGCATAAGGCTTGGGGGCCAGCAGTGCCGGAGCACTGTGGGCGGCAGTAGCGCCCAGCGTGAGAAAGGCTGTAATCAGGGACGCGCGCAGCCACAAATGCCTGGCAGCTCTGGATGCAGTGGACATGAATACTCCCTGAAACAACAGTGCGCAGCCTAGGGAGATGGCCGGCCTATGGTCAAGCATAAATTGTGCGGCGCCAGCTGTGTTTCAGGCCTTGATGGCCCGCAGCACAAAGTCGATGTGCATTTGCATGTATTTGTCAATTTCGATCGGGGCATGTTCGCGGAATTGCAGATTCCAGGTAGTGCTGATCAACACCGGTGCGGTCAGTAATTGCAGGTACAGCTCATTGGCCTCAGCACGGAACTCGCCGCTTTCCACGCCCCTGCTGATGATGCGTCGCAGAATCTGCTGGGATTTGCTGATGATTTCCTCATAGAAAAAGCGGGCGATAGCCGGGAAGCGCAATGCTTCACCGGAAATCATTGCCATCAAGGGCGGAATCTTGGGGTTGGCCATGGCGACGTAAAAATGGCTGAAATGCAAGGTCAACAGCTCGGCAGCTGAACCGGTAAAACTGTCTACCCGCGCTTCGGCCGCATCACGCATCGGGAACAAGGTCTGGCGTACCACTTCCTCGAACAGGTTTTCCTTGCTGTCAAAATAAAGATAGATGGTGCCTTTGCCGATGCCGGCGCGCTCAGCGACATCATCCAGTTTGGTGGCAGTGAAGCCTTGCTGGGTAAAAGCTTCCAGGGCTGCATCAATAATGGCGGTGCGGCGCGCTTCCTTTTGCAGTTCGCGTTTGCCGGTCTTGGGCAAATCCAGAGGGGCGCTCATACGGGTGTACCTGATACTGTCATGGAGGCATCGTAAGTAATGACTGACCAGTCAGTCAATTGTCAAAAGCATTCATTATGATCCGGCCAGACTAATGGCTGGTCCAGCGCGTTCCTGTGCAGGGCTCATTGCCGGGGCCCACTGTCCAGTTTGAGCTTGTCCTTCACAAAAGCCAGCACCTGGAGCCAGGCAGCGTCGCTTGCCTGCTGGTTATAGCGTTCCGGCATCGGGAAATTCTGGAAAGCATGGCCGGCACCGTCGTATTGGTGAAACTCGTGGTGTACGCCTGCAGCAGTCAGCGCCGCCCGATAATCCGCAACATCGGCCGGGGAAGGATTGGTGTCGTTATTGCCATAAAAACCAATCACCGGACAGGTGATAAAGCGCGTCAACTCAAGCGGCGATACATTACCGGCACCCAGCGCCTTGTTTAGATTGCCCCCATAGAACGTCGCCATCACCGCCAGTTGCGGAAGATGACAGGCTGCCAGCCATGCCACCCGGCCACCCCAGCAATGGCCGACCAAGCCGATACGCTGCGGATCAACTTCCGGCAGGGCTTTGACAAACGCGAACGCGGCTTGCATGTCTGCAACAATCCAGTCATCCCGGCTTTCCTCACGTTTCTTGTCGATGGCAGCGGTTTTGGGCCACCAGTGGAAAATGAACGGCACAGCCACCACAAAGCCGTTATCGGCAAAGCGTTGTGCGGTGGTCAACGTAAACGGATCGTTTTCAAGGCCGGTGTGGCCCATGGGAATATGCTGAGCCAACAGCAAGGCCGGGTGTGGTCCCGGTCCCTGGGGCAGGAACACAAATACTTCCATCGGCGAACCGAGCACATTTACAGTTTTTATTGTGTACACCTGTTACCCCTGCCATTTACATCTGTTCAGACGATATCACTGCGCACAACGCGATTGTGCAGCGGCTGCCCTGAGACCATGCGCGCCAGATTGTCGAGAAAATTGGCTTCGCTGCGGGTGCGCATGCCTGAGCCGGCATTAGAGGTATGGGGCGTGAGCGAGACGCGCGGATGCGTCCACACCCAACTGTCGGGCGCGGGCGGTTCGTGATTGAACACATCAAGAATGGCGTATTCCGGCTTGCCTTTATCAAGTGCGGCTTTCAGCGCTGCTTCCACCACCAGATCTCCGCGCGCAATGTTGACCAGCACCGAACCGGCTTTCATGGCCTTGAGGAAATGCGCATTGCAAAGATCACGGGTTTCCGAATTGGAAGCACAGGCCAGCACCACCACATCGGCAGTGGGCAACACTTCCAGTAACTGGCTCTGCGCAACCACGCGATCAGCCAGCGCTTCCGCTGCCTGCTTGCGGCGCACTGCAGTCACCGTTGCACCGAAAGCTTTGGCGCGCAGGGCTATGCCCTGCCCGATCTCGCCAAATCCCACCACCAGCCAATGCGTGCCGTGCACTTCGCGGAATGCGCGGTGTTTCCACTGCTTTTCCTGCTGTTTGGCACGGTAATCATAAACGTTCTGGTAATAGGCCAGCACTTGCCCGAATACAAACTCGGCAATCGCAATGGCCTGGGCGTGATTGTTGGTGATCAGCACACCTTGCTCCACCAGCTCCAGATAAGGCAGCTTGTCGAGTCCGGTATTGATGGTATGCAACCACTTGATTGAAGCCGAATGCTGCATCAAACGGAAATACTCATGCAGCAAAGGTGAAAAAAACAAGTCACTGTGGATCCAGAAATATTCCGGATGCAGTTCAGTCAGCAATACCTCGCGCCCCTCCAGCCAGAAGCGACCGGCTTCATCATAGAGCGCCACTTGCAAAGCAGGCGCGATGGCAGTGATGCGATCTTTTAATCGCTCGTAGCTGGGCTTGAAATACAGTGCCTGGGTCATGTTTACGGGATGACGAAGGTATATTCGAGCGTATAAAACGGCTTGTCGAGGCCGCGCGCCTTGAGCTCAGCAGCATTGTCGTGTTTGACGATATCAACGCGGAAATCCTTCACGGAGAAGATCGTGTCGGAATCGACATACGGAGAATGATTGAAATACATCATCGTGGTGAAGTCGTCGTGGCCCGTAGCCCGCACGATGTAGTGAATATGGGCAGCGCGGTAGCCGTGGCGGCCGAGTTGCTGCAGCATGGAACCGGTGGGACCGGAAGTGGGCACCGGGTAATCACCCGGCACTACGGTGGCAAAGTTGAGATTGCCGCTGGCATCGGTGTGGAACCGGCCATAAAAATTCCATTTCGGCAGATAGTCGCGCTGGACAAAATAGAAACCATCGCCATTGGGCTGCCATACATCGACGATGGCATTGGCCAGCGGTTTACCGTGCTTGTCCTGGAACTTGTTGGTGACAAACAGCGGTTTGTCATTGGCACCTATCTCCCCGACCAGCGCGCCATTGGCGCGTTCCGGCAGCCCCTCTATAAACAGCGGCCCTTCCACGTTCATTTCAGTGGTGCCGTGATTCTTGTTGTCTTCCAGCAGAATCGACACTTCCGAAATGCCCAGACAATCCGTCATCAGATGAATTTCGCCATTGGGGAAATCCTGGTTGGGCGTGGCCAGTTTGAACAGGAACTGGCGACCAATCTCCAACTCTTCCGTAGTGAGATTCACTTCCCGCTGGAACGCATGCAGATGTTTGACGAGGCTGCTGTAGATCTCATGCAGACGTGGATTGGTCTTGCCCTTGTCGCCGTGGTTGATGACGGCATCGGTAATGTTTTCCAGTGTGATGGCTGGCATGGTTCCCCCTGGTAAATGTTTTGGAAATTGGGCTGGGTGCTAACCGGATGATAGACCTGTGGTTTGCAGGTATTCAATCACTGTATGCGCCTCGGCCGGGCTGATTAGTGAAGCACACAAATTAACCGCCTGTGGCAGTACCACTGATTGCTGGCGCAGCAACTGCAGCGCCGTGTCTGCGGCTGCGGCCCCGGAACGGCAAAGGTCGGCGACCACCGCTGGACTCAAGGCTCCCACTTGCGGCAACAAGGCAAAATTACACAACGGGTACAAGGCTTGCAGCAGTTTGGGCCCTACCAGCTGCGGTGCGATATGCGCCGGATCAACCCGCAGCATCAGCGACTCCACACAGTGCAGCAAAAAAGGCAGCACCGGGCAGTCCGGGCGGAACACCGCCACCGCATTGTGGATGTTCCTGCGTACCTGCAATTTACCGTCCCGCGGCTGCACCCACACTTCCTGGCCAAAGGCGCAGGTACCGGCAAAGTCCAGCTGCATGGACTGATCCAGCACCAGCACATCCGCGTCCAGCCACAGCGCTTGCTGATAACCGGCCTCTGCAAGGGCCTGTTGTAAAAGTACGAGGCGGGCATAGTCGGTGGCGACCGGCAACTTGTCGCCCACCTTGTGCCGGTACCACTGTGGCACCAGTTCGAAGATTTCATCACCCACCAGGCGATAGTCATGGCCCTGCGCTGCTGCCCAATGCTGCACACTGGCCAGACACGAGTGCATCCAGCCGGCTTGCTGGGCAGGACTGCAGGATTGAATGACGAGGGTGTTGCCCATGACTTGATAACCGAACCGGCTGCCCAATCTCTATTAGACATTGTGCGCTGTTTTTACGCGATATTTCGGGCAATTTACAGCTTTTACGCATTGACTTGGCTACCAATCATTGCAAGATAAGACCGGTTGCAATAATGACTATCAAGTTGATCAGAAAAATTGGCAAGACTTTTATGTGCGCACTAGAATTTCCGGGCTTTCATCCCATCCACAATAACAATCTAAGGAAAGAATCCATGCCTGGCTTATCCGGTTCACCGCTATTATCGCGCTTGCATTACCGCACCCTGCTGCCCCTCGCTGCGTTGCTGTCATTAACAGCAAGTCTGCATGCCCAGCCGGTGCCAGACAGTGCGCTGCCCAAGGAAGCTTTCACGATCGCGCTTGACCAGCCGGCTCCGGCAAGTCCCAAGGTCAAGATCGGCAAACTCGACAACGGCATCCATTACTACATCCGTGCCAACGCCGAACCCAAGAATCGTGCCGAACTACGCCTGGTAGTAGATGCCGGATCAGTGCTGGAAGACGAAAGCCAGCTTGGCCTTGCCCATATGCTTGAGCATATGGCCTTCAACGGCACCGAACATTTCAAGAAGCAGGAAATCGTCAGCTTCATGGAATCCATCGGCATGAAATTCGGGGCGGACCTGAATGCTTCAACCTCGTTCGACGAAACCACCTACATGCTGCAACTGCCCACTGACAATCCGGCCTTTGTGGAAAAGGGCTTCCTGATCCTGAACGACTGGGCACAGGCCCTAACGCTTGACCCCGAAGAAATCAAACTCGAACGCGGGGTTGTTATCGAAGAGTGGCGACTCGGTCGCGGCGTGCAGGGACGCATCCGCGACCAACTACTGCCGATTCTGCTCAAGGATTCGAGGTATGCGAAGCGCCTGCCGATCGGCACAGTCGAGAATCTGCAAAATTTCAAACCGGAAGACTTGCGTCGCTTCTACCAGGACTGGTATCGCCCTGAGCTGATGGCCGTAGTGGCGGTGGGCGACTTTGATCCTGTCGCCATTGAACAACTGCTGCGTAAAAGTTTTGCCGGCATTCCTGCTTCGAAAAACCCGAAGCCTCGCACACGTTATGACGTACCCGCGCATAGTGACACCAAGTTTGCGATCTTCAACGATCCGGAACTGCCCGCTACCCAGATTGGCGTGATGCACAAATTCCCGACCAGCAATGACTGGAGCGTGGGCGGATATCGTCAGCGCATGGTCGAGCATCTCTTCAATGGCATGCTCAGCACGCGCTTCCAGGAACTTACCCGCCAGGCCAACCCGCCCTTCATTGCGGCTGCTGCCGGCCAGGATAGCCCCATCAAGCCACTGTCCGAACATGTGCTGCAGGCCGTGGTAACCGAGACCGGCGCCCAACAAGGGTTGGAAGCCTTGCTGATGGAAGCCAAGCGTGCTGCGCGCTTAGGCTTTGCTGCTGACGAACTCGAACGCCAGAAAACCAACATGCTAAGGGGCGGTGAACAACAATACGCCAGTCGCGACAGCCGGGCTTCGGCTTCGCATGCCGCCGAGATGATTCGCTCTTACCTGACCGGCGAATCCATCCCCGGTGCAGAATATGAGCTGGCGCTGACCAAACGTTTTCTGCCCACCATCACGCTGGCAGAAGTCAACCAGTTCGGCCAGGACTGGATGAGCGGCACCAATACGGTGGTCACCATGATGGCGCCAGCCAAGCCCGGCCTGGCGCTGCCCACTGCAGCCGAACTCGCAGCCGTGCTTGCCAAAGCCGCCGATGGCGACATCAAACCCAGGACTGACACCACCAACAATGCGCCCTTGCTCGCCTCTGTGCCTAAAGGCTCAAAAGTGACCGCTAGCCAGTCGCTCGACGGCGGTCTTACTGAATGGACCCTGGGCAATGGCATCAAGGTCATCCTCAAGCCCACTGATTTCAAAAAAGATGAGATTCTATTTACCGGTTTCAGCCAGGGCGGTACGTCACGAGTCAGCGACCAGGACTACATCCCTGCCAGCACGGCAGTGACGGTCATCGCCAATGGTGGCCTCGGTCAATTCAACACCACTGACTTGCAACGCAAGCTTACCGGCAAGATTGCCAATGTGGCGCCGTTCATCAGCGAGTTCGATCAAGGCCTGCGTGGTGGTGCCTCCCCGGCCGATCTTGAGACCCTGTTTCAACTGATCTATCTGCGCATGACCACACCGCGTGCTGACGCTACTTATTTCACCAATTTTAAGGCTCAAGCAAAAGTGGCTCTGCAAAACAGACTGAGCAATCCCGCTGCGGTGTTTGACGATGCCTTCACGCGCCTGATGTATCAGAACCATGCCCGGCGTCAGCCGCAGACACTGGAAACGCTCGACAAGTTTGATCTGGACAAATCGCTGGCGATTTACCAGGAGCGGCTGGGTGACGCCACTGACTTTACCTTCATCTTCGTTGGCAATATTGATCTGAAGGTGATGCAACCCCTGGTGGAAACCTATATCGGCGGCTTGCCCGTGTCAGGCCGCAAGCAGACGTGGAAGGATGTAGGGGTACGCACTCCGACCGGAGTGTTTGAAGAAACAGTAAGGAGCGGGCTCGAACCACAGAGCAGTACCCGCATCGTCTACACCGGCCCTTTCAACATCAAGAGTCTCAATGAACGCACGCTGTTCCAGGGCACAGTTGAACTGGTGCAAACCAGGCTGCGCAACGTCATGCGGGAACAGCTCGGCGGCACCTATAGCGTACAAACCGGTCGCGATTCCAGCTGGAGACCGATTGAAGCGTTCACGGTAATGATCAATTTTTCTTCTGATCCGGCACGGGCCGAAGAGATGTCAACGGCACTGTTCGCCGAGATCGAAAAGCTGAAGACTGCCGGGCCAACAGATGTTGAAGTCGCTGATGAAAAGCAGACGCTATTGCGCCTGTTCGAGAACAGCAGCAAACAAAATAGCGGCTGGATGGGCGGGCTTACTTTTGCCTACAGCTTCGGCGTCAATCCTGGTGCCAGTGAATACCTGGCCTTCCCCAAGTCGGTAGAAAGTATGACAGTAGCTTCGGTACGCAAGGCCGTCGGGCAGTACTTCAACAAGGACAATCATATCCGGGTGGTGTTGTTACCGGAAAAGATGCCTGCGCAATCCACACCGGCTGCTGATGTAAAAAAATAATTGCAGGGTTGGCAATCAGCAACACGACACCCGGTAATGGCGTTGGGCAACACCCGGCGCCATCGCTGCTGATTACTCGGGCAGCTTCGCTGCCTGTTCAGTGGCAAGAGCATTATTGTCAGGTTGCTTGCTACTCTGGTTTTGCGCGTCCTTGGCCTTTTTGCGTTTTTCATGGGGCGGCGGCGCATCACTCTTCTCAAAAGTTCTGAACATGCAGCGCTCACCATCCACAATGACCGAGCTGAATTGATCAAGCGCATCCATCGTGCCCGTTACGAATCCGATGCCGATTGCAAACGGCAAACCAAAACAAGGCGCCCAAAACGTGGCGCGATACCACTGTTTGTGGACGTCTTGTACAAACAACTCATTTTTATCTTCGGATTGCCAATCCCGGATGCTGCCGTGATTGGCAAAATGGATCGTGGCCGGCTCGGCAGCAGCCGCCAGAGTGGACAACAGCAGGCCAGCGGCCATCAACAAACGACGAGATGAGTTAATGAACTTGACCATTGCAGCTTCCTGTTTCTGTCATAAGGCTGAGTTTACACCATTGCCGGTAGCCGCTATTCGATTTGTTCGGAACCCAAAGTCTCCCGCAAAAAAAATGTCCCAATCACCGCAGTCATCACTGCAATCCCGATTGGATACCACAGCCCATAATAAATATCACCGGTATAAGCCACCAACGCAAACGACACCGTTGGCAGAAAACCGCCAAACCAGCCATTGCCAATGTGATAAGGCAACGACATCGAGGTATAACGAATACGGGCCGGGAACAACTCCACCAGCCACGCTGCAATCGGTCCATAAACCATCGTCACGTAGATAACCAGCAGTGTCAGAATCCCCAACACCATGCCGTAATTAATGCGGTCTGGATCAGCACTGGCTGGATAACCGGCTGCATTTAATGCTGCCGTCACTTGCTTGCCGAACGCCGTACTTTGGGCGGCAAATTCAGCGGCAGACAAGGGTGAGCCTTCGAAGGCTGTAATGGTGTTGGTCCCGATACGCACCGCCGCCACTGCGCCAGGAGCATTCTCGTTGGAGTAAGGGATGCCGGTGCGAGCCAACTGGCCTTTGACCACATCACACGATGCCGTGAATACCGCCTTGCCAACCGGATCAAACTGGAACTTGCAGGCCGCTGCATCGGCCACTACCACCACCGGGCTTTGCGTTTGTGCCAATTCAATGGCCGGATTGGCGTAATAAGTCAGCGCCTTGAACAGCGGGAAATAGGTGCACGCTGCCAGCACACAACCGGCCAGCACGATTTTCTTGCGGCCAATTTTGTCTGACAAGGCACCAAACACAATGAAGAATGGCGTACCCAGCAACAACCCGCCTGCCATCAGCATGTTGGCAGTGAAAGCATCCATCTTCAGGGTCTGGGTGAGGAAAAACAGCGAGTAGAACTGGCCGCAATACCACACGACTGCCTGGCCGGCGGTGCCGCCGGCCAGTGCCAGTAATACCACTTTCAAATTGGACCAGCGCGCAAACGAATCCGTCAGTGGCGCTTTGGAAGCAAGTCCTGCCGACTTCATTTCCAGAAACACCGGCGACTCACTCAGTTGCAGGCGGATGTACACCGACACTCCCAGCAGCAATAGCGACACCAGGAAAGGAATGCGCCAGCCCCACACATCGAAGTCTGCTCCCAGCATGGAGCGACAGGCCAGAATCACCAGCAATGACAAAAACAAACCCAGTGTCGCCGTGGTCTGGATGCAGCTCGTGTAGAGTCCGCGTTTGCCGGCCGGGGCATGTTCGGCCACATAGGTAGCCGCGCCGCCGTATTCACCGCCCAGAGCCAGCCCCTGCAGCAAGCGCAACAACACCAGCAAGACCGGCGCTGCCACCCCGATCTTACTGTAAGCGGGCAGCATACCTACCAGGGCGGTGGAACAACCCATGATGATGATCGTGATCAGGAAGGTATGTTTGCGGCCGGCAAGGTCGCCCAGGCGACCAAAAATCAGCGCACCAAAGGGCCGCACGGCGAAACCGGCCGCAAAGGCCAGCAATGCAAAAATGAAAGCGGTGGTTTCATTGACGCCAGCAAAGAATTGCTTGCTGATAATGGATGCCAGCGAGCCATAGAGGTAAAAGTCGTACCACTCGAACACCGTGCCCAGTGATGAAGCAAAAATGACTTGTCGATGGGCTTTATCGATCACGCGCGGGCATCCACTTGGTCTGAGAAGATCGCAAGTTATGCCAATGTCCCGACCAAGTCCATCCAGTTACGGGCGGCGAGGAAGTGAAATTCACCGTTCCGGCGACTTTTGCAATTCGATTGTGCAGAACAGCCCTAATTGTCTGGCAAACGGTGACAACAGCCCTTCGACTGCCCGCACCAAACCGTACATAAACCCCGGCAGCATCGCACTTCTTGCAACACCGCCACTGACAATATAGGTCAACGGTGAATGGTATGTGATCGAGCGGATTTGCAAGTGCGGGTACAGCTTGTCAAACAGCTCCCGGTCACGTTCAAAATAGATGTAAGGCAAAGCCTGGTTACTGTTTGACAAGGGCTTGCCGGCCGCTATGGCCCTGCCGCCGTTTTCATCAAAAGGTTCGTGATGAAAACGTTTGTAAATGAATCTGCCCAGCCAGCTATTGGCCGGCTCCGTCATTATTACAATCCCGCCAGCGACCAGAGTGCGCTGGGCTTCCTGCAGAAACAAATGGGGATTGGGGATGTGATGAAACACATTCAGCAGCATGATGCTGGCAAGTTCATTGGCATCAAATGGTAATTGTTCGGCGCTAAATACCCGATCAACTGTCAACAACTCCTGCACATCCGAAGTGATGACTTCGGGAAACAGGTCTTTGAGAAAGCCGCCGCCTGAGCCAATTTCCAGATACTTGCCCTGCTTTTGACATCTGGATTTGTTTATAAAGACACGATACCAGTCCATGTATATTTTTTTCAGGAACGGTTTGCGCAGCAATATCTCGCGATGAGCCAGGGTAGCTCTGGGATCATCCAGTTCAAATGCCATGACATATTTTGTGAACACAGGCGGCCGTCACTTACCCTTGAGATGTTCAGCCAGATAAAGCCAGGTATCCACCATGGAATCGGGCGTCAGCGACACGGTTTCGATGCCCTGCTCCAACAACCATTTGGCCAGATCGGGATGATCGGACGGCCCCTGGCCGCAGATACCCACATATTTGCCAGCTTTGCGACAGGCCTGGATCGCCATCGACAGCAGCGCTTTCACCGCCGGATTGCGTTCATCAAAGGCACCCGCCACTACCGCCGAGTCTCGATCCAGCCCGAGCGTAAGCTGGGTCAAGTCATTGGAGCCGATTGAGAAGCCATCGAAATGTTCAAGGAATTCCGCTGCCAGCAAGGCATTGGCCGGGATCTCGCACATCATGATCACCCGCAAGCCGTTGGTACCACGTACCAGCCCAAAGCTGGCCAGCAGTGCAATTACCTGCGTGGCTTCATCGATAGTGCGACAGAACGGAATCATGACTTCCACGTTGGTCAGCCCCATCTCATCTCGCACATATTTGAGGGCACGGCATTCCAGTTCGAAACAGTCCTTGAACGAAGCTGACACATAGCGCGATGCTCCCCGGAACCCCAGCATCGGATTTTCTTCTTCCGGCTCATACTCAATGCCGCCGATCAGATGGGCATATTCGTTGGACTTGAAATCAGACATGCGCACGATGACTTTTTTGGGAGCAAAAGCACCGGCAATGGTGGCAATGCCTTCCACCAGTTTTTGCACGTAGAACTCGACCGGGCCTGGGTAACCATCAATGCGGCGATCTATCACTGTTTTCAGAGCAGCCGGCAAACTGGCATAGTTGAGCAGCGCCTTTGGATGCACACCGATCATGCGGTTGATAATGAATTCCAGCCGGGCCAGACCTACACCCTGATTGGGATAGGCCTGAAAATCAAAGGCGCGGTCAGGATTGCCGACGTTCATCATCAGCTTGAATCCCAGTGACGGCATCGCAGCCAGATCGTTGCGGGTGATCTCGAATTTCAGCAAGCCTTCATAGACATGGCCGGTATCGCCTTCCGAACAGGCCACGGTGACATTGGCACCATTCATCAGCAGCGCGGTGGCATTGCCACAACCCACCACTGCCGGTATGCCCAGCTCGCGGGCGATGATCGCTGCATGACAGGTACGACCACCGCGGTTGGTGACGATGGCCGAGGCTTTTTTCATCACCGGCTCCCAATCGGGATCCGTCATGTCGGACACCAAAACGTCACCGGTCTGCACCAGATGCATTTCCGTCACATCCTTGATGATCCGTACCGGGCCACTGCCAATGCGGGCGCCAATGCTGCGGCCTTCGCACAGGGCTTTGCCCTTTTCCTTGAGTACATAGCGCTCCATCAGATTGGCATTGTCGCGACTCTTCACGGTTTCCGGGCGCGCCTGCAGGATGTAGAGCTTGCCATCGTCGCCATCTTTGCCCCATTCGATGTCCATCGGGCGCTGGTAATGTTTTTCAATGATCAGCGCCTGTTGTGCCAGCTCCTGCACATCGGCATCCGACAGTGAGAACCGACGGCGCTCGGAGTCGGCTACGGGTACGGTTTGCACTGATTTGCCGGTGACGCCGCTGCCGGTGTAGATCATCTTGATGGCTTTGGTGCCAAGGTTGCGACGCAGGATAGCCGGACGGCCGGCCCGCAGTGTGGCTTTGTGCACATAGAATTCATCGGGATTCACCGCACCCTGTACTACCGTTTCGCCCAGCCCGTAGGATGCAGTGATGAAGATCACTCCATCGAATCCCGACTCGGTATCCAGCGTGAACATCACCCCGGCGGCACCCGTCTCACTGCGCACCATGCGTTGTATGCCGGCAGAGAGCGCCACATGACTGTGTTCAAACCCTTTGTGCACGCGATAGGTAATGGCGCGATCATTGTAGAGTGAGGCAAATACTTCGTGCACAGACTTGAGTACATTGTCGATGCCGCGAATATTGAGAAAGGTTTCCTGCTGGCCGGCAAAGGAGGCATCCGGCAAATCTTCGGCGGTGGCAGAAGAACGCACTGCCACTGCCATGTCTGCATTGGACTCGGTCATTAGCGCAAAATTGCTGCGGATGCTTTGCTCCAGGCTGGCGGTGAAAGGTGTTTCGATGATCCAGCGGCGGATCTGGGCACCGGTGGTGGCCAGCGCCTGCATGTCTTCCACATCCAGCGTCGCGAGCGCGGCCTTGATGCGAGCGTCCAGACCGCTTTGCTTGAGAAAGTCGCGATAGGCCTGGGCAGTGGTGGCAAAGCCGTCGGGGACAGTGACCCCGGCGTGGGCCAGCTGGCTGATCATCTCGCCCAGCGACGCATTCTTGCCGCCCACCTGCTCGACTTCATGCATGCCAAGCTCTCTGAACCATTTCACTTCCGCCAAGGTAGCACCCCATTATTTTCAGCAATACAAATCAGGTACAGTGTCAGGCACTGCGAGCAAGCATTTTAGATTATCCCTGCGCTAAAATCCCTGCACTTGATGACTGAATTTTCCCTGCTGGAAGCCGAGCATGAGCCGCATTGCCTTTTACATATCCGACAGCACGGGCATTACCGCCCACACGCTCGGGCAGAGTCTGCTGGCACAATTTGAAGACCTGCAGATCGAGCACATCATCATTCCGTTTGTTGACAATCACGACAAGGTGCAGTCGGTAATTGAGCGCATCAATGCCGCCACCGACAGCCAGGGCGGCTTGCCTGCCATTGTGTTTTCCACTCTGGTCAATGATGATTTGCGGGTTCAGCTGGCGGCGAGCCGCTGCTATCTGGTGGACATCCTGGGCACGTTCCTGAAACCGCTAGAACAAGTGCTGAAAGTGCACTCCTCCTACAGTGTGGGCCGCGCACGCGGCGATACCACCGATGACAGCTACAAGAACCGCATCAATGCGGTGAACTATGCACTAGACAATGATGATGGCTCCCGCCTCAATCAATACGGACTCGCCGATGTAATCCTGGTGGGGGTATCGCGCTGCGGCAAAACTCCGACCTGCCTCTATATGGCCATGCAGTTCGGCGTATTCGCCGCCAACTATCCGATTACCGAAGAAGATATCAGTGAACTTGAATTGCCCAAGAGCCTGCAGCACCATAAAGGCAGATTGTTCGGGCTGACGATTGATCCGGAACGTCTGGCTACCATCCGTCATGAACGCCGCCCGGGCAGCAAATATGCCTCGCTCAAGCAATGTGATTATGAAATACGCGAAGCAGTGGCGATGTTTCGCCGCTACGGCATTCCCTATCTTGATACCACCCATTTTTCGATAGAAGAAATTTCCACACGCATCCTGTCCCAGCTTGGCATTGACCGGCAGCGGAAATGACCATAGCAAACCATCGCCACCTGACACGGTTCCGGCCGCAGGCAGCCAATAGCAATTTCAGCCCATAAAAAACGGCGAGTGTTGCCACCCGCCGTTTCTGGTTCTGCACCTGGCTGGCATTGCGCCAGCCGGGTGCAGGATTGAATCACCAAGCGCCAGCGCGCTTAGAAATTCATGGTTGCACTGAAGGACCAGCGACGGCCGACCAGATCGTCGAACGGGCTGAAGGTTCCGAAACCCTGACGTGGATCCCTGATGTCGTAGCCGCCGCGGCCCGGTTTGGTGTCAAGCAGGTTGTTGACGCTCAACGACAGGTTGACCGCACCGATGAGTGTGCTGCCCGTCAGGTTGAACAAGTTGCTGTCTTGGTAGCCTACCTGCAAGGGGTTCTTCTGCAGGAGGGGTGCGGTTGAACCATCAGCAGCACCAACGGTTGCGAAGCTCGTCGGTACGTCAGTGCCCTGGCGGTAGATCCAGGTCAAGGTCACACGATTGCGTCCCCACAGGTAGCTGAGGCCGGTGCTGGCACGCAGTGTGGAGGCCCCGTTGTAGCCGCCAAAGTCATCGATCTTGTCTGCGCCATAACGTTGGATCTGGCTGAGCAGGATGTTCATGTTGGTGTTGATCGACAGCGATCCAGGCAGTTTGCTGAAGCCAAGGTCTGTCAGCTGCGCAGTCCACCTCGCACTCACATCCACGCCTTTGATACGCAATTCGCCCTGGTTGCCCCACCGGTTGTACACACGCACGATGCCACCAGTCGACGGGTCACGTTCGATCAGGTCACAGAATCCGTTGGGATCCTTGAGTGAGTAAGTCGGGTTCAAACCGTTGATGTTGAAGCAACTGTTCACCACCAGGCCCGTTTGCTGCACTTCGATTGGATCAGACACTTTGGCATCGTACCAGTCCACTGTCGCCGTAATCTGTCTCAGCAACGCATGCTCGAACGGTGAGCGGAAGGCTGCACCCAAAGTCCAGGTGTCGCCTTTCTCGTTTTTCAAGTCGGCGTTACCGACGATAAGCGCGCCACCGGTAGCGCCGGGATTCCAGTTATTCGAATCATTCTGGAATTCCGAAGAATTGTTACCACCCCAGGCATTGATCTGGGCCGAGCACAACGATTGCAGCTTGGCACGCACAGCCGAATCGGTGGTGGGAAGATTGTTGTTGGTGGATCCAGCCACGGGGCCAGGGAAGGTGGCGGTGAGCGTGGCATCGGCGCGGCACGGGTCAACCGGGCCGGAAGCGAACTGGGCGCTGCCACTGGGGGTAGAAAACAGTTCCGACATGTTGGGGGCACGCTCGGCGCGGTTGAAGCCGCCACGAATGCGCATCCAATCCACAGGTGCCCAACTGCCCAGGATTTTATAGGTATTAACCTCCTGGCCGGTGCTGTAATCCGAATAGCGTTCCCCCAGCTCCAGCTCCAGCGTCTTGATCAAGGGCTTGTCTTTCAGCAGCGGGATGAGCAACTCACCATAAGCCTCCTTGACCTGTACGCTTTGGTCGATTCGGCCCGAGGCAAATGCGCCCGGTGATGCATCGGTGGTGTAATCGCGATCACGCAATGGATCCGGCTCAAATTGATACCAGTTGGTGCGATGCGTCAGACCCATGGAGGCACGCACTTCCCCGCCCGGCAAGTTCATCACGTGGCCCTGGGTGGTCAGTTCGAAAATGCGCTGGCTCATGGAGTTGCGGTCAAGCTCATTGGCCGAGATGGCGTCAATACAGTCGGGAGAAATTTTAAGGGTGGGGTCAAACGGATTCAGACCACTGGTACAAGTCAGGAACTTCGAGCTCACACCTGTTTCACTGTAGCCCTTGCCGTAGTTCGGCGCAGCGAGGATGCGGGCATAGGCAGCATTCGACATAAAGCCGTTGTACTTGGTCTGGGTCTGGGAATCACCGGTTGAGCCGTATAGATCCCAGGTCCAATCGGAAAGACCCACATCTCCGCGCAGACCAAAGGACACCTGATACAACTGTTCAGTGTTGCTGGTACCGCGCACCGGCAACAGACCAAGGCTCTGGTTTATCTGCCAGCCCGAGTTAGGACCGCACTTGGCCAGCGGCAATCCGGTATTGGGGTCGATGTTGACGATGTAGGCAGCACCGCTGGCGGGGTTGGTTTGCACGCCCTGGGTGCCGGGGGCCACGTTGGAGGCCAGTACATAGTCGTTACAGGCGTTCAAGCCACGGAACGGACTGCCGCCGGTAGCGGCGAGGTTGGAGACAGCCCGCGACTCGAGCAGAGTGCGCAACTGCGCTGGAACCGGGAACGCCTGCCCCATGGTACAGCCACCAACCGGACCGCAGTTGGTGCCGCGCGTGCCGCCTGCAAGAAAGTCGGGTTTGGTCTGTCCGTACACCTGGCCGACACCCGGCGCAATAATTACCGACGGCATATAGATCGCATCGCCACCTTGTGAAGTATGGAACGGAATCACAGCATTGAAACCGTTGCCGATTGCCGGAGCCGGTTCACGCCGGGTTTCGGTATTCGACGAGGCAAAGTGGAAGTCGCCATAAGCCTGGAGGTGGTCAGTGAAATCGAAGGTGGCGCGACCGAACAGGTTGTAGGCATCACGTGGGCTGGACAGCCAGCGTCCATAATCAACCCGGTCGACCGTGGGGGTGCAGGGCTGGCCAGCGAACTTCGTAGAGTTGGAGGCTGCAACACCCGATGTGGGAGCCAGGTAGGTACACCTGATTTCGTTGGGACTCGCTTCGCTGGCAACCGCAGACGACTTGTAACCCTGGGGACCGTAATAGAGCGAGGAAGCACCAGCGCCAGTGGAGGAACTGCGCGTATAGATACTGCCGTCCGAGTTGAAGTTGGCGCTATTGATCGAGAGGTTGGTGGGAGTCACGCAAGTCAATTGCACGCCGGTAGTGGCATCCACGCAGTTACGATTAGCAAACACCTGGTTGATTGCTGTCTGACTGGGCGCGTTGCCGCTCCACGTTTTCGTCAGTGCGTTGAAAAGCCCACCTGTAGCAGTAGTAAAGCCATAGGACGGATCCTGCGAGAAAATGTAGTTGCCGGAGTTGGAATATGGCGATTCCATTACTTCGTTGAAAAAGTCACGATTATTCCACAGCGCTGATTCTCGCTTGCTGTACTCAATGCCGATCATGACGTGGGCCCTGCCGTCAGCGCCGCCCGCCCCTACCAGAGTTCCCAACTGGTATTCCTGGCCGTCGCCAACTTCATTGACGCCGCCTTTTACCCGCACTTCCATGCCTTCAAATTTGTCGCGGAATTTGATGTTGGTGACACCGGCCAGCGCGTCAGCACCGTAAACGGCCGAAGCACCACCGGTAATGACTTCCATGCCGCCGATCGCAATCGAGGGAATGGAGTTGAGATCCACCGTCATCGACGCGTTGACCGGCATCGCGCGATGGCCGTCGAGCAAGGTCAGCGAACGGTTGGCACCCAGGCCGCGCAAGTTGACGTTGGCAGCACCCGGCACCACGACGCCAATGACGCCTGCGTTATCGGGCAACAAGCCGGAGTTGAACATATCCCCTGAACCGCGACCGCCATCAAGGCCGTTGGCACCCTGCAGACTGGTGACAGCACCACTGCTCATGCCGGCGCCGCCTGCCATGAACTGCGGCAGCTCGTTGAGGGCCTGTTCGACCGAAATAAAGGCACTGTCTTCGAGTTGTTGCTTGTCGATCGTCATCAGTGGGCTGTTGGTTTCCAGGTCACGGCGTACGATACGCGAACCTGTGACTACCACTTCGTCGATTTCGGCCTTTTTGGTAGTGACTGCAGCTGCTTGCTGTTGTGCTGCGGCCATTGGAGCGTAACCTGCTACGAACGACGTACCAATAATCGCCGCTACTGCCCCTCTCAAAAGGTTTTTCCTACTTGGGAATACATTATAGTTCTTCTTCATTCGGCATCTCCCTTCGTGGTTTGGTTTGATAATTCTACTGATGGTGAATCCTGTTCTAATGTTGATAAAAAATTACAGCCGTCCGCCCTTCCTGCAAGAGCTGCCACTGAAATGGCATGCACTTGGTCAAAAGCGAGTCTGGATTATTATTCGGCTTAATTGAAACTGTCTACCTAACTGGAACGTTTAAGTAATAACAGTTCCGTTTTTGACCAGTTCAGGGGCGCAGGCGCTTGCTGACGATGAATTGGGAAATGATCCACTTCTCGCCTCGCTTGGGCGGCGAGCCGGTATGCAGCATGCGCCGGTCCGGAGAGAGATCGGCGTGGGCATTGATGAAATACAACCCACTGCCGGCCTTGCCACTATTGGCGATATTCAATTCCGGGAAAGTGGTCTCCCCACCGTCGTAGTCGTCATTCAGGTAGAGCAGGAAGGTCACCATGCGCTGCCCGAGCAGCCGGATTTGTCCAGCATAATCAGAGGCTTTGGCATCGATGAAATCGAAATGCGGCTTGATCTGCTGGCCGACCTCATAGTGCAGGATTGACGGCGCCTCGAAATGCTGGATGGGATAGCCACAAGTCTGGGACATGCGTGCCTGCACGAGGAACTGCACCACGTCAAAAGTCGCATAATCAAACGCAGCCAGGGTATTGGTGCGCATCTCGTGGAGTTCGTCCTTGCGGCTGATTGAGTCGTACACCAGCGCCGGCCCGAGCCGACCCTGTGCGCGGCTGATCAGCCAGTTGCAGACGGACACAGGCGCGAGCACTGGCACACGATGCACGTTCTCATGCAGCTGGTCTGTGCCCGCAGGCTGGAGCCAGTAGTGCAGCGGAACCCGTTCCGCCATTTGCTGCCATTGTGCGGCGGGGGCAGCGGCTGGCTGCAGGCATACTATCTGGCCACGTGCGGAGGCATCGCCCGCAGTAGCCGCCTGGCCCAGCAAGCGCAACGCCTGCTGCCAGTCCTGCTGCACATAGGCACCTGCCGCCGTCAGCGCTGCAATACGGGCCAGTGCGCGCGCTTCACCGGCTTTGGCGGCCTCCTCCAGAAAGTACAGCGCATGCTTCGGACTCTTGGGAGCGCGGTCACCGATCAGCAGCCGATGGGCCAACTCGGTCATGGCGACGTGGTCGCCCTGCAAACTGGCTTGTTTGAGCGCCTCCATGGCTTCGGCATAGCGGCCGGCTTCGTCAAAAACGCGGGCGGCTTCGATACCGGCAGAACCCAGCGCCCCCTTCATCAATATTTCCTTTCAATAATGAATATATTTAAAGGTATTTTCTGCATGTTACTTGCTGCCAGGTAGTTTGCGATATTTTGCTGTGCTCAGGATAAGCCGGAGTCCAGCAAACATAAAGCCCGGCATCCTTTCAAGCAATTAGCCGACGGGATTCCCGCGTACGAGGTTAACCCGGCTTATGCAGCAGGAATTCTGCTACTTCCAGCATTGCTGCATGGGTGGGCACGGTTTCGCGCACATAGACCAGATATTTGCCGTTCACCAGCAGGGCCGGCACGCTTGGCACATGCAGCGCTTTCATCGCGTCTTCATAGGTGCGCATGGTCTCGTCAATAGCGGTTGAGTGCCAGGCAACGGCAAACCGGTCAGCGGCAACGCCATTGCCGGCAAAAAACAATTGTGCCGCCCCTTCGTTTACCAGATTGTTATGCTGCAGCTGGATAGCGTCGAAAATCGGCTTGTGCAGTTGGCTGCCCAGTCCCAGGCTCTGCGCCACAAAATAGATGCGGGCATGCTGACGCGAGATCGGAGTCCATATCATCGGACTGCGTGAGAAATTGATGGTGTCGCCATGACTGGCAACCCAGGCAGCGAGTACGGCATCGAATTCAAAACAGTGCGGACAGCCGTACCAGAAAATCTCGGTGACATTCGGCTTGTCTGCGCTGCCTTGCCACTGCGGCACTGCCGGCACGCCTGGCACCAGCCGATAGTGGGTTCCATTCAGATATTTTTCTACCTGCGCGCTGGCAAGGCTGCAGGCGCTCAATGCCAGTATCAACGCCAACACACGGTACTGCAGTGATCGCAACCAGCTCATGTCAGCTTTCCTCGAATTGCCGGATTTACAACACGGGGCACACTTTATCTGCCGTCTCTATATACAGCCAAACACCCTGAGTATTACCGCCTCACTTAGCAATCCTGGTGATGCGGCCCCACATAACGAGCCCGGGGACGAATCAGCACACTGTGCTGGCTGAACTCAAGGAAGTGGGCAATGTAGCCATACACACGCGCCATCGCAAACACTGCCGTGTAGTAATGCGGCGGAATGCCCAGTTGGTTGAAAACGGCGCCTTTGTAGAATTCGACATTGGCCCAGATCTCTTTGCCCTTCTTGCGAAACTCATCAGCACACGCCGCTTCCACTGCCACCAGCACCTCCAGCAGCCGCTGGGCTTCGCCCTCGCGACACAACTCGAGCGCCATCGGCTTGAGAATGCGGGCGCGTGGATCCACCACCCGGTATTCACGATGGCCCATGCCCATGATCTTTTCCTTGCGCGCCAGCACCTGCGCCACCCATTGCGCGGCTTTGGCCGGATCACCAATGGCTTTTGCCATTTCCATGGCCGCCTGATCAGCGCCGCCATGCAGACGACCATACAAAGTACCAATCGCGGCCGAGATGCTGGACTGGATTGGAGCCAGCGTACTTGCACATACGCGACCGGCAAACGTACCCGCGTTGAAACTGTGTTCCATTTGCAGAATCTGCGTTACATCGAGGGTCTGCACTTGCTCGTGAGTGGGGGCCTGGCCATTGAACATCGTCAGGAAATTTTCATGGAAACCCGCGTCAACCCGGGCGGGCAAGGGTTCATGCCCAAGCTCCAGCTGGCGCCAGGCCGCCAGCAGCGACGGCAACTTGGCAGCAATCAGCAAGCCGGACTGGGCTGCCTCACTCATGCCCGCAAGCGCGAGCTGTGGTGTCAACGTCAACAGCGGCACCATGCCTTGCAACATCAGCATCGGGTGCAGAGTGCGTGGCAATTGTTTGAGCAACGCCAGCTCGCCAGGCAAGAGCTGGCTGTGCATGGCCATTGCCGCCCGCAGGGAAGCTTGCTGGCCGGCATCGGGCCAGTCACCAAACACTACCAGTGCTACCACACGCCAGAACGGCTGCTTGACCAGGCTTTCGATCGGATAGCCACGGTAGCTGAGCAAGCCCTGGTCGCCCTGGACATCGGAAATGGCGGTCTCACCTACCACTACACCGGCAAGATCTGCCGAAAACACTGTTTCATTGGACATCACAACACCTTCATTCCTGGCGAAATTAGCCACAGTATAGGAATCCGCCTAGAATCAGCATAGTTAATATTGCTAATGGTTTGATTAGAACTGCTAATGTGAGCAACTTATGCGACTGGAACATGCCGAGCTGAAAACTTTCCAGGCCGTGGTCGAAGCCAATGGCTTCAACCGTGCGGCCGACCGTCTGCATGTTACCCAGTCAGCGGTAAGCCAGACCATTGCCAGCCTCGAAGCCAAGCTGGATGTGATGCTGATCAAGCGTGGACGCCAGCTCAAACTCACCGATGCCGGCCGGCGTCTGCTGGATCATGCCAACACCATGCTGCAGCAGGAACAGCAGACGATCGAAGACATCAATCAGCTCAAACGCAGTGAGCGGCACACACTGAATCTGGCGATCAACAGCACCATCAACCGTTTTTACGCGCCGCAGCTGCTCAGCAAATTCAGCAGGCTGCGTGCTGATACACTCATCAAGGTGACAGAACTGCCGAGTCGCAATCTCATCTATGCCATCCTGTCAGGCCAGGCTGATCTGGCCATCGGCCCGTTCCAGAAATACATGGATGCCTTCACCACCGTACCGCTCTACCGCGAAAACCGTCATCTGGTCATCAGTCCCAATCATCCGATGTTTGCTGCAGTCTGCAAGGCGCCGCAAAAATATCTGCATGACTGCATTCTGATCACCTCGTTTCTCGACACACCGGAACTGCGCCCTTCGCAACAGCGTATGCGTGATCGCTTCCATGCAGTATGGGAAATCTCCAGCCTGAGTTTGCGCATAAATCTGGTGGAACAGGGCCTGGGGGTTTCATTCATCGACAGCAAGCTGCTGGAGGAACATCCTTTGTGCAGCGCTTTTGCACTGATCGCAGGCTTGCCGTTCTCGACTATCGAACGGCAGGTGGGGCTGTATTACAAATCGGGGCGCCACCTGAATCCTGCCCATGAAACCCTGATCACTCTGTGTCGTGAATTATGGGTGTCCGGACTAGCGAACCGGTAGCCACGGGCCGGCTGGTATCGGTAATCCACTCACTCCATGACCCTGCATAGAGTGCCGGCAACGGCAGACCTGCGACTGCCATCGCCAGAATGTTGTGACAAGCCGTGATACCAGAGCCGCAATAACATACCACCGGCCGCTTGCTGCCGACGGCGACAGCGAATTTTTCACGCAAGGCTTGCGGCGCATGAAAGCGACCATCCGTTTGCAAGTTCAGACTGAATGGTGAACAAGTGGCGCCCGGGATGTGACCGGCTACCGGATCAATCGGCTCCACTTCGCCTTTGAAGCGTGGCAGTTCACGCGCATCCAGCAACAGCTGACTTGAGCCATCGACTTCAGCGGCTTGCACGAGTTGCACGAGTGCAGTGCGGTCTGCGTAGTGATCAGCCACCGGCTCAGCTGCCGGCGGCAACGCTTGCGTCACCGGCAAACCGGCCGCCGTCCACTCCTGCCAGCCACCATCGAGCACCACCACCTTGTCATGCCCTATCCACTTGAGCATCCACCACATGCGTGAGGAACTGGCACCACCGCCATCGTCGTAGAGCACAACCAGACTGTCCGGGCTAATGCCCAGGCCCGTGACCGTACGAATCCAGTCTGCACGCGCCGGCAATGGATGCCGGCCGGTCTTGCCGGCAAGCGGCGACGTACTGAGCATGCGATTCATATCAATAAAGCGGGCACCCGGCAGATGGCCCTTGTCATACGCCAGCCGGCCGGCGCCGGGATCCAGCAAGGCATAACGGCAATCAAACAAGCGCAGTGCCGGATCCGCTAAAAGTTCATGCAGTGCAGTGGCAGTGATCAACGGATGTAACATCTAAGACCCCTTTGATTGATTTTGAATTGCATGATCGAACAGTTTATAAGAAATACCCCACACTGGCATTCCCGTGGCCATCTTTATCAACGACAACAACAATTCACCATGGCGCAGCAGTATCTGAACTGCAGATGCAAGTTGCAACGCTGCAAGCCCGGGATCAGGTAAGGTGGAAATCGGGCCTGGCGGGCACCTTGGCACTGTCTGGCACCATGGCGCCGTTTACTGCCAACAGAAAGTAAATGGTGTTGGCCTCGCTCCCCGGCGGCAATTCAATTACAATTGCCGGCTAGTCACTGCACAAACACCTGGAGAGGTGCCGGAGCGGCCGAACGGACCTGATTCGAAATCAGACAGACCTGCAAGGGTCTCTAGGGTTCAAATCCCTACCTCTCCGCCATATCCCTTTATAAATCAATAACTTAAATTGATTTATTAAATTACCCAACGGCTTGCCCATCATTTTTACTGCGATCCCTGTTCACCCCTAAATAAACTGACAGGAGCGCCAAAAATGAATGCCTCAACACCTATCAACACCGCCAAACCGGCAAATTACCTGGAAACCATCCCAAAGCTCTGCAACGAGCTTGCAGCCTTGCTTCAACTTGCAGAGATGTACAGCAACGGGAAATCTGTGGAGATTGATACACCAATCCGCACGCTGTTTGGTGCCATAAAAACCGGTTCGACTGTACTGAACACTACAGCTGACGATTGTCCAGATATCGCCTGCGTCGACGAGATCCAAATCTGTGCTTCTCAAATCGAGACAATTGCCGATCTCGTCATTGCGGCCACAAGCGGCAAACATGACATTCCGGCAATAGAGGCAATCTGTTTGCGGTCGCTGAACAATGTGCGGGAGATAGTTGCCGCTCAGGCAGCTCTTGCA